>CAWBXQ010000001.1:0-377659 GCA_963792755.1 uncultured Ignavibacteria bacterium
CAACCATCATCAACTGCATAAGATTGTGCAACACCTGTCTGTATTTTTTTTATTACACCCGAAGTCGATCCAATTATTGATGCGATGCCGTTTACAAGTCCATCTATAATTTTGTTGTCGGCAATTTTCCATAAGAATGAATCTGATGTTTTAACAATCGGGTTAACAACTGTTGCATCGTAAATTTCATCAACAAAATATTTATTCCATAAAAGATTATATATCGATTTGAATTTCTTTGAAGTGTTGTCTGCAATGGAGGGTTTCTTAAGGTAAATATATCTTACAAAGTAAATTGAAGCAACAACGCCAACAACTGAAATGGTCATCAAAAGTATTTCTTCAAAATGTGTGTGTGTTCCATAAAACATAAGTTTGTTTTGGGCGCTAGCAAAGACAGGTTCTAACCAACCTTGAAAAATGTTTCCATGTTCGCCGGAAAAGAGTTCCGGAATTCCAATAAATCCGCCAATCGCAGAAAGTATAGCAAGAATAATTAATGGAATTACCATAACTTTTGGTGATTCGTGCGGATGCTTTTCGTGTCCGAATCTTTCTTTACCTTCAAATGTTAAGAAGTAAAGTCTGAACATATAAAATGCAGTTATCAAAGCTGTCAAAGCACCGATAAGCCAGAAAAGAAATCCTCCGTTTGCAAAAGAGTCCCAGAGTATTTCATCTTTACTAAAGAAACCGGATAACGGCGGAATACCCGAAATTGCCAGTGCTGCAATTAAAAATGTCACAGCAGTTTTCGGCATGTATTTTCTCAATCCACCGTAATGCTGAATATTCTGTTCATCATGCATCGAATGAATTACAGAACCGGCACCAAGAAATAAGTAAAGCTTTGAAGAAAGCGTGAGTCATTACATGGAAAATTCCTGCTGAAAATGCACCGACTCCCATTGCAAGAAACATATATCCAAGCTGACTTATAGTTGAGTAAGCAAGAACTTTTTTAATATCATTTTGCACAACACCAATTGTTGCAGCAAACAACGCAGTTAAAGTTCCGATAACAGCAATAACCATAAGAATAGCAGGCGCAGATGCAAAAATGATTGAACATCTTGCAACCATATAAACTCCTGCCGTAACCATTGTTGCTGCATGTATTAATGCAGAAACAGGAGTCGGACCAGCCATTGCATCGGGAAGCCAGACAAACAAAGGTATTTGTGCAGATTTACCGGTTGCACCTATAAAAAGAAATAATGCAATGAATGTAAAAGTAGTTTCAGGAACACCGAACGATGAAGCTTTTGCAAATACATCACTAAAGTTTAGGCTATTAAAAGTTAAATAGATTAAAAACATTCCAAGAAGAAATCCGAAGTCCCAATCCTGTTTACGATAAAAGCTTTTTTAGCTGCATCGCCTGTTGTACCTTTTTCAAATTTTCTGTCATACCAGAAACCGATTAAAAGATAAGAACAAAGACCAACGCCTTCCCATCCTAAAAACAACAGAACAAAATTATCGGCAAGTATCAGATTCATCATTGCAAAAATGAAAAGATTCAGATATGCAAAAAATCTCCAGAAACTTTTATCGCCATGCATATAACCGATTGAATAAACATGAATTATAAAACCAACTCCGGTTACGATTAAAGCCATTACAAGTGAAAGTTGATCAACCTGGTAAGCAAAACTGATATCGAGAGAAGAAACTTAAGCCAGGTAAAAAGATTTATTATTGTTTTTCTTTGTTCAACCGGAAGTGCAAGAGTCTGGAAAAAAGCAAAGACAGTAATAAGAAATGAAAGACCGATTACTCCACTTCCGATTGTTCCTATAACTTTTTCATTTTTAATTTTGCGATCCCAAAAGTTCCATTAATGATGAAGCCCGAAAGAGGAAGCAGAACCGTTAAATACATTAGATTGATCATAAAACTTTATTTGACGTGTCATCCTGAGCCTGTCGAAGGATGACTTTATTTCTTCAATTTGTCACACTTCGACTGCTCAGTGTGACAATGCTCTACCACTTCAAAATATTAATCTCGTCGATGTTCACTGTCAGTTTATTTCGAAACAGAGCAATTATAATTGCAAGCCCGACTGCAGCTTCAGCAGCGGCAACAGTCATTACAAAAAACACAAAAAGCTGTCCAACCGGATTTCCCATAAAAGATGAGAAAGTTACCAATGTAAGGTTCGCAGAGTTCAGCATCAGTTCAACAGACATAAAAACAACAATTGCATTTCTTCTTGTAAGAACTCCTGCAACGCCAACGATAAACATAAACGCGCTGAGTATTAAGTAATAATCTATTGGTACAGACATTTTATTCTCTAATAATTTTTTAATAGCCCCGAATTTATTCGGGGTAAAATAAGAACATCTTGTGCTTTATTATGGTATATTGTTTTTTTATTTATCCACGACCTAAAGGTGTCGTGAGCTATTGAACACAAAATATTTTGATTGCCAACATTTTCAGACGTAGAAACAGTATCTCATTTATCTATTCTAATTTCTTTTTTGCTAAAATAAGTGCACCTATCGTTGCAGCAAGAAGAAGAAATCCTGCGGCTTCAAAAGGTAAAACATAATTTGTGAATAATTCTCTTCCGATCGTTTCTATTGTTCCGGCGTTTATGCTCGCCTGGATATTTGGAGAAACATTTTGAGACGCAGACGAAGACAAAATCAAATATGCAATTTGAACAAAAACTAAAAGTGTAATTAAAAAAGCAAAAGTTTTTACACCTTTAATTTTAGTAACACTTTTTTCATGCTCAGGCTTAAGAAGCATAATAACAAAGAGGAAAAGAACCATAATTGCGCCGGCATAAACTATAACCTGAATTACCGCAATAAATTGTGCATTTAGTAAAAGGTACAAACCTGCAATCGCACCGAGATTCAAAATTAAAAACAGCGCTGCAATTACAATATTAGATCTTGTAATCATCAGGACAGATGATACTGCTGCAACGCCTGCGAATAAGGATAATACTAATCATTACTATCAAGTGTCATAGTTATTTCTAAATTTCAAATTTCAAATCTTAAATTTCAAATCTTAATTAAACATTTGTCAGATTTGACTTTTAGATTTAGATCGTTCGCTAAGGCGTATTTCTGATAAATCATTCTCGGGAAAGGAATAGTTTCCCGGACATGTTCAAGTCCGCAAATCCAGCCGACAGTTCTTTCCAATCCCAATCCAAAACCGGAATGCGGAACTGAACCAAATCTTCTTAAATCAAGATACCATTCAAAAGCTTCCTGAGGAAGATCGTGTTCTTTAATTCTTTCAAGAAGTTAATCAAGATCATCTTCTCGCTGACTGCCGCCGATAATTTCGCCATAACCTTCCGGAGCAAGAACATCGACAGCCAAAGCGAGGTTTTCATTCTCAGGATCGCGTTTCATATAAAATGCTTTTACTGCTGCAGGATAACGATGAACCATAACAGGTCTGTCAAACTGTTCCGAAATTATTGTTTCATCAGTTCCGCCTAAATCATTTCCATACTCAAATTCACTTCCGTTCTTCTTTAATATCTCGACAGCTTCATCATAGGTAATTCTCGGCAAAGGCTTTTTAACATTTTTAAGTTTTGTTGTATCTCTTTCAAGAACTTTTAACTCTTCTTCCATATCCTTTAAAACAGTCTGAACAACATGTTCGAGAAAATCTTCAGCAAATCCATATTATCATTCAAATCATTGAAAGCAACTTCGGGTTCGATCATCCAGAATTCTGTAAGATGTCTTCTTGTTTTGGATTTCTCTGCTCTGAAAGTCGGACCAAAAGTATAAACTTTACCAAGAGCCATTGCACCGGCTTCCGCATAAAGCTGTCCCGATTGAGTTAAGTAAGCTTTTCCAAGATCAAAATATGGAGTTTCAAAAAGTGTAGATGTACCTTCAACAGCATTTGGAGTTAGGATCGGCGGATCCATTAATGTAAATCCCCTGCCATCAAAAAAATCTCTAATAGCTTTTACAATTCTGTGTCTTATCTTTAAGATTGCAACCTGTCTGCTGGAACGTAGCCACAAATGCCTGTGATCCATCAAAAATTCAATTCCGTGTTCTTTTGGGGTGATAGGATAATCGTGAGCCTCGCCGATAACTTTAAGACCTGTTGCATCGAGTTCGTAACCACCCGGCGCTCTCGGTTCTTCTTTTACTTTTCCCGTTACTTCTATTGAAGTCTCCTGCCCGATCCTGTCGGCAGTCTCAAAAACATCTTCAGATACATTTCCTTTGAAATAAACGCATTGCAGGTAACCTGTTCCATCTCTCAAAACCAAAAACTTTATTTTACCGCCCGATCTTTTATTATAAAGCCAGCCTTGTAATGAAATCTCCTGTCCAACATACTTACCCAGATCACTGATCGTAATATTCTGCATCAAAAAGTAGAAATAGTTTCAAAAATTAAGTTTTCAAATATAAAGAGGGTGTGAAAGAATTCCAAAGACTGTCTGTCATGCTGAACTCGTTTCAGCATCTATTATTCGGTTCATTTGAACTGCTTATCTCCATACAAGTTCAAGAACCTTAAACAATTTTAATTGACTTATTATATTAGGCACCTGTATGCCTCAATATTAATTTTCTATTAATTAGAGCTTAGACATTTGCAATAAAAGATTTTTCATTTTACATTATAAGCCAAATTCACAACAAACATTAATTTCAATATTAAGGAGAGGGTGCTATGAAGAAACTATTACTTCCCTTTTTGCTTTTTTCAGTATTGTTTATTAGTAAACCTGCCTACAGTACTGTAGATTCACTTTCAATATCTCAGGCTATAGAGGACTTGAATACGGATATGATGCCGAGACAGATTGGGCGATACTGTTAAGGTAGCAGGCATTATTAGTCTCTCCAAACTTTCAACTTCCAAGCGGTAGCTCCTATTATTTTAACCGATGGAGTAGCCGGAGTCGATATTTTTATGTTCTCCATAAAAGTAGATAGGGCTCTTGGAGATTCAATTATTGTAACCGGTGTTGTTACTCAATTTAACGGTTTAACTGAAATAGTTCCTTCCTCTGCTGCAGCTTGGGATTCTATAAGTGCAGGAAATACAGTTCCTGCTCCAATCGCGGTATCAGTTCAGATTATGTAAGCAACTATGAAATGTATGAGGGATCTTTAATAATGCTTAAGGCATAATGTTAAAGTCAGTGGAACATGGCCGGCTTCGGGTAGCAATGGGACACTTAAGATGAGCGACGGAACAGATACAATTACTTTTTTTATTGATAAAGATACAGATATTGATGGAACAACCGAACCTCTCTACCCGGTAGATGTTGTCGGTATTGGAAGTCAATATGATGCCAGTGCTCCTTATGATGCTGGATATGAAATTTTGCCAAGATATATGACTGACTTTACTTCAAGCTGGACAATAGCACATGCTATTGAAGACCTGAATATGGATTATGTTCCCGACCATTTAAACGATACAGTTAGAGTAAGAGGCGTTATTACTTCACCAAACTTTCAGACTACAAATAATTCTTTTTACCTATGGGATGGCACAGCAGGAACAGATATTTTTATGCCCGGACCACCTAAATTCAATTGGGCTTTAGGTGATTCAGTTGTAGTTACAGGTTTTGTGAATCAATATAGTGGAATGACAGAAATACAAGCACTTGATTCTGCAAGCTGGGATTCTGTTGGCACAGGAACGGTACCTGACTCCAATGGAAATAACGCTTGCTGAATACATAGCAAATGGTGAAATGTACGAAGGCAGCTTAGTACATGTTAAGGGACTGTCTTTAGTAGGTGGCACCTGGCCGACTTCGCCTCTGGTTCCGGTACTAATTTACAATTAAGTGATGGAGTTGACACAGTAGTTTTAGAATTGATTTTGACACAGATATCGGCGGACAAGTTGAACCAACCTGGCCGCAAGATGTAGTTGGTATAGGTATCTCAGTTTGACAGCAGTGTTCCTTATAGTTCAGGATATCAAATTTTCCCAAGATATTATACGGACTTTTCAACTCCGTCTTTGGTTCCTGTAGAATTAGTTTCATTCACAGCTTCAGCACAGCCCGGCTCAGTTTTATTACGCTGGTCAACTGCTACTGAAGTTAACAACAAAGGATTCCAGGTAGAAAGAAAATCTTCTACAGAAGACTGGAGCAGAATTGCTTTTGTTGACGGTAACGGGACAACAACAAATCCTCATATTTATTCCTATGCTGATAACTCTGCAAAATCAGGAAGTTATTCCTACAGACTAAAACAAATTGATTTTGACGGCTCCTACAAATATTCCAACGTTGCTGAAGTCAGTTTCGCTGGTGCTATAAAATTTGAGCTGGCTCAGAACTATCCTAATCCTTTCAACCCGAGCACAACAATTAGCTTCAGCATTCCTGAAGCATCTAATGTTTCGCTAAAGATTTTCAATACTCTCGGACAGGAAGTAAAAACTTTAGTCAACGGGTTTAAGGAAGCAGGTTCTTATAAAATTAATTTCGATGCAAAGAATCTTACCAGTGGACTCTATTTCTATAGAATAGACGCAGGAACTTTTTCACAAGTTAAGAAGATGATGCTGCTTAAATAAGAACCTTGTTCTTTTGTTTTACAAAGCCCGGCTCGTCCGGGCTTTTTTTGTTAATAATGCTTCTTTAATCTGAGAATTAGTTCTTTCAATTGAGAATATGCAGAATCTAAGTTTTCGATTTTATAAACCGTTGAAACGGTTAACCAATGTTATTCTTTAGGTTAACCCACGGCTTAAGCTGTGGGTTAATGTGTAAAAGTCATCTTGTTTAACTGTTTTAACAGTTTCTACTATAATAAAGCTATCTTAATTAAACATTAAAAAAAGTTGTAATTATATACATAATGTAATGGCATTATCGTTGCTAACAAGCAAATATATGTATATGTTTATCATCAACAGATGAAAAGAAAAATTTCAATATTAACTTTAGCTTTCCTCTTTTTTGCAGCAACCACTGGAGTACCCGTCACTCTTCATATTTGTAAAATAATGGGTACAACATCTTCCGAATTTTGCGAAATGCATAAAGCAAAAGTAGTTAAGCATTCCTGCTGTGAAGATGAACAGCCTGTTTACCCTGTTAATATTACTTCGGACAATAGCTGCTGCCAGACTGAACTTGTCTATAATAAAGTTAAAGATGATTTTCTTTCTGTTAAATCTGAAACCACGAACGTCCTCGTATTTACCACACTTTTCGTGGAAACAATAAATCAGCAAAGTTCTTTATTTGATTTAAATTCAAACTCGTTTTATACAGATACTTCTCCCCCATTAAACGGCAATCCCATTTACCTGAACATCTCTCAGCTTCTTATCTAACAATCTTTTCTAACTGAATTTCAGTAGACGGATAACTCCGTCCATTCATTCTGATATTTAATTAAATGATCAAACACCGGTAAAACGGTTAAGAAAAAAATATTGGTAGAAAAGATGAACATAAAAAAGATTTTAATATTTGTTTTACTTGCAATAGCAAACTCATTCTCACAGACTGAGTCACTGCAGGAACTTGTAAATACAGCAATCGAGGTAAGCCCTAAAATAAAAATGCTTCAAATGAAAAAAGAATCAGCGTCAGACAGAATCGAGCAGAATTCAAATCTTCCTGATCCTACTTTAACTCTTGGACTCGCAAACCTTCCTGTTAATTCTTTTTCTTTTACTCAGGAGCCGATGACCGGAAAGATTGTCGGATTAAGCCAGGCATTTCCCTTCCCCGGTAAATTAAGTGAGCAGGCTGATGTAAATAAAAAAGATGTTGATATTGTTGAAGAGGAAATACTCGATGCAAAAAATGAAATAAGGAAGAATGTAATAAAAAATTATAACGAACTTATCTTTATAAGGAATTCAATCAAGATAGCTGAGACGAGTAAAGACCTTCTAAATAATATTGCCGAAGTTGTTCGGACAAAATATTCGGTGTCGACTGCAAGTCAGCAAAATCTTCTGAAAGTTGAACTTGAAATAACAAACATTACTGATAAAATTGAAGACCTGAAGAGTAAAGAAAATTCACAACTTGCAATGTTGAATGCATCATTACTTCGTCCTGCTGAAAGTGAAATTAAAACGGGGAAGTTTCCGGAAATAACTTATAACCATTTCACAGTTGAAGATTTAATCGACAGCTCAAAAATTCATAGACCTTTCTTAGAAGGAATTGAGCAGGCAAAAGAAAAAGAGGAATTAAAAAAATCCCTTTCTGAATATGATTACTACCCGAACTTCAATTTAGCTCTTCAATATTCTTTCAGAGATAAAATTGCAAAAACAAATACTCCTCTCGATGATTTCTTTACTGTAATGGTTGGTGTTTCGCTCCCTCTTAATTATGGCGGGAAAGTCAGCTCCAAAGTTGAAGAGACGGAAACGATGCAGAAATTTTATGATGAACAATACCAGGCATCATTACAGGTTTTAAGAAGTTCTTTCGGATCTTCAATTGCAAAACTGAATTCACTTAAAGAAAGAATAAAAATTATTTCAGAAGGATCATTGATCCAGGCAAATGAAAACCTGAAAACTACTTTAACAAGTTACCAGGTTGGTCAGGTTGATTTTTTAAATGTGATTGATGCACAAAACAGTCTACTGAAAATTGAAAATGATCTTTACCGATTGAAAACAGATTACTTAAATGAAATTGCAGAAATCGAATTCCTTTCAGGAACGAATTTTAACCAGGAGAATTAAAGTGAAAAAGAAAATTTTGATAATAACGTTGCTAGCAATTGTGATACTTGTCCCGGTTTATTTTTTATTTATTGCCGGGAGTTCAACTCCTAATATTGCTTCAGGAGAAAAACAGCTTTACACATGCGGGATGCATCCACAAATAATCTCTGATGAACCGGGTAACTGCCCTATTTGCGGAATGAAGTTAGTCCCGATAAAAAATACAGGTCAATCAGTTTCACCACAGAAAAAAGAGAAAAAAATTCTTTACTGGCGTGCACCGATGGACCCGAATGAAATCTATGATAAACCGGGTAAATCTAAAATGGGAATGGAGCTCGTTCCCGTTTATGAAGATGAATCCGGTGGTTCCGGAATAGTTACAATTGATCCCGAAGTTCAGCAAAATATGAACATCAAAACTGCAAAGGTTGAAGTTAAAGAACTCTCATCAAGTGTAACAACTAACGGAGTTCTAACAACCGATGAAACGAGTGAATATATTGTAACAACAAGAATGAACGGATGGATTCAAAAACTTTATGTGAATTATACAGGTCAGCAGGTTTCCAAAGGTTCAAAGCTGATGGATATATATTCACCGGAACTTGTTTCTGCTCAACAGGAATTACTCACTGCGCTTTCTTATCAGAATTCAGTAAATGAAAGTTCTCTCGGTTCCATCCGGGAAAGTGGCAATGAACTCGTAAAAAATTCAATGAGAAAACTTGAACTGCTTGAAGTTCCTGAATCTGAAGTAAAAAGATTAATAGATACTAAGGAAGTAAAAACATACATCACACTTTATGCACAAAAATCCGGAACTGTTCTCGAAAAGAACATTGTTGATGGTCAGAAAATTATGAATGGGATGCAATTACTGAAAATAGCCAATCTCTCGGAACTCTGGTTGATGGCGGATATATATGAGTACGAATTATCTAAAATTAGTCTTGGCTCAAAGGCTAATATAAATTACAACTACCTGCCCGGGAAATCATTTACCGGAACTGTGTCATTTATTTATCCAACGATTGATCCAAAATCCCGAACAGTTAAAATCAGGATTAACGTTAATAATCATTCCGGCGAATTAAAACCTGAGATGTTTGCAAATGTTGAAATAGCTGGAAAAACTTTAGGAATGTATCCTGTTATTTCTGAAAATGCAATAATAAGAAGCGGCATGAAAAACATTGTTATCATTGCTCTCGGCAACGGCAAATTCAAACCGCAGGAAGTAAAACTCGGCAGTTATGCAAATGGTTATTACCAGGTTTTAAAAGGATTGAGCGAAGGAAATACAATTGTTACCTCTGCTCAATTCTTAATTGATTCGGAGAGCAATCTGCGTGCGGCAATAGGACAATTGCAAACTTCCGGAAATCAGGATAGCACTAGTAAGAATGATATGCAAAAGATGGATGATGGAATACGGAAGATGGAAGATGGTAATCAGGAAACAAAGGATAAAATTAAAAACGAAGGAAATGATAATATAACTTCTATTATTCGCAAAGGCGTAATTGATGTTGAATCAATTGACAAAAATAAAGATGGAAAACTTTATCAGGATATGATGGATTGGAATGTTATTTCGGATGAACCTGGTAACTGCCCAATTTGTGGAATGGAATTGAAAGAATTAACAATCAAAGAAGTAAAAGTAAACTTAGAGAAACATGGTTTTGAGTATAAAAAGTAATTGAAACCTTCGAGGTTAGCACAGTGTTAGCGAAACCTTAACCTCGAAGGTTAGAATAAGGAAAAATAAAATGATTTCATCAAATCAAAATAAAGACGGATTGATTGCAAAACTTATAGAGTGGTCGCTCAATAATAAATTCGTAGTGATACTTTTTACTTTTGCATTAATGCTTGGCGGAATCTGGGCAGTGTACAATACAAAGATTGATGCAATTCCTGATCTCAGCGATGTACAAGTGATTATCTATACGGACTATCCCGGTCAGGGTCCGCAAATAGTTGAGAACCAGGTTACATATCCACTCACCACAAAAATGTTGTCTGTCCCCGGCGCAAAAGATGTTCGCGGATATTCGATGTTCGGATTTTCAATGGTTTATATAATCTTTGAAGATGGAACAGATATTTATTGGGCACGAAGTCAGCGTACTCGAATATTTAAATGGACTTCGCAATTCTCTCCCTGAAGGTGTAAGTCCTCAGCTTGGTCCCGATGCAACAGGATTGGGATGGGTTTATGAATATGTACTTCAATCAGATAAAAGAGATTTACAGGAATTAAGATCCATACAGGATTATTTCCTGAAATTTGAACTCTCTTCAATCCCCGGTGTTTCCGAAGTTGCAAGCGTTGGCGGATTTGTAAAACAATACCAGGTAAATGTTGATCCGACTAAACTTGCTTACTACGATATTCCGCTCCAAAAAATTAAAACGGCAATAAAACAAAGCAACAATGATGTGGGCGGAAGATTAATGGAAATGGGTGAAGCTGAGTATATGGTACGCGGACTTGGTTACATTAAAAGTGTTGACGATTTGAAAAAGATTTCGATCGGTGTTTCACCTAAATCGGGTTCACCAATTTATTTAAGCGATGTTGCCGATATAAATATCGGTCCCGAACTTAGAAGAGGGCTTGCTGAATGGAATGGAGAAGGAGAAACTGTAGGCGGAATAATAATAATGCGGTATGGTGAAAATGCCTTATCCGTGATAGAAAAAGTTAAAGAAAGATTATCGGAACTAAAAAAATCACTGCCGCCTGATGTTCAAATAAAACCTGCCTATGACAGATCAAATCTGATTATCAGGGCAATAGATAATTTAAAAGATAAGTTAACAGAGGAAACAATAGTTGTTGCTCTTATAATAATATTATTTCTTCTTCACATAAGAAGTTCGCTGGTTGCAATCTTTACACTTCCAACAGCCGTACTTGCAGCATTTCTTATTATGAAAATGCAGGGAATAAATGCAAACATTATGTCGCTTGGAGGAATAGCAATCGCAATAGGTGCAATGGTGGATGCATCAATCATACTGGTGGAAAATGCGCAGACACATATGGCTCATAACCAGGACCTGGCGGAAGGACAAAGGAAAGAACACTGGCAGGTAATTCTTGAATCCGCAAAAGAAGTAGCGCCTTCAATATTTTATTCGTCTGCTGGTAATTACAATTTCCTTTCTCCCTGTATTCACACTTGAGCAGCAGGAAGGAAGAATGTTCAAACCTCTTGCATTCACAAAAACTTATTCAATGGCTGCTGCCGCAATTTTAACTATTACTATTGTTCCTATTCTTCTCGGTTATTTTGTGCGCGGCAAAATGAAAAAAGAAGATGAAAACCCCATAACAAGATTTTTGGCTAAGATTTATCATCCCGTAGTTGATTTTGTTATGAATAAAAGATGGTGGGTTATCGGTGCGGCTGTCTTAATTGTGCTCGCAACAATTATTCCCTATTCAAAATTAGGATCAGAATTTATGCCGCCGTTGAATGAAGGAGACCTTCTTTATATGCCTACAACTTTACCCGGTATTTCTATAACAAAGGCAAAAGAAATTCTTCAGCAAACAGATAAGATCATAAAATCATTTCCTGAAGTTGAATCTGTTTTTGGAAAAATAGGAAGAGCAGAAACGCCGACCGATCCTGCTCCGCTTTCAATGGTTGAAACAACTATACAATTAAAACCGAAAGATCAGTGGCCATCCGGAATGACAATAGATAAGCTTATTGAAGAGATGAATTCTGCAATTCAAATACCCGGCTTAACAAATGCCTGGACGATGCCGATAAAAACAAGAATTGACATGCTCTCAACAGGGATAAAAACTCCGGTAGGCATTAAGATAGGCGGACCTGATCTGAATGTGCTTAACAGAATCGGGAAAGAAATAGAAGAAATTGTAAAAACAATTCCGGGTACTAGGTCAGCTTATGCAGAACGATCTGTTGGTGGAAATTATGTCGATTTTAATATCGACAGAGATGCAATTGCCCGTTATGGACTTAGCATAGGAGATGTTCAGGATGTATTTATGTCTGCTATCGGAGGAATGAACATTAGCAAAACTGTTGAGGGATTAGAGAGATATCCAATTAATTTAAGGTATCAAAGAGATTACAGGGAAAACATAGAATCGCTGAAACGTGTTTTGGTTCCAACTGCAAATGGTGGGAATATTCCATTGGAACAATTAGGACAAATTGAAATAAAGAAGGGTCCCCCGATGATTAAATCTGAAGACGCCCGACCTAATACCTGGATTTATATTGATATACATGATATAGACGTTGGTACCTATGTAAAAAATGCACAAAAAATAATTAATGAAAAAGTAAAATTGCCTGCCGGATATTCTTTAAAGTGGAGCGGACAGTTTGAATACATGGAACGCGCATCAAAACATCTTGCATTGGTAATTCCACTTACTTTATTAATTGTAATCCTGCTTCTTTATATGAATACGAAGTCGGCAGTAAAAACAGGGATTGTACTTCTTGCACTTCCCTTCTCAATGGTTGGGGCAATCTGGTATTTGTATTTCGCGGGATTCCACTTAAGTGTTGCGGTTTGGGTCGGAATAATTGCGTTGCTTGGTATCGATGCAGAAACTGGAGTTGTTATGCTTCTA
The DNA here is from genome assembly GCA_963792755.1 of uncultured Ignavibacteria bacterium. Lineage (GTDB taxonomy): Bacteria > Bacteroidota > Ignavibacteria > Ignavibacteriales > Ignavibacteriaceae > RBG-16-34-14. Next base: position 13,328 of record CAWBXQ010000001.1, read on the forward strand.
TATCTTGACCTTGCTTATGAAAGATTTAGAAATAATGGAATGCTGAAAAGTGTTGCTGACCTGAGGCTTGCAATCTTTGATGGTGCAGTAAAAAGAGTAAGACCAAAAGTGATGACGGTGTTGACAATGTTTTTCGGTCTGCTTCCGATTCTAATCGGAATCGGTACCGGCTCAGATGTTATGAAAAGAATTGCTGCCCCAATGGCCGGTGGGATTCTCACAAGCTTAATTATGGAACTCACAGTTTACCCGGCAATTTTTTATATATGGAAAAGAAGAGATATAAAGAAAATCATGGATAAATAGAAATGTCATGCTGAATTTATTTCAGCATCTTAGTGTTGAGCCAGAAATCTGCCTTGTGGCAAGTTCGGTATGACAAAATATATATGCACAAAAAAATATAAGGAGAAACAAAATGTTAACTAATATCGTCAAATCAATTAATATAATTTTTGTATTTACTTTTATGTTTACTATGTTAGTGTTAGCACAGGATAAACAGGATTCCGCGACAAAAAGCAAAACTATGAATATGAACATGCACAAAATGGAAATGATGAAAGATTCAGATCACCAGATGATGAATAATGAAGAAATGTCTGATGAAAAATATTCAATTGTGCGTAGTGGCGTGATCGATTTAGAAGCTATTGATAAAAATAAAGATGGTAAAGTATACCAGGATGTAATGGACTTCAATGTTATTTCGGACAACCCGGGTAAATGCCCTATTTGCGGTATGAAGTTAAAGGAAGTAACACTTAAGATAGCGGAAAAGAATCTTATCGATAATAATTTTAAAGTTAAGGGATAATAAGAATTATGGAGATAATAGTCGGCATACTCTTTATTGGCTTGGTTGCTTTCTTTGCAGTAAGGAAATTTAAAGAAGCAAGTAAAAAAGACTGTTGCAAGTAAATTATCATAATTAAAGGAGATTTCATGAAAATCTTATTAGGTGCGGTTTTAATGCTGGCAGTACTTATTGTAGGCTCTATTATTTTTATTTACAGCGGGTTGTATGATGTTAGTGCTTTCAATCAAGATAGAGGCATTATGAGATGGGTTTTAAATACAACGAGTGATAAATCAGTTGAACATCGTGCAAAAGATATTTCGGTCCCGGATTTATCAGATTCTCCGATGATAAAAAAAGGTTTTGGTTATTATGATGAGATGTGTGAAAGCTGTCATGGAGCACCGGGAAAAGAAGAATCCGACCTGGCAAAGGGATTGAATCCTCACCCCCCACATTTAGTTAGAAGTGCAAGACATATGTCACCACAGGAATTATTCTGGGAAACAAAAAACGGAATTAAAATGACAGGAATGCCTGCATGGGGTAAAACGCAATCAGATGAAAAGATATGGGCAATGGTAGCATTTATGAAGAAGCTGCCGGATATGAGTGCAGAAGAATATGAGAAAATGGAAAGCGAATCTGAGTCGATGGAAATGAAAGAAGACACAAATGTCAGGTATAAAAAAGGGGAATGATAAAGTAAATCTACTTCCTCCACAAAATGAACATAAGTTTGATAAACTTTGTCTAACTTTTAAAAGAATAAATGAAAATTTATTCGGATAACAGAAATTAAAAGGGAGAAAAAATGTTTCATAATTTTTTCTTTGATGGAATGTGGTTCGGCTGGATTTTCTGGGTAGGCATTATTGCATTAATTATCTGGCTGCTTGTTAACCAGAGTAACAGGAACAGAGAATATTATCAGCATCAAAATCAGTTCCCACCGCCTCCGCCTCCGCAGCAGGAATCTCCGTTAGACATAATTAAAATGAGATATGCAAAAGGAGAAATTACCAAAGATCAATTTGAACAGATGAAAAAAGATTTGGGTTAGTTTGGTCAGAAAGATATGAAAAAAGAATTTAATCCTTTCAGAAGAATACTTTTCATTATAATTCCAATTTTATTTCTGTTTGGCAGTTATGTTTATGCAGATAATACTTATCCCGAAGTAACGAAACATCTTGGTAAAATATTACCTTTGGATTTAACATTTACTAACTCACATGGGAAACAGGTATTATTAAGAGATCTGATTAATAAACCAACAGTGATTGATTTTGTTTATTACAGGTGCACCGGTATCTGCACTCCGCTTATGGTGGAATTATCGGAAATAATTGGAAAAGCAAAATACGAACCGGGCAAGGATTATAATGTTATCAGCATAAGCATCGATCAGAATGAAACTCCGGAAATTGCTGCGGAGAAAAAACACGATATGCTTAGCATAAGCAGCAAAACTATTCCTGATTCTGCATGGACTTTTTTAACCGGGGACAGCGCAAGCATTTATGAGTTAACAAACGCAGCGGGATTCAAATTTGTTAGAATTTCCAACGGTTTTTTACATAAAGGTGTTTTGATTTTTGTAGATAAGACGGGAAAAATTGTGCAGTACCTGAGTCCGGGATTTGTAAAACAAACCGGCGATTTTTCAATCCTTCCATCAGAATTTGAATTAGCGGTGGAAAAAGCAGGAAAAGGAGAAATAACATCAACTATCGAAAAAGTATTGCAAACGTGCTCTACTTTTATACCCAAAGGTAAAAGCCTAACCATTCTTTTAATGGTGTTTGCCTCGGGAATAATTACGATAACAACTGTTTTAATAATTATAAAAAAGACGAGAGTTAAACACGAGGTTTAAACAAGAGAAGTGATACGTAATTTTCTTTTCAATTAGAATTATTACTACTTCGATTTTTGCAAGCTCTCCTTTTAATACAGATGACGTAATAATACTCCATTAAAAAGCACAGGACAATCATTTTAAAAGAGATTTTGAAATAGAACAAACACAAAAAAACTTTTCAAAAGTCGTTTGGTTTTATGACTACTGGGGTAAAATAACAGAAAGTAAAGCTATTAAGGAAGCCATATCAATTTCTGGTATTAGTAACAATATTAAAGTACTTGATGTGGGTGTCGGGACTGGGCAACTCTTTGAAAAGATTATTAACAAAAATAAAACCGGTCTCAATTTTGGAGTAGATCTATCACCGGATATGATTTCCAGAGCAAAAAATAAATTAAAAACTGCACCGGAAAAATATTTGCTGTCTTTAGGAAATGTATTTATTCTTCCTTACAAAAATGAAAGCTTTGATTTTATTTTCAGCAGTTACGTGCTTGACCTGCTTCCTGAAGATAGTTTTAATACTGTATTAAAAGAATTTTACAGAGTTCTAAAACCAAATAGTACCGGTGTGCTTATAACAATGTCGATGGGAAGTAAATGGTATAATAAGCCCTGGTATTTATTGTCGAAATATTTTCCCTCTTTATTAACCAATTGCAGGCCTGTGAATTTAAAACGCTACCTGGAAGCTGGCAGCTTTAAAATCATTGATAATAGTATAATATCTCAAAACACTTTCCCAAGTGAGATTATCAAGTTCGTAAAATAAACTTTAAATCTATTTTCCAACTGTAGATAATATTACACTGAAATTGAAAACTTATCCTTATTTTATAACAAAAATAATTATTTCAGTAATACCATCTTTTTTGTTTGTATAAAATTGCCAGCTCGTATCGTATAAAAATAAATACCGCTTGCAAGTCCTTCACCTCCAAAAGGTATTTGGTAAAAACCCGGCTTCTGTTCCTGATTTATCAGAGTTCTCACTTCTCTACCTAATATGTCATATACTTTTAAAGTAACATTAACAGTTTTAGGTATTTCATATTTTATTGTAGTTGTAGGATTAAACGGATTAGGGTAATTATTATATAACATAAACATTGTTGGAGACTGCTTATCAGGCTCAACCGAAACGAGAACATTCTGCAGCCCCATTATTGGTCTCATTCTCATATCGTAAGGTCTTACAACCCAACCATTTCCATCGTTATAGTCTCTGATTGTTCTGGAATCAACATTGCCGTCATCAATCAAAACACCTGTACTATCACCGCTAGTAAAATAGGCTGTTAAATAATAATTTGTTCCGGCGGATAGATCAGCATTATTCCCAACCAAATCAATATAATTCCAGCTATATTGAGTAAAACCGGAGGCATCATAACTTACAGTATTGCCAATCTGTGAACCCGGCGAGCCATGGTTATCTAACCGAATTTCAAAATAGAGAGGACTTGTAATTTTGTTAGCAAAAATATGTAATAAAGCTCCTGTAACCTGCCCCGGAAAATCGGGTGTAAATTTTATCGCAAACTTCTGATTAGGCAATACAGGTGTATAAGTATATTGTATCGTATTCCACTGATCATAAACGTAGTTCTTAAAACTTTTGGGTAAGCCGGGATTAATTAAATTTACCATAGCATCAAAAATATTTAATTTACCATATCCCCATACATAATTTGGAATAGTTCCTGTGAACCCATCCTTTGAAGCATTATTGATCAAATATGTTTTTACCTGACTATATGTTAGATCATTTTTTTGTTGTAATAGAAGCGCAACTGAACCGGTAGTAACGGGGCATGCCATACTTGTACCCTGTTCTAATAAATATTTCCCATCTCCAATAAGAAATGTTGCATCTGGAGCAGGAGAAGTATCTGCCGATCTTACAGAAATAACCCCTTGCCCCGGTGCCGAAATATCAGGTTTTTGTACACCATCTCTTCTCGGACCGATACTACTGAAAGAAGATATATTATCGGAACGATCGGTTCCGACATAAGCATAACCGTTTCCATCGCTGCTTTGCCAGCGCCATCTTGTTACGAACGAACCGACTGTTATCGCATCATTAGCTGTACCTGGTGAACCAACAGTATATTGTGAATTACCTCCTGATAACGTTACTGTCATAGATTTTTCAAAAAGCCAGCCGTGATATATCATTGATTCGGAAGAATTATTTGTCACCGAAAATTTCCAGGTCCCGGCAGCAGGAGTCTTAGTTGCTATATTATCATAAGCATAAAAATAAACTTCTCTATTGCCATTGAAGCTACTATTCCCGATTTCAATATATCCATCGTCAGTTCCGGAAGTTGAATTTGCTGTAAATGAATTGGGGGTTGTTACGACAGTAGTAACAGACCCGGAATTATCGAACCAGAGATCAAATCCAAAATCATCATTCTGAGTGCCACTTATTGCAGTATAAGTAGACACATTGAAGAGAAAATCTTTTGCGGAATTGCTTGCAAGCGAGCCGGTGATATGAATATTATCGGCACCACTGTTCCCTGCTGAAATTACTACTACTCTGCCCGGCGCTGATGCACAAAAATTATCAACAGCTTGTTCTTCAGTACTTGTTCCGTCGTGAGGACCATCATTTCCTCCAAGACTCATATTAACTACTATCGGCTCATTCAACTCAGTAGCAACTTTTTTTGCGTATGATAATGCGTCTATAATATTATTATCAGTAAAAGAACCATTTCCTGCTTTAACAATTAAGAGATCTGCTTCGGGAGCTATGCCTGCAAATCTTCTATCTGGATCTCGTTGCTCCGTTTCCTGCGGCTGTTCCGGCTACGTGAGAACCATGTCCAAATGTATCCTGCTCTCTTACAAAATTTGCAGGTGCTCCATCAAGCTCATCATTAATATCTGCATTCGAATATTCAACTCCATAATTCAGTCCCAGGAAATTTAGTCGCATTTCTATCCTGTGGTGTTTTTTCATTGCCCGTTTTTGTTAGGGTCTGATCCCAGATATAAACTATTCTGCTTTTAGTTGGATCATTAGGATCTCTGAAATCCAGATGTTTCCAGTCTATTCCGGTGTCAATAATACAAACAAGTACACCATGCCCTTTATATTGATTATTATTTACAAAGCCAGCATTTAATGCTTTAGCACCAACTGTAGCACCGGCGACATCATTTGCCGGATGGTTCATTCGGCTGGCAAGAATATACTTTGCATCCTTTTGTTTTGCCAGACTTAATAATTCATCTGGATGAATTCTGACTGTTGCATATTCACCAAACGAAGAGTTAACATCAAATCCATTTAGCTTTAGTGCTGCAGCATTACTTGTTTTAACAATAACTCCAACCATGTTATCCTGAATTTCTACAGATCCAATTTTCGACAAAGATAAAGACTTGGAAGCTGAATTATTATTTATTAAGGCTATAAGTCTCGGATCAATTTTATTTAATAACTCAGGATCTATACTCTGAGCTAAAAGTGTAAAAGTTAAAGAAAGGCTAAGTAATAAGACTATTCGTTTCATTAAGACTCCGTTAAAAACTATAATTATTATTTTTATAATGAGACAACATAAAGTGGACCAATTAAAATCTAATTTTCATTTGGCTGCAGTTTCCGTGGAGATTGAAGAAATAAAATAAAATCTTTCCCGGAAAGTCTAAGAACTGAGGTAGATGTACCTCTACCAGTAAATATATCATTACTTATAGAATTTATTTCAACACCGGTAGATTCAATATCCTTTTTTAGCTGATCATCAATTTCTTTACCGCAGACACCAATAAATTCAATCTTATCGTTAGATTTATTCTTTTCATTTTTCAATATTTTCTGAGTTAAAGCTTCATCAATTTTATCCGGGGAAATATTTTCCGTATGTGAACAACCAAAAAGAAAAATAGAAAACAAAATTAATATAATTAGTTTCATAAGACCTGTTTAATTTGATGAAAATTAAAATAAATATGTAATTAATTGGTTCTAAAAGCAACTAAAAAGATTTTGAGACTTATTTCTATAAATAATATTGCATTTGATTTTTCTATAACTTACTATATGGATTTTTTAACTCTTTAATAGATATTCCCTTACATTCGACAACCGTGAGGTTTTTATGTTTACCATCAAAAAAAAGTTACAAATATTTTTTTTACTCCTCGTTACTTCCAGTGTCTCTTATGCACAGTTTATAGATAATTTTGATAAGAAAGAAATAGATGGATGGTTCTTTTTTACTGGTGACGGAAATGCAAAAATGGATTTTCTCCAAAGAGATGGCTATGCAACCATTTTTGTAGATGGGACAAAAGACAGGGATAACATATACTGGACATTAATTAAACGTAATGTAACGGCTTCTCTCAATCTAAACAAATTTAAAGATTCTTCTTATCAATTACGTGTTGAAGCAAAAGTACGTCTTCACAATGCGCCCCGCCGCGTTAATATGATGGTGAATACGCAAAGGACAACTAATTACCATATCGATTTAATGGAGTTTGATATACCGGATACAACCGATTGGCATATTATCAGTATGACGACTAAAAAATTTGATTGTGTTCCCGGCGATACAGTTTATGTGCAGTTGTGTGTAACAGACTATGGATTAGATAAATATTATGTCGATTTGGATTACTACCGTGCAGATATTGTAAATGTTAATCTTGCCGGACCGGATAAAGGAGAGCTTGTGCCTTATCATCCTCCTATTCCGGATGTAAATACTTTTTCAAATCATCTTGATGTTACTCAGGACTGCCTGATTAATTCTGTTTTTCCAAACATAAACTTTAATGACTGGCATATTAAAGAACAAGATAGTGACAAAAGGATATTAACAATTAATTGGGATCAATGGGCTATTTTAAGATGGGACTTTGGACAATATAAGAATATGAAAGCTGATGGAGCAGGTTTATTGGAATTAACTACATACTCTGTCCCTGAAGGTGGTAATTATATTCAAGCTTATGGTCAGGATTTCGGTGAAGAGTTCGGCAAAGTAAGAGTGATTGAAATTTTTGGCGGAGATCCTGAGTGGGATCAAAGTAGAGTAACATACAATAATTTTATGAAGGACAAAATTTATTCCGATGTTTTTAATACACAGATGATTTATGATACAGAGTTATCTCCTGAAAAAGGTGGAAAGAATTTTATTACTATTTCAAAGCCGGTCTTACAGCGCCTGCTCGATGGAACAACAAAAGGTTTGCTTATTCGTCCGTTAGGTGCAATAGATGCTTCTTTTTATGCTTCGGAAAACAACAGATGATAATGCAGTCCCTAAACTGCATTTTAATATCATAAATAGTAGGGACTTGATTAATCAAGTCCCTACTACCGTAGCTTTAGCGAAGGTAGTCATCCCCTTCCATTTGCCTTTTGCCGTTTCATATTTCCCATTCTACATTCTAAATTTTACATTCAACACTCACAAACATTTTACATTCAACATTTTTTAGCTTAATTTTAGACCATATTAACAAACGCTCCCCTGTTTCTATATTTGAGTTGGGGAAAAGAAATCTTCAGCTAAGATTAAAAAGGTTAGAATGGTAACAATTACAAATTGGATGTACTTTCTTCTGCTCCTAAAGCTTATAACATTGATAAACTACTTGAAGCAATTTCAAATGAAAAAACATATTTCGGCTATTTGTTTATTGGAGTGGCACTGATAAGAGTAATGAAGTGAAAATGAATTTAGTAAGTTTTATTGATAAGTTTTAATAACGAACACAAAAATCCAACATCATTGGTCTGGCAAGAATTCAAGAGGAACTGCTCACATTGATAGACAACATAAAAAATGTTTTTGCAAAAGATTTTCAAAATGAAATAGATTCAGAACAATCTAAAACATTTATTGATAAATTAATAAACCTATAATTCAAAATAGACTATCTTGTTCTATTACTTCTTGATTTTGTTTTTTGTGTGAATTAGCCGACCATTTTTTTTCTGTAAGGCTAATGTATTACGTTCCCAAAAAACACCATCTTCATAACCTTGGATTGTTTTTATCTTTCTCAGCTAGTTCAAGTCTTTTTTCTGCTAAACAACAATATTCCAAATTCTTTTCGATGCCAATAAAATTTCTACCTAATTTTTTTGCAACGACTGATGTAGTTCCTGAACCTAAAAATGGGTCAAACACTACATCTCCTTCATCTGAACTAGCTGAAAATAATTTTCGCTGAATAATTATCTCTGGCTTTTGTGTTGGATGGTCTGTATTCTCTGGCATTGACCAATAAGGTATGGTTAAATCAGTCCAGATGTTTGAAGGATGTGTTAGTCGAAAGTTACCATTTTCTGTTTCTTCCCAATCCTTCGGGACACCATCAATTTTATAAGGAGCTAACACTCTTCGTTTTTCTTTTACTTTGTCAACATAAAATTTATAATTAGATGATTTTGCGCAAAACCAAATGTTTTCGGTTGAATTTTTCCAATTACTTTTAGCACCTCTACCCTTTTCTCTTTGCCAAGTTATTCTATTTAATACATCAAAATATTTACTTGCTACTAAATGGATTGAGGTGGAAGAATGATAATCTCCACATATGTAAATTGAAGCATTCTTTTTTAATTAATAATTTCCTGGCTTTGTTTATCTAACTGCCTCATTTTATATTTTTTTAACTTGTGCAAAAATATATCGGTTAGATTTCAATAAAGAGATACGAGATTACCTTCCTTATATATCTATTATGATGATATTTAGTTCTTATATAATTGGTCATTCATTTAATTTAGCCTCTGAAAGAATATATTTTTGGGTTTACCCTTCTGAACTTAAAAACGACATAATAACAATAAATGCGTAAAAATCTGCTTAATAAAGTTGCTATTTCGACATTTAACTTTTTCTACAATAGCACTCGGAATTGCACTCTTCATTTGGTTACGTAAAGGTAGGATATTTAAAATATAAAACGAAAATTTATTTGATATTTCCGATTATTTATTTTTTTCCAGACTATACATAAGAGCAGAGTATTGGTGTAGAGATAAAAACACTTTAAAGTTAAATAAAGCTGTTGATTACGAAGAAACTCGTTATATTTTTAGATTTCAAATTGATGAAAATTCGCTTAATAATATCGGGAATGGATTATATCTATATAAATATAAGTGCAACCCAGATTTACAAAGAACTGATTCTGGTAATGCCATTCACGAAGCGGCTTCGAAATTATTTTATGTTAGAATAAGGGCTGTCAAATTTGTAGCTCTACCAATGAAAATCATTTATTAATTTTGAATTAATACTGTTGAATACTTACAAAAGTTTAAAAATCAGACGAGATTTTCAGAAGCACTGGATTGCGCAAAGAAAGATGAAGAGTGGTTACTTTTACCTTTCGATTTAATGGATAATTCAACGCATCGTGTAACAAGGATAAATAGAGCAAACTTTTGGGATGCTGAATCTTTATAAGTAATTGGAGAAATTAGACCAAAATTAAATTACATTTAAACTATTATGATCGCTTACTCAGTTACGGAACCTAATCAAAAAAATTAAATTTATTTTATAAAATGGCAATAACAAATCATGTCAAGTTGACAGCTTTTACGCATTCGGCTTTTTAGAAATTTTTATTGCGTGGGAACAAACAATCTAACACCCCCATACCAATTTCTTCCGGGCGATGGTTCAAAAAAAAGATTAGCCATCTGCATTGGGAACTACCGAGCCGTTATATCTTACATCGAAAATATTATTAACTCCTAAGAAAGAACTGTGCGTTTGTAAAATCTGTTCGCAATAAATATCCAAACCTTAAATCTGTTTTAACATAGCCGTCATTTATAAAATTAGATCGAAGTAAAGTTGTTCCGGGAACAGGACCATTAAAATCGTTTGCAAAATATTTATCCTCCCAAACAAATCTTACAGAACCAAACAAACCGGTTTCAGCAGAATTGTAATTTATTTCTGCTGCAATTTTATTTGATGGGACACTTGGCACAGAATTGCCTGCGAGCTGAAAAGTTTGTACTCCATCAAAAATATTATTAACGCCTAAAAAGAATTGTGCATTGGTAAAATCTGTTTCCAATAAATAACCTAATCTTAAATCCGTTTTAACATAGCCGTCATTTATAAAATCAGATTGTGGCAAAGTTGTCCCTGGAACAGGACCATTAAAATCGTTTGCAAAATATTTATCCTCCCAGACAAACCTTACAGAACCAAACAAACCTGTTTCAGCAGAATTGTAGTTTATTCCTGCAGCAATTTTATTTGATGGAACACCCGGTACTGAATTGCCACTCAACTGAAAAGTTTGTGTTACTCCATTTACATCAGCTTCTTCAAGTAATCCTTAAATGTAAAATCATAACCTGAATAAGAAAGAAAGACATTTATATCTTTCCATGGAAAGAATTCTAAAGTCAACTCGATTCCTTTGTTTTCAGCTTTTCCTGCATTTTTATAAAATGTTTCTTCACTCCCTAACCTGGTAAGGAATAAGAAGATTTGAAAATCTCATATAAAAAAGTGAAGCATCTAAATTTAAAACTCCAAGCAGTGCTATTTTCTTATAGCCCAATTCAAAACTGTAAATGTCTTCGGGTAAAAGATCGGGATTGAATCCGCCTTTTCCATCAGGTCTGTTGCTTAGTTCAGCAGTAGTCGGTGTTTGAAATGATGTTGAATAATTGAAATAAAGTTTTGAAAGATCATCAAGGCGATAATTAACTCCTGCTGTTGTGCTGAGTTTATCCATTATTCTGTTTCCGGAATCATCGCTGCTATCACTAAGGAATCTATCATCTACAATAAACTTATAATTGTTATAACGCAATCCGACTAAAAAAGAAAAAGATGAAATTGTCACTTCTCCCTGCAGGAAGGGACCAATACCGATAACTTTTTCTTCCTGGTCCAGAAGTTTATCTCCATAACTGATTTTATCAAAAATATCCCCGGGTGAAATTGAATTATAATTTGCGGGTAACCCTGAATTTTTATATTCTTTACGGTCATCAAACTGAGTTTCGACATCTGCACCTAAAGTAAAATTCAAATCATAATTTTTTAAAGGTAAAAAATAATTATATGCGGAACGGAAGCCCGTAGCTTTTCTATTTAAATTAATTATTCTTCCCGGTATCGGGTTTGTTAAATCTCTTGAAACAAAATAAACACTCGTCTCAAGTTTGTTGTGTGAATCAGGTGCAAAGATCATAGAAACACCAGTTTGCAATTGTGAAGATTTCTCACCGGCTCCCTGTTGCTTAATATATGTTCTTGAACTGGAGGGAGAATTATCTGCAACATCTTTACTGAGTGAACTTGGATTTAAAGCATAAGGTGAATCAAAATAATTGAATATCAATTTTAAATTTAATGTAGGTGAAACCGACATGCCTGCAATAGTATTAATCGCATAAGAACTGAAAGAAGAATGATCTCTGAATCCATCCGAATTTAATTTTGATAAATTTACTAAGTAAGAATATTTACCTGCTGTTCCTGAAAATTTGCCTTCAACTTTTTTATAGCCGAAAGTTCCCATTGTAAAATGAGGTTGAAAAGAAAAAAGAAATTGAGATGGTTTTTCAGTTTTTATATTTATTACTCCGCCTGCAGCATTACCATATAAAGCTGAACTCGGTCCTTTTATTATTTCTACAGTTCCTTCAGAACCAAGATCTATATTGCTTAACTCAGCCTGTCCATCCGGCATCGTGAGAGGAATATCATCAAGCAAAATTTTTATTCCTCTTACCCCAAAAGATGCACGACTCCCGATTCCTCTTATATTTATTTTCTCCCCGACAGAAGGATTAAACCTGTCATCAAGGAAAACACCTGTAACAGGAAAGAGCGATTCGCCAAGTGTTCTTCCCTGCTCTCCCAGGTTGATTTGTTCTGCATTAATAAAATCTACACTGAGTGGAATATCAAGTTCAGATTTCCCGGAACGCGATGCTTCTATTATTACTGTATCTAATTCTGTTCTGATTCCATTTGACTGAAGTGTATCTGTTTGTGCAAAATTGAATGATTGCAACAAAAAGAGAAGTGTGAAGATTTTTAAAAGTTTTTCCATAAGATGAAAGATAGTTTTTTTTTGAATAAATAAACTATTGTAAGTCTTCACAGAAAATTGTAACCATTTGCAATTAAAAAAGTCAAAAATGGTTTGACAAAAAGAATAGTTATTTTTATGTTTGAATGAGCGTTCAATCATAAATAGATATAATGCCCAGGACTAAAGAACAATTTGAAGAAATAAGAAAAAGCAGCAAACAAAAAATTCTGGATGCTGCTTTGGAAGTTTTTGCTAAGGAAGGATATCATTCTTCCTCAGTCGGCTCTATTGCAAAAACTGCCGGGATATCGCAAGGGCTAATGTATAATTATTTTAAAAGTAAAGATGAACTTCTCAACGAGTTAATGATAGGAATTATAAAAAATCTTTTGGATGAGTTCTTCCCAATTAAAAAAGGAGAAAAAATTAGTCGTAAAACAATTATAAACTCTATTAATAGATCAGTCGATCTAGTGCTGGAAAATCCTAAATTCTGGAAACTTTATTATACTGTTTTTCTTCAACCGGATGTATTTGCAATAGTAATGGATAAGATTATGGAATCGGCTCAACCATATTTCAAAGCATTAACAATGTACTTTAAAGAAAAAGGCGAAAAAGACCCTGTTGCTATGATGCGATATTTTTCGGCAGTAATGGATGGAATTCAGTTGCATTGTATGATCGATCCAAAAACTTTTCCCGCAGAGAGTGTAAAGAAATTATTAATTAAACAATTTGCGTAAGTATAAGTAAATAGTACCCAGTTATCGGTAATCGGTATCATAGAAATGCAAGTAAACAAAACTTAATTAAAAACAAATAGATTTTAAAAATGGCACATGCTAAAAGCTTTAGGGATTTGGATGTATACAAATTATCTCGCGAATTATCCAGAGAAATCTTTCAACTCTCAAAGGGCTTTCCAAAAGAAGAAACTTATTCCCTTACTGATCAAATAAGGCGCTCGTCTCGTTCTATTGGTGCACAGATTTCAGAAGCCTGGGCAAAAAGACGATATGAAAAACATTTCATTTCAAAATTAACTGATGCAGATGGAGAACTGCAGGAAACACAACATTGGTTAGAAACTGCTTTTAATTGCAGTTATATAGATAAAACGATTTTAGAAAATTTTATAAATAGATATGAATCGGTTGGAAAGATGATAAACAGTATGATTAATAAATCAAATTTATTTTGCAAAGAAACTGGTAACCGATAACTGATTACCGATTACTTCTATTGAAGGGAAAAATAATGAAAAAGATTACTATAATAATTATTCTGATATTTTGCACAATCTACGCTCAGGATGCAAAAGAGATTGTGCGTAAAGCAGATGAGCTTATGAAATCGAAAAGCAGCTACTCTGAAGTTACAATGACAATTGTAAAACCGGATTGGTCAAGAACAATGTCCATGAAAGCCTGGGCACTCGAACCGGATTATACTATGATCTATATTACCGAACCTGCGCGCGATAAAGGAACTGTTACTCTTAAAAGAAAAAATGAAGTCTGGAACTGGCTTCCTTCCGCACAAAAAGTAATTAAGATTCCTCCTTCGATGATGCTTCAGTCATGGATGGGCTCTGATTTTACAAATGATGATCTTGTAAAACAATCTTCAGTTGTAAAAGATTATAATCATAAACTTATCGGCGAAGAAAAGATCAACGGCTATGATTGTTATAAAATAGAAATGATACCAAAACCTGAAGCCGGAGTTGTCTGGGGCAAAATCATTACATGGATTTCCAAAGAAAAATATCTACAGATTAAAGTCGATTATTATGATGAAGACGGCAATCTTGTTAAATCATTTAATGGGACCAATGAAAAGAAAATGGATGGAAGAGATATTTTTACTCACTGGGAAATGATACCTGTAGATAAACCCGGCAATAAAACAACAATGGACTACTCTGAAATTAAATTTAATTACAAAATAGATGCTTCATTTTTCTCAGAACAAAATATGAAACGGGTAAGGTAATTAAAAGATGACATCTTTTGGCTTGCCCACCCCAGGCAAGAAAGATGTCATCTTTAAAAGGACAAATAAATTATGAACACTTATATCTCTCTTGCCTGGCGAAATCTGTGGAGGAATAAAAAGAGAACTCTGATTGCAGCAGCTTCAGTTTTCTTTGCTGTTCTGCTTGCTTTACTTATGCGTTCTATGCAGACAGGTTATTATAATTATATGATTGATTCTTCTGTGCGAACTTATACGGGTTATATACAGGTTCACGGAAAAGATTACTGGGAAAAAAGATCGCTTGAAGAAAGTATGGTTCTGGATGATCAGAAAGTGAAAAAAGTAAATGAGATTGAAGGTGTTACTCTAACTGTAAAAAGATTTGAAACTTTTGCATTGCTTGCATATAAAAAAGTAACAAAGGTAGCACAAGTTATTGGAATCGATCCGGAAGCTGAAAATAAATTAACATCACTAAAAGATAAGCTGGTTAAAGGGAAATATCTTAATAATAATTCCAAAGGAATTTTACTTGCCCAAGGTCTGGCAAAACTAATGAATGCTGACATAGGTGATTCTATTGTTATTTATGGACAAGGTTATCATGGAGTTACTGCTGCCGAGCTCGTTCCTGTTATTGGAATTGTAAAGTTCACTCTTCCAGAACAAAATAAAAGTTTTTCTTACTTAAGTATTCCGTACGCACAATGGATTTTCTCTGCACCGGACAGGATTACTTCATTATCAATAATGATTGAAAATCAAAAAGAGCTTGGAGAGATAAATCAAAAAGTAAAAAATCTCTTTAGTAATGATTACGAAGTAATGACATGGCGTGAGCTTACTCCGGATTTAGTTCAGGCAATTCAGATTGACAATGCACAGGGAATTATTATGCTCGGCATACTTTATCTTGTAATTGCTTTCGGAGTTTTCGGAACTGTAATGATGATGACAGCAGAACGAGTTAAAGAATTTGGAATTCTTATTTCAATTGGAATGAAAAAATCCAGGCTGTTTCTTGTTACCACACTTGAAACAATTTTTATTTCATTTATCGGAGTTACAGTCGGAGCAATTATCAGTTTGCCCATCATAATTTATCTCGTTAATAATCCTATTCCATTAACAGGAGAATATGCTAAAGCAATTATTGCCTGGGGATTTGAACCGATTCTTCCTTTTGCAATTTACCCGGGAATGTTCTTTGCACAAATCTGGACTGTGCTTGCGATTGCTCTTCTTTCAGGACTTATATCCAATTAACTTTATCAGAAAATTAAAACCTGTCGAGGCAGTAAGAGGTTAAAAATGCTGTTAAGTTTGGCATGGAGAAATATATGGCGTAACAAACGAAGAAGTTTGATAATTATTTCTGCAATCGCCGTTGGTTTGCTCTGCGGTTTATTTGCAAGCTCGATTATGTTCGGTATGGGAGAATCATTAGTAAGTTCAACAATTGCCAGGGATCTCGGGCATATTCAAATTCATTCATCACAATTTGAAGATGAAAAACTTTTAACAGATACTATTCCTAATCCTCAAAAAATTGTAGACAAAATAAAAAAACAAAAAAATATTGCGGGAATAACATCACGAATAGTGATTGAAGGAATGGGATCTTCAGCTACAACTTCTAACGGAATAAAAATTATTGGAATTAATCCTGGACAGGAAAAGTCTGTTACAAATATTTACAAACAAATTGTTAAAGGAAATTATTTTGAAGAGATACGACGTAATCAAATTGTAATCGGGAAAAAGCTTTCTGAGAATCTTGGAATAAAAGAAAAATCAAAAATTATTCTGAGTTTCCAGGGATTTGACGGCTCAATAATTTATGGAGCGTTTCGTGTAACAGGAATTTTTCAAACGGAATCAACAGCATTCGATAGAATGAATGTCTTTGTTCGCGAAAAAGATTTGGTCTCGCTTCTCGGTTCACAACCAATTAGTCATGAAATAGCTATAAAATCAACTTCAGAGCAAAATGCCGATTCGCTTTATTCAGTTTTAAAAAGTGAATTCCCTTCCCTTTCCGTAAAAAGTTGGAAGGACCTCGCACCTGAATTAAAGCTAATGGATGAGATGATAGATTCTCAATTAAACATTTTTCTAGGAATAATTCTGTTTGCTTTGCTGTTTGGAATAACAAACACAATGCTGATGTCTGTTATGGAAAGAGTAAGGGAATTTGGTGTGCTCATGGCAATTGGAATGAAACGCCGCAGAGTATTTTCTATGATAATGATTGAAACTATTTCGCTCTCATTAGTCGGAGCGGTTATAGGAATGATCTGTGCATCAATATTAATTGCTTATTTCGGAAGTACCGGCATCGATCTTTCAACTTTTGCACAAGGATTTACAGCATGGAATTTAAGTCCGGTATTGCAGCCTAGACTTCCGGGTACTTTTTATATCTCAATAACAATAATGATAATTGTAGTGGCAATATTATCTGCAGTTTACCCGGCGATAAAAGCAATAAAACTAAAACCGGCAAAAGCGATAAGGACATATTAAGAGTATTAACCACATAGGCACATAGAAAACATAGCTTTATTATGACTAAAAAATACCTCAACGATTTGACATACCAGATTATTGGTTCTGCCATAGAGGTTCATAAATCGCTTGGACCAGGCTTATTGGAAAGTGTATATCATAAATGTATGAAGCAGGAATTATTTCTAAGAAAATTAACTTTCTCATCTGAGTTTATTGTCCCTGTTAGTTATAAAGGAATTGACTTGGATGCTGAGTTACGATGTGACTTATTAGTTGAAGATGCAATTGTAATCGAAATAAAAGCTGTCGATACAATTGCACCTGTTTACGAAGCACAATTGCTTACTTACATGCAATTGCTTCAAAAACCTAAAGGTATTCTTATAAATTTTAATTGTGCAAATTTGTTCAAGGAAGGTCAGAAGACTTACGTCAATGAGTTATTTCGCAATCTGCCTGAAGAATGAAAAGCTATAACCATAGAAACAAACACAATAGATTACTATGTGGCCCTATGTGTCTATGTGTTTAAAAAACGGAGAATTATATGGCATTAATTAAATTAAACTTAATATCAAAAATTTATGATGGAACAGCTGTTCCTGTAAAAGCTTTAAGCGAAGTTGAGCTTTCAATTGAGCCCGGAGAATTTACGGCGATCGTTGGTCCTTCCGGCTCGGGCAAAACTACTTTACTTAATATTATCGGCGGACTCGATACCCCAACATCGGGAAACATTATTGTCGATGAAGTTGATCTCTCAACTTACAAACCAGACGAACTTGTAAATTTCAGGCTTCATCATATAGGTTTTGTTTTTCAGGCATATAATTTAATCCCTGTCTTTACAGCAAAAGAAAATGTTGAATTCATCATGCTTCTTCAGAAAATCCCAAAGCAGGAGCGGGAATCAATAGCAGTAGATTTACTGAACCAGGTTGGACTTGGAGATAGAATTAATAGCCGACCTTCAGAATTATCCGGCGGACAACAGCAGAGAGTTGCAGTTGCGCGTGCACTTGCTTCAAAACCATCTTTCGTTCTTGCAGATGAACCAACTGCAAATCTCGATTCACAAACAGCAGAATCGCTTCTGGATCTTATGGAAGAATTGAATGAGAAAAATAATATGACGTTTATCTTTTCTACACACGATGCAAAAGTAATTGCAAGAGCACATCGTGTAGTAACTCTTGAAGATGGTAAAATTAAAAATGATGTTGTTAATGAAAGAATAAAACACATAGGCACATAGAGACACATAGTTTTTCTATGTGCCCTTATGTGTCTATGTGGTTAAAAAAACGCTGTAGTAATGACAATAAAGATTTTCTTAATATTTTTTCTTCTAACACTGCAATCTTCTTTTGCTCAATTATCTCCTTATGAAATTAATGGATATGTAAAATATCTTTTCAGTTCTTCCAAACTTCCAAATGCGTCCGAGAGATATGATGATCATTTAATTCATGCAAGATTGAACACACGCTGGTATCCGACTGATAATCTTAAAGCAGTTATGGAAATGAGACTAAGAGCATACTATGGAGAAACTGTTGAGCATACACCAAACTACATCGACCAGATAAAAGGGAAATATGATTTCTTAAATCTCGATGCAGTTTTATGGAACAAGAAAAGCACAGTCGGCTATGGAGAGATTGATAGACTTTATATGGACTGGAATTACAATAAATTAGAACTGACTTTAGGAAGACAAAGGATTGCCTGGGGAACAAGCTGGACTTGGAATCCGACCGATATTTTTAATCCACTTTCCGTTCTTGGATTTTGATTATGAAGAACGTCCTGCAGTCGATGCATTAAGAATGCAATATTACACTGGTGCTGTTTCAAAAGTCGAGTTTGCTTTTGCACCAGCTAAAAATGCAAAAGATATAATTGCAGCGGGACTATTATCAATTAATAAGTGGGATTATGATTTTAATTTTATTGGAGGAATTAAAAAGGAGCGATGGCTTGCCGGAATGGGTTGGTCCGGTGATATTGAAGGAGCAGGATTTCCGTGGTGAACTTTTAGTTAGTCAGGGGAAAGAAATTACACTCCCCTTTTCTAATGATACTTTTGGTTCGGCTGATCCGATTTATTCTTTTGTCCTTTCAGGCGATTACACATTTCCCAACTCATTTTATATCCACACGGAGCTTTTGCACAATAATATCGGAGTTGAAGATCAGACTTCACTTTACCAGCAGCAAGCTCTCGATTTAGGATTATTAACAGCAGCAAAATGGTCTGTTTACCAGGAGTTTGCTTATGATATTTCTCCCCTTATGAGGGGAACAATTTTCGGATTATTTAATCCAAATGATAAATCTTATGTAATTGTTCCATCAGTTACTTATTCGGTTGTTACGAATCTCGATCTGCTTCTTTTAGGAATGTTCTTCAATGGAAATGCTTTAACAGAATATGGAGATTACGGAAGCACTTTATTTATCAGACTAAAGTATTCATTTTAATTTTGTAGAAATTTCTCTATTATAAAATTGAAAACTACTTGACTAAAACAAAAGGATCAGTTAATGAAAAAAATTATGATTTTTATTTTGGGCTTAATGATATTCACATCTTGTTCAGATAATTCTAATCGTATTGCAGAATTGGAAAGGAAAATAGAAAATGCTAAACCATACAAGCCGGGTTTCGGTGAGTTTATGACAAATATCCAGATCCACCATGATAAACTCTGGTTTGCAGGGAAAAATCAAAACTGGAAGCTTGCTGAATTTGAGGTAGATGAAATTAAAGAAACTTTCTATGATCTTAAAACATACCAGCCCGAAAGAGTAGAAACTAAACTGATACCAATGATAAGTGTTCCATTGGACAGAGTAAGTTCCTCCATACAACAAAAAGATCTAACAGAATTTAAAAATAGTTTTGTGTATCTGACAAATACTTGCAATGATTGTCATCTGGCTGCGCATTTTGAATTTAATAAAATTAAAATACCTGATACTCCCCCATTTAGTAACCAGGTTTTCAAGAAATGAATTATTTGTGTCTTAGTCAATTGTGGCTAAAGCCATTTCTACTTTTCGGTTTTTCATGACCTATCCAGAAGGGATTCCTTTAGAAAGGGGTTGTGGATATATATTCACACAAATTTCCAAACACTCTAAATCACAGGACCCTTCTTAGAACTATTTTCAATTATTTCCTGGGCGAGATTGAGATATGCTAATGAACCTTTTGCTTTTGCATTAAAAAGAATTGACGGCTTTCCAAAAAATTCAGACTCTGTTATTGCAATATTTTTAGGAATTACTGTTTTAAAAATAAATTCTCCAAAGTTTTTACTTAACTCATCGTTTGTCATATTTTGTGCTTTGGTATTCGATTCATACATAGTAAGAAGTATTCCCTCTATCTTAAGTCTTGCATTAACAGTATTCCTTATAGATTCGACATAGCCTATCATTCTCTTTTAAAGCAGTCAAAGAGAACCTGCCGGCTTTTACAGGAATAACAATAGAATTAGACGCAGCAAGTGCGATTGTTGTTAAACCTTTTATGTAATGCGGGCAGTCAATAATTATGTATTCATAACTGCCCAACTCTTCCATCGAAAGAATATTACTAAAAAGATAAGTATTCTTGGTAAGTCTTTCTAATCTTTCCTCGAGTTCAGTGGTGGCAACATTGGAAGGAATGAAGTCAAGATTGGGAAGTTCTGTTTTATGAATAACCTGCTCAATTGATTTTGCATAACTGAAAACTTTGAACATATCACCTTTTATCATATCGGGAGTAAAGCCCATATAAACTGTACAGGAACCGGAAGGATCAAAATCTATAAGAAGTGTTTTCTTTTCAGCAACAGCAAGACTTGCCGCAAGATTTACTGCGGTAGTAGTTTTTCCAACTCCCCCCTTCGGCACGGCAACAGCTATAATTTTCTTCATTACTTAGATTCTTTAATCGCCCCATCTTACACCAATTAATTAATTAAAACTTTTACAAATATTTATATTAAACTTATTCAGGCAAGTGGGAAACGACAAATAAACTTTGAGCCTTTATATTGTTCACTCTCTATTTTTAGAGTTCCATTATTTTTTTCTACAAATTCTTTTACCAGAACTACACCCAATCCTGTGCCGTATTCTCGTTCTGTTCCTGGTGTTGAGAACATTTCACCTTTAAGAATTTTTTCCATGTTCGCTTTGCTAATGCCGATACCCTTATCTTCCACAGTAAGTTCTACATCGTTCGCACCTTCCGGATTCAATACTTTTCTTACAGTTAAAGTCACATCACCGCCTTTAGCCGTAAACTTAATCGCATTGGATAAAAGATTTTGTATTATGGAATTTATCATATCTTCATCTGCGTTAATGTAAGAACCACGATCAACATGCTTAAAAATATTAATATCTTTTTTTACAATATTACCTTTAAGTAACTTTACACAGTTAGTAACGATTTTATCGAGGTCAAGTCTCTCCATCCTGAATTCTATTCTTCCCATCTGGAAGCGGGAATATTGAAGAAGGTTATTTGTCATACCAAACAAGTTTTGCGTAGCTTCATAGATAACTTTGAGATATTCTTTAATCTCATCATCGGTAAGTGAGTCATATTCTCCATTGAGAATTTCTGAAAAACCAAGCAGTGAATTAAACGGACCTCTCAAATCATGTGAGATCAAAGAAAAGAGTTTATCTTTGGAAGTGTTAAGTTCGCTTAGTTTGTCTATAAGCTTTTCCCTTTCAAGTTCAACTCTCTTTCTTTCGATAGCCATAGAAATCGGGTGCGAGATAGTTTCTAAAATTTCTTTATGCTTTTTTGTAAATGAATTTTCATCTTCATAATCCTGTACAACCAGTACACCTATTGTATTGCCTTTTATTTTAAGAGGTACACCGAGCCATATTTCAGATTGAGTACCAATCAATTCTGTCTCTCCTTCAGCTGCTAACTCCTGATCCATTTCTCTATCTATAAGTTCAGCACGACCTTTTCTTATCACATATTCAGTTAAACCATTTCCAAAAGCTTTAGGCGAATTATCAGTATCGTATTTATCAATAAAATATGGAAAGGTGATCATATTATTTTCTTTATCGTGAAGAGCTATGTAAAAATTTTCTACCGACATAAGCTCGGCAACTGAGTCGTGTATAAACTTAAACAACTCATCGAGATTCCTCTCGGTATTTGCAGCCTGAAGTATTTGTGAAATAACTTTTTGAATATTCTCTTCATTTTTCTTTTCGGTTACATTCTGTCCAGTAGCAACGATAGAAACAGTCTCTCCCTTCTCGTTTTTTAATATGGTTTTCTGCCAGCTTAAAATAGATTCGCCGTAAGCATCTCCACATTTTATTTCGCATCTTAGTATTTTCTTCGGAAGCGGGGTCTAAAAAATTTTTAAAGATAAGTATCGAATCATCTTTAATATTTCCCCTTAGCAGATTTTCATAATTTTTCCCCATTACATCCTCAACTCCCAAAACTTCAAATCCCTTTTCATTTAGAAGAGATACATTTCCATTTTTATCGAGTATTAAAAATATTATATCGGAAAGCGTAAGGATCGCCTCGAGTCTAGTTTTATCATTAATTAGTTTGTCTAATCTTTCTTCAAAGGAAGGCATTTCTTCTTGAGTTTCCATAATATGACTATTTATTTCTTTTTTCTGCATTTCAGAGGGCATAATTACCTTTAACAAATCAAGAAAAAAAATTTTGGCAATTAAAAACAGCTAAAAAAGCCTTAAATCTTTATAAAACATAATTTGTTATAATATATATAATAAAATCTATACCACTTAGAAATTTTTATTGCATTTGTTGAGCAATAAGCTTATTTTTATGTAGATTAAATCTAAATAATGTTTAACGATTCTGTTCGGTAATGAATATGAAAAAAGCTTCTCAATTGCAATTTGGTGAGAAAGGTAGAATAGACAACATAGATTTTTCTCATCCTTCATCTCAAAGAATAATTGAAATTGGTTTTACTCCCGGTCAGGAAATTGAGTTAATCCATAAATCATTTTTTAATGATCCGTTAGCTTTTTCAGTCCGCGGTTCTATTGTAGCGATTCGAAAAAACGAGGCTGATTGTATTAGTGTTTCATGAACGTTGAGGCTATTGAAACCGTTCCTCTGATTACTGTAGTTGGTCCACCTAACTCCGGAAAAACTACTCTCTTCAATTATCTTAGCGGTAAGAACTATAAAACAGTTAATTACCCCGGCGCTACAGTTGAGTATAGTATTGCTCATCTTCAAAAAAAATTTAATATAAATGCAAATGTAATTGATTCGCCGGGAATAATAAGCCTTTCCGCAAATTCACCCGATGAAAAAATTTCTGTAAATGCTTTGTTCGAGCATCCTGTTTTCGGCTCCCCTGATCTTATAGTAGTAACTGTTGATTCCAGCCAGCTTTCCCGTCATTTACTTTTGGTAAAACAATTATTGAACTCCGGGTTTAAGCTGATTGTCGCTTTGACTATGAATGATCTTCTGAAAAAGAAAAGATTAGCAGTGTCGCTTGTCAAATTAAGGTTGGCTTTGAATTGTGAGATAATTCAGATTGATGGAAGAACCGGCGACGGGGTTAATAATCTTTTGAGAGTAATAGAAACCGAACTTGAGAAAACAAAGTTACAAGATAAAAAATCTGAAATAATTTCTGCTGTAAAGATTGATCGAGAATCTCTACTGGCAATTTACAAGGAAATTGGAAGTATCGAACAGGACGTAATTTATGAAATATCATCTAACGGAAATGGATTTAATCTTGAAGCAGCAAACTCTCAACTGAAATTAATACTTGAGCCTTCCAATGGATCAAGAAATAAAATAGATGCTACAACTTTAAAAATTGATAAAGTGCTCCTGCACAGAATATGGGGACCGGTATTTTTCTTCTTCATAATGGCGGCAACATTTACATCTATCTTTTGGCTTGCACAGCCTCTTATGACTTTAGTTGATGATTTATTTGCATTTTCTATCAATTGAATCTTCTGTACTTCTGGGGAATAATGTTTTCTCAGATTTTATCTCTACAGGAATTATTAGCGGAACAGGTTCTGTACTTGTTTTTCTTCCGCAGATTTTAATTCTTTTTCTTTTACTCGGATTCCTTGAAGACACAGGCTATTTAGCACGCGGAGCAATGTTAGTCGATAAGCCTCTTTCAAAAATTGGATTGAATGGAAAATCTTTTGTCCCGATGCTTTCCGGTTTTGCATGCGCAATTCCAGCAATGATGGCAGCACGAACAATCCCGAATAAAAGAGAAAGATTCCTTAACAATATTTATTTTGCCATTAATGAGCTGCAGCGCAAGACTTCCTGTTTATGCTTTGCTTATTGCTTTTTTACTCCCAGCAGAGAAATCATGGTTAGGAGGAATTTTTCTAGCAGCCATTTACATCTTTAGTATTTCGAGTTCAATAATTGTTGCAAGTATAATAAATAAGTTCAAAGATAAGATCGTAAAAGAAGAAGATACTTCTTCTTTCATCCTTGAACTTCCCTGCTTACAGAAAACCAAAGTTTTCTTTTATTTTTGTTAATTCTTATATGAATGCAAAAATTTATCTTAAGAAAGCCGGTCCGATTATTTTAGCATTTTCAGTAATACTCTGGTTCCTTACATATTTCCCGAATATAAACCCAACAGTTGAAACGAATAATCAAACAACTAAACAAATAACTCATGCAAAAGAGATGGAGCGACTCTCAACTTCGTATTCATCCGATATGGGAAAATTAATTCAGCCTGTAATGACTCCTTTAGGAATGGATTGGCGTGTTGGTGTATCTTTAATTTCCGCATTTGCAGCGCGTGAAGTTTTTGTAAGTTCTCTCGCATTGATTTTCAAAGTAACTTCAGATAATGGTACTTTCCAGCAGTCGATGATAAAATCAATGAGAGAAGCTAAGATCGGAGACTCAAATCAAAAACTATTTACGACTGCAACTATAGTTGGTTTAATCGTCTTTTTTGTTTTTGCATTGCAATGCCTTTCTACGGTTGCGGTTTCAAGAAAAGAAACCGGTGGCTGGAGGATACCTCTTCTACAAATAATTGTTTTTACTTCAACTGCTTACATTCTTACATTTATAACTGTTAACGGTCTGCGTTTTATCGGAATTAATTGAGGTTAATGACTTTTCTTGATATTAACACAAACCCGCTTTATTTTTACGTAGAAATCATTTATCAGGATTACCTAAAAATTGAAACACCCTCAAGCTTCCGAAATTTTCCGAATTTTCTTAAAAGGGGAAAAAAACAGGATAACCCCGGAGAGATTTGAAGTAATGGATGCAGCTCTCGATTACGAAGGTCACTTTGGCGCAGATGATCTTTATATTTTAATGAAGAACAATCACTCGAGAGTTTCCCGCGCAACAGTTTATAAAACATTAGAGCTTCTGGTTCAGTGTGATTTATTAAGCAAACGAAACTTCGGAGAAAATATAACAAGGTATGAAAGTAATTATAAAAGACAGAGTCACGACCATTTGATTTGTGTAGACTGCGGACGTATTGTAGAATTTGTCGATCAGCATACTAAAAAGCTTCCTTCACAAATAAGTGACCGTTTGGGTTTTGTTTTTGAGAGCTACTCTTTCAACATTTTCGCCCGCTGCAAGGATCCGAAGAACTGTAAATACTTTAAAGAACAAACTTTTTGATCAGGATTATATGTTAGCACAAAGATATCCTTTAATCTGGCAGAAGAATAATTTTTACATAAAGATTTTTTGCTCGATACCAAATATTGCAACAGGTATATTAATTAAAGCCGGCAAAGCTCATTTCGTTGTCGATCCCGGCGACGGAATCTTAAGAGATTTAAATAAAGAGATCGGAACAGATAAAATTCTCAGCGTATCAGATTTATTCATAACTCATGGTCATCACGATCATGTTGGCGGCGTTTGGGCTTTGTTAACTTATATGCGGGTTATGAATAGAAAAACTCCTCTCTCAATTCATTATCCCAAAGGTTGTGTGGAAATAGAAAGTATTCATAATGCTTTCCATAAAGTGTATTCCAAAACTTTGCCGTATAAAATCCAGCTAAAAAAAATAAGCAGGCACGTAAATTTTAAGAGCAAGGATGTAACTATTCGCCCCTTTCCTGTTATCCATAAAGAATATTTACACGACGGCATTACAACAAGACAGGTTCCTTCTTTGGGATATAAGTTCACATTTGATGGAATGAAAATTTGCTACGGGGGCGACACAGCTTATTGTGAAACTCTCGTTCAGCAGGCTAGAGGTTCCGACCTTGCAATAATAGAAGCAGGACATGACGAAGAAACTCCCGATGAAATGCACATGACATTAAAGGAGGCGAAATCAATCGGAGAATCTGCAAAAGAATATTTTCTTGTTCATGTTCCTGAATAATAAATTCATATCAATAATTTTAATTCCCGGAATAATCTTATGAAAAGAATACTTTCAATTTTATTTTTTGTTTTGCTTTTTACCTTAATAGTAATTCCGCAAAGTGATTCACTTCGTTTCCCCGGAGAAAAACATCTTGCCAATATAAAAATGTTAACAGACTCAGGAGAAAATGCGGAAGCTTATTTTTCTTTTGATGAAAAGAAACTTATCTATCAATCTAATGCAGGCAACCTTCCCTGTGATCAGATCTTTGAAATGAATATTGATGGCTCTGATAAGAAAATGGTTTCAACAGGATTTGGAAAAACAACCTGTTCTTATTATCTACCAGGAGATACAGCAATAATTTATGCATCAACTCATCTTGCAGATAAAAATTGTCCTCCCCCGCCCGACCGCTCTAAAGGTTATGTCTGGAAACTTTATCAAACATTTGACATTTTCATGGCAAAACCGGATGGAAGTAATCTTAAACAAATAACAAATGCTTACGGATACGATGCTGAAGCAACTGTTTCACCTGTCGGTGACAAAATTGTTTTTACTTCTACAAGAGACGGTGATCCGGAAATTTATACTATGAATATTGACGGAAGTAACCAGACAAGGCTAACACACGCAAAAGGTTATGACGGCGGTCCATATTTTTCTTTAGATGGAAAGAAAATCGTCTTCAGAGCAAGCAGACCAAAAAATGATGAGGATGAAAAAGATTATGATGATCTTGTTAATAATGGTTTGGTGAGACCGACAGCTTTGGAAATTTATGTTATGGATGCTGATGGCACGAACATGAAGCAAGTTACAAACTTAGGTAAGGCAAGCTTTGCTCCTTTCTTTTTTCCAGATGGTAAAAGGATAATCTTTGCTTCAAATATTAATAGTAAAACCGGAAGAGACTTTGATCTATATATGATTAATGTTGATGGGACAGGATTAGAGCAAATAACTTTCAATAAAACTTTCGATGGTTTTCCAATGTTTACAAGAGACGGGAAAAAACTTGTCTTTTGCTCAAACAGGTTTGATAAAAAAGAAGGCGATACAAATGTTTTTATAGCTGATTGGGTTGAGTAAATCAGCTTTAAATTTTAAAGGATAGAAAAATGAAAAAATATATTTTTTTACTGATTATTCCCTTACTGGTTTGCTCAAAGTATCCTGGAGGAGACCAGGACCATAATCCGGAAATTACCAGCAAGGAACTAAAAAGCCATATTTACTATTTAGCTTCCGATGAAATGAGAGGAAGATTTACGGGAAGTAAGGAATGCCTGGAAGCAGCTAATTACATCCAGGATCAGTTTGAAAGCTGCGGACTAAAACCTTTATTCGATGGCGGATATAAACAAACATTTCCATTTATATCAGGAGTTGAATTTGATGGAGAAAATTCAGTTGAATTAAATATAAATGGCGAAACATACCTCCTTAAAACTTTCAGATGATTTCACTCCGGCTCCATTTTCGGATAACGTTTCATCAGAATCGGAATTAGTTTTTGTTGGATATGGATTGTCAGTCCCATCTTTAAATTATGATGATTATGACAGTATTGATGTTAAAGGTAAAGTTGTTTTGGCACTTCGGTTTAACCCTGAATATGATAATCCGCATTCTGAATTTGATCAATATTCTTCGTTCAGACAGAAGACAACTGTTGCAAGAGAAAAAGGTGCAAGTGCAATAATTTTCATAAACGGTCCTCTGCCAAAAGTGGATGAAGATAAACTTATGGACTTTAAATATGATGACGCTTCTAATGTTGCAGGAATTGGAGCAGTTCAGATTAAAAGAAATTTTGCCGATCAACTTTTTAAATCGCAGGGATTGGACATTGAAGAATATCAGAAAAAAATAAGTGAATCTAAAAAGCCCGCTTCTTTTGTTTTTAAGAATGTAAAAGTAAAAATCAAAACGGGAGTAAAAGAAGTTAGTAAAGATAGCTGGAACGTTGCAGGTTACTTAGAAGGAAATGATCCTCAGTTAAAGAACCAATATATAGTTGTCGGTGCTCATTTCGATCATCTTGGAATGGGCGAAGTCGGTTCATTATACAGGGGAAAAGAACCACAGATTCATAATGGTGCTGATGATAATGCATCAGGAACTGCAGGAGTTTTAGAACTTGCTGAAAAGTTTGCAAGTGAAAAAGATAAACTTAAAAGAAGCATTATATTTATAACATTCTCAGGTGAAGAATTAGGATTGCTCGGTTCAGAATATTTTGTTAATAACACGCCGATTCCTCTTACGGAAATGAATACAATGGTAAATATGGATATGATAGGAAGATTAAATGATAAAGATGAACTTATAGTCTATGGTGTTGCAACTTCTCCCGGATGGAAAGATTTATTAACCTCGACAAACAGTTATAATTTTAAGCTGGCATTTCAGGATGATGGTTATGGGCCGAGTGATCAATCATCATTTTATGGGAAGAAAATTCCTGTTTTGTTTTTCTTTACCGGCACTCACCCGGATTATCACAGACCAACTGATGATGCAGATAAAATAAATTATCCCGGTGAAGAAAAAGTTTTGCATTACGTTTATGATGTTACAAGTAAAATAGATACTGAAGAAGAAAAACCTGAATATGTAAATGTACCGAGGAAAGATAAAGGAACACGCGGCGGGTGGAAAGTTTATGTAGGAACTATTCCTGATTATGCCGCTAATGTTGAAGGTCTTAGGTTAACCGGAGTTAGCGAAGACAGCCCGGCACAAAAAGGCGGCATACAAGGCGGCGATATTATGATAAGTTTTGGCGGAAGAAAAATTTCAAACATCTACGATTATGTTTATGCTTTGCAGGAACATGTACCCGGCGATGTTGTTGAAGTTATTGTTAAGAGAGATAACAAAGAAGTAAAGCTGCAAGTGGAGCTTGGAGCGAGATAATTCGCTGAGAGCATAGCGCAAGGAGTTTAGCGAAACAATTTTTGTAATCTTGTAATTCTTTAAGTTTGTAATTGATGAGTTGGTATCAAAAAGAATTTAAGCTTGAATCGAAAAGGAGAGGTTTTCACGTTGTAACTAATGAAGTAGAAAATCATCTTCCTGAATTAAGGAATATTAAAAAAGGAATTCTTCACCTCTTTATTAAGCACACTTCTGCATCTTTAACTATAAATGAAAATGTTTCTCCTGATGTTCGATCAGATATGGAAAAACATTTTAATAAAATGATCCCTGAAAATATGCCTTACTACGATCACAATTTAGAAGGTCGGACGATATGCCTGCACATATTAAAGCATCAGTTCTGGGCAGCAGCTTAACAATTCCCATTACAAATGGAGAATTAAATCTCGGTACATGGCAAGGAATTTATTTATGCGAACACCGCAATCATGGCGGAAGCAGAAGATTAGTTGCAACAATATGGGGAGAAGACTAACCTTATTCTCATTCAACCATTCATACATTCCTTCAAAGTATATGATTGAATGACTGAATGGTTGAACGATTAATAAACTAAAAATTATTTTAATAATAAAATCGAATCCCAATTCTTGTCATAATTCCACTCATATCGAATTGACGTTCAAAGGTTCTCTTCACCCCATTATTATCTGTTACATCATAATCCCAGCTTGGCATAGAAGAATGATAATCAATCTCGCCAAAAATTTCAGATCTTCGTCCAAGTTCATAACCAATTCCCAATCCTATTCTCCAGTCAAAATCGAAAGCACCGTGCAATTCACTCTTATCGGGATTTTCAAAATTATTGTAATCAATAATTAAAACTTCTGCTCCGATTCCTCCCGTGATAAATGTATTTACAAAAGGCGAAACAGGAAACTTTGCCGTTGCAGTCAACATTAAAGGGAAATCATGAATATTAGTTTTAGCCCTCAATTCATTCACAGATCCTCCCGCGATTCCATATAAGTCATTAAATTGTGCAACGAGTTTTTTATCAACATAGGATTCATGAAACCAGTCAACACTCCACCCAAAATTAAAATTCCTGTCGATATATCTTCCACCTTCATAACCAATTATAAATCCGCTTTCTGTAGCCGAAGGACTAAACTGACCCAGCTTAATTGAAGCAGTCCCCCATTGTGCAAGATTCATTGAACTAATAAATAAAACAAAGATCGTAACTAATATCTTTTTCATTTGTCACCTCAGTTTATAAGACTGACATAAGTGACAAACTACATACCATTTGAAATTTGATTAATCGGAAGAGAATTAAAATAAAAACTGTTTATTAATTACTACAGCTTATAAAAGTAAGTATACACTAAAGCAGTTGAAAGGACTATTTACTCATAGCCCCATTTCTTTTTATTTGCAGCAACTTCTTCTGGAGTCGGCATAGGGCCATCAGGTCTCTTTGGAACAAGTCTCGGCTGTCCGACTATCCTTGCATTCAGCTCAATATCTTCCTTAAAAATTTCAGGCACAAGGTCGTTTTCAAAGATAGCTTCCCAAGGACATTCGGGCACACAGGCATTACAATCTATACATTCATCCGGATCAATCAACAACATTGTTTTGGGAATTGTTTCATCATCGCCTGTGTATTCATAAATGCAATCAACAGGACAAACCTGCGTGCAGGCAATATCTTTACAATCTAGACAAAGTTTTGTTATTGTGTAAGCCATGTTGTTCCCTAATTTTTATTAATAGAATTAATATATTTATCAAATTTTCCGGATTAGATTAACTCTGTGTTTCTAAAATATAAATAAATAGTATTAAAAGGAATTTGTAAATTATATCCGAAAATATTTTCATTGTAATTGACCCTGGAAAATAAACCCATTTTATGAAGAGAAAAAAAGTTCTATTTGTTTGCCTTGGCAATATTTGCCGTTCTCCATCTGCGGAAGCTGTGATGAGAAAACTTGTTGAGAACCAGGAATTGGAAAATCTAATTGAGGTTGACTCCGCAGGAACAATAGATTATCACAAAGGTGAAGCCGCTGATAAGCGCATGCAAAAACATGCCGAAAAAAGAGGCTATAAACTGGAACATCTTGCAAGAGGTTTTAAACCCGAAATTGATTTTGATACAAGTGATTACATAGTTACAATGGACAATAATAATTACTATGATATAGTTAGCCTAGATAGTAAAAATCTATACTCAGATAAGATTTTTAAGCTGACAGAATTTAAAGTAAAAATTAATTTCGATGAAGTGCCGGATCCATATTACGGAGGTTCGGAAGGATTTAAGATGGTACTCGATATTATCGAAGATGCCTGTAAAGGATTATTAGAGAAAGTCAAAAATGACATTAAATACAATAATCAAAAACAAGATTGAAGAAAAAATCGGGGCAAAAATAAAATCGCTCTCCTCTCTTTCGGGAGGATGTATCAGTGATGCATATAAAATTATTGACGAAAAGGAGAATAACTATTTTCTCAAACTTAATCCTTCTCCAAAAGATTTATTTATAAAAGAATCCAACGGATTAAAAGAATTAAAGAAAGCAGGAGCTATAAGAGTTCCTGAGGTTAAAGGCTGCAATGAAGAATTCCTTTTAACAGAATTTATTTCGAACGGTAACCGTTCAAAAAATTTCTTTGAAGACTTTGGAAAAAGATTTGCCGAATTGCACAAATACACTAGAAAGAAGTTCGGCTTTTATGAAAATAATTATATCGGTTCTAATCCGCAGATCAATCTTGCTGATGAAAGTGAAGAAAATGACTGGACATCATTTTATTTCAACAAAAGGATTCTATATCAATACAGGCTTGCAGAAAAAAATGGTTACGCAACCAAAGAATTAAAAGAAAGGAGTTTCTTTTTTAGAAAAAAATATTCACAGAATAATCGGAGATTCCGCTAGAGTCCCCTTCACTTCTGCATGGTGATCTATGGAGCGGAAATTATCTTTCAGATGAAAATGGAGAAGCCTGTCTTATTGATTCTGCCGTTTATTACGGCAACCGTGAAGCGGACCTTGCAATGACAAAATTATTCGGAGGTTTCGACAGAGAATTTTATTCCTCTTATAATAATTACTTTCCCTTAAAAGAAGGATATGAATACAGAGAAAACTTATACAAGCTTTACCATGTTTTAAATCATTTAAATCTTTTCGGAAAAGGTTACTATTCTCAAGCCATCTCTTTAATTGGGGGCTATCTAAACTAAAATAAGCTAACTTCTGTAATGTTTTTTAAGAGAAAAAACTTAATTTATTAGGAATAATTAATTTTTCTCTAAAAAAATTTATAAGAAAACTTGACTTCTCATAATTTGTACTATATATTTGCCACCAAGTCTAATTTATTTAGGTTTTCTTTAGTTAATTATTAAATAAATGAGGACATACACTCGTTAGAGCCAAGGTTTTGCACAAAGCAAAAACCTGTGATTTTTTTCTGTGTTTTTCATTTTTTCAACATAAATAAAACTCGGAGGATTAATGACAGTTATAAAATTTTACCTCTCTGCTATATTGTTCCTGTTTACATTGGTTCTTTTTGTGCCTACAAATTCGTATGCACAAGACCCATCAGGTGGTAATACCGGAACAATTTCTGACGTTCCAGCTGCAACACCTGGACAGCCAACTCTTACTGAGATTGGAAATGCAACGGGACATAACGGTGTTGCTATAAACTTTATGTGGACGCTTATCACAGGTTTCCTCGTCATGTTTATGCAAGCCGGTTTTGCTATGGTTGAGGCCGGTTTAACTCGAGCCAAGAATGTTGCTCATACAATGTCGATGAATTTCATGGTTTATCCATTAGGTATGCTCGGATTTTATTTATGTGGTTTTGCATTTATGTTCGGTGGATTCGGTGCATTGGGAACATTAGGTGGTTATGGAGGGCTTGACCATGAACTCACTATTTCATTGTTTGGAAAAGATTTTGGTCTTCTTGGATGGAGCGGTTTTCTGTTACAAGGGAAAGGGTATGATGCCGCTGTCTTTACTTTATTCCTTTTCCAAATGGTATTTATGGATACCACAGCTACGATTCCAACTGGAGCTGCAGCTGAGCGATGGAAGTTTTCAGCATTTATGATTTATGGTATTTTTGTTGGTTCGATAATATATCCCGTATTCGGTAACTGGGTATGGGGAGGTGGATGGTTGGCTGCATTGGGTAGCAATTTTGGTTTAGGACACGGTCATGTGGACTTTGCAGGATCATCCGTTGTACACATGCAAGGTGGTGTCATAGGTCTTATTTATGCGTGGTTAATAGGACCGCGTTATGGAAAATATAATAAAGATGGAAGTGCAAACGCCATAGCTCCACATAGTATTCCTATGGCTATTGCAGGAACATTTATACTTGCATTTGGTTGGTTTGGCTTTAACCCCGGCTCAACTTTAGCCGGAACTGATTTACGTATAGCGGTTATTGCTGTCAACACTATGCTTGCTTCTGCAACTGGTGCACTTGGATCTTGTTTGTACATGTGGTGGTTCAAAACCAAAAAGCCGGATCCTTCTATGTTAGTCAATGGATTGTTAGCGGGGCTTGTAGCAATTACAGCACCTTGTGCATTTGTAAGTGCAGGAGGAGCCTCAATTATAGGTCTCATCGCAGGCGTGCTTGTAGTAGAATCAGTTTTCTTTTTTGACAGGATTAAAATTGATGATCCGGTTGGAGCCATTTCTGTCCACGGAGTTAATGGAGCCTGGGGCTGCCTCTCTATCGGCTTGTTTGCTGACGGAACTTATGGCGATGGCTGGAATGGTGTTGCCGGAACAGTAAAAGGTCTTTTTTACGGCGGCGGCTTAAGCCAGTTTTGGGCTGAAGTTATCGGCGTAATCGCATGTTTTGTTATAGTTTCAATCCTTTCTTTAATTGTTTATAAAATAGCCGATGCAATTGTTGGTAACCGTACACCTTTGCAAACTGAGATAGATGGTCTTGATGTTCCTGAAATGGGAATATTAGGATACAACGGTTTCGAAATGGATAAAGCATCTGAAACTCATCATCCGGCAGCATAATGTTAACTATGATGTTTCAAAATGCATTTTTAATCAGTTTAATAGTAAAACTTAAATTTGGATTTCATTATGACAACTCAATTAATTAACGGTCTTATTTATCTTGCCGCAATAACAGTCGGTTGTATTATTGGTTTTGCCTTTGGCAAAATACAGAATCTCGCACGGGAACGCTATCTAAAAAAACAGAAAGGCGGAGACTTTAAGGGTGGAACCGCTGTAATACCTGGCTCTATGCAGCGTGTTGCAATGTTTCTGGTCGTGCTTGTTCTGATTCAAATTGGTTTACCGATGCTATTTGAAGGTAATATACAATGGATTGTTTCTGCTGGCGTCATAATCGGTTATGGCTGGACACTTTTACAACAGTTCAAAAAAAAAACAAGCTATAATTTGTCCAGTTAGTAAAAAATTTTTCTATCTGTTATTGATATTATATATAAACAAAACTACTAAGGAGATAAGATGAACACAATTTATAAAACTTTTCTTACAGTTATTCTTGCATTTATTTTTGTAGGAAATATTACAGCCCAGGAAGTAACTGTCGGCACAGATATAGTCAGCAGATACATATGGAGAGGTTTTGATTTAGGCTCCGATGTTCCAAGCATTCAGCCGAAAATGGAATTTGATGCTGGTGGGTTTGGAATTGGATTCTGGGGTGCATACCCTACTGCAAGTCCTGGAGCTTTGAATGAGATAGATATTTATACTTCGTATGGGTTTGCTTTAGCTGAATCGGGAAATTTAAGTATTGGAGTAACTGATTATACAAATCCAAATAGTGGAACGAAGTATGGTAACTTTAATAACTGGGATAATGCGGCAGGACCAGGTGCTCACTTTCTTGAAGCAAACTTGAATTATTCGGGACCGGAAAAATTTCCTATCTCTCTATCATTTAACGTTTTCTTTTATAATCTCGAAAATAACCCGATATACTTCCAGGTTGGATACTCTACTACAGTAAAAGATGTTGGAGTAGATTTCTTTGTTGGAGGCACACCTGGTGAAAAGAATTTTTATTACGGAACTGATCAATTCAATTTAATTAATGTAGGTATAACAGCATCTAAAGAAGTTAAAGTTACAGACAGTTTTAGTTTACCTGTTTTTGGGTCTGTTATACTTAATCCAAACAAAGAAGACATCTTCTTTGTTTTGGGATTTAGTTTATAGGAATACATTCTTATACTTTTTATAAAAATAAAAGAGGTAATTAATGGAAAAAATTGAAGCTATCATTAGACCCCATAAATTGGATGAGGTTCAGGATGCCCTCAATGAAGCCGGGTTCGCAGGTTTAACTGTAAGTGAAGTGCGCGGATACGGTAGACAAAAAGGTCACAAAGAAGTTTACAGAGGTACGGAATACAATATAAACTTTGTGCCTAAAATTAAGATTGAACTTATTTGTCCGGATTCACAAACAGAAAAAGCTGTTGATATTATTATAAAAACAAGCTAAAACCGGGCAGGTCGGCGACGGAAAAATATTTATTTATAGTTTGAAAGATTCCATCAGGATCAGAACCGGTGAATCAGGTGACAGCGCTTTATAAAAATTGACTGGCCTTCTATCTTTAAAACAAGTTCTCGGATTGCTTGTTTTAAATTACTCTGGCGGTCTCCCCGACCGCCAACAATTTTAATTCAGTTTAAACTCCGCCTCCAATATATATCCAATGCTCTTCCTGTTACGGGGGAGAGCATTGGAGACTTTTATAAGTCAACTCACATAGAGATAATCTATTAAATTTATTTCTCCCAAAAAAATTGCTCTCTATTTATGAATTTTTCTTCTATTGTCTTATATTCATATCCCGAGATGAAAAATATTTGAAATTACAAACAAAACTTCGTTCAAATCCTTCTGTTAATTATTTTTTAATCTTTGATATATAAAGGGAATATCCTTAAAAGTCCAAACAACAACCACAAACGAGAGGCAATCTAAATGGAAAATAAAGTAATTCTTGACACTATGTGGGTTCTCTTCACAGCAATGCTTGTTTTCTTTATGAACCTTGGATTCGGAATGGTCGAATCCGGTTTTGCAAGAAGCAAGAATGCTGTAAATATTCTTTCTAAAAACTTTATTGTTTTTGCGATTTCGTCACTTGCATTTTGGGCCATAGGCTGGGGTTTAATGTTTGGTGATGGAAATGGCTTTCTTGGGCTAAGTGGAATATTCGGATTGCATGGTGCCGATAACAGCCCGGCAACAGGAAATGATTACTCGGGAGTTTATTCATCAATAAGCTGGACCTCGGTTCCGCTCCTTGCAAAATTTTTCTTTCAGCTTGTATTTGCCGGTACTGCAGCAACTATAGTTTCAGGCGCAGTTGCAGAAAGAATTAAATACATTTCATTCATAGTTTTTTCTTTTGTGTTGGTTGGATTACTTTATCCGACTACAGGACATTGGATATGGGGCGGTGGATGGCTTGCAAAACTTGGCATGTGGGACTTTGCCGGTTCTACAGTTGTACATTCCGTGGGTGGATGGGCTGCTTTAACTGGCGCTATAATACTTGGTCCTCGCATTGGTAAATATAGAGATGGAAAAGTATTCTCCCATTCCGGGTCACAACATGACCTCTGCTACTTTAGGTGCATTAGTTCTTTGGCTCGGCTGGTTCGGATTTAACCCAGGCAGCACAATGGCAGCCGATCCTGTAAGCATTGCAAGAATTTGTATAACTACAAACAGTGCGGCCATTGCCGGAATATTAAGTTCAACGGCAGTTGCATGGATAGTCTTAGGTAAACCGGATTTAAGTATGACTATTAATGGATGCCTTGCAGGTCTAGTGGCTATCACGGCTCCGTGTGCTTTTGTTAGTGTAGAAAGCTCACTGATTATTGGTGCAATAGCAGGTGCAATAGTAGTTTTCGCCGTTATTGGTTTTGATAAAATAAAAATAGATGATCCTGTAGGCGCTATTTCGGTACACCTGGTTAACGGAATATTCGGAACATTAGCGTTAGGGCTTTTTGCCGAAGATGTTTTAATGCCAGGTACAACCGGTAACGGATTATTCTTTGGCGGTGGTTTTACTTTATTGACAAATCAAATAATTGGCGTTGCTGCTGTCGGGGCTTTTACTTTTGTTGTTTCCTTCATAGTTTGGACAATAATAAAGAAAACAATGGGACTTCGTGTTTCTGAAGCTGAAGAAATTGAAGGATTAGATGTTGGCGAACACGGCATGGAAGCTTATCCTGATTTTGAAAAAGTATCTTAAATATTTTAACAACACAAAATTAATGGAGAAAACATGGAAAAAATTGAAGCTATCATAAGACCTCACAAATTAGATGAGGTACAGAATGCATTAAGTGAAGCTGGCTTTCCCGGCTTAACAGTATCGGAAGTTCGTGGATATGGAAGACAAAAAGGACATAAAGAAGTTTACAGAGGAACCGAATACACAATAAACTTTGTCCCTAAAATAAAAATAGAATTGGTTTGTGCAGATTCTATGACAGAAAAAGCTATTGATATTATTTTGAAAACTGGAAAAACAGGTGAGATAGGTGACGGGAAAATATTTATTTATAATCTCAAAGACTCAATCAGAATCAGAACCGGTGAATCCGGAGATTCTGCATTATAGAAAATAGATTACACTATCTATCTATTTAAAATTGATGGCGGTTTTTTTCAGACCGCCATCATAATTTTTCCTTTCCCTTAACTATTAAACTTTAAAATCTCTCCTCAATTTTGTGACACTTTCCTGCAAATACTTTATATTCACATCTTGAATTTAAAAACATACAACAAGATAAAGACATGAAAGTATTAAAGTTTGGCGGAACGTCTGTTGGTTCTGCAGAAAGAATGAAAGCTGTTTCCAAAGTTAATCAACAATGATGAACCGAAAATAGTTGTGCTATCGGCTTTGTCTGGTACAACAAACTCATTAGTGGAAATATGCAATGCACTTTATAAGAATAAATCCGATCAGGCTCTGGAAATTATTAAAAGCTCTTGAGGATAAATATTTCAAAGTAGTTGATGAACTTATATTCTACAAAACATTTTAAAGCAAAAGGGAAAGATTTTATAACTTCGAAATTCGATTTTATCCGTTCACTTACGAATGATGATTCTTCAGGCAGAAAAGAAAATACTTGCTCAGGGTGAGCTAATCTCTACGGAACTTTTTCATTACTATCTGAGCGAAGCGAAAATTGATTCGGTTCTCCTCCCTGCTTTAAACTTTATGAGAATCGACTACAAATAATGAACCGGATAAATATTACATAAAAGAAAATCTCACCAGGGAACTTGAATCTTACCCGGATAAAAAACTTTTTATTACTCAAGGTTACATTTGTAAAAATCTTGAAGGAGAAATTGATAATCTTAAACGTGGCGGAAGTGATTATACTGCATCACTTATCGGAGTTGCATTAAACTCCGAAGAAGTACAAATATGGACAGATATAAGCGGCTTCCATAATAATGATCCGCGTTTTGTGGAAAACACTTATGCTATTCCGCAGCTTTCATTTGATGAAGCTGCAGAGCTTGCATATTTTGGTGCAAAGGTTCTTCATCCTTCAACGGTTCTCCCTGCAAAAAATGCAAACGTTCCTGTAAGATTAAAGAATACAATGAGGCCGGATGATGAAGGTACACTTATAAGTGATAAGCAGACCGGCGATGGAATTAAAGCTGTCGCAGCCAAAGATGGAATAACAGTTGTAAAAGTTAAATCCGGAAGAATGCTTCTCGCTTATGGATTCTTAACAAAAGTATTCCAGATTTTTCAACATTACGAAACTCCAATAGATATGATTACAACTTCCGAAGTTGCCGTATCTGTTTCTATTGATGATGCATCGAGGCTTAGAAAAATTGTTGAAGAACTAAAGACACTGGGAGATGTTGAAGTCAGTAAGAATATGACAATTGTTTGCCTTGTCGGTCACAACATTATGAACCAGAAAGGATACATAAAGAAAGTTTTTGAAGCACTGAATGATTTTTCATTGCGTATGATTTCTTATGGCGGAAGCAAGCACAACATTTCAATTCTAATCCCTTCCGATGATAAGAAAGCTGTTCTTGAAGCTTTGCATAAAAGCCTGTTTTGAATTTGGATTTTGAAATAGGATTTTTAGAATTATTATTTCAAGCCTATTATTCGAAGGGATAAAATTTATTTAAAAGGAAGGAATATTTTGTATGATTAAAGAAATTTTCTTCATCATCGATATTATTGGTTTAGGGATATTGTTAGGTGGAGGGGTAAACATCTTGAAAAGATCTGGAACGAAGCTCAATTAAATAATGATACTGTAGCATTTGACCGACTTTAGGCTGATGATATAACTATAACCGTTCCACAAATGCCTGCGTTTTCCAAGAAAGATGCTACGGAAATGTTGAAAAGATCAAATGTCCATTTTACAGTTTACAAAAGCAACAATATTTTAATTCGTCGGTTCGGTGACTTTGCTATAAAACTATTTTTTAATATGAGGTTGGGAATCAAACAAATTATTTTGAAGCAGCAACTTTCGTGTTAAACAGAAAAAGAATAATGGTTAGAAAGTTCCTTAAAATATCTGTGCATGTTTTACTTCAACGAATCACAATTTTTCTATATGCTCTCAGTTGTATACTTTTGGGAGAAAGTAAATTATTTTAGTCCGACTGCATCTTAAAAATTAAGTTAAAAGGTGAAGATATATGATAAGATTTGAAAACATCAAAAAATCCTTTGGAAAAACCGTTGCAGTAAATGGAATCTCCTTTGAAATAGAACCGCACGAAATTTTCGGACTTCTCGGCCCCAATGGTGCAGGTAAAACCACCACTGTCAATATGACTGTCGGCTTGGTAAAACCAGATTCCGGCACAGTGGAATTTACCGGCTTTGGCTCCCCT
The DNA here is from genome assembly GCA_963792755.1 of uncultured Ignavibacteria bacterium. Lineage (GTDB taxonomy): Bacteria > Bacteroidota > Ignavibacteria > Ignavibacteriales > Ignavibacteriaceae > RBG-16-34-14. The sequence goes on from CAWBXQ010000001.1 coordinate 53,847, forward strand.
AAAGATCCCAAAGTACGCATCAAAATTGGCGTTGCACCGCAAACGCTTTCCCTGTACGACGATCTTTCAGCAACTGAAAACCTGGAATGTTTCGGCAAACTGTATGGATTAAGAGGCGAAAAATTACAAGAACGCGTCGCTTGGTCACTTGATTTTGTCGAGCTTTCAGAACGCAAAGATGATCGCGTCAAAACATTTTCGGGGGGTATGAAACGTCGCCTGAATCTGGCAGTAGCGTTGGTTCACAATCCTGAATATTTGATTCTGGACGAACCCACTGTCGGCGTTGATCCCCAATCGCGGAATGCCATTTTTGAAAATATCGAACAACTGAAAAAAAACGGCTGCACCGTAATTTATACCACGCATTATATGGAAGAAGCGCAGCGCCTTTGTGATCGTGTCGGCATTATGGATCACGGTAAACTGCTGGCGCTTGACACGGTGGAAACACTGATCAAACAACACGGTGGAAACAGCGCCATTATTGTTGAAAAAAATGATGGGGAACAGAGAATCGAAACTCAAAATCCAATCGAAGAAATTATTAAACTGCAAAAAGAAACCGAACTTCGCGGCTTCCGGCTTCTAAATCCAAGTTTGGAAACCGTTTTTTTAAACTTAACCGGACGAACATTGAGGGACTAATATGAATGCAATTTGGATACTTGCCATAAAAGATTTAAAGATTTTGCTGCACGACAAAGCCGGCTTTTTCTTTACTTTTTTTTACCCTATTCTTATAGCTGTTTTTATGGGAGTAATATTTTCGGGCAGTGGTAACGGTTCCGGATCGACTAAAAGCGCTTTATCCGTTTATGTAATTGACCAGGACAAAACCGACATCTCACAAAAATTTGTAGAAACCCTGTCGAAATCCGAAGACCTGAAACTTACACCTGTAAGCCTGGAGCAGGCACAGGAGGAAATCCGTTTGGGCAAAAAGGCTGCGTACATTTTAATTAAAAAAGGTTATGGACAAGCCAGAGAAAATATGTTCACCAGCCCGGCTCCGGTTGTTGAAATTGGTATCGACCCTTCCCGCCGTGCCGAAGCCAGTTTGTTAACCGGTCTGCTGCTGCAATACGGTGCGCAGGATATGCAGAAAAGATTTACGGATCGTAACCTGATGCGCAAACAGGTTGAAACATCTTTACAGCGACTTCCCAAAAAAGAATCGGCTACTCTGGGCAAATTCTTATCCAGTCTGGACAGCTACCTGGCCGACACAACAAGTTCGGCAAACAATGGTAATGAACAATGGAAAGGTTTTGAACCGCTGAAAGTTGAACAGAAAGAAATCATCCGCAAAACAATTGGTCCGCCAAATTCATTCGCTATAACTTTTCCGCAGGGTGTAATGTGGGGAATCATTGCGTGCATTACAACTTTTGCTGTTTCGTTGGTTACGGAAAGAAATAAAGGTACGCTCACACGTCTGCTAACCGGACCACTAAAGAGCTATCAAATTCTTGGCAGTAAGGCCCTGGCTTGCTTTCTCACCACTATTTCGGTCTCCATTATTTTAATGGTGATTGGAAATTTAGTTTTTGGCGTCAAGATAGCATCTTATTCAAAACTTGCGATCGGACTAGTTATTGTGTCGGGTTCCTTCGTGGGTATGATGATGCTGCTTTCTGTGCTCGGCAAAACGGAACGATCGGCGAGCGGAATTGGCTGGGCAGTTTTACTTGTATTCGCTATGATTGGCGGCGGCATGCTTCCGTTGTTTTTTATGCCTGATTGGTTAAAAGCATTGAGCAGTATCAGTCCAATAAAATGGGGCATCCTTGCACTGGAAGGTGCCATCTGGCGGGATTTTACTTTTAGTGAACTCTTACAGCCATACCTGGTTCTGACCGCTTTTGGATTGGTATCATTTATTATCGGCGCGCGTTTGTTTCGTTGGTCGGAACAGGCTTAGGATGATAAGAAAGCTGTTCTTGAAGCTTTACACAAAAGCCTGTTTTGATTTTGGATTTTTGAAGTAGGGTTTTAGAATTAAAATGGGGGTCTCTTTGTTCTCAAAGTTTTAGTTCATAAAGTCATCGTGGATATTCAATCCCCTAATCCGTTAATCAAAATTACTTTCCTTTTAGCAAATATCCCCTTTTTTTCCCTTTGATTTTTTTTGAAGATAAAAATATAATTTGCTTGAAAATATTGTGGGATTGATGCGGGACAGACAGGCCAAAGCTTCTCGACAAAGTTTAGAAAGAATAAAGAGCTAAGCATTATAGTATGAGAACTGTGAAAGTGTATCGTGGCTATAAAATTTAATGTAATTATAAATATTCTTTCAAAGAAGAAATATTTGCTTAGACTATTTCTGTTATTGATCATTTATTTTTTCCCGAAAAATATTTCTTTTGGTCAAACCTGGAATTTTATTGGGGGTCCTGTTGGGGTACTAAGTTGCAATGACATCATGTTTACTAAGTCTGGAAGAATTTTATGTTCTACAAGCCAAGGTATTTTTTTCTCAGATGATTTAGGTAATAATTGGTTGCCTACCAATGGATTTGCATCAGATAATGTTACATCATTTTTACAGAGAATTAATGGAGATATTCTGGCATCAACTTCCGTAGGACTTATAAAAAGTGATAATAATGGAGCAAATTGGAAACTCATTGGTTCTTCAGTAAGCCAAATATTTGAATCCCCAATTGATTCATCCCTCTATTACACAAACGGGAAAAAAATTTTAAAAGCAAAAACGGTGGTTTAAACTGGGATACAGTTTGGATTGGAGATACCCTTAGCGGTATTGCTATTACCGATGCCGGTTATATATATGGTGGTTGTCTATCTGGACAACTACTCGTTAGTAAAGATAGTGGAAAATCATTTAAACGAATTTCGATAGGGTACGTAGAAGATGGATATGATATATCAAACGCAATTATTTATAGCTTAATATCAGACCATCATGGAGGTCTTTATGGCAAAATCCATAACCCTTCAATTTGGGGAGATGAAATTATACATTATCAACCTTCTAAGATCAATCCTCTTGACTATATTACAGTGCAATCCCCATGGGGGACCATGTATCCCCTTCTAGGTGTAACCTACCAAGGTGATTTGATATTTAACTCAAACAATTTCATTCAAGAATATTTCTTTGTGAGTGCGCGAACAATTCCCCTTCATTTCCTAAATAATGGACAAACACAATTAGCTTCAAAAATTATAGCTCAGGGGGAAACCTGGATTATTACTTATGGTTCTTTGGGAACCTTTCGTTCAACAGACGACGGGAAAACCTGGATTGAATTAGGACAACGGACAAAACAATGTTTATCAATATGTCTTGATTCTAAATGCAATATAATTGTTGGAACATATAGTTATGCTTTTTGGGGCGGACTCAATGAATCTCAAAATATGGGAAAGACATGGACTGATCTTAATCCTTTGAACTATGGAGCATATTTTAGCGATGTCCAACAATTAAAAAACGGTAGTATCATCGCTGCAGGCTCTTACGGTGATTTTATTTATGATGGAAATTATTGGAGACGAATAGACAGTATATCACTCGCCTACTCACAATACATTAGCAAAAATGGGACTATTTATGTAAACGACATATATAATGGAATTTATATTTCAAAAGACAATGGGGAAACATGGATTCAATCAAACTCCGGATTGAATAATTCATATTTCTTTGGTTTTGGGGAGAGTATTACCGGGAGAGTTTTCGCAGGAGCTTGGCCATCAGGTTCATATTATACAGATAACGATGGTAAAAGCTGGAATTTTATTAATTCTTTCATACTGTCCAATACTGAGGCTTTGGATTTCAAGTATAAAAAAGATACGATTTTTGCTGCAAGTACATCGGGGCTTTTATATAGTGTAGACAACGGAATGACATGGAATCAAATTCAGAGCTTGAGTAAAAGTGTACAGAGAATCTTAATGGTTCCTAATGGTGATATTTTAGCATCTGTAATAAATGAGGGCATTTATAGAAGTACTGATGGAGGTAGTAATTGGACAAAATTTTCAGATGGTTTAGCCAATAATAATATTCGCAGTTTTACTTTCGATAATACCAATAGACTATTTGCTGCAACAGATGGAGGTGTTTTTTATACAGACGAATATTCAAAAGGGGAAAAGTCTATAGTCGAATCATTTACTCTTCAGCAAAATTTCCCAAATCCTTTCAACTCTGAAACTTATATCTTATTCAGTATTTTTTACGATGCAAAAGTAAGTTTGAAAGTTTACAATATTCTTGGTCAAGAGATATCAATTCTGATTGATGCTGAATTAACAAAAGGTTCTTATCGGTATCATTGGAATGCATCAGAATATTCGAGTGGGATATACTTTATAAAACTACAATCCAATAACTTTATTCAAACAATTAAGACTATACTTCTGAAGTAAATAAATAATTTATTGATATTAATCATAATCACTTATGAAAAAATATACTATCTATTTAGCTTAGAGTTGGTCATTCCGTTATTAGTTTCTTGTCCAAGGTAGTTGTGCTATGAAAGATTCCACCATACGCGGACAGAGTTTTTTAATTATAAGAATTTAATAGTAAAGCGGCTTTACTATTATGGCTGCGGGTTTCTTCGGCAGTACATTTCGGAATTGACAGGTACGGTGTCGGAAATATTCTTATTAAAGATTTAAATAAGTTGTTATTTTAATAGTATTATGATTTCAATTAAAAAAATAACGGAAGCAGAGGAATTAAAAAACCCACGCAGGGTTAAAAAATACATTTTAGTTTATGTTTCTACGGGAAGTGTGAATATTAAAATTGATGATAAAGATTTTACTCTATGTGCTGACGAAATAATAACAATAACTTCCGGCCAGTTTCATTTCATTAAAGAGCTAAACAGCGTTCAAGGATTTGTTATCGAGTTTACATACCATTTTTTTATTAAAGATGACAGTGATGTAGAATTAATATTTCAAAACGGGTTATTCTGCCATTTTGATATTAATGAAGTAATTAACGCTTCAAACCATAAAATAATTTTTTTATACTTAAATGAAATTAATAATGAATTAACCCACAAACCATTTCAATACCTTTCTTCAATTCACTCAAAATTAAAGCTGATACTGATTGAAATAAATCGTGCAAGAGTGGAAAGCGGTTATGAAATCTGGAAACCGGAAGCATTATTCCTGAAATTTCTTGAGTTTGTACGTGCTAATTTTGATCACAATATCACGCTAAAGGAAATAGCAAAAGAGCTAAATACAACGGAACTGAAATTAAATGAGTTATCAAAGAAATTTGCTGGTAAAACTGCACAAAATATTATTTACGGGCTTATTGCTTCAGAAGCTCAACGACTATTGATTTATGAAAATCTTTCAGTCAAGGAAACTGCCTTTAGACTTGGTTTTAAGGATCAATTCTATTTTTCAAACTTTTTTAAGAAGCAAACGAAAATATCACCTAAATCTTACCAAAGCAATTTTCACATCTAAATATTATATACATTTCTGAAGATTGTCTATTCTCTTGGCTTATTCTCTATCTTAGTTTAGCACTAAACAATTGGAGAAGTAATGAGCAAGTATATTTTCCTGATTCTAATCGTTAGTGTTTTACCTGGTTTTATAAAATTTAATAATCATAATGAAAGGAGTAATATGGGTAAAGAATTAAATCCGTTATTACCAACAATCGGAATTGTAATTTTTGATGGAGTTCTGACTAATGAGGTGGTTGCTCCTCTTGATGTATTTACAAAGTCTGACTCAACAGGTAATAAATTATTCAATGTTGTTCTAATTGCGGAAGAACAAAGAATTTATTTAACTGAAGAAAATCTAAGCATTTTACCAGATTTCACATTTACTAATTCCCCAAAATTAAATGTACTTGTGGTTCCAAGTTCAATGTCACCTGAAAATCAAACCTCGAATTCCGCCTTAGTTAATTTTATTAAAGAGAAAAGCAAAAGTGCAGAATTTACTGCCAGCCATTGTGCGGGAGCATTTTTATTAGGTGAATCTGGTGCAGCAAAAAACAAAAAAATTGTTACTTATTGTTCCGGCGGTGAAGCACTTCAACAGAAATATCCTTCGCTTATTGTGATGGATGATAGTAAAAATTCAGTTGTCAGAGACGGAAATATTATTTCATCAAATGGAAATTTAGTAAGCTACATTGCATCCCTGGAATTGCTGGAATTAATGACTAATAAAGCACAGAGGACACATGTAGAAAATGAATTATTATTAAATAAGTTAAAGGAAAATCTAAAATGAGTACAGATATGAAAGATTATATAGTCAGCACAAGCAAAATTGAATGGGAACCATTAAACGAAGAAGGTGTTGACACAAAAGGCATTTCAGTTAAAGTGTTGAGATTTGATGAGGACACAAAAAGACCACCAAGTTTTTTATTAAAGTTTGAAGCTGGGGCAGAATATCCATTTCATAATCATCCGGCGGTGAAGAAGTTTTTGTGCTTGAAGGCTCTGTTTGTTTTAATGATGTTGAATTGGCTTTAGGAGACTATTTATATACTCCGCCGGGTTTTAAGCATAAAGTATTTTCTAAAAATGGCTGCACTTTATTGTTAATCGTCCCAGAAGAAGTAGAAATAACAATTTAAATCAGACGTAAATTTGGTATTATTTAAATAACCAGGAATTAATAACTAAAATTGTAAATAAAAATGAACTGCAAATCACTGAAAAGGCTGCTTCATTTCATCAACTGATAAGAAGAGTAATTCGATGGTTTTTGTTGAAAAGAGTTGGCTGTAATTGTGCATGAATTATAAGATGATTATTTTAGATTATTAAGGTATACTCAAATAACCAAATCAATCTATTTTCATGTATAACTCAATATAGGAGGACAATATGAACGGAGATTCTCCCCTTGTCATAAAAGATAATTCAGCAAACCCCGCCCCTCTCGGACTGCTCGCATTTGGTATGACAACAGTTCTACTCAACTTTCACAACTCCGGAATCTTTGAGCTAAATTCAATGATACTTGCAATGGGAATTTTCTACGGCGGTCTTGCACAGGTTGTCGCAGGAATAATGGAATGGAAGAAAAACAATACGTTCGGGTTAACAGCTTTTGCATCTTACGGATTTTTTTGGTTGAGTCTTGTTGCTTTAATTGTTATGCCGAAGCTGGGCTGGATAGACAAGACCTCAGAAACCGGAATGGTTTATTATCTTATTATGTGGGGAATTTTCACCTTACTCATGTTTATCGGTACTTTGAAATTATCGAAAGCTTTGCAGGCGGTTTTCGGCACTTTAACAATACTTTTCTTTTTATTAGCTATCGGTGATGCAACCGGAAGTGCTGGTATAAAACAATTTGCCGGCGGCGAGGGAATTGTGTGCGGAGCTTCCGCAATTTATACTGGCATTGCTCAGGTATTAAATGAAGTATACGGAAAAGCTTTGCTGCCTTTGGGATTGGTAAAAAAATAGAGGTAAAATAAAAAAATAAAATTTAGTCACTCTTTATTCAATTAGTCGGATTTCATCTGACGAATGGATATTCATGATCTGGGAATTGTTATGCTGGTTCTTTTAAAAAGATTTAATCTTGCAATAAGAGGAATTATGGAATTGGGGATTGTTGTTGCCTTAAGCTTTTGGGGATTTCATACCGGAAGAAATACACTAATGAAAATCATATTAGGTGTTGGTTCACCTGCCATAGTTTTTGGTTTCTGGGGTCTGGTTGACTTTCGTAATGCGGGGAACAAAGCCGAATATCTTCGATTGATTCAGGAAATGGTAATATCTGGTTTAGCTGCCGTTGCTTTATATTTTGCCGAACAATATATTCTCGCTTTATTCCTGGCTCTAATCTCAGTTGCTCATCATATCCTAGTTTATTCTTTAGGAGAAACATTATTAAAAAAATGATTAACTTTTTATATCACAGTAAAAGTTATTTCATTATTTACAGGAGGATAATTGGAAAGTCTTGATGTAAAAGCAGTAGTATCGGGAATTTTATTTGGGATATGGCCGCTTCTTATGAACAGGAGTGGCTTGAGCGGTAATCTTTCCACATTTGTTTTTGCAACGGTTGTACTTCTGTGTGTGTTTGTTGTATCATTTAGCAGCTTGCAGAATATAACCATTACCAGTTTACCATGGGCAATCGGTGCGGGAGTTGTTGGTGCATTAGCTTTGCTTGTATTTAACGGCATTTTGGCAAAAGCTACACCTCAGGCTGTGGGCACCTTTATAGTTCTAATGATAATTACACAGATCCTTGTTCCCGCAATATACCAGGCAATATTAAACGGAGGACTGCCTGCTTCAAAGATTGCAGGCTTTGTGTTAGCTATAGTTGCTGCAGTTTTATTATTAAAATAAATTAAAGGAAATTAAAATGTTTATAGGTCATTTTGGTGTTGGGTTCGGTGCAAAAAAAATTGATCCCAGACCTTCGCTTGGAACTTTTTTTCTCGCGGCTCAATTTGCTGATTTACTCTGGCCGTTCCTGCTAATTCTCGGAATAGAAAAAGTAGAAATCAAACCGGGTATTTCTGCAATGAATCCACTTGATTTTGTTCATTATCCTTTCACACATAGTCTTCTTTTTATTATAATCTGGGGAATTCTGTTTGGTGCAGTTTATTTCTTTTTTAAAAAGAATATTAAATCAGCAATATTACTGGGAGTTCTTGTTGTAAGTCATTGGGTTTTAGATCTTATCGTTCACATTCCAGATCTGCCGTTATATCCGGGCAGTTCTATAAAATTCGGGTTTGGTTTATGGAATTCAATTGCTGCAACTGTAATTGTTGAAGGATTGATTTTTCTTGGTGGTGTTTATCTTTACTTCAAATCAACAAAAGCTAAAAATAAAAAAGGCACTTTTGCTTTATGGGGTCTTGTAATATTTCTAATCTTAGTTTATGTTATGAATATTATCGGACCTCCACCTGACTCTGCACAAGCAATTGGTTATGTCGGGTTATCGCAATGGTTAATAATTGCCTGGGGCTATTGGATTGATAGAAACAGGAAGGCTGTTTAATAGTAATTCGATCTTTTATTATTACTAAACCTTTGCTAACTTAGATCAACATTCCAACAACAGGTTTTTTTGAAGACATTTATTACTACAATTTTATTAAGTGTTATTTTATTTTATGCGGCAGGATACGAAATTGTCTTCGCTTGTCTTTTAATTAATTGCGGAGAAGAAGTCTCCGAAAAGGAATTGAAATCATACCAGGAAACAACATTAGTCATCAATTCCGCCAACTCAGATCATCTTACAAGAAAAAACAAAAAAGAAATAATTTTTGAAGGAGTTCTTTACGATATTAAAAGTGAAGAAACTGCCGGAAAAGATTTAATAATTCATTGTGAAAGAGATAAAGATGAACAGGAATTGCTCGATAATTTTGCAAGCTTTCATAATGAAAGCAGCAAGAAAAACGGCAACAAACCAATTGAAGGACTCATTTACAAAAATCAGTTAACATTATTTTTTAACAATAACATTTTAAAAATTGAGATACCTTTAAATTCGGAACAAACTTGTTCTTACGGACAATTTTATTATTTGCAGCCGGAAATTGAACTGTTTACTCCCCCGCCTCAAACTTCCCTGGTTTAACCACAGCTAAATTCATTTAATTAATTCTTTTTCTCCTTTTTAAGGAAGAAAATTATCTATTCAAAATTTGAGGCACAGATGAAATTAATTTTTTCATTAATCTTATTGCTCATTTTTAATTTTACACTTTCAGCTCAGATTAAATTATCAGGAACTGTAAGTGATAAAAGCAATGGCAATAAACTTGAGTCTGTAAATATTTATTTACCGGAACTTCAACAAGGCACAGTAACAAACAGTGAAGGTCACTATGAAATTTCAAATTTACCAAAAGGATTTTTCCAGGTTCACTTCAGCTATGTCGGTTACAAAAGCCAGGTTGTCCCTGTAGATTTGAAAAACGGGAACGTTACTTTAGACATAGATCTCGAACCATCGAATATCGAGATTGGCGATGTGGTTGTTATCGGCAACTCGGTAAACGAAACTGAAAAAGCTCCATTTAAAGTTGAAAAAACTTCATCGGATATAGTAAAGAGCGACGGCTTCATTTCACTACAGAGATCATTAACACTTCTGCCGGGAGTATCAGAATTATCAAATGGTTTCTCAATTTCAAAGCCTGTTATCAGAGGTTTATTTGGATACAGAATTGCTGCAATTGTAAACGGGCAGCGGTTCGATAACCAGGAATGGCAGAATGAGCATGGCTTCGGTGTTGATGAAGTCGGTACAGGCGACATTGAAATTATCGAAGGACCCGCCGCTTTATTATACGGTTCAAGTGTAATTGGCGGTGCAGTTAACTTTATGGATCCTGCATTCGCAGATGTCGGCACAACAACCGGGGAAGTAAATCTTGAAACTTTCTCCAACACACTCGGCGCTAATCTTACAGCAAGCTTAAAAGGTTCCGGCAAAAAATTGCGATGGCAGTTTCATCTCGGCGGACAAAGTCACGCAGATTATTTAGATGGAAATGATAAGAGAATACCTAATACAAGATTTGCGGCTTTGGATGCAAAAGGTATTTTGAATTATAATGACACCTGGGGATTTTCAACTCTCGAATATTTGTTTTCTTATCATGTTCACGGAGTTGTTGAAGAAGCCGCTTTAAATAATCCTAAAGACCAGGAAGAAGATCATTTTGAAAGAGAATTTGAAGGACCTCATCATACAATCAGTTATCATGTAATTTCTTTAAGAAATCTTTTTGTTACGGGAGAATCAAAATTCAAAGTTAATCTTGGTTTTCAGAATAATCATCGTGAGGAAGATGAAGGCGCGGATGAAGGCGGCGGCGGAGAAGGAGATATGGCTGACCTCGATGTTATGCTGAATACTTTTTCTTACGATGCCGAATGGCTTTATCCAGTTTTTGAAAACTCCGAACTTACAATCGGAACACAGGGACAAATTAAGGGAAATGAAAATGAAGGCAAACGTATTCTCATTCCCGACGCTGATATGAATGAGTTTTCGTTTTTCACTTACTTAAAAAAGAATTATGATAAATTTCTTTTTGAAGGCGGCGCGAGGTACGATTTAAATAAAATTGAAACTCAGGAAATGGGAACTCCCGGAGAAGAAGCATATTTCCAAAAACTGGATCGTGATTACAATACATTTAACGGAGCTATCGGAGGTTCATACTTCCCTACCAGCAACTGGATAATAAAAGTAAACTTTGCCACCGGATTCCGCGCACCTGATCTTTCGGAAATTGCATCGAATGGTGTTCACGAAGGAACAACAATGTATGAACGCGGTGATCCGAATTTAGTAAGTGAACAAAATTACCAGGCTGATCTTGGAGTAACTTATGTTGCAAACTCGGTTAAGATTAGTGTAAGTGCTTTTAACAATCACGTAAATAATTTTATTTACTTAATGCCGACCAATCAAAAAACACCGGATGGAATAAATACTTATTATGACTTTGTCCAGGATGATGCTAATCTTACAGGCGGCGAAGCAAGCATAGAAGTTAAGCCGACGAAATGTGTAAACCTTAATGCATCTTACTCAACCGTAATCGGCAAAAAGACTGATGACACTTACCTGCCGTTTATGCCTGCCGATAAAATTATTGCGGAAATTAAATTCTTCCTTTCCGATTTTTCTTCATTCAAAGGAACTTTCTTAAATGTACGTTTGAGAAGCTATCTTAAACAAAACAGGAATGCGGACAATGAAACTCCAACACCCGGATATTCTTTATATGATGCCGGAATTGGTTCTTCAATTAATTGGGGTTCTGTTCCTCTGAAGATTACAATAAATGTTACCAATATTTTTGATAAGGTTTATATAAATCATCTAAGCTTGTTAAAACCGTTGGGCATTTATGATATGGGAAGGAATATTAGCTTATCGGTTAATGTTCCGTTTACTTTGAATTGATCAAAAAATTATAAAGTAGGAATGACTTCGAGTTAATTGAAGCCTCTTCTTTTACAATTTGGTTTTATTGACATAATTAAACGTTTAAGTTATTTTTAGCAAGAGTGCTTCACTTCCCTATCTTCTTATTTGGCGGGGGAAATGAGTTTCAAGTTTTCTGTATATAGACACAATATATTATGAGCGATATGCCGAATAAAATTTTGAATATATCCTCTAAAGATGATTATTTAGTATGCATATCGTGCTATAAGTCTGCGTGTTATACGGAAGTCGTTCTGTATAATTAATAGTTAGACACTGTAGTAATTATGAAAATAATTATCATTAAACAAATATTGCACGTATTTAATAGCTTGATACTATTTGGTTTGCTTCTCTTTATTTTGGCAAATTTTCTAATAATAATCTAAACTATACATTTTCTAATAAATATTTCATTCAGTAATATTCTATCCCATTATTATATTCATTTATGATTTTATACATCAAGCCTCAATGAAAAAATTTCCAACAAATTGTAACTGTTACGTAATATGCTAAAATTCAAATTGATCCAGATCTTTATGGCATTTTAATTAATTGTTAAATTTAATCTTACCTTACGTATAAGCAAAATAAACTGTCGATGAATTTCGCTTTATAAAGTTATTCAATATGACAAAAGACACAATTAGAATGACTGAATTTACAATCTAAAGTAAGATATTTTGATTCTTGTAAGCTTAGAAATATTGGTACACAAATGGAACCAAAATTCAAAATATGCTGAATATCTTTTCCATACTAAGCAAACATTAAATGATGATCAGATTATAGCAATAATTAATTGTGTGTAAAAAATTTCGTTCAGTTGAAGATTTGTATCGGAACATCTCATGATCATAATTTATTGATGAGTGATTCAAAAATTGACAATTTCTGAATAGTAAGACGGTAGTTCAATACTTTTATAATATAATGAATAAGAGTATGAGATACAGTTATTTGCTTCTGATAGCACAAATTGGATGATGATAAATATTAGTTTAGCTAATTCTTGGTTATTAGTCTCCAATAAATGATAAGGATTTTATAAAAATTATTTTATGTTGCAATTGGCAATCGGAGTTATAGTTGACTTATTCCTCAATGAAATTATAATAGCATATTCATTGAAAAGTAATTGATAAACAATACTGTGAGGATATTTCTACAATTGGTAAAATAAGAAGTCATTTTGCATATGATACGAGAATATATCTTTTAAGGATTTAGAAAGTTAATTAAATCTGTAATATAACTTACTTGTAGGAAAATGAATATCCACCTTAGTTCTAAGAGAAGAATATAAAAGTTGCCAATAAGTAGCGGTTTTGTTTTTTGTGAATAAAATTTTTTACTTTATCTCAATTGATTCTTGTAATTTTATTCTATCGTGTTTTGGAAAGCTGTGTAGCCGCAGGTTTAAGACTGCGATAATTAATTATAGAAAAACGTAACTTAAAGGTTGCGTCTACCTGATGATAATTAAAATCTTCAACATGCTGGTAGCCGCAGGCTTCAGACTGCGCCAATTAATAGAAAAACGCAACCTAAAGGTTGCGTCTACCGAGGCAATTTAAGACTTTCACACTGGTAAATTTTAAAATAAAAAACCCGCCATTAAGACGGGTTTTGTTTTTTATCGAATGAAGTTCTTTACTTTATCTCAATCGTTCTTGGTTTTATCCTGTCGTGCTTTGGAAGCTTAACAGTAAGCTGTCCGTTTTCAAATCGTGCCTCTATCTTAGTCTCATCAACACTATTGCTTATCCTGAACTTCCTGTAATAGTTGCCTACTTCATTTTCGTTAAGGATATATTTTTTGTTTTTCAGTTCCTTGTAATTTACTTTACCTAAGATCGCAAGAGATTCTTCTTCCAATTTAATCTTAACATTATCTCTTGTAACTCCGGGCATATTTGCAACTAAGATGAAAATCATTTTCAGTTTCATATACATCAACAAACGGGGCAACAACTGCTTCTGTTTCAAGAGTTTCTTCCCAGTTCTGTTCTGTTTCTTTAACTGTTACGATATCTTTATTGTCAGTCATTTTTATTCTCCTTTTTATAATAAACTCAAACCCATAACGCAGCACAGAATACTATTCTGTGCTACGGGTTTGTTTATTTACTTTTTATTTTTGTCTTTATCTTTTTCTTCATCCACAACTTCGTAAGATGCATCCTGCGCATCATCCTTACCGGATTTAGCTTCCTGCGAACCACTCGCTTCACCTTGTCCCTGTGCATCAGTTGCACCCGGCTGCGGACCTGAACCAGCTTGCTGATAAAGCTGCGAAGCTATTTCATTCCATACTTTAGTTAAATCATCGTTTGCAGATTTAATTCTTCCAGTATCATTTGAAGAAAGAGCATCTTCAACTTTCTTTATTTCAGATTCAAGCCGTGACTTGCTATCAGCAGATAACTTGTCTTTCATTTCTTCCATCTGTTTCTTAGTCTGGAAGATCATGCTGTCAGCCTGGTTTTTAACCTCGACTCCTTCTTTCTTCTTCTTATCTTCGGCAGCATGCTCGGTTGCATCTCTCTTCATCTTTTCTACTTCTTCCTTAGATAAACCGCTCGAAGAAGTTATGTTGATACTCTGTTCCTTGTTTGTGGCTTTATCTTTAGCGTGAACATGCATAATACCGTTCGCATCGATATCAAAAGTAACCTCGACCTGAGGAACTCCTCTCGGTGCAGGCGGAATACCATCAAGATGAAATCTTCCGAGTGTCCTGTTATCATTAGCCATCGGTCTTTCACCCTGCAGAACGTTTATTTCCACAGAAGGCTGATTATCCGATGCAGTTGAAAAGATTTCACTTTTCTTTGTCGGTATAGTTGTATTCGCATCAATAAGTTTTGTAAATACACCACCGAGTGTTTCAATACCGAGTGAAAGCGGAGTTACATCGAGCAACAACACATCTTTTACATCACCGGTAAGAACACCACCCTGTATCGAAGCACCAATTGCTACAACTTCATCAGGGTTAACGCCTTTATGAGGTTCTTTTCCAAACAGTTTCTTTACAAGTTCCTGTACCGCAGGAATTCTTGTAGAACCACCGACAAGTATTACTTCATCGACCTGAGATGCACTTACTCCCGCAGCTTTAAGAGCTTGTTCACAAGGACCTATTGTTCTTTTAAATAAATCATCAACCAATTGCTCAAATTTCGATCTCGAAATATTTAATATTAAGATGTTTTGGACCTTCCTGTGTTGCAGTAATAAACGGAAGATTAACATCTGTAGTTGACGAAGATGATAACTCGATCTTTGCTTTTTCAGCAGCTTCTTTCAATCTCTGCAAAGCCATCGGGTCATTTCGTAAATCAATTCCTTCCTGTTTTTTGAATTCATCAGCAAGAAAATCAATCACTCTCTGGTCAAAGTCATCGCCGCCAAGGTGTCCATCACCATTAGAAGATTTAACTTCAAAAACACCTTCACCTAATTGAAGAATCGAGATATCAAAAGTACCGCCGCCAAGATCATATACTGCAACAAGATGATCTCTTGTCTTTTTATCCAAACCGTAAGCAAGAGCAGCAGCAGTCGGTTCATTAATTATTCTTTTAACTTTTAATCCTGCAATCTCACCGGCATCTTTTGTAGCCTGGCGCTGTGAGTCATTAAAATATGCCGGAACAGTAATAACAGCTTCCGTTACTTCCTGTCCAAGATATTCCTCAGCAGTTTTCTTCATCTTCTGTAAAATCATTGCGCTTATTTCGGGTGGAGAATATACCCTGTCACCAATCTTAACACGCGCAGTATTATTATCACCTGCTACAACTTCATAAGGAACCTTCTTCATTTCCTCAGTCACTTCATCCATCTTTCTTCCCATAAAACGTTTTATTGAGAAGATAGTATTTTTAGGATTAGTGATCGCCTGCCTTTTTGCAGGCTGTCCAACTAATCTCTCACCTGACTTAGCGAATGCAACAACCGAAGGTGTAGTTCTGCCGCCTTCCGAGTTTGGAATAACTACCGGGTCATTACCTTCCATAACAGCAACGCAAGAGTTTGTTGTTCCAAGGTCTATTCCAATTATTTTACCCATTATTAAAAATTCCTTTCTTTAATTTTATTATGACGAACCAATTATTTTACTTCGATAAATTTCTCTGCCGCCTTTTTTGGCTGAGCTTTTTGAATTGTTACATTCAGAATTCCATTATCGAATTTTGCTTCAACACTATCAGGATTTATATCATCCGGCAGAGTAAAGCTTCTTGTGAATGAGCCATAAACTCTTTCACTTCTGAAGAAATTCTTTTTATCGTTTTCTTTTTTCTCATTCTTCTTTTCGCCGGAGATTGTTAAAATATTATCCTGCAGAGTTATCTTAATGTCTTCCTTTTTAACTCCGGGAATCTCTGCTTCAACATAAATATTGTCTTTATCATCGGATACGTCGACGTGCGGATAATAATTAAAATCTGCGGTCGGGAACTCACCGAAAAACCTGTGAATCTTTTCATTCCAGTTTTCAAGTTCTCTTAAGGGTTCAAATTTTATGAGTGTCATTTTATCAACTCCTATCTTTCTTTTTATATATTTATAACTGTTCTTTAATAATTTTTTTACTTTCTAGTACACAATGCTTATGCCATGCAGTTCAAAAGACACTAAGACATTATATTAAAATAAGTTATGGGCAATAAGCGGTACGATTAGAATAACCTAAAATTTGTCGTTATATCTGACTTAATGACAGCATTACTTGCTTATTAGCAAAGTATGCGACATCTCTGACAAACAGGAAAGCAGGAATGGAATCAACTTTTAACTTAGAAAATTTTGATATAAAGCTCGATACGGAAGTAATAGGAAGGAACATTATCTACACAGATGAAGTTTCTTCTACAAATAGTTTTCTTCTCGATCCCGCTATCTCCGGAAATATTAATGGAACAATTCTTATCGCCGAGAAGCAAACAAAGGGAAGGGGAAGAAAAGACAGGCAATGGTACAGCACTAAAGGATTGAATCTCACCTTCTCAATTCTTTTAACGGACAAAAGATATTTTACCAAACGTTTTAACCTGATAAACTTTGCAGCAGCGTTGTCCACAGCTCTTGCAATAGAAAATTTTTTTCAGTCGAGAACAGAATTAAAATGGCCAAACGATGTTTTAATAAATAATAAAAAAGTTGCAGGAGTTTTAATTGAGTCTACATCGAAAGGAGAAAAGATCGAGCGTGTTGTAATTGGGATAGGCATAAATGTTAACCAAACTTCTTTCCAGGGAAGTTTTAATATTCAGCCAACATCTCTTAAGATGGAAACAGGTGAAACCATTGGAAGAGAAATTCTCCTTGCCGAACTTCTTAATGTTTTTGAGGAAACGCTTGACCAGGTTATTTCTAATTATAAATGGGTTATAAAAGAATGGAAACAAAGATGTGAAATGATTGGGAAAAGAATTTCTATTGAGGACGGTGAAAAAATAAAATACGGCATCTTTGACGACATAGACGAGAACGGTTTCCTGATTCTGAAAAATAAAGAGAATATTGAAAAAATTTATTTCGGCGACGTGAGTGTAGTTTAATGCTTATTGCAATCGACATAGGGAACTCAAGAATTAAAGCCGGAAAGTTTACAAACGACAAACTTACAGAATTTCATTCCTTTAAAGATATTAGCGATGTTTTAGGTTTTCTTAAATCTAATTCTAAAGATAATGTTGCTATATCGTCCGTAGTTCCTGATAAAACAAAAATTATTTCTGAAGAAGTTAAAAAGATAACCGGTAAATCTCCTTTCATTATTACAAAAGACATTAAGACAAATCTTACAATCGATTATAAAACTCCCGAGACTTTAGGAATAGACAGACTTTGTTCTGCAGAAGGTGCATTTTTTCTTTTTAAGAATTCTGAAAAATATAAGAATTACAAAGAAGGTACTTATATTCTTTCAATTGATTTTGGGACAGCAACAACAATAAATGTGATTGAATATCCCGGGGAAATTTATCGGCGGTTTAATCGCTCCCGGTTTAGATATGATGTTCGAATCTCTTAAACAAAGGACTGCGCAACTACCTCTTCTAAGCATTTCTGATTTTGTTTCAACAATTGGTAAAGATACAAACTCCTCAATTGCGAGCGGAGTTGTAACTTCTGTTGTTGGAATGATTGAGAAAACAATTAACGATTTAATAAATGTAGGGACAAGTCGCGACTTGTCCCTACAAAATTTATTTGTTCTACTTAACCGGGGGAAATGCTAAAAAGATCATCCCGTATCTCAATTTTGATTTTGTTTATGAGGAAGGTTTGGTTTTGTATGGGGTAAATGCTTTGTACAGGCTTAATTCACTTCGAGTTACAAGTTAGTTTAACCTTTTTTGAGGAACAATCATGGTATCAATCTGATGACAAAGAAAGTCAGCATAAGCAAGATGTCCGCGGGGAGTAAAATGAGGGTCCCATGAAAAATATAGACTATCTGCCCCTATCTTATCAAAATAATTATATGGATCTACATTTATTATTTTATGTTCATCGCACCATGTTTTCACACGTTCCTCAAAAACATGGAAGCCACGTAATTTTGTAAACTGCTCCTGAATCGGGATCTCAGAAATCACAAGCTTAATATTAAACTTGTCACAAAAATCTTTCATTCGCTGGATATAATAAAACATCTCATCATAGTTTTTCTTAGGAATGTCATTCCCTTTTATAACTTGATAGTAATCATCGTGAACATCGTTTGGAAAGAGGTTAGTAACAACCATTTTGGGGTGAAATATTGAAGCATAATGTTCAAGCTTCCAATCTTCTTCCAATGCGCTGTAACCATCCGTACCAAGATTCATAGGTACAACAGAAATGTTTTCTTTTTGTAATTCAACACCGACCTGGTTTACAAAAGTCTCTTCAGGTTTTACCCATAGCCCTTCAGTAAAGGAATCTCCTAAAAAGAATATTGTATAGGAACCAGGATGCCAGGGAAATTCTGTTTGCTTAAATCCATTTGAATCAGTTTTGAAATAGACATAAAGGAAGAGTTCATTTTTCGCAAGAGCTTTACTGATCTCAGAAGTAGCTGGAACCGCGAATTCAACCTTCTGCAATCCGCTCCATACAAGAACATTATAAATTCCAATATTCGGACGGTATTTATATTTCTTTTCACCAAACATTTCCTGGGTTTGAAACATATCTTTGGAAAGCATTGTTGTTTCATCAAAGTCGTAAGAAGCTGAAAAACCATTATTCTCATTTTTAAAGGCAATTTGAGCAAACTCGATAAAGTCCTTTTTAAGGAAAATGCTTTTAATAATTTTATGTTCGCTTAATTGAGGAATTACATCGTGTTTGGAATACTCAGCCCATTGTATATAAACAAATACAGCAGTGCATGCAATACAAAACAAGAAGAGCAGATATAACAGAACGGATAGAATTCTTTGGACCGGGGATTTTTTCATATCATGTTTTTTCAGAGTTTGTTAAAACTGAACTCTTACAAACTCATTATCGATCAATCGTGTATTCCCCACTCTTGCTGCAACTAAAATATAATATTCGTTCCCACCTTCAATTAAGTCAGCTTCTCTGAACCCATTAGCATTTACAATTCCAACATAATCCAGTTTGATTGATTTCTCTTCACTAATAATCACTTTTATATTACCAATAACTTTTTGGGAATCCATTTCTTTCCCTACAATTAATTTCTTAGCATATAGAAGAGATTTATGTAAAGTTAGTGCTTTCGTTCTTTCTTCAGGAGATAAATAGACATTCCGTGAACTCATTGCCAGTCCATCAGTTTCTCTAACAATTGGACAAACAATAATTTCAATATCATATTTAAGATCACTTACCATTTGTTTAATAACTGCAGCCTGCTGTGCATCTTTTTGTCCGAAGAAAGCCAAATCGGGTTTTACACAATTAAATAATATTGAAACAATTGTTGTAACGCCTCTGAAATGTGTAGGCCTAAATTCTCCTTCAAATTTTTTTGAGATTTCATTTACATAAACATAAGATTGATAACCTAAAGAATAAATTTCTTCCTGCGAAGGGACAAAAACATAATCAACATAATATTCTTTAAGAAGCTTATTATCGCGTTCAATGTCCCTCGGATATTTTTCGTAATCTTCTGTAGGAGCAAATTGAGTTGGATTAACAAAAATAGAAACAACAGTTATATCACAAAGCTCTTTTGATTTCTTGATTAATGAAAGATGTCCTTGATGCAGATACCCCATAGTAGGAACAAGCCCGATTTTCTTTCCCGAACAGCTTATCTGCCGGGAAACAGATTGCATCTCTTTAACAGTTGAAATTGTTTTGATCAGGAACCTCAGTTGAGTAGAGTCAAAACATTAAAAATTGTTTCTTTAAGATTTTTTCGCGGGGTGATTATATCAACAAACCCCTGCTCAAGTAAAAATTCAGAACGCTGAAAACCTTCCGGCAGATCTTTGCCAATTGTTTGCTTAATAACTCTTGGACCAGCAAATCCAATTAGAGCTCCAGGTTCTGCAATGTGAACATCGCCTAACATTGCATAGCTTGCTGTTGTACCACCAGTAGTCGGATCAGTTAAAACCGAGATATAAGGAAGTCCGAGTTCGGCATATTTAGCAAGACGTGAACTTGTTTTCGCAAGTTGCATAAGAGAATATGCACCTTCCATCATTCTTGCACCGCCACTGGAAGAAATTATGATAAGAGGAAGTTTACTTTTCCCGGCTTTATCTGTTAAACGGGAAATCTTTTCTCCAACAACAGAACCCATACTTCCGCCAATAAATTTAAAATCCATACAACCTAAAGCAACGTTAATACCATTTAGCTTTCCCGTACCAGTTCGAACAGCATCCATGAGTCCAACTTTTTTAATTGTTTCTTCAATGCGCTGAGAATATTTTTTTGTATCCTCAAAACCAAGAGGATCGGCAGAACGCATTTTCTTATCCATTTCTCTAAAAGAACTTTTATCCAGAAGTATTTTTATATACTCAGTGCTGCTTATCCTGAAATGATAACCACATTTGGGGCACGTCCATAAATTTTGTTCAAGTTGTTTCTTATGAATTATTTCATTACAACTTGGACATTTTTCCCATAGTCCGTCAGGTAACTCTTTCTTCTGAGTATCTGGCGCAATATTGTCTTTTGATCTTTTGAACCAGGCCATCAGTTAGATTTTTCTTTTTGAAGCGAGCTTGTATTCTTCTGTTTTAGTGTATCCTCTTTAACAACTTCTCCAAAAAGCTTTAAAATGAATTCGGGATTATCTTTATCATTAGATGTAACAGTAATATATTTCAACTGGTTTCCGGTTCTTCCTAAAGAATTGAATTCAACTCTTATATTTGTTGATTCGCTGGGCAATAATTCTTTTTTATCGGGAAGAGCAGCCGTACATCCACAAGATGCATGTACGTTGCTTATTTTTAGTGTGTCATCACCATTGTTTGTTACAACAAAATTATGCTTTACTTTTTCTCCCTGCACAACAGTACCAAAATTATATTCCTTTTCCTGGAAAACGATTTTTGGACCAAGAAGCTGTGAATATGATACCGAAATCAGCAGGCACGACAAAACTAAAATTTTCTTAATCATTTCTTCATTCCTTTTATTATGAAATCTTTAAGATAATTTGGTTCTAAAAAATCATAATCTAAAGTTAATAATCCATTCCCAAATTTTTCACACCATTTGGCAATGTATTTTGCTGAAGGCGCTGTAAAACCATCTTTGCTTTTAACAGCATTTCCAAAAATTAATTTGTTTTTGGCTTCTTTTTCTAATTTTTGACTATCAATTATAGTCAAATCGTCGGCAAATATATAATTATTACCTTTAATTTGAAAACCGGCAAAGTAAGCTTCCTCCGAATTTACTTTGTTTGCAATAATAAATTCCGTCCCTTCATTTAGAAAATCTGTTAGTTGAAATGCCATCGCCTCAAATGTTGGAATAGGTGCGATAGGGAGTGAAGCTCCGAAAGCCAGACCTTTGGCAGTCGACATTCCAATTCTTAAACCTGTAAAGGAACCGGGACCAGCAGACACAGCGATACATGCAACCTGATTAATTTCTGTTCCAGATGTCTTTTAAAACTTTATCAACAAGATCGAAGATCACTTCAGAGTGTGCATTCTTTAATAGCATTGAAAATTCAAAATATTTTTCTTCATTAAAGTAAAGACAAACCCCGCAAATCCTTTCAGAGGTCTCCAAAGCTAATATCGGTTTCCCATTAATCATATTTATCAAACCTGAAATTACGAACAGACCCTTCCGCCATTTCAATATTTATTTCAATTCTTGATTCTGGGAGAACATCAGGAATAAGATTGCCCCATTCAATAAATATTACGGCATCAGGATCACTTATATAATCGTTAAAGCCAATATCAAAAAGTTCTTCTTTATTTTTTAATCTATAAAAATCAAAGTGATAAACTTTTTTGTCTCCATAATAAATATTCACTATTGCAAATGTGGGACTACTCGCATTTGCTACTCCCCAAACGGAAACCGCGTTTTTCACAAAAAAAGTTTTACCTGCGCCCAGTTCGCCATTAATTATAATTATCCTTCCTGAATTTATACTGTTTGCAAATGAATTTGCAAGAGCTTTTGTTTCTTCCTCTCTGAAGAACAGTTTTTTCAAAAGGATAAATCACTTTTATTTCGGTTCCATGGTAATTACAGGTAATATCATTTCTTCCATCGATATTCCGCCATGCTGGAATGTATCTTTGTAATATGTGAGGTACTTATGATAATCAGTCGGATAAACAAAGTAGTAATCTTCTTTAGCAATAATATAATTTATTGTGACTCCTCTTTTGGGAAGTTTATACTCTTCGGAATTTTTTATAAACAAAGCATGTTTATCATCAACTTTAAGATTCCTGCCATATTTAAATCTTAAGTTTGTCGATGCTTCCCTGTCTCCAAGAACTTTCGCACCGCGCAAAGACCTAATACTTCCATGATCTGTGGTTATAACTATTCTCACATTTTCCATTTTAGCAATTGATTTAAAAGTTGAGAATAAAGAAGAATGAATAAACCAACTATTGGTTAGTGAACGGTAAGCTGATTCGTCAGGAGCGATTTCTTTGAGCAGGTCGGAATCGGATCTTCCGTGCGCAATCATATCTAAAAAATTAACTACAACTGCGGTAAAGTGAGTATTCTTGTAAGAAAGGATATTATTCTCAAAATTTTTCCCAACTTCAGGATCAATAATTTTAATGTATTTTAGTTCATTGCGGAGTTTTATTTTTCTTCTATCAAGAAGCAATTGCAGCAGTTCTTTTTCATACCTGTTCATACTACTCTCGT
The DNA here is from genome assembly GCA_963792755.1 of uncultured Ignavibacteria bacterium. Classification (GTDB taxonomy): domain Bacteria; phylum Bacteroidota; class Ignavibacteria; order Ignavibacteriales; family Ignavibacteriaceae; genus RBG-16-34-14. The sequence goes on from CAWBXQ010000001.1 coordinate 77,199, forward strand.
CATCGTCGCCGGACGCCCACAATTGAGGATAATTTTTTTCAATTTCAGAAGGAAATAATCCACTGAATAAAGAATTTCTTGCGTAAGGGGTTGCTGTAGGTAAAATGGAATAATAGTATTCTTTATCTATCTTGAAGAATTCACTAAGATGCTTTTCCATAACCAACCATTGATCCATGCGCAAACAATCCAATACAAAGAAAAATAAAGTTTTGTTTTCCTTTTTCAGAATATCGAATAAGAAATTCTCCGCTATTTCCGGAGTAAGCTTAGGCCTGTACTCATCATGCTTCAGAGTAATCCAATCTTTGTAATTTTTTTCAACAAACTTTGAGAACTCTTTATTTGCCTCTTTCTTCTGATCATTAAGAGTTTGTCTTAAATCAATTTCAGGATGAGTATCGAGTTCAACATCCCAGCCCGTAAGCTTTAAATATATCTCAATCCATTCATCGTAATCGGGATTCGTTAAAAGTTGACGAGATATCTCATTAAAATCTTGCAGATAATCTTTTGCTGCATACTGTCCTGAAATTTTTCTTCCTTCAAGAAGTTTTTTACAAACAAGTAGTATCTGGCTCGGGTTAACAGGTTTGGTAAGATAGTCATTAATCTTTCCGCCTATCGCGTCGTTCATGAGAGTTTCTTCTTCACTCTTGGTTACCATTACAACAGGAATCCCCGAATTTATTTCCTTAATTTCACCAAGAGTTTCAAGCCCTCCCATTCCTGCCATCATCTCATCGAGAAAAATTAAATCATAAGTTTTTTCTTTTACAGATGCTACAGCATCCTCACCGTTTGTAACTGTATCAACTTCATATCCTTTTTCGGATAAAAAGATGATATGCGAACGTAAGAGTTCTATTTCATCATCGACCCACAAAATTCTTTTAGGTTTCATAAAAATCAAATTCTTTCTTTGTCTGTTTTAAGATTAATCAATTTGCCTAACATTTACAATTTAATTCGGATGCAATCAATTATGTATTTAATTATAATAAAATTATTGAATAGAAATATGAACATCCAGTCCTGCTTCATTTGTAACTGTAGGAGTAACTCTCGAGGCACCTTCAGGCTGTACGGAAGATCTCCTGTAAAATATAGAAAGAGTAACTTTTGAACTAATAGTATATTTTATTCTCGGTTCAATAGTTGTCCTTGTCGTTCCATCCTGGGGAATTCCTTCTTCTGTAAAGTTATTCATCTCATAACGAACAATCGAGTTTTCAGTGCTCGTGTAAGAAAAAGTAAACTCAATATCATTCTTTAAGGAGAGACCAAATAGAGGAAGCTCAAATCCAGATTTAGAATACCCTGCTGTAATACCAATATCTCTTGAAAAAGTTTGAGTAATATTTTGATTCGATATTCCGAGATCGAAATCTGTATTTGTAGAATATTTTACACTGCTTATAAGGTTTCCTCCCCAAAGGTCTCCAAAAGTAAAATTCAATCCGGCCAAAGGTGTAAAGCCATAATCAATTCTTTGCGATTGAGTTTCCTGAACACCATCGGGATTGATCCTCCAGCCTTCAGTATAAGTTGAAGAATAAACATGGTTAAATGAAACCTTCTTAGCAAATTTTTTGAAAAGGAAGAATTTTTCAAGACCATCCCAGGTTATACTCCAGTTTGGTCTCGGAATATATTTAACAACGTCTTTAAAGAAACCAAGTTTCGATAACCAGGGGAATGTTTCAAATCCTTGAACAAAAGCAGATGAAAGACTGGCTCCTGGATCGGTTGAATTAGGATCGTATAGTTCATTGACTTTCTTAATCCCGTTTTTAAAAACACTCAGAAAAAGAAACGGCGGAAGCGAAAGAAAGCTTCGGCTTAAGCTCCCCGTAGAGGATACGTTTGAAAGGACCAGATTACCATTATCATCTCCTCTAAAAGATGTTGTCTTATTAAGAGTCCATCCTACTTTCCAGTTCAAATCTATTTTAGCTCCTTCCCATAAAGGCCTTGAAGTTCTAAGGTCGATGTTATTGCTATTAGAAAAAATATCACTGACGTTTGAACTTGGCAAAGCGATCCTGTCTCCTACATCGTCGCTCAGGCCAAGCATAAATGCTCTCGTAGGTCCATTGGAGGCTCTCTCAGTAAATCCCCAGAAATTACTGAAGCCTGTCCCTGTTCCGGCAATGCCAGATTTTGAAAGATTGTGATTGTTCGTAAAATTGATAGTAATGCTTTCATAATCGAACAATATGCTTTTTGCCAGGGACTCAAGAAATAAAGCTGCATTCTTAATAGGTGAAGGTCTCACTGTCCCTTTGGACGTATCATTTATTGCAAGTGAATCGTTTAATAAAGTCTTTGAAGTATCCCCAAATCTATTTTGAATATTCCTGTTATTAGAAAAATTTTCTGTCCTTTTATTGGAAGAAGTTTCTGTATTTCTAAACAAAGGTTCCGTTAATGCTTTAAGCCTTAAAGTAAATCCAACATTTGATTTGCTGGCAAACCCGGCACTTCTTCCTAAATCTCCCGACCTAAAATCAAAGTTCCAATTGTAACCAACAGAATATCCTGCCGTAACCGTAAAATATTTATTTAAATCCCAGAATGATGGTAACCGTGGGGATGTTTTGAACTCAGTATTTTGCTGGTATGCAAAGTCTTTTCCAAACCATACTCGAGAAAAAATATCATGCCATATATCGCTTTCACTTCGCTGGACTTGAACAGGATTTCCGTTTTGATCCAGAACGACCTGACCATTTTTATCAAATAAATTTTCAGTCTCCAGGTATGCCAGCGAAGAATTTATGTTCACATTATAGTTTGTAGTAAGGTTTAAGAAACCACCTTCAGTAACTTTCCAGTTAAATCCAAACCCTCTTGTCGTTCCAAAATCTCTTGTTATAACCTGCTGTGCATCTGAAATTTGACCGGAAATTTTTCTTGCTCGGGTAACATTTGTGTTCCTGTTTCTTTTTGCCGTAAGATTAAACGTAAAAGATTGCGGAAGGAAATATACCTTTAGATTCCTGTAATCGCTGAGAAGACCTAAAGCAGATCCAAGTACCGGGATATCAACAGGATTAAAATAATATTGAGGCCCCAGATTTAAGCCATAAGCTATATTTGCATTCCACACCCACGCTTTATTTGAAAGCACGGTTGGGTTTCTGCTGAAAGTCTTGTTGTAATTAAAGCCAAAAGTCAGATTATTAAAAGTATCTCTGATTAACCAGAAATTAGTCGGAATTTTTATTTTTACATTTGACGCTGACCAACTATCAGAAATGTTTAATGTTTGAGTTTCATTTTCTAAATCCTTAGAGTTTTTGGGACCAAATGTGATAGAATCAGGATCAGTTTTATCTAATTGCCTGCCTGCTTGATCAACACGAATATCAGTTCCGGGTATATACAATGGTTTGCCTAAAGACTCGGAATGCGAGTAATTAATTTTAAGGTTACTCTCAGGCAAATTAAAAGGAAGTAGTTTTAATACATCAAAATCAGTGGCAACACTCCAGTTTGTAGATTCCACCCTGGATCCAAACCTATCCGATAGTGCGTGAAAATATGGATTCTTTTTACTCATATTAAAACTTAAACCGAAAAGGTCTGCAAATCTTATTGAAGAATTAAAACTGTAAGCCCAACCGGGAGAATCGTCGGCCCCAATAACTCTTAATTCATTTACCCATACTTCCCCAGAAAGGGGAATTGGTGCACCACTGCCGGTTTCCTTTATATTATAAATACCTACTGATAAAAATTGAATTGCCGTAAGTGTAGGATTCCCTTTAAGCCTGTAATAGTGACCGAGCAAACCCGGAACTGGTAATTCATAAACTAAACTTGTTGAATCACCTCTTGTTTGCTTGAGTGAAGTTATTTCTTTAAATGGAATACTTATTTCGTTCCATCCGGGCAAAACCGGCTGCCGGTATTCATAATAATTAAGAGAATCGGTGCCAAATCTAAAGTAAACCTGCGAGGCATATTTCCCATTTGTTGTATCCGAAAGTGATCCTGCAAAATTTTGAATGTCTCCATGAATAAATAATTTCATTTCCGAATAGTTAAACACATCCAGAGGACTGTAAAGAAATTTAACCGCTTCTCTTGATTCTCCGTCCTGAAGATTGTTAACAATTAGATCTAATGATTGTTCGTTTTGTAAAACATTTTCGTCGGGATGAGAAAGGTCCCTTTCCTGAGAAACTCCCGGCGGTAATGTATAACTTGGATTGTCTTCATAACTTATGACTGAAACGGATAGAGTTGAATCATTTTTATTAGCTTTCTGCCACTGGCTTCCTACAAGATTAAACTCGGTAAGCCTTATATGTACAAGACTGCTTACCCCAGTTACAAAAAGTCTTATTGTTTCAATGTTGGTAAGGCTTGGATTTCCGACAACTGTTGCAGTATCTTTTAAAGGAATTCTAAATAAGTACCAGCCAGCGTTATCACCACCGCCTGCAATGTAAGGATTTGCTGTTGTTGTATCGAGCGGAATCGCATATCTGAAATAACTGTTCAACAAATCAAGCGTACCATTCCTGTTAAGATCTTCAGTATCGGGAATCCTCGCGTTATCAGATAAGTTTGCATTTCCTTCGGTTCCGTTTATATTAAAATAATCGTAAATATTATGTGAATTTGTAGGTTTATATGAAAAATTATCACCGTTCGGATCGGCTAGTGTACTGCCATACTTTGTTCTTTCATCAGCATCGAAAATACCATCAATCCCAGTATCTTCCCCGGGATCTATAACTTCATTCAGCTTTTTATCCTCAGTATCCAACAGCCTGTTCGGAATTACATCCTCACTAATGTTACCAAGATCAATATATACTTTTGCATCCGAAGGAGCTTGATCTATGTGTGCCCAGAATTCAATATACTCAATGTTTTGTTCAACAAGATTATTTGCAGTTGAAGAAAGTAGCTTCATCATTCCGCCCCAATTCTGTTTAAGGTTTTCATGAATCAAAGGATTAGGATTATAAGTGCCGGGAGTATCGGGTTGAAATACAAAATCCATTACTGTTACCTGCTGATCTTGTTTACTTGCCTTACGCAAAGGCCAAATTTGATTTACCTGAACATCACCAGGAGTAATTGTATACCACCATGCTTTTGCCTTATAAGGCATTTCCTGCGGAGGCTCGAGATTACTGAGAAGATACTCGAGTTTAGCGGGTGCACTTAGATCTTTCCAGCTAGTGTAAGATATACCTATAGGGATCGTTCTTTTGGCCCCTTCAAAATCATCTATGTAAGCTATACTTTTTCCTTGGTCCGATACAATAGTACTTTTCTTAGTATTCGGATCAGGATTTATATAGGCATATTCGCCTGAAAGATTAAACGTGGACATCTGTTTTGTAGAAATAATATTATCAAGTGCTTTAGTTAAAAAAGGCAGGTCCGCGCTTGTATTGAAATCGACACCATAAATTGAATTGCTTAATGGTTCTTCCCCTATTCTCACTTTATCACTTAATGTTTGCTGGTTAAGATTTAATGCGGTAAATCCCAGTTTTGTTTTTTTTGAAAAATCAATTGTACCCCTTGCACCTAAAAGTGTTTTAGACGCAAGCTGAAACAAATCATTTTGTTCATAAGTAATTTTTAAATTCGCTCCGGGCACCAAAGCCGCATCATTTCGTATAACTAATTGTCCTGTGTTATAATCAACCGTATAATCTACGCTAGGAGTTAATTCGCGTCCATCCAATGAAACTTTTACAGAATTTTCAACAACATTAAATCCAAGAGAGTATGATGATGTTGACTCGCCCGTACTTTTCCCTGTTAAAATCCATTTATCTTTATCTTTAATATTACTTGCTGAGGTTGATGTTGTATCGTAAACATCCTGGAAGGCAAACTCTTTAGGAATCTTTTCCGGCAAATCTCTTCCAAAAGGTTCAAGTTCAGGAAAAATAATTTCACCGGTCGCGGGAATAATTGTTATCCCGGGGCGAAAATCAAAAACATTATCGGGATTTGAATTTTTACTTGCGTCTAGGATATCCAACCCAAAAGCGTTAAGTAATCTAACCTGCCCTGACGGTGTCGGAATATCAACAGCCGGTTCCTGTCCTTCGATTTGATATTTAATATTAAATTCAAAACCTTCTTCTTTAATATTTCTTGAATCAGTAGGATAAATATTTTTTAACTGTAGTTTCCATGCCTGTGTCCAGCTTGGCTGAAGATTTTTTGGCTTTATTAACTTCAAAACAAGTCTTCTATCCGTGGGAGTACTTGCGCTTACAAATTCTCCATAGTATGAATCATCATCACTTGTTGAAGGTTTATTCTGGACACGATATGCAACTGCAATAATATCGTCGGATTGAATTTGGGCTGTGAATGTTATATAACCTGTTTCTGGATGTAGAATATAATCTGTTCCCTGTTCAAGCAAGAGAAAACGTCCGCCATCTACTTGACCCGCTACTGCAGTAATACTATCCCTTAGTGAAGGATTAATATCATCATAAGTTTGTCCCTTACTTAAGGCAGGCAAATTTATATAAACATTTGCATTCCTTTCTTTAGAATTGTCCGCAGTAATAACATTAACAGATTTCCAAACTTGTATATCAACAATAGTATAATTGGGATCAACTATTGGTGTGGGGTTACCGTAATACTTGTAAAACAAATTCAGGTCGGGGTTTGTACTTGCATAAAGTGTATCAACAAAATAATGGTTCGTTGAATAATCATAAGCTCTTTTAGTAAATGTTTTTGCAGTTGAACCTCCTGAAACACTAACTTCCTTTGTCTCTCCTTTCTTTTGGCTTGCAAGGGTTGTTAAAGTTAAAGGCCCCATTTTAACAACAGCTTTAAGACCGAATAAAGCTTCGGAACCTCCTATAAGCGGGGAAGTCTCGAGTGAAACGTTTCCAGCTTCAATGCTTTGAATTATTTCATCTTCATAACCAGTGTATTTTATTTTAAGCTGGTTTTCATATTGAAAAGTTCGTTCAGTATTCCAGTCTGCATTTATATTAAGTTTATCTCCTATTGTACCATTAACATTTATTTGCACCTGCTGTTTAAAATCCGGTTCGCTCCTGGTATTCCCTAAAAGTGATGTCGTAACACCTTGAGTAGTTTCACTTCTGAAAGCACCATGAATATCTACAGCTCCGCCAATCTTCAAACTGATTTTAGGTTCACCAAAAATACTTAGCACACCTACACTTGGAAGCGGAATTTCAAAATCAGTTATATCTTTTATAATATCACTTAGTTCTCTTTTGTTTTTTTTGAGCTCATAAGCATATCCAAGGTCTTCCCATAATTTCCTTTCATGTAAAGCAAGACTCATCTGTATATAATCATCTATAGGCATTCTTAAAAGTATTTTTGTTTGCTGCCCTGCAATTATCTCCTTAACTATTACATACTTCCCGGTTGAATCAATTTCAACTGTTCGGGTTTTATAAGTCGGTGAGGGTTGCGCAAAAAACTTTGACATTCTTTTTTGTTTAAGAGTAACGTAAGGAAGGTCCTCTCTTTCATAGTGGAAATATTTCAATCTTGCAGTTGAATCGATTGACATCGAATCAACTACTGCTAAGCTATCTGTTTTTTTTGCAAGAGTATCTTTAGTAATAAGTGAATCACTGCTGATAAGAGAATTTTTACTTATAAGTGAATCCTGATTTATAAGTGAACCACGACCTATACGAGAGACAACTGAAGTGTTATTAAGATTTGAATCAGCAGAAGCAGTAGCATTACTTAATTCAATATTTTTAGAATGAACGCTTTGAACAATTTGTTTATCATGAATAAGATTATCAACCGGGATAGAATTCTGAGCGGACTGATTTTTTAAAAAAGCATCAACCCATATTGAATCTTTAACCTGGGAAACATACCGGTGTGAAAAGCCTAAGCTTATTACAGCATAAACAATTACTGTATACGCCGGAATTATACGGAGGCTCATCCAGATTAATTTTGTGACTCTCGCTTTGATAAGTAGCCTTAATAAAGAATATTACTAATTAAAACAAAAGTAGATGTGGCTTAATCCTGCCTCCTTATATTTTTTAAATTGTTGCGAAAAATAGATAAAATCGTTTTTTATATCAATCACAATTGGTAGTAATTTATATTCTCCAACTAAATTACAGGGCTAATGTAAAGCTTTAGAATATATGTGTTAAGGTAAATATTTGGCACTCTGACTTTACTACTCATCAGAAAGCCAAATGCAAATCTTATTTAGTAAATTTTTTTACTAATTTTTTGTGTTGAGGATAAAGTTTAAGTAACTCTTTGCTGTCTCCTAATTCGAAATCTGAAAAATTGAATCCCGGGGCAACTGTGCAGCCGAATAATGAAAAAGAATTTTCATCCGAAACCTCGGCACAAAACCAGTATCCTCTTTTAATTACAAACTGTATACTTTCCTTTGCATCAATATTTCTGCCAAGTAATTTCACTGAAAGTTTATCGTCTGAATCAATCATATATAATTTTACACTACTTCCATCGTAAAAATGCCATATCTCATCAGATTTTAATTTGTGTAGAAGAGATTTTTGCTCCCCCTTCAAAAGAAAATAAATTGAGGTAGAAAAAGCCCGGCTGCCTTTGTATCTTCGTGGCAAATCCTCACCTTTCAACACTTCATCCGAACGGTAAATTTCTCTGAAATATCCGCCTTCGGGATGAGGAACTAACTTCAGCTTTTCAATATAAATATCTGCTTTATTCATTTACCAATTTATTTATAAACTTATCAAAAGATAAACTTTACTTCGCAATAAAAATAATTCAAAATATATAAACAGTTAAGATATTTTTTAGATTTAAGAGCATCTAAAAATAGATTTGGAAAATGTATGAATAAAGTTATTTCAGATTCTTTTTCCGGAAGAGATTTAGATTGTAATAAAACAACATACACTATCAGAGATTTGTGGGCGAAATGAGGTTAACTTTACTATTATTTCTTTAATCTTGCCCGCCTTGGCTCGACTGCCAAGTCGAGACAGGAAATCTTTTAATTTTGTAATCTTGTAATTCCCTGCGCTGCTAACCTCCCACTCTTCACAGCACCTTCTATTGTTGAGGGAAGTCCAGTGTTTACCCAATCTCCTGCAAGAAAAAGATTTTTAATATTTGTTTTTGTGTTTGGCCTTTTATTAATTGTCTTATTATCAGGGACAAATGTCGCACGCTTTTCTTTTATCACTTTGTAAGATTTAATTTCCTCCCGTTCAATGCCAGCATATTTTTTTAACTCAGTTATAGCCATTTCAAAAAGCTCTTCTTTTGTTTTATCAATAATATCATTCGCATCACTTTTTACAAGAGTGATATGATCTTTGTGATTGAATATCCAGTGAATTGGAGAACCAATCAGAGCGTAAAAATCATCAGCCAATTTGTCCTTTTCTAACCAAATATGAATTGTAAGAATTGATGAATGCTCAAAGTCTATGTTAACGTCTGGCAGGAACCTTCGAGGTTCTCTATCCGTTTGCGCAGCGCTAACCTCGAAGGTTAGAACCTTTTCCAAAGCAAACCATGGAACTGCATTTATCACGTAATCAAAATCAGTTATGATTCTATTCGCAGTAATTATTTTTTTTACTTCATCGCTTTCAATTTCAAAACCTGTAACCTGCTCGGAAAGATTTATCGTTCCATCTTTTTTCTCAATAAAGCTTTGTGCTTCACTGCAATATGATTCCGATAATCCTTTTAAAGGGAGAATAATTGTAGAAGCTTCGTTCCCCTGTGAAAACATTTCTTTGAGTATATCTGCAAAAGCTTTCGCGGATGCTTTTTTTGTGCTTGTATTCAAAGCTCCGACAGCAAGAAAATCCCAGAAAGATTCTCTTATTTTTTCATTTTGCCCTTCTAATAAAAACCATTGTTGAACGGTAAGATTTTTTAGTTCCGAGTCTGAATAAAAATAAAGCTTGATAAAAAATCTGAGAATCTTGAGTCTGTCTATAAGACTCAGTGCTTCAAAGTTCAATAATCCGAATAAAAGATTTAGTGGATAAAAAAGCTGTGTAGCTTCAAGCCTATATTGTTTTCCATTATCATTTAAGAAACCGACTTTAAGTTTTTCCTGGTAAGAAAAGTTTTTCTCCGCTCCAATCAGTTTTAGAAACTTTAATGTTTCTTTGTAACACCCCATCAAAATATGCTGACCATTATCAATAATTGATTTTGTTTCATCGTAATAAAAGGAATAAGCTCTGCCCCCGAGTTTTGGAGAAGCCTCAATCAATTCAACTTTAATTCCGGAATTAGCAAGGAAGGAAGCGGCTGAAAGACCTGCAAATCCTCCGCCGATAACTATGACTTTTTTCATTAATAAACTAAACGGTACTTTGCCCAAACTCCCAGAGAAATTCCCACTTTCTCAAATGAACTTACCCGAATATTCTTTTGGTAAATATTGTATTCTGCATCAATTATTTTTTCGAGAAGCCTTTTATAAATGTGCTGCATTGCTCTTGCGGCAAACATTGCTTTCTTATCATCAAGATCAAGATTTACTGTGGCGACTTCGAAAAATTTTTCTGCTCTTTCAACTTCATACTTCATAAGATTGATAAATCTTTGATCATATTTCTGTTTGAAAATATCATCTTCACTATAAGAAAATCTTTTAAGATCTTCCTGAGGTAAATAAATTCTTCCTTTGAGAGAATCTTTTTTAATATCGCGAAGAATATTTGTAAGCTGCAATGCAATCCCAAGATTTACAGCAAACTCTTTTGCAGATTTATGCTTATAACCAAAAATTTCAATACACATTAAACCGACAGTAGAAGCAACTCTGTAACAGTAAAGTCTGAGATCATCAAATGTCAGGTATCTACTATTTTGCAAATCCATTTCCATTCCTTTCAACAACTCAAAGAAAGGTTCATAGGGAATGTTAAACTTGTGAATTGTATTGCCAAGTTTGTTTAAGAGGACATAATCAGATTGTCCGCTGAAAGCTCGCTCAAGTTCTTTACGCCATTTACGAAGCTTCTCATATTTTACCTCATCCGTATCGCCACCTTCATCAACAATGTCATCTGTCTTTCTGCAGAAAGCATAAACAGTATTCATCGCATCCCTCTTCTCTTCAGGAAGAAGATTAAATGCATAATAAAAACTGCTCTTGCTTGTCTTTGCTATATCTTTTGCTGCGTCCATCATATAATCATAGCTTTAACTGCTAAAGTTAAATAATCTATCTTACTTAATTTTGGTCTTATATTTATCGTATTGTAATTAATTTTTTTAATCTTTTTTAGTATTGACTCACCACCCAGAATAGTCCAGGCAATTTCAATCTTCAGTTTTCCTTTTAAGTGTTTTAGTAATCCTTTACCATCGTTAAACATTTCTTCTGTTCGGCTAATATTGTGCCTTAAAAGTTGCTGTAAATTAAGACTATTTTCTTTCAACTCAAACGATTTTTCATTAACACCGAATTTTTGCATCTCATCTTCAGGAAGGTAAATTCTCCCCTTTTGGAAATCTAACGCTAAATCCTGCCAAAAATTTGTTAATTGCAATGCAGTACAGATTTTATCAGAAAGTTGAAAACATTCATCATTCCTAATATTAAAAAGTTCAAGTATAAGTCTTCCAACCGGATTTGCAGAATGTTTACAGTAATCGAGAACATCATTAAAATCTTTATAACGTTTCTTCGTTACATCCTGTTTAAATGCTTTAAGGAGATCATAGAAAAGAGATGCCGTAAGTTTTTTTTCTTTTATTGTATTTGCCAAAGCAGATTCAAAATCGCTCTTTGGATTACCATTTAAAGCAGAAGTAAAATTATTTTCAAATTCTTCAAGCTGTTTTAATCTTTCTTCTTCTGTAAGATTTCCTTCATCGGCAAAATCATCTGCTGTTCTGGCAAACCAGTATATAACTGCAACATGTTTTTGAAGTTCTTTAGGAATAAGGAAAGAAATTACAGGGAAATTTTCATAATGAGTTTTAGCAAAAGATATAACCTGTTTGTAAAAATCCTTTGAAGGCATAGTACGATTTTACTTCAGCTGTTTCTCAATAAAAGAAAGGATATCCTTTAGGGTTACTTCGTCACTCGGATGAACTTTACCCTTCACATGCTTATGGTACGGGTGGGTCAAAACCTTTCTATGATAAGGTGAATTATCCCACCTAATTATTATAGCCCCATTCTTCTTTTGCCAGTGGTATGAATAATTTCTTTCTCTTTGATCAGAATATTCTTTTACGTATAGGACAGTTCCATTTTTAATATTTACCTTTACTTTGATATAAAAACCATTTGAAAAAGTTTTATACTCTTGAAGTTCATAGCCACCAACAACATTAGAACCCTCAAGTAATTTTAATATTACCACTAGCCAGGTCTTTCTTTTTAGTTAAAAGTTCCCTGTAATATTTATTAAGACCTTTCCATTCTATATAATCATCCCATTTTTCAAAATTTTCTTTCTTATACCCTTTTACTTTTTTTTCAAATCCTTCGAAATCTGTCTTGTATTTTTTCTTGAATAAAGAAAGTTTATTTGTGGTTTGGTGTAGTTCAAACACAACATTAGCATAGTAAAGTTCAACTATCGTTTGCGAACTTATTGTGGTCATTTTATACCTTATACATTTATATTTTCAATAGGCTATAATATAACTTAATTTATTTTTGTACTTCTATCAAACTAATCTTAGCTAAAAAATAGGATAAATCGGCTTAACCTAATTTTGTGAAATATTATCTTATCCGTTTACTGTTCTCATACCATGTTCATGATACCTCTCACCTGCAACTTCATCAACGAGAATTGATTCACTAAGAAAATGTAATTCATCTTCACTTAGTGAAAGTTCAACAGCTTTTATGTTTTCTTCAACATATTTTTGTTTTTTTGTGCCTGGAATTGGAACTATATCTTCTCCCTGAGCAAGAATCCAGGCAATTGCCAACTGTGCCGGCGTACATTTTTTATTACTTGCCATTTTTTCAATTCTATCTAAAAATTTAATATTCGATGAAAGATTTTCACCCTGGAAACGTGGAGAGTTTAACCGGTAATCTTTTTCTTCAAAATCTTTTTCAGATTTGAATCTTGCAGCAAGAAATCCACGACCTAAAGGACTGTAAGCGACAAAACCAATTCCAAGCTCGCGGCATAACGGTAATATTTCGTCTTCGACATGTCGTGTCCACAGTGAATATTCAGTTTGCAAAGCAGTTATTTGATGAACTTTATTAGCTCTGCGGATTGTTTCAGGTGCGGCCTCAGAAAGACCAAGATAACGAACTTTCCCTTCTTTTACTAAGTCAGCCATAGCGCCAACTGTATCTTCTATAGGAACTTTTTGGTCAACACGGTGCTGATAATAAAGATCAATAACTTCTATGTTAAGCCGTTTTAAACTCGCTTCACATGCCGATTTAACATATTCCGGTCTGCCGTTAACTCCGAGAAATTCTTTGTTGGGTCCTCTTACATTTCCAAACTTTGTGGCAAGAAAAACTTTATCTCTCCTGTCTTTAATAGCTTTTCCTACAAGTTCTTCATTTTCGCCAACACCATACATATCGGCTGTGTCAAGAAAATTAATTCCAAGCTCGATTGCGCGGTGAATTGTTTTTATTGATTCATCATCATTGTGTGAACCGTAGAATTCCGACATTCCCATACAACCAAGTCCAATTGCAGAAATTGCTGGACCATTCTTCCCGAGTTTTCTCATTTTCATCGTATTGCTCCCTTTTTTTAATATATAACTTAATTTATTGAAAAAAGATTTGTTGTAAAAATCAAATAAAGAAAAAAAATGATTCCTATTTACCCAAAAGATTTCCCCATCCGTTCGTTTCAATATCTTTATAAAAATCCTGTAAGATATAAAACGCTTTTTTCTTAATTCCTTTATCAGAAATTATTCCTTTCCTGTTCCAGAAATTCTGTATGACAGGCAGACTACGGCGCGGCGAACGAAAATCTGCAAGAACCCACGGAGTCATTCCGTTTAAGTGTGGAATTCTTCTCATCAGTTTAACCTGCTCTTTGTAAACATACTCTTGAAATTCTTCAGTCCATCTTGTTAAGCTATCGCCGTGCATTCCCTGCAATGCACCTGCTCCAAACTCACTTATAACTATTGGTTTGTTATAATCTGTTTTGTAATTAATTTTCTCAATTCCGTCCGGTAAACCGACATACCAGCCAAGATATTCATTCAATCCTATTACATCTAAATATTTCCCGAAAGGATCATCAATTACAATTGTGGTATCATTTATATAATGATTCTCCAAAGCTGCTGTCAACAACCTTGTATTATCAAGCTCTCTTGCCCGCTCAGTTAGTTTGCTTCAGAAAATTTAATCTTGCATCGCTCAAAGGTGTTTCATTTGCAACAGACCAGAGAATTACCGAAGCACGGTTTTTATCTCGTGTTATCATTTCTGTCAATTGGTTTTCTGCATTTTGAAAAGTCTGTTTGTTATTCCACAATATTGTCCAGTAAACCGGAATTTCAGACCAGATCATAATTCCCATTTTATCAGCCAGACGAATAACATTTTCACTGTGCGGATAATGAGCCATCCGAACAAAGTTCCCATTTAATTCTTTTACCCAATTAAGAATTGTTTCTGCATCTTCTTCACTGTTTGCTCTTCCACCAGTCATTGGTTTTTCTTCATGAGAAGAAATTCCTCTTAAGAAAATAGGCTTGCCATTCAGTAAAATTTTTCCATCTTTTGCTTCAATTCTCCTGAAGCCAATCTTATCATTTATTGAATCTGTCTCAGAAGATATTTTTACATTGTAGAGTTTAGGATTATCAGGCGACCACAAAACCGGATTAGCATTAAAGCTAACTTTGCAAAATCCATCATCATTAGTTCTTGAAGAAAATTCTTTATGAAGTTCCGGTATTTCAATTTTTATATTCTGATTTTTCTTTTCTCCTTCTAATTTTACCCAGCCGGAAATTTCTGTATCGGAACTCTTTAGCAAGTTGGATGAAATAATCTTTAATATAAGTTTGAGGTACTTCAACAAGAGAAACATCACGAGTTATTCCGCCATAGTTCCACCAATCAGTATTAACAGTAGGGACAAATTCCCTGCTTCTTTTATCATCGACCTTTATAATGAGAAAATTATCTTTTTCTTTTACAAGATTTGTTATTTCAAAATTGAAAGGAGTAAAACCGCCTTCGTGTTCACCTAACTTTGTGCCATTGAGATAAACTACTGCTTTATAGTTTGCAGCTCCAATATAAACGAATAATCTTTTCTCTTTTTCTAAGTGATAAGAGAAATCCTTTTTATACCAGATCGTTCCTTCATATAAAAAAAGTTTCTCTTTTTGAGTATTCCAGTCTCCCGGTACTTTTAATGAATCGGATTTATCAAAATCATATTCCACCAAATCACTTTTTGATTTTGGCTTTTGATTCCTGAAATATCCGTTGTCACTTTCTTCATAGCGGTAATTGTAAAAACCATTTTCATAAGGATCGATTATAATCTTCCAATATCCATCTAATGAAAAAGTTTTTCTGCCCTCAATGTTGGTTATAAGAGAAGAAGATTGACTAAAAATAAGTGAGGATATAAGAAATGCTAAAAGAATAATTTTTTTCAACAGGACACCCTCTGTGCCCGGAACAGGACTCGAACCTGCATGAGATTGCTCTCACTAGACCCTGAACCTAGCGTGTCTACCAATTCCACCATCCGGGCTTTTTAGAAACTTTTAAGAATTCTTTTCCGATACCTGACTTGAAATATTTTTCCCTTTTCTCGAGCTTTTATTCTATCTGGATATGTTTCTGTATAAATCAACTTAAACGGTCTATAATTCCTTGTCGTCTTTTCATATCCTGCATTATGTCTTTTTATTCTGTTATCGATATCTTTTGTTAAACCCACATAGATGTAGTTTTTAACTTCACTCTTTAAGGCATAAACAATAAACATTAAAAACTCCTGAATCTAGCGTGCCTGCCTGCCGGTAGGCAGGTCTACCAATTCCACCATCCGGGCTTTTGTAATTAAGAATGAACAATGTAGTTATACTTATTCTTTATTATTTTCTTTTTTAAGAAATTCAACAACTTTTCCCCTTGTTTTGTTTACTACTCGACTACGACAATAAATTATCAATGTAGCAATAAAGATAAAAAGAAATGAAAGAAAAATATCCAATCTAAAACGAGGAATCCAACAAAGTACACTGAAACCTAAGAATAGAAATCCTACTAATAACAATCTACTTGCATAAAATATTCCTGATATTGCCTGAATATCATATAAAATAGCTTTACTTGCATATTGATATAAATAAAAATCATCATCAATCTTGTATTCATATTTTTTTTCTTCTGGACTAGTACTCCTACCCCAAAAAAAGTATGATTTCAGTTTTGCGAATTTTTTTTTAAAATTTATTATCAACTGCCATTTCGAAATTTTGGGAAATATTTTTTCTCTTATGAATGGAATAAACATATAATTTAAAAGTGTGTTAACGGCTGAACCGATAAGATATGATAAAGGAATTGCAATAATAATTATATAAGGTGCAAAAGGTAAAGAATCTTTTAAGATGCATAGATTGTTTTGGTCAAAATGGATTAAAGCAAGAAAAAATATTCCAAGTAAATAGACGAATCCAACAATTGCTGTTAATATCGAGTATTTTGATATATCCATTTATATGTCATAGGCTTATTTAATTTAGAATTCATATATCTAAAATATACTTAATTTTTTTTTTCATTCTACATTCTAAATTATTCATTCTACATTCCGCTCTCGCTACCACCCCGTGTCCCCTTTCCTGTCTTCACGTTTTATTTTTGCACCACCTGAATGTATTTCACAATAAGGGGGAAGATTTTTATCGATTGCAATATCAGTTACTGTCTCAGGGCAATTTTCAGTAGCGAGCCGGGTATCTCCAAGATCCATTGTTTCTTTGCAGAATTTCACAGTGTCAATGCCATCCGGAACCTGAAAATATTCTAAAGGTATATTCAATTCCTTATAAGCACCTTCCATAAACATAGCCCAAATCGGCAGAGCAGCTCTCGCACCCTGACCATACCAATTCGTGAACTTTACTCTATGATCATCAAAGCCAACCCATACACCTGCGACAAGCTGCGGCGTAAAGCCTACAAACCACGCGTCAGAAAAATTTTGAGTAGTTCCTGTTTTTCCGGCAGCAGGAAATTGAAAATACTTTCTCACTCCCGTACCTGTTCCAAAATTAATAACATCCTGCAGCATGCTTGTTATTACCGCTGCAGTTTGCGGAGATATTGCTTCAGTATATTGTGGTGCAAATTCATCAATAAGAATTCCGTTCCTGTCTTCGATTCTCAATATAGAAATCGGATCCACGTGAACACCTTTATTTGCAATCGTTCCATAAGCCGATGTCAATTCGAGAGGACTTACCTCAGATGTTCCAAGAGCTATTGAAGGATAAGGATTAAGCTCAGAAGTAATTCCCATTCTCTTGGCATATTTCAATACCTGCGCCGGCGGCGCTATATCACTGATCGTTAATCTTCCGGCAATAACATTTATAGAATTTGCAAGCGCTTCTCTTAAAGTTACATAGCCGCCGTATTCGCCGTCGGAATTTTCGGGCGACCAGCCGTTGTAGTTAAATTTCTGATTAAGCAATGTATAAGCCGGAAAATATCCATTATCTATTGCAACCGTATAAACGATAGCTTTAAACGAAGAACCGGGTTGTCTTCTTATTCCGGTTACATGATTTAATCCTCTGCCGAAATCCTGGTTCTCTCCCCCAACCATTGCTTTTATTTGTCCGGTTGCTGGATCAATAACTACAAAGCCCGCCTGAATTGTGCTTTCAATCTTTTTTACAGAATCAACAAACTCCTTGTTATACTTTAGCCTGTTGTATATTTTTGCTTTTTCTTCTTTATCACTTGCACTTCTGTATTCGGGATTACTTTTGATTGCTTTATCCACCAATACAGTCAGCACATCCTGATTTTTTTTCCAGCTCCAGTTTTTATCAAAAAGAATCTGGTATTCAGCAAGATGTTTAGCTACTGCTTTGTTTGCTATTTTTTGCATTCTCATATCAATCGATGTATAGATATTCAGCCCGTCCCTGTAAAGATCATATCCATATTTATCGGAAACCGAACTCAATTGCTGCCTGATATATTCCATAAAATGAGGAGCTTCAGAAGCATTACCTCCTATTTTTTCAGAAGTAAGATCAATTGGTTGTAACTTTAATTTATCATAATCATTTTCACTTAAATCACCGGTTACAACCATATTGTGCATTACAAGATTTCGGCGCGAGATAGCATTTTCAACTCTTCTTACAGGATCATAATGTTCGGGGGACTTTAATAATGCAATAAATAAAGCTGCTTCGGGAAGAGTTAGTTCACTCGCCTTCTTTCCGAAATAAACTTCAGAAGCCGATTCAATTCCGTAAGCACTCTTGCCGAAGTAAGACACATTAAGATAAAGCTCGAGTATTTCCTTCTTTGTAAAATTCTTTTCAATCTGAATCGCAGTTATCCATTCCCGTATTTTTCTTATTCCCGTACCAAAAAGAGTTTCGTGAGAAGATTTTAAATCATAAAGATTTTTAGCAAGCTGCTGAGTAATTGTACTTGCTCCTTCCCGCGAAAAAGTAAAAACATTTTTTATCATTGCTTTTACAAAGCGCGATAAATCAACTCCCCAGTGATTATAAAAATCCCTGTCTTCAGTTGAAATTAAAGCCTGTGTAACATAAGGAGGAAGGCTGTCGATATCTGTTTCTATCCTGTTTTCTATATAGAATTGGCCGAGCAATTCTCCATCGGATGTAAATACTTTGCTTGCAAGCTGAGGACTGGGATTTTCAAGCTGCTCAAGCGAAGGCAACCCGCTTATGATATAAATAACAAATGCAAGAAAAAGAGCAGCTATTACAGAAAGAAAAATTAATTTTGATTTTCTTTTCTTAAAAAAGCCGGATGATTTTTTATTATTACGGTAAGATTTATCGCTGAAATATTTCTTCATATCATTATCGGAATTTTTTCTTTTTGCCATTACATCAATTCCAGTCTATAATTTCGAATTTATTATTTTGATAGATACCGTAACAAGGCTCATCTAACCAGGAACCCAAATTTATATAAAAACCATTCTTGTATTGTTTAAATCTTCTTTGATGAAAATGACCAAGCAGAACAAAATTAAATCCTTCATCTATCTTTGTTTTTGCAAATTCGAATAATCCGTCTTCACCGCCATAATCTTTTTTTGATGTATAATCTCTGCTCGATTTGCTTGTACGGCTTGCAAGTGCAATTCCAAGATCAGGATGAATTATTGCATAAACTTTCTGCACGAATTTATTTCTCAAAATCTTTTTAAGAATTTTATATCCGAGATCATTTTTTACCAGGCCATCACCGTGAGCAAGATAAAACTTGCTGCCGTTTAATTCAATTTCAATATCTTTCTCGTACAATTTTGCTCCTATCTCTTTTTCAAAGAAATCCCTGTGCATAAAATCATGATTACCGATTATGTAATGAACTTTAATTCCTTTTTCTGTTAGACTGTGAAGATAAGTTAAAGTTCTGAAAAAACCTTTTTGATAAACATACTTATATTCAAACCAGTAATCGAAAAGATCGCCGAGAATAAAAAGCTCGTCACAATTTTCTCCTGCAAATTGTAAAAATTTAATAAGAAGATTTTCTTTTTGTTTTTCCTCTTCTTTACTCCGCAAACCAAGATGAATATCGGAGATAAAAAGGTAAGTTTTATTCACTAAGTCACTTTATTTTTGATGTGTAATTTAAGAACTGTGCAGATGAAAATGAAAGCCAATAACAATTACTTGTGTGAAATATTTATATCCGCCAAAAGCCAATTAGAAGGATCGGCAATAATTATAACAGGTTTAAACTTTAATTTATACTCAATTGTTTGTGTCCTCGAATCAACTCTGAAATTTACATTTTCAAATTTCCCTTTCTTATCGAGAAACTGGAACTCAACAGGAAAATTAAAAACTTTATATCTATCCTGAATCTGTTCAAGTTTTAATTTAACAAGATATTTACCATCAGTTCCCGGTTCAACATTCCATTCTACGTTCATTTTAATCTGATCATCACCATCAAAAACCCATTGATTGAAAAACTGTTTCAGATCCTTACCCGAAACACTTTCACAAACATTTTCAAAATCACTTGTGGAAGCAGATTTGTATTTATACTCCTCATAATATTTTCTCAAAATCTTAAAAAAAGTTGAATCACCAACTTCCCATCTTAACATATGAAGAACCCAGGCGCCTTTATCATAAACTGTAGGACCAAACATATCTTCCGGGTTATAAACAGTTCCAACAAAACCTTCTCTTCGTTTTGAAAGCATCGAAGATTGCAATGCTTGAGGTCCGCCTTTGTGTTCAGCATATAAAGCCTCGCAATAAGTTGCAAAACCTTCATTCAGCCAGATATCTTTCCAGGTTTTTAGTCCAACGGCGTCTCCCCACCATTGATGTGAAAGTTCGTGAACATATATATCATTAAAAAATTTTTTGCCGCCGACAAAATTTGAACCTATTCCAGTTAAAGTCTGATGTTCCATTGCACCTAACTGCCAGAGAAATTCCGCAACACCATACTTTTCTTTAATGAAAGGATATTCGCCAAATGTTTTTGCAAAAAAAGAAATCATCTTCGGATGCTCGGCAAAATCAATTTTAGCATTTTCAAAATGTTCTGGGAAAGCATAATACTCTAGCTTCATCGAGTCCTGGCTTAAAGGCGAAACATATTCATCAGTGAATTCCTTATAGATGGAAGAGTAAAGAGAAATTAAATATGTGGAAATCTGGTAATTGGTTTTCCAGTGATAAGTTGTTCTCCCTCCTTTTGTTTCTTTACTAACTAGCAAACCATTTGAAGCGGAAGTGTAAATAGAATCATTTGTAATTTCCATATCCATTGTTGCTTTGTCGGAAGGCATATCGTTGCATGGAAACCATGTTGATGCGTAAGTCGGTTCGCTGAGACTATAAGTCGCGGACCTTCCATTTATTTCCCCAAATGAAAAAGATGCAAAGCCCATTTTCTTTGGCGTACCTGAATAAACAATCTCCACAACAAAAGTATCAGAATTCATTTCATTTAAAGGAATAGATAACTGTGTACCTTCCTGTGAAAATGAATTATTCTTTCCGTTCAGGGTGAGATTTTCAACTTTCATATTATCGTAAAGATTAAAATCTATCTCAGGAACATTTTTATCTTTTAAGATTCCTGTAATCGTTACATCGCCTTTAAGCAACTTTTCTTTAGGGAAAAGATTCAAATTCAAATCATAATGAAGAACATCTATTTTGTACTGAGCATCCGAGATATAATTTGGCGGAATATTAATATACGGCGGACTTAATAGCCTTTGCTTAACATTTTTCGCTTGCTCTTTTACAGTTTTAATTGAGTAATTAAGCGGAGAATCTCCGATTTTCCATCCTATAAAAAAGAATAACGCAAAAATTGCAACTGAAACTATTTTTGTTCTTGTCTTCATTAAAATATTTGTTTTTCTATTCTCTAAAGGAACATATCAAAATTTTCTTTACAGTAAAATAACAATTACAGAAATTGCCAATCAAATCATAATTCAATATATTATTTGTAAAGAAGAAAAAAGTATAATGGTTTTTCCCGGTTCATCAATTCTCAGAGATACAGTAACTATGCTGCTTGCCGGCGGGCAAGGGGAAAGATTATATCCGCTTACTGCTTACAGAAGCAAACCATCAGTCCCGTTCGGAGGCAAATACAGGATAATAGATTTTGCTTTATCGAACTGCCTTAATTCCGGTTTAAGAAAAATTTACGTGCTTACTCAGTACAAATCAGATTCTTTAAATCAGCATATACTTGAAGCGTGGAGTATTTTTAATCCTGAGCTTGGTGAATTTATTTATTCAATTCCTCCGCAACGAAAGATGAATAACGATTGGTATCTCGGAACATCGAATGCTATTTACCAGAATATTAATCTCTTCTCCAGCGATAAGAAAGCAAGATGGGTTTTAATTCTCAGCGGAGACCATATTTACAAAATGGACTACTTAAAGCTTCTTCAATATCATATAGATATGAGAGCCGATCTTTCAATTTCATGCATAGAAGTTCCAAAAGAAGAAGGAAGCAGGTTCGGAATTGTTGGAGTGGATAAAAATTATCAGGTGAATTCATTTATTGAAAAACCTGCTGATCCTCCGGTAATACCGGATAACCCGACATCTTCATTTGTAAATATGGGCATTTATGTTTTTAATGCTACTGCACTCAGAGATGTAATGCAGGAGATGGAACAAAAGAAAATCAAGAGCCATGATTTTGGTCAGGATATTATTCCTTACATGGTTAAATCCAGCCTGAATGTTTGTGCGTACAAGTTTTTTGATGAGAATAAAAAGATGAAACCATACTGGAAAGATATCGGAACGATTGAAAGCTATTATGAAGCAAGTATGGACCTTATCAGCATTACACCGGAATTTAACTTTTACGATTTTAGCTGGCCGATGAGAACTTACCAATATCAGTTTCCTCCTGCTAAAACAGTTTCACACGAAGGGGAAAGAGTCGGACGAACTTTGAATTCTCTTATTTGCGACGGTTCGATTGTTTCAGGCGGACTTGTTGAAAGATCGCTTTTGGGACCCGGAGTAAGAGTAAACAGCTTTAGCTACATAATCGATTCTATAATAATGAATAACACCAATATCGGCAGGCACGCAAGAATAAGACGTGCAATTATTGATAAGAATGTCGTCGTTCCCGAAGGTTATGAAATCGGCTTTGACCTTGAAGGTGATAAAAAGAAGTTTACTGTAACTGAAACGGAATCGTCGTCATCGGCAAAAACAGGGTATTTAACAAATTAACCTTTCTCAATTCTTCAGCATCTGATTTCCATTTACTAATATTTAATTTTGTCTTATTTTTTCTCAGACCGAAATAACGGTTTAATTTTTATGTTTAGTTAATATGAATTCAAAATTAGAAACGAAAATAAAGAATCTGCCTTCGAATCCCGGCATTTATCAATTCTTTAATGATAAAGGAAAAGTGATATACGTTGGAAAAGCAAATAACCTGAAGAACAGAGTTAGAAGTTATTTCCATGAGAATTTGTCTTCTCCGAAAACTGAAATTCTGGTAAAGAAGATAAACGACCTGGAACTTATTATAACTGATAATGAGGTTGAAGCGCTTGTTCTTGAAAATAATCTTATCAAAAAATTTAAACCGCGTTACAATGTTAACTTAAAAGATGATAAATCATTTCCATACATTAAAGTAACAAAAGAACCTTACCCGCGTGTTTATCCTACAAGAAGAGTAATTAAAGATGGCTCAAAATATTTTGGTCCTTACACAGATGTAAAGAATATGAAAACTTCTTTAAGAATGATTAACGAAGTTTTTAAGATAAGAAGCTGCAAACTCGATATTACTCAGGAAAGTATCGATAAGAAAAAATTTAAAGTTTGTCTCGATTATCATATAAAAAAATGTGATGGACCTTGCGAAGGTTTGATTTCTGAAATCAATTACAATGAAATGGTGAACGAAGTTGTAAAAGTTCTTAAAGGAAAAACAGATGAACTCATTAAAGATTTAAATTTGAAAATGAATTCTTCTGTTGAAAATCTTGAGTTTGAAAAAGCTGCAGAAATAAGAGACAAGATTAATCAGCTTACTGCAATTTCTTCGAGACAAAAAGTTGTAAGCGATGATCTTGAAGACAGGGATGTAATTTCAATTGCTTATGAAGGAAAAGATTCAGCTTGCTCTGTTTTTAATATAAGAGGCGGTAAACTTGTCGGGAAAAAACAATTACGTCTTGCAATCGGAGACATTGAAGAAGAAGCGGATATTTATTCTGCTGCAATAAAATTTTATTACAGCGAGTTTGTAGAAGTTCCAAAAGAAATATTGATGGATGTTCAGCCTTCAGATTCGGAAACACTTTTAAAATGGCTCGATTCAAAATCTGAGCGAAAGGTGAAGTTTACCTTTCCGCAGAGAGGAGATTTGAGATCTCTTGTAAAGATGTGCAAAGAAAATGCAATTCTTCAATTAAAAGAATTACAGCTTCAGAAAATGAAAGCGGAAGGTTCTGTTAATTATGGAGTATCAGCATTAAAAAGAGATTTGAGATTAAAAGATCTGCCGAAGAAAATAGAATGTTTCGATATTTCTAATCTCCAGGGAACAGATTCTGTTGCAAGTATGGTTGTTTTTGAAAATGGAAAACCTAAGAAAAGTCAGTATAGAAAATTCATTATAAAAGATGTAGTTGGTCCCGACGATTTTTTAAGCATGCAGGAAGTTATCCGAAGAAGATATTCAAAATTAAAAGAAGAAAAAATTCCTTTACCTGATTTAATAATGGTTGACGGAGGTAAAGGACAATTATCTTCTGCTGTTGAAATTCTAAATGAGATTGGAATATCTAATTATAACATAATTGGTTTAGCCAAAAGACTTGAAGAAGTCTTTCTTCCTGGACAATCTGATCCGGCTTCAATTCCTAAAACTTCATCAGGATTAAAGCTTTTACAGCAAATAAGAAATGAAGCACATCGCTTTGCTATCACTTTCCATCGCAGCAGGAGAAGCAAAAGAACAATAAAAACCGAGCTTACAGATGTAAAAGGAATCGGAGCTTCCACGGCAAATAAGTTGCTCAAAGAGCTTGGTAGTTTATCAGCA
Organism: uncultured Ignavibacteria bacterium; assembly: GCA_963792755.1. GTDB lineage: Bacteria > Bacteroidota > Ignavibacteria > Ignavibacteriales > Ignavibacteriaceae > RBG-16-34-14. The sequence continues at coordinate 101,998 of CAWBXQ010000001.1, forward strand.
ATAAAAATAACAGGATATGATAAACTCCTAACAATTATTGGGAAAAAGAAAGCAGATATTTTAATAAAGCATTTTAAGGGAAACACAAATGGTTAGATACCTGCAATCCCACGACAACTTTTTCACTTGATACTTATTTTCATTTTCATTTGGTTTACAGTATAGAGTGGGAGAACTAAATGAAAATCCTAAAAATTCTTATTCATTCAAAAATTAAATTGTTTTGGTTTTTAGTTTTAATGGTATTTGTCTTTTCTTCTACAAGTATTTCCCAGGAAAAATTTAAGTTTGGAATAAAAGGAGGAATAGGCTTTTGGCGACTAGAATCTTTGCAGAATATTCCAGGTCATTTATTATTTTATTCATATTCTCCAGGTTTTTCTTTAGGATTTTATGTAGAAAATAAATTGTCTGGAAATTTTTCTTTTACTGCGGAATTGTTATATCAAAATAGTATTGCAATGGAAACAATAGAGACATGGCCTGACGAAATTTTAGACCAGGAAATCACAACTATATATCTTACTATTCCTATTCTTATCAAATATCAAGCACCGCAGCTATGGGACACCTATTTCTTCTTAGGTCCAAGCCTTAGTTATCTGATTTATGGAAATTACCATTTTTATGGTCAGATTTATCATGATATAGGAGATGTGGAGATTACCAAAAATTTGACTTCACTCAGTACCTCCATTGAGTTTGGATTTGGGAAGGAAGTACAAATTTCAAACTCAAATTTTAGTATAGAATTAAGGGCACAATGGGGTTTAACGAAATTCCACTACGATGATATTTTTAACTATATTCCTATCGGGACCTGGAGAAATGCCGGTTTAATGTTTTTAGTTGGATACGAATTTTAATTCCAGCCAAATCACAAAATGGTTCGTGACTTCCTTGTAATATTGGACTTTATTCAGTTTCCGTTTTCTTCCCAATAAAAAATAAAATCCCTGTTAGGATTGCGGCAATTATTAATATTGAAAAGTAAGGCGAAAAACCAAAAGCAGTTGGAATATCTCCAATCAGCATACAAACAAATGCTACAACAACAGCGTACGGTAATTGGGTTCTAACATGTTCAATATGATCGCATCCCGAAGCCATTGAGCTAAGAATAGTTGTATCTGAAATTGGCGAACAATGATCACCAAAAACAGAACCTGCAAGAACAGAACTAATCACTCCAACTAAAATTAAAGATTGATCCGCTGGCTGAAAATGATGAATGTTACAAACTCCACTCGACAAAGGTATAACTATCGGCATCATAACTGCCATTGTACCAAAGCTTGTTCCTGTTGAAAAGCTTGTTAAAGCACACACAAGAAAAACAAGCACAGGCAGAAACCGCGGGTTAACCGAATCACTAAGAAGACTAACAATATAATCCGCAGTTTTCATATCCTGCGTAACAGTTCCGATTCCCCACGCAAGTGTTAAAATAATTACAGCTAAAAGCATTGCCTTCAAACCGACAAACCATGCGTCGACAGCTTCATTAATACTCATAATTTTTTGAAACACAACCATAACTCCTGCTACAAGACAAGCAGAAAAACTCGACCACAAAAGAGCAGAATATGAATCGGAGTTCCCGATAATATCTCTCAAATTGTAATCGGTTATTCCTTTATCGTGCAAAGCTGAAATCCCTGTAAATACCAAACCAATAATTGTTGCAACAATTAAAACTACAATCGGAATAATTCCATTGTACCATCTTGCTTTTTCTTTATTGCCGAGAATGCCGTAAGCGTCTTCAAAATCTGAAGCAACTGTAGCCCCATCTCTGTTAAGCTTGTTTTCTTTAACTGCTCTTCGTTCGGCAGTGTGCATTGATCCAAAATCTCTTTGGAAGTATGAACTTATAAAAACAAAAATGAGCATCATTATAGGATAAAATCTGAACGGAATCGTCTGGATAAAAATATCATAAGCATTTGCAGAAGAACCAATCGTGTTTAATCCATCGCGTATCAAACTGACTTCAAATCCAATCCAGCTGCTTATTAAAAAAATACTCGCAACAGGAGCGGAAGTCGCATCAACTATAAATGAAAGTTTCTCCCTCGAAATTTTCATCCTGTCCGTAACAGGTTTCATAAGATTACCAACAATCAAAGCATTGGAATAATCATCGAAGAAAATTATTATACCGGAAAGCCACGTAGCCAGCAAAGCCGATCTTCTTGTCTTGGCAACTTTTGTGATAACGTTTGCTATTCCCTGCACTCCCCCGCTTTTTGAAATGAGACCAATCATTCCACCAAAGAGAAGTGTAAAAACTATAATCTGAACATGCGATTGATCACTTATTGCGTTAATTATATAAGTATCGACTACTCTCAGAATTGCCGTCCCAACGTTATAATCAAAAACAAAAACAGCGCCGACAAAAATTCCAATCAAAAGTGAAATGATAACCTGCCTTAAAAGAAGAGCCAACACAATTGCAAGTAGCGGCGGTAAGATGCTAAGTATTCCAGGAATAACTCTGATTTCTGCTTTTGGTAAATTTACTCCTTCATATCTTACAGAAAAATTTCCTGTCTGGGATAAGGTTAGTGAAGTATCAACCGTTCCTTTATGTACATTTACAGAGATTGCTTTTATGTAATCTTCATCCTCAAAAATTACTTTTATAGTTTTAACAGAATCAGGAAGTTCATGCGCTTCTATAGAAAACTTAACATTCTGAAGGGCTAAATGAGGCACTTTTACTGTTTGAGAGAAGCAAAATCCCTGAAGTAAAAAAGAAAAGATGAATAAGAAAAATATTTTCTTCAAAAATGTTTATTCTTTTTGTAGATAAGTTGATAAGAAATATAATCTCTTAATTAAAAAAAACAAAAATAAAATATTATATTGTGATATACTCTCTAAAGAAACTTTAATGAAATTTTTAACTGCGATAACATTGTTATTAATATTTTATGGCTGCCAGCCTGTAAAGAATAACAAGCAACCAGAAAAATTTGATGCAGATAAAATAAAAAATCTTGTTACGAAGGCAATTGATAAAGATTCAACTGCAAATAGTAAACTTTCAAATCTTGTTGATTTACAGGCAGATACAAATAAATATAACTCAGTTGTAGTTGATAGTCTTACGACAAATAAAAATACATTGTACTTTGTAATACTTGAAAACGAAAATCCTTTATATAACAGGTTTGCGGTTTACAACTCTCAGCTTTCTCCCTTATTAAGTGATAAATCTCTCAACGGAAATATTTCTTACAAAACAATAGAAGCAGCCGGGAAAGATTTTATCGAGATAGATGAATCTTATCTCTCAAAAGATACTTTGTTATTAAACAGAATTTCCCTTTACTCAATTGATTCAGCGGGAGTTGCGCTTGCATTCAGAACTCATTCAAAATTTTCGGAACTGGGTAACAACTTTACCCAGGATTTGACAGAAATTTCAGATACTTTGATTCAAACAAAAATAAGTGGTCCTAAAAAATCTAAAGTAAATGGGAAGATTGATAATTTTATTTTTGATTCATCAATAGGAAAATATTCATCATCTCAAAATATATTTGATGAGTTTATAAAAAAAGAAATTGAAAACTTTAACTATCAACCTGTAAAAGAACAAATAACCGACACACTTAAAACGAATTGACTGAAAATGTATAAGCTTTTACTCTTTCTGAAAAAAACAGATAATAAAGAAATCAATAATCTTTTTACAGATTACACTATAAAATATCTTTCCGATTTAAATGGCGCAGAAGTTAAAGCTGCAGATGTAGAAAGTAATCTCTTGCTTGATGAAAAATATAGCAAGTTCTGTGAAGTAAGCGTTTCATCGAAAGAAGAATGGGATGTGAAAATGAATTCCAAAGCCGGTAAAGAACTTAACAAACACTTAATGAATTTACATCAGCACATTTCCGTAATTTTTGTTAATTATCCTGATTAAAAAATGAATTTATATTTAATCCGGCATGGCGATGCCGAAAAAATAGCTTTATCAAAATCCGATTTCGACAGAGAGCTGACTTCAAAAGGAAGAGAGTTAACAAAAAAATCTGCCGAAGCATGGAAAAAGATTATTAAGTCTTTCGATGTAATTGCTTCTTCACCGCTCATTCGTGCAGTTCAAACTGCAGAAATAGTCGCCGATGTTTTTGATTATTCAAAAAAGATAATTACTGATAAAAGAATTACTGCCGGAAGCGGACCTGAGGACCTGGTCGACTTTATAAGAACAATTAATGTTGAGAATATTGCAGTTGTAGGACACGAACCTGATATGTCGAACTATGTTTCTGCTTTAACTTCCTCATCAGGAATGTATCTGGAATTTAAAAAAGGTGCAATAGCAAAAATAAATTTTGAAGGAAGAGTCAGGCTGGCGAGCGGAACACTTGAATTTTTGATTCCACCAAAAGTGTTTGAATAAAAAAAATCGGGAAACCGTTTACACAAGCTCTTGCTTACCGCTGCTTCCTTCCGGACCTGACGGAGTTGGGCAGTTACATGTTACCCGGCTCCCGACTTTGTGAATAAATAATATTCACGGCTATTGTAGGGGGAGCAAAGATGATAAAAATTATTGACTATATCAAGTATTTTGAATAAAAATTATGTATTTTGGTTTATCGCTGTTATTCTTTGTCAAATTATATTATTTTAATTTATTAGCTGAACGAATAAATCCGAATTGAAACTTTCTTTGTAAAAAAAATCAGGAGTATAGCAATGGCAGAAAAAAAATTAAGTGGTGAAGTTTTCTATCCGACTGACGAAGTTATGAATTATGCTAATGCTAAGTGTGAAGAACTTTATAAATCCGCTGAGAGTGACCTGGCAGGTTTCTGGGCAAAAGAAGCAGAGAACTTACACTGGTTCAAGAAATGGGACAAGGTAATTGATGACTCGAAAAAACCGTTTTATAAATGGTTTGTCGGTGCAAAAACAAACATCGCTTACAATTGTCTCGATGTTCATGTAAAAACTTTTCGCCGCAACAAGCTTGCAATTATCTGGGAAGGTGAGAATGGAGATTTCAGAGCTTTGTCTTACTTTGCTCTTAAGCGGGAGACGTGCAAGTTTGCTAACGTTTTGAAAAGTCTTGGTGTAAAGAAAGGTGATAGAGTTACAATTTATATGGGAAGAATTCCTGAGATTGCAATTGCAATGCTTGCATGCGCACGCATCGGTGCGATTCACTCGGTTGTTTATGGAGGTTTTTCCGTAGAAGCTTTACATGAAAGACTCGAGGATAGCCAATCAAAAGTTTTAATCGTTGCAGATGGTGCTTATCAAAGAGGAAAGATTGTCGAACTAAAGAAAATCGCAGACGAAGCTTTGCAGCGTGCTGCAACAGTGGAAAGTGTTTTGGTTGTAAAAAGAACAGGTCACCAGATTAATATGGAACAGGGACGCGACATGTGGTATCACGAATTGATGTCTCTTCCAATTGCTTCCAATAATTCTGCTGTAGAAGAAGTAGATGCGGAAGATCCGTTGTTCATGCTTTATACTTCAGGTACAACAGGAAAACCAAAAGCAATTCTTCATACTCACGGTGGCTACATGGTTGGAACTTATACAACATTAAAATATGTATTTGATATTCATGAAGAAGACAGGTACTGGTGTGCTGCTGATCCCGGCTGGATAACAGGACATAGTTATATTGTTTATGGTCCGTTACTTAACGGAGCTACATCATTTATATATGAAGGCGCTCCAACTTTTCCTTTTCCGAACCGTTGGTGGCAGATGATAGAAAAATATGGAATCAATATTCTTTACACAGCTCCTACTGCTATAAGAGGCTTTATGAGATATGGTGAAGCATGGCCAAACCGTAATGATCTTTCTTCATTGCGATTACTCGGAAGCGTGGGAGAACCAATTAATCCAGAGGCATGGAGATGGTATTACCGTGTTATCGGAAAAGAAAAATGCCAGATCATGGATACATGGTGGCAGACAGAGACTGGTATGTTCATGATTACACCAATGCCTTGCACACCACTAAAACCCGGCTCCGGCACAAAACCATTCCCCGGTGTAATTGCAGATGTTGTTGATGAAAACGGCAAATCAGTTAAGCCGAATGATGAAGGTTATCTTGTAATAAAAACTCCATGGCCTGCTATGGTAAGAACAATTTATAATGATCCCGACAGATATGTAAACCAATATTGGAGTAAGTACCCGGGAATGTATATGACAGGTGATTCTGCACGTAAAGACGAAGACGGATATTTCTGGGTAATTGGTAGAGTGGATGATGTAATAAAAGTTTCCGGCTACAGGCTTGGTACTGCTGAGATTGAAAGTGCTTTAGTGAGTCATCCTTCTGTTGCGGAAGCCGCTGCAATTGGACTTCCACATGAAATAAAAGGAAATGCAATTCATGCTTATGTTATTTTGAAAGCTGGAATAGCAGGAAGCGATACTCTTATTGAAGAATTAAGACAGCATGTAGGACATGAAGTTGGACCTATTGCAAAGCCTGAAAAAATAGAAATAGTTGATTCACTTCCTAAAACAAGAAGCGGAAAAATTATGAGGAGAGTTCTAAAAGCAAAGGCACTTGGACAAGATCCCGGCAACTTGTCAACACTGGAAGAATAAAAATATTATTTACTCTAAGGTGTTCTGAATTTTCGGGACACCTTTTTTAATATCCTCCTATGAATTCTAAAAGCACGAAAAAACCTGCTCCATTAAACAGATCAATATCATTATCCCCTGCTGAGATTTCAAAATTAAAAAACAAACTTATAACTGTTAAAAAAAATGTTAACGGACAAGAGATCAAAAATAAAATTATACACGGGAATATTTTTGAGGTTTTAGATTTTCTACCTGATAGTTTTGTTGATCTTCTATTTATCGATCCGCCGTACAATCTTCACAAAAAATTTAATCTTACAAACTTTACAGAAATGAATGATGGCGAGTATGCGAAATGGATCGATTCATGGCTTTCCAAAATTGTAAGATTTCTTAAAGAAAATGCTTCAATTTATATTTGCTCAGATTGGAAATCATCAAATGCTGTTTATAGGATTGCAAAAAAATATTTTAAGATTCAGAATAGAATTACATGGGAAAGAGAAAAAGGAAGAGGTGCAAAATCGAACTGGAAAAATTGTACTGAGGATATCTGGTTTTGTACAGCTTCAAACAATTATACTTTCAATTTAGATGACATAAAAATAAAACGTAAAGTTATAGCTCCTTACCGGACCAAAGACGGCAAGCCAAAAGACTGGCAAGAAAACGGAAAAGATAATTTCAGAATTACACATCCTTCAAACATATGGACTGATGTTACTATTCCCTTCTGGTCTATGCCTGAGAATACAGAGCATCCCACGCAAAAACCGGAAAAGTTGCTTGCAAAAATAATTCTTGCGAGTTCAAGCAAAGATGATTTTGTTTTTGATCCTTTTGCAGGTTCCGGAACAACCTTAGTTACGGCAAAAAAACTTGGAAGAAATTTTTCCGGAATAGAAATAGATGAATATTACTGCTGCCTTGCTGCTAAAAGACTCGAGTTAGCTAACAAAGATAAAACTATCCAGGGTTACAGCGATGGTGTTTTCTGGGAAAGGAATACTTTCTCAACTCAAATCTCAAAAGTCAAATCTCAAAAGTCAAAGCCAAAAGTATAAAAATAATTAATATTGAATTAGCTTTTCCAATTGCTCTTTAAATCTTTCCTTTGGTAAAAAATTATTTTCGAGATTAGTTGAAAACGGAACAGGTGTATCTAAACTTGCAGAGCGAACAATCGGTGCATCAAGATATTCAAAACAATTTTCTGAAATCCATGCAGAAATTTCTCCTCCGATTCCACCTGTTAAACAATCTTCGTGAAGAATTATAACTTTCCCTGTTTTCTTTACAGTTTGCTCGACAGCTTCTTTATCCCAAGGCATTAGCGAACGAAGATCGAGAATATCAGTAGAGATATTTAATTCACTAACAACTTCTATCGCCCAATGAACTCCCATTCCATAAGTAATAATTGAGACTTCATCTCCTTCACTTACAAGATTAGCTTTGCCAATTTCAATTGTATAATAATCATCAGGCACTTCACCGGTGATTGATCTGTAAAGAGCTTTGTGCTCAAAATACATTACCGGATTTGGATCAGTTATGGCTGAGTTGAGCAAACCTTTAGCATCAAGAGGTGAAGATGGATAAACTACTTTTAAGCCCGGTGTATGCACAAACCATGCTTCATTCGACTGCGAATGAAAAGGTCCAGCTCCAACTCCGGCACCGGTTGGCATTCTTATTACAAGATCAGCATTTTGTCCCCAGCGGTAATAAATTTTTGCAACGTTGTTAATTATCTGTGTAAACCCGCTGGAAATAAAATCTGCAAACTGCATTTCAACAATTGCTTTGCCACCTTTTACAGAATAACCTAAACCTGCGCCAATTATTGCCGATTCACATAATGGTGTATTTCTTACTCTATCTTTACCAAACTTTTCTACTAATCCTTCAGTGACTTTAAATACGCCGCCATAATCAGCAACATCCTGCCCCATAATTATTAATTCTGGAAACTTATCCATGCTTTCTTCGAGAGCATCAGTAATAGAGTTTACAAATCTTTTGTTCGTTTTACTTCCATCAGTCTTTGTATGAACATATTTATAAGGCTTATAAATTTCTTTCGTTTCTTTTTCTGTATCAGGAATTATTTCAGGTTCATTAACACTTCTTCCCCATTCATTGTCTATTAAAGTCTTTATTTCTTCTTTTGTTTTCTTTACAAATGAATCATCAATTATTTTCTCTTCAACTAAAAAATTTTCATAATTTAAAATCGGATCTTTCTTTCCCCACTCTTCAAAATATTTTTTAGGAATATACTTTGTACCGGAAGCTTCTTCATGTCCTCTCATCCTGAAAGTAAGTGCTTCAATTATAACTGGTCGAGGCTTTTTTCTTATTTCAGTTGCATACTTTGAAATAGTATTATAGACTTCGAGAATATTGTTCCCCTCCATTTGTATAGCTTCTATTCCGTAACCGATTCCTTTATCAATTAATTTTTTACACCTGTATTGTTCAGTAGTTGGAGTTGATAAACCGTAACCGTTATTCTCAATTAAAAATATTACCGGAAGATCCCATACTGCTGCGACATTTAAAGCTTCGTGAAAATCACCTTCGCTTGTTCCGCCATCGCCTGTAAAAACAAGTGTACACTTTTTTTCTTTTTTGATTTTATGCCAAAGTGCAATACCATCAGCGACACCAAGTTGTGGACCAAGATGTGAGATCATCCCAAATATATGATTTTCATTCGAACCAAAATGAAATGAACGTTCTCTTCCTTTTGAAAAACCGTCCCCCTTCCCCTGTAACTGTAAAAATAATTTGCTGAGTTTTACGCCTCTTTCTGTAAATACTCCAAGGTTACGGTGCATTGGAAGGATATATTCATCTTTCTCTAAGGCTTTGGCAACACCAACAGAAATTGCTTCCTGTCCAATTCCGGAAAACCATTTTGATATTTTTCCCTGCCGCAAAAGATTCAACATTTTTTCTTCAATTAATCTTGGTAGAAGAAGGGACTTATAGAGCTCTTTGAGAAATGTTTCCTGGAGATTGTTCTTGTCAAATTTCATAAAGCAAATAAAATTCTTTGAACAAATTTAATCAAAATTTTATTACTTAAATGAAAATATAATCTCTGATAAGAAATAGGAAAGGTGTTATATTAACAAACTAGATTTTTATTCTTCAAAATCAAGATTCTTTGGGCTGTAATTTTCAGTTTTATCTTTAAGCACGTCTGTCACCGGAACATCACTATTGACAATAGTAATTTTGACATTATCAACCCAGATTTGTCCTCTGCCCTGCAAAAGAATACCGAAAGAAATTTCATCACTGATTGGAGGAACATCGAGAACAATATCAATTTCAGTCCACTCGGAAGATCCGATTAGAGGTCTGTCTCTCATATCATCAAATGAAAGTGGCTTCCCGCTTGCATCATTCACTCTCATCCACAACGCAGCCCATCCTCCGATATACCTGGTTTTAATATATGCACTGAGTTTTATTCTTTGTGCCCGGTAATTATTAGCTTTAAAGTTTTGCATTAGCGTCACAAAGCCGACCGGGTTTGACGAAGCAGCCTTCAAATAAGCCGAAGCATAACCGGAAACCTGCTCACCAAGGTCAACACCGACTGCATAATCCTGAGGGTTACTACCACCCAGCGACCATCCAGCGGGAATATCTCTATCGTGAGTTTGCGGAACCGATACTAAAGGATAAACACTCTGCGAAAAAAGCTGAGTTGAAACGAAACTTAAAAGAAAGAATGTATATACAAATCTATTTTTCATAAAATTTTGCCTTTAGTATCAATTTATTCACCACTAAATTACCAAGAATCCTGCCATCGCTTTAACTTTATAAGTTGGTTGCCCCATTCTAAATAGCTGATTTTTAGCCAAATATCAGAACCGGAAAAACTGTTTTTGAAAAAATTTCTGCTATTTAAGTAATTACTTCTTTAACAGGGAAAGTAAGTCTAATTCGATATCCTCTTCGCAATAAAAAGGCTCCCCATAATTTTTTCTAATCTGGAAACCATAGAAATGTGCACGTGATTCTATATAACTAACAAAATTCGGTTTGCTAATAAAAGTTTCCGGTTCTTTGCTTTTAGGATCAAAGAACTGTGACTCATAAGCTCTTACAGCTTTCATTTTTGTTTCATAAGAATCGGAAATATCAATTATGAAGGATGGTTCAAATGTATAAGTCTGCATATAATAATAAAGATGAGCGGGTCTGAAAGAAGTCTGTGCAGTTCCATTATCGAAAGTTTCAACTTTATTTAATCCTGTCTGGAACATTGCTCTTTTCACAAGTTTACTAACATCGATGTGATCGGGATGGCGGTCATTAAAATAAGGAGCAAAAATAATTTTAGGTTTGTATTTTCTAATTACAGTAATCACTTTCATTAAATTTTCCTGGTTATCACTCACATTGCCATCAGGAATAGAAAGATTTTCTCTTACTGATATTTTTAAAATATCTCCTGCTTTACGTGCTTCTTCTTTACGAATTTCGGGAGTTCCTCTTGTTCCGAGTTCTCCTTTTGTAAAATCAATTATTCCGACTTTAAAATTGTTTGCAGTCATTTTTGCAATTGTACCGGCCATAGAAAGTTCGGCATCGTCAGGATGAGCTGCAAATACAAGAGAATCAAGATTCATAATTCAAATTATTATTATTCAAGAAAACTTTTGAATGAACTTAGCAAATTTTTTCTTTTGATTCCATTGGATTTTTATTTACTGACTTCAAATACTAACGCAATCCATTCATCCATTTTTTCTTTTTGAATGAATGAAAAATCTAATTTGCTATAATGATTGATAATATCTTCTTCATCTTCAACTAATAAACCGGAAAGAATCACTAAACCATTCTTTCCCAATTTAGATCTCAAATCGCTTGCAATATCTGATAAGAATATTTTTTTGAATGTTGGCAAGAATAATATCAAAATCTTTTTCTTCAATATCTTTTATCTCTCCAACTTTAACTTCAACATTATTATCAACATCATTTGCCCTGCAATTTTCTATTCCGTTTTCGAAACACAATTCATCATTATCGATTGCAAAAGCTTTTTTCGCGCCAAGTTTTACAGAAACAATCGAAAGAACAGCGGTTCCAGAACCTACATCAAGAACTTTCATTCCGGGTCCAACATATTTTTCAATTAGCTTAAGCATTAATTTTGTTGTCTGGTGTTCACCTGTACCAAAAGACATTTTAGGATCAATCGTAATGACAATTTCATTTCCTGTAGGGATATAATCTTTATAAGAAGGTTTGATAACAATTCTGTCCGTAACTTTAATAATGTTAAGATTTTTCTCCCATTCTTCATTCCAGTTTTTGTTTTCAAGATTAAATTCTTCAGTGGAGAACTCATCAATTACTTTTTCATCAACTAATTTTTCAAGAAAAGTTTTTATTTCTTCTTTGGTAAGATCATTTTCAGAAGAAAAAACTTTAATAAAATCATTTTCTTCAGTAAGACCAGAAATGTTCAATTCCCAAAGAAGCCCACTGATTATTTCAGGAATAAAAGGAATTGTTCTGATATGAAATTCTTTATAAGTCTTATTCATTTAAAATTTTCAGATGTGAATAAACCGAAACCGAAAGTGCATCAAGATTATATCCTCCTTCGAGTACAGAAATGATTTTAATATTTTTCTTATCTGCAAACTCCTTTACAACTTTTGTCATCTCGGCAAAATCATTATCTGCTAATTCCATATTTGCCAAAGGATCGTCTTTATGCGCATCAAATCCAGCAGAAATAAAAAGTAATTGTGGATTATAACCATTTAGTACTTTTACAATTTTATCATTGAAAATTTCAAGATAAGTTTTTCCTATTGTTCCTGCCGGCAAAGGAAAATTTAGAGTATAACCATTCCCTTCCCCATTTCCCTTTTCTCCTTCAGCGCCGCTTCCCGGATAAAATGGATATTGATGAAGACTTATAAAAAAAACTTGTGATGAGCTATAAAAAATCTCCTGTGTTCCGTTTCCATGATGAACATCCCAGTCGATAATTGCAATACGATCAAGATTATATTTATCTAAAGCATACTTAGCTCCAGTTGCTATATTATTAAAGATACAAAAACCCATTGGTCTGTTGCTTTCTGCATGATGACCGGGAGGTCTCATTAAAGAAAAAACTGACTCGTAAGAATTATCCATCACCAGATCGACTGCTTTAATAACTGCACCCGCCGAAAGAAGTGCTGCTCTAAATGAATCTTTAACAATATAAGTGTCTCCACCATCAAGCAAAGTTTTTCCCATTTTGATCGAATCAACCACAAATTCATAATGATCATTGGAATGAACTCTCAATATATCTTCTTTAGAAGATTCAGTCGGTTTTATTAAATCAACATTATCAAAAAATTTCTTTTCATCTAAGAAATCAATTACTGAAGAAGTTCTTTCAGGTCTTTCAGGATGAGTGAAAGGCGGTTTATGATTGAGATGAAATTCATCATATATGACAGCGAGTTTTTTCATTGATTAATAATCAACCAGAATTTTACAAATCTCGTCCTGAAAATTTCTTGCAGTTGAAGTATTGTTCACAAAGTTTTCCATCAAAATAGAAAATGCTAAAAGTTTGCCGCTTCTTGTAGAAATATAACCTGAAAGATCACTCACTCCGGATATAGTTCCGGTTTTTGCTTTTACGTTACCCTCTGCAATACTTCCTCTCATTCTTTTTTCAAGCGTTCCATCTACTCCAGCAACAGGAAATGAATCCGAGAGTATTTTATACAAGTCAGGGTCAGAGTAATACATATATTTTAATACTTCCAGAATCAATTCGGCAGAGACGAGGTTATAGTGCGACAATCCCGATCCATCTACCAACCTGTATTTTTCAGGATTCATTCCAGCCAAAGTGATAAAATTGTTAACAACACTTATACCATTTTTAGCAGTAGCAGCCTTACCATAATATTTTTCTGCCATTGCATAGAGAACCATTTCCGCACAAAGGTTATTGCTTTTTTTGTTTAACGGCTTAATAACTTCAGATAACGGTCTCGATACTGTTCTTAAATAAATTGCGCCGTAAGGAAGCCAGGAATTATCCAATCTTCCATCAACTTTAATTCTTTTTCTTTCCAGAGTTTCTTTTAAACAAAGTAAGAAAATATAAATCAGGTCTGAAAACATTGAGACTCTGTGGTTCTTCATCGCCACTTATAATTTCCTCCTTTTTTACATTACCTGTAGCTACAATATTATTTTTTTTATTCATCCAGTCTCTTGTGATAGTATAAGCGTTGTCTTCGTTAGAAGGAACTGTAACAGTCTCGTTGTAAACTTTAAAATAATCTGAATAAGGATTAAGAATAAGATGAGCTCTTTTGCCGGGCTCGGTTCCAATCAGAAGTGCATCAACAGAATTATCATTAATATTCAACGATGATAAATACGGAGAATCGGTTGAAGGATCATCATCCCACATCCACCCTTTTCCCCAGTACATTGTATCTATTTTAGAAACGTCTGCAAAGATATTTCCATTAATCTTTTTTATACCGAGAGAATCGATTGCTTTTACAAAATAGTCGAGATCATTAATAGAGAAAGCAGGGTCGAAACCGCCAACAATATAAATGTCCCCATTAAGAACACCTTTATTAATTTCGCCTTTATAATAAAGTGTAGTTTCAAAATTGTAATCGGGACCAAGAAAAACCAATCCTGCAGCAGATGTTAATATTTTCATATTAGAAGCAGGATGCATCAGATACTTTATATTCTTCTGATAGATTGTGTCATTATCGGTAAGGTCGTAAACATTAACAGCAGCCTGAGTCGATTCGAAAAAACTATCTGATAAAAGTTCGTCAAGTTTCTCATGGACAGAAGCTTGAGGGAAAACAGAAGGAGGGAGAAAAAGAAATACAATTAAAAAATGAGTTAATAAAATGACTTTCATAAAAACTAAATTTTATTTGCATGTATGCATGACCGCATTGTTGCATGAATTAAAAATTTTCATGCAAACATGCATCCATGCAACAATGCATTTTGTGCAATGTTAGAAATACTCCCGTACCCTGAACTCTGCACCGATCTTATTCTCCACAATATCTTTTGCTTTTTCAATTTCGACATCATCAATTGAAACAACAGACATAACCACTTTCTCAACATATTGTTTTGCACTTTTCGCAAAGCTTATCATCTCGTTAAACATGCTTTTCTCAACTCTCATTATCTCTGCATATTTTGAAGCGTTGATTGCATTTAGACTGATTGAAACAATATCAATAATTCCCCTTAGCTCAGGAGTGATATCTCTTTTGTTAATAAAGCTTCCATGACCGTCAGTATCAAGTCTTGTTTTTCCACCATTTTGCTTAACATATTTTGCAATTGTTTTAACAACATCCCACCTGATTGTCGGTTCACCATAACCACAAAAAACTATTTCACCATATTTTTTCGGATCACCGATTTCCTCAATATATTTTTCTACAGGAGGTTCTTCACTTTTACTCATCTTAAGATTATAGCCTTCAAGGATTGCGTCTTGTTTTCTTTTGCAGAATACACAATCAGCATTACACCTGTTGGTGATGTTTATATACAAATTATTTCCGAGTTGATATGTAAAATTTGTTTTGCCTAAACTTCCTACTCCAAACAAACGGAAAGCATTTACAGAAGTTATCCTCCCAACTTCTTCAACAGATATTTTATGAAGCTCAGCAATTTTTTCAGCAACAAGTTTTACATAAGAAGGTTCATTCCTTTTCCCGCGGAAAGGAACCGGAGTCATAAAAGGAGAATCAGTTTCAATTAAAAGATGATGAAGTCTTATATTTGAAACTACTTCGCGGAGAGAATCGGCTTTTTTAAAGGTAATATTTCCCGTGAATGAAACTAAATATTTCATTCTTATTAAATCTCTTGCATCGGATAGAGAACCGTTAAAACAATGAAACTGCCCGCGCAAACCACTGTTACAATATTCTTTTACAATTTTCATAACATCTTCATCTGATTCCCTGTTATGAACAACAATCGGTAAATTGAGTTTTAATGCTAATTCTATTTGTGAACGAAAAGCTTCGATCTGTTTTTCTTTAGGTGAAAAATCATAATAATAATCGAGTCCGATTTCCCCGATTGCAACAACTTTTTTATGCTGCGCTAAATCTTCAATGATTTTTAGATTTTCATTAGTCCAATCTTTTGTTTCGTGTGGATGAATTCCAACTTCTGCATAAACCATTTCATATTTATCGGCAAGTGCGAGAGTTTGTTTTGCGGTTTCAATATCTGTCGCAGGAACAATAATATAATCCACCCCTGAAGATTTTGCTCTTTCAATTACTTCGTCAATATCTTCAGCAAAGTTCGGATAAAACAAATGTGAGTGTGTGTCTACAAACATAATTTTTTTTGTTTTATGTAGGGACACAGCACGCTGTATCCCTACTTTTTTAATTAAAACTTAATGGAACTTCAACACTCAAAGAATAATTTCTTATCGGTGCAAGATTACCAATCAATTCAACATAATTGTAATTCAAAACATTGTTTGCATTAAGAAAAATATCTTAAAGGAATGCCCTCAAAATCTAAATTATAACCTGCTCTTAAATCAAGAACAAAAACTTCAGCTCTTAATTCTCCATCGGGAATCAACCCGAGATTTATCAACTCTTCATCAATTTCCTCAACACTACTCCAGTATCTGAAATCCGCACCAGCAAAAAAATTATCGAGAGAAAAGTCAGCTTTAGCATAAAAAGTATTTCTCGGTCGATACTTAAGAGGCTTATTCTTTTCAATATCTCTTGCCCAAAGATAAGAATAACTTAAAGAAACATTAGTGTTAATCTCTTTCAGATCAATTGAAGTTTGAAGCTCCATTCCCTGTATTCTTGCTCTTGTAAGATTATCAAATATAACTAGCCCATCAACATCGACACCCGGCTCTATAAAATTATAATACTCGTCATTAAATAAAGCAAAATCAAAAGTAACAGGATTAAATGGCTTATAATTAACTCCACCTTCAATTGTAAGATTAGTTTCCGATTTTAGATTTGGATTTGGTTTAACTGTAATTCCGCTTGCCGATGTTGAAGTGAATGCTTCTGCAGGAGTCGGTGCTCTGAAACCTGTACCAACAGATGCTCTGAAAATTAAATCATCTGAAAATTTATAATTCAAACCGAGTTTTGGAGAAAGTGCATTGCTTCCATTTAGGGTATCGAGTTTATTGTAATCATATCTTAATCCTAAAGAAGCAATGAGAGGAAAATCAAATTTCCAGTCTGCCTGACTGTAGGCACCGAAACCAAAAGAAGAAGGATTTCCAAAAAGATTGGAATTAACCTGTGCACCGGAAGTTTCCAAACCGGAAACAAGTACCAAAGAATTCGATAGACTTGAATTCAATTGTACTTCTCCTCTAAACAGATCCGTCTTTGATTTATTACAGGAGTTGCACCATCATCCCAGTTTGTATGGTAATAACTTCCTTTGACGTTTAAAAGAAAATTATCCGAAAGTATTTGCTTATAAATTGCACCATACATATTTCTATCTGCATTAACAACCTGACCTAAATCGCTTACAGGCGGGACCAAAGCATTTCTCGAATCTCTCCAGTAAACAAAGTTTCCGCTTTTCTTATCGAAAATATTTGCAAGAAGCATAAGAGAAGATGTGGGCGTGAACTTTATATCACTTTTAATAAAACCAATATATCTTTTGGAAAAATTATTTTGCTTGTAGCCTGTATCTTCTAATCTTGAAAGAGAAACAGCAATACCGATATCATTAAATGTATTTGCATAAGAAATTGTTTGTCCGTCAAAAGTTCTGTATTGCCCTGACCAATCCCATTCATCGTAAGAAGGTTTATCGTAAGCACCAACATAAGTTTTTAGATAAATAAACTGGTTAACCGGAATTTTCTTTGTAATAAGATTAACAACCCCGCCAATTGCAGTGGAACCATAAAGAGAACTTGCAGCACCCTTAATAATTTCTACCCTATCGAGTATTGTCATCGGAACAACTTCCCATATAGTTTCGCCTGTATCACCAGTATAAAAAGGCAAGCCATCTATTGCAAGAAGAACCCGGGAACCCGCTCCCCTGCTGTAGCCGCTCGACCCTCTGATACTGATTTGATCCTCTGTCATATTTATTCCTGAGACATATCTTAAAGCATCTTCAAGATCAGTAAAATTCTTTTTAGAGAATGTCCCTGATCCAACAACTTCAGCACTTACAGGCAACTCCGAAATTTTCTGCTCATATTTTCCGGCTGTTACAACTACCTGTTCCGATTCAACAGGTTTCTCTTTTAATACGACATTTGCAACAAACGATTTGTTTTCCGATGCTACTGTTATTCTTTTCGATTCATAACCGATTATTGAAAATTCAAGATTGTAGGCACCAGGCGGAAGATTTTCAATTATGTATTCACCATTAAGGTCTGTTGATGTCCCCCTATCTTTTCCAAGTACAACAATATTAACTCTTGGTAAAGCATTGCTTAATGAATCTGTTACTCTCCCGGAAATGGAAAACGTTTGGGCAAAGGATGCTGTTGAGTAAAAGATTATTATAACAAATAATGTTTTTTTAGTATTCATTTATTTTTATCTACATTTAAAAGCCATACAAGTCATTTAATGGTCATTCGGTTGTCATTCAATAGTCATTCGTTGTTATTTAGTAATCATTCTGGCGGCTGAGGAGGTGGATTATTAAAATCACAAACTATATTCATATTTTTAACAAAAGTATTATCTGGAATTGTAAGTATTCCGGGCCTTGTTGAATCGCCTTCATTGAAATAAAGTCCAACAACATACCAATCTGCTCGATTAAGAGAAACGTTTTCTTTAGAAGATTGAGCAACAGCCATATAAGAATAACTTCCGGCTTTAAATTCTCCGGATACTGGGAATTACTGAAGAATCAAGTGAAGAAAAATTATATTCAGAAGAACCGAAAGGAATTTCAACGCTTACATAGCTCAAATTAAAAGCACTAAAATCGGAAATGGAGAGTAAAGGGTCTTTAAATATTATAAGATGAGTTCTCTTTACGCTGTCGGGCCATTGACCGATAAAAGTTATTTTCCCTGCAAAACCAGTTTGAGTATTTTCCGGTTGGGGTTCAATCCCTCCATCACATCCATTTAATATTAAAATAAAAAATGAAAAGAAGATTGTTAATCTTAACATTTCTCAACTTCGCCGACTAAGAAAGATTCCTCATCAAACTTACTCGCAATTTTCTCCACAGCTTTTCTCTGATCTTTGTTTACAATTGTTATCAAACCAATTCCTAGATTAAATACTTTTCTCATTTCATCGCCAGAAATATCTCCGGTTTTCTGAATGAGCTTAAATATTTCAGGAACTTCCCAGTTATCCCAAGAGATTTTCAGTTTTAATCCTTTAGGAAGAATTCTTTTTGTGTTGCCGACAATTCCGCCGCCTGTAATATGTGCAAAACCTTTTACTTCAGTTTTCTTCTTTAACGATTTAATAAGTTTAAGATAAGACTTATGTATTTTTAGAAGCTCTTTGCCTAAAGTTGAATTCAGCTCAGATATTTTATTATCAAGCTTAAATTTTTCAAGAAGAACTTTTCTCGCAAGTGAATAACCGTTTGTATGAAGCCCGTTCGATTTAAAGCCTATAAGTATATCGCCTTTCTTGATAGACTTTCCGTTGATAATTTTTTTCTTATCGACAATTCCTACGATTGTACCTGACATATCATATTCTTTTTCATCGTAAAGTCCTGGCATTTCAGCAGTTTCGCCACCTATCAAAGCACAATTATTTTCTTTACATGCAATTGAAAATCCTTCAATAATTTTTGAAGCAACATCAGGATTAAGTTTGCCAAAAGCCAAGTAATCTAAAAAGAAAAGAGGCTGGGCTCCGCACACAGCAATATCATTTATACAATGGTTAACAAGATCCTGTCCAACAGTGTTATGAGTATTAGTTGCAAAAGCAATTTTTAGTTTGGTTCCAACTCCATCGACACTTGAAACTAAAACAGGTTTTGAATAGCCAGAAAGTTCGGGTTTATAAAAAGCACCGAACAATCCTATATCGGAAAGTACATTTTTATTAAAAGTTGATTTTGCAAAATTCTTAATTCTTTTTACAACCTCGTCTCCGGCGTCTATATCAACTCCGGCAGATTTATAATTACTACTCAAGCTCAAACTCCTTTATAAAAGTTTTAATCATAACCAAAAATTAGCATTAAGTGAAATCCTAAACAAAACCCGATATTGATTGTCATTTGGCAATTATATTATCCGATTATCAGAAAAAAGATTATTCTCTCACTTCTGAAAATAAAAAATTTTTTTTTCTCTGGTTAAAGAAACTTTCAAAAGATGTTGACAATATTTAGCAAATAAACGCATCGGAACAATTTTTGACTATAACAAACAAACAATTAAATCAGAGATGCAGAATTATATAAAAAATATCGCTCTATTACTGTTTCTAATGATTTTTATTTTAGATTTTTATACAGTTTCACCCGGTTTGGACACGGCACCCAATCAAACCTATGTTTATCTCACCGCAAGGAATATTGGTAATGACGAACCAATTAACTCTGCCACCTTTACCTTAATCTCCGGGCCCGCAACTTCTACAGCGAGTTTGGAGATATTAAATGACCCTACCTGGGTCCAGTTCAAACCGGTTGAGTTTAATTCAAAAATTTTTGGGGTAGATCTGTCGTCAGGAATATACTTCTACTCCTTTGAAGCAAATACAGTTGACGGATCAAATTCGTTCAGACAAACGAAGAAGATGATTCTTCTTTAATAATTCTAATCATCTTTTCGCTTCCCACAAACCCGGTTCTTTTCCCAGAACCGGGTTTTGTTTTTAAAACATCTGATAAATTATTTAAGATTGTATCTGCTAAACCATAATAAAACAAAGCCTTGTACTGCATATAGTGCCTGATTTTTCGATGAAATTTTAATTATATTTGTATCCCGAAACCAGGAATTACAATGAACCGTGAATTAAACGAACGGGAAAAAAATATACTCAGGCATATAATCCAGCAGTTTATTTTGACTGCTTCGCCGGTTGGCTCGCGCAATATTACAAGAAGATACGATATTGGACTTTCGCCGGCTACTGTAAGAAATATTATGTCCGATTTGGAAGACGAAGGATATGTAGATCATCCGCATACTTCTGCAGGAAGAGTTCCGACTGATAAAGGTTACAGGCTTTATGTCGATTCATTAATCGATATCCAGGAAATAAAACATTCGGATAAGGAATTCATAAAAGAGAAACTTTCAGAAAGTTATGAGGCTGACGAACTTTTAAGAATAACTTCTGCATTACTCAGTAAGATAACACAACAGCTTGCTTGTGTAACCTATCCAAGACTCGAGTCAGGTGTTCTTGAAAAATTGCAATTAGTGTCTCTTTCTTCCACGAGACTTCTTGTCGTAATCAGCATCGAATCGGGATTGGTTAAAACTATTACACTGGAACTTTCAACAGAAATGGAAACTTCAAGGCTGGAGCCAATTCAGAATCTGCTTAATGAAAGGCTTTCAGGTTTAACACTTAAAGAGATAAGAACAACTTTTAATGAAAGACTTCATGATTTAATCGAAGATGATAAAACTTCTATAGTCAGGCTTTTTTATGATTCTGTTGATAAAATTTTTAAGGACGTTCAAAAAGATAATATTCTTATCTCCGGAGCTAAAAATGTTATAAAGCAGCCTGAGTTTGAAGACCCGGAAAGATTCCAGGGCATAATAGAACTGATTGAAGATAAAGATATAATTGTACATATACTCGAAAAGTCCGGAGAAATAATTCCCCACCAAGTCTTCGTTTCTATAGGGAGTGAGAATGACGACCAAAAGCTGAATGACTATAGTTTAATTACGAAAGAGTATAATTTGGGCGAAACACATGGTACAGTTGGAATTATTGGTCCCAAAAGAATGGAGTACTCAAAAATAATTTCAATAATAGATTATATGTCCAAGATGCTATCAGAAATATTAACAAATACTAAATAAGGAGTAGATTACTAATGGGTTCTAATGAAAAGAAA
Organism: uncultured Ignavibacteria bacterium; assembly: GCA_963792755.1. Taxonomy (GTDB): domain Bacteria; phylum Bacteroidota; class Ignavibacteria; order Ignavibacteriales; family Ignavibacteriaceae; genus RBG-16-34-14. The sequence continues at coordinate 123,715 of CAWBXQ010000001.1, forward strand.
AAGAAAAATATGAAAGATGATGAGCAACCTGAAGAATCAACAAATGAAAATGAAGAAATAAAAGATGAAGAGGAAGTATCTTCATCGGCGAAGAAAAAATATCTAAAGAAGAGAAAAAAATTATTGAGCTGGAAAACCAGGTTGCCGAACTTAAGGATAGATTCCTAAGAAAAGCTGCTGAATTCGAGAACTATAAAAGACGAACAGAAAATGATCAGCTGAACCTGATTAAGTATGCAGCTGAATCATTTATAATTAAACTTTTACCTGTGATCGATGATTTTGAAAGATCACTCGAACATATTGATTCGGCAAATGAAGCTCTTAAAGAAGGATTAAAATTAGTCTATGATAAATTAATGAAAGTTCTCGATGACCAGGGTGTAAAGAAAATTGATGCAGTTGGTAAACCATTCGATGTTCATTTTCACGAAGCGCTAATGCAAAGAAAAGATGATAAAGCTAAACCACATACTGTCCTTGAGGAATTGGAAAAAGGATATCTTTATAAAGACAGAGTTATAAGACACACTAAAGTTGTAGTTAGTGAAGATACATCTGAAGAATCAGTTGGAACAGATAAAAACGAAGAAGGAAAAGAAAATTAAATTTTATGGCTAAAAGAGATTATTATGAAGTGCTTGGTATTGACAGGAACGCCAATAAAGAAGATATCAGGAAAGCATACAGAAAAATGGCGATGCAATACCATCCCGACCGGAATCCTGATGATAAATCTGCTGAAGAAAAATTTAAAGAAGCCGCTGAAGCTTATGAAGTTTTAAATAATGATGATAAGAAAGCACGTTACGACAGGTACGGACACGAAGGTGTTAAGAGTGGTTATGGTCAACAGGGATTTACAGATATAAATGATATTTTCTCTCACTTTGCCGATATTTTTGGCGGGGGCGGTGGATCTATATTCGATGATTTTTTCGGAGGACAAAGAACAGGCAGAAGACGTTCTGGTGGAATTCCCGGTTCTGATTTAAAAGTTACACTTAAGTTAACACTAGAAGAGATTGCCGAAGGAATTTCTAAAAAAATAAAACTAAAAAAATTTATTAAATGTGATGAATGCAAAGGCACAGGAGCAGATGGCGGTTCATCGACAAAAACTTGTCCTGTTTGCCATGGTTCAGGCGAAGTAAGATCTGTTTCAAGATCTGTTTTCGGTCAGTTTGTAAATATCCAAACTTGCAGCAACTGCGGCGGTGAAGGCGTTGTTGTTGATAATCCGTGTAAGAAATGTAAAGGCGACGGAAGAGTACAAGAAGAAGTTACTGTAAAGATTGATGTTCCGGCCGGTGTTTACGAAGGAAGTTATATGACTCTTCGAGGCGAAGGAAATTCAGGAAGAAAAGGCGGACCATCCGGTGATCTGTTGGTTATGTTCCAGGAATCGCCTCACGAATACTTTGTTAGAAACGGTGATGATATCTTATATGAAATATTTATCAGCTATCCCGATGCAGTTCTTGGAACCGAAGTTGAAGTTCCAACGTTTAAAGGGAAAGCAAAACTTAAAATTGATGCAGGCACTCAACCTGGTAAACTTTTAAGAATGAGAGATAAAGGAATTAAACATCTTAATTCATCTGGTTACGGCGACCAGATGGTAAAAGTTAATATAGATGTCCCCAGGAAGACTAACTCAAAGGAAAAAGATCTACTTAAAACACTTGCTGATTTACCGAATATCAAGAATGCCGGTGGACGGGATGAAAAAAACTTCTTTAAACGTATATGATTTAAAGTTTTATTTTTAACAGGATGAATTTATCGGGGGCGTTAAATGTTAAAAAAATTATCAAGAGTTGTCGGGCTTACTGAGACTGAAATAAAGGTTCTTCTTTTTTTAATTTCAGCTTTTATTTTAGGTTTCGGATATAAAACGTTCTTTATATATGATGACACCGATGAGGCAAGAAATTTCGATTATTCAAAAGAAGACAGCATTTTCTTTGCAGCCGGAAATGAATATGATTCGACAGAAACCGATAAATCAGTTGACTATAAGCAGGAAGTTTTAGATTTTAATGAAAGTAATTTTACCGGAAGTAATACCCGGCAAACTCCAAAAGAAAAGAGTATTAATCTCAATTCTGCTAAACTCGAGGATTTAATTTTACTGCCCGGAATTGGTGAAAGTACAGCAAAAAAAATATTGGAGTTGAGAGAAGAAGAAAGGCGGTTTTAAGGCTCTGAAAGACCTGCTTGATGTGAAGGGAATAGGTGAGGTAAAATTCAACAAAATAAAAAAGTATATCTTTATTGAGTAAATTTTAATTTTTAATTCCCGGAGGGAAAATGGCTAAATCTGAACCCTGGTATCTTCATGCCGGACTGTACACGATAATTGTTATACTAATAATTATTTTAATAAAGGTTGCTATAATCGATCCGAAAGAAGTTTTAAATGTAGAGAAGTATGATAAACAGGAATCCCGCCTGAGGATGCACAACCTTAAAGAAGCTGAGATTTTATATCAAAAGAAATTTGGCAGATTCTCTGGTAGTCTCGATTCTCTTGTAAATTTTATTAAAACCGACAAAATGGTTGACAGCGTAATGACGGCTGTTGACTCGATAACTAATAAATCTTCAAATCCTTTTGCAGATTTAACAAACGGGAAATTCACGCCAGATAGCCTTTACAGAACACCCGGATCCCTACAAATGTATATAGTGAAGATTGATACAAGTATGAATGCCGACACAGTAATTAACCGTAATGGGAAAATTATAAGGATCGATTCGACTGTAGTTATAGGAAGCAAATATTATATTGAGGATCCTGACGGGTATGGAACCATTGGAAGCCTTGATAATGATGCTTTGAAAAATACAGCTTCGTGGGAGTAATATATATTGCGAATTGCGGGTAATGAAAATCATACAGGATTTACTCTTACATCCGCAAAAGTTCAGCTTGTAGAAGTAAGCTTTAAAAATGAAAAATTTATTCTTCAGAACATCGATGAAGCTTATTTCGATGAGCATCTGAATCTTACCGAAGATAAAGAAACAAAAATCACATCTGTTCTCCAGGCAGCTTTTAATGAACTATTAATTAGAAATAGTCTCTCTACAGGAAGTGCTTCGTTCACCTTGCCGATTGAAATGTTTTATACAGTTCAAATCCCTTATGATAATACTCTTCTTTACCAGGATTTGCTTGAAGAAATCAGGTGGGAATTATCAATCCTCTTTCCTTTTGTAAATCCGAAGGAATTGGTCATACAACATATCGAGATTGAAAAAAATAAGATCGTCGATAGAAATACAATTTTGGTTAGCGCACTTAGAAGAAAATATTTACAGATGATAAAATATTTTTGCGATGAAAATAATTTAAGCTTAAAATTTGTAGATAACAGTCACTTTGCCTCTGAAAGAGCTCTCTCTTCAGTATTCAATTTAAAAGACACTGTTACTTTAAGCCTTTTTGTGAGCAGTAACTGTTTATCTCTTATATTCTCTCTTGAAGGGAAACCGATTCTGTTTAAAACGATTACTTACAATTCTGCAACAGAAATCCCTGAGATAATCTTAAAAGAAACATCTCCGAGTGAGACGGTAAATATTAACAGATCACTTATTGATTCGGCTTATATTTCCGGTGAAGACATTTCCGATTCTTTTGTAAGTTCACTGAATTCAAATACAGGAATTGAATTTACACGTTTTAATCCTTTTGAAAATATTAATCCCGATCCTAAATTGCTCGAGAATAATAATTTCTCACAGAAATATAATGCTTTCTCCCCTGCCGCAGGCATCGCTTACAGGTTAGCCTGAAATTCTTACATCTTTTAATCTTGAGATTCTATTATGAAGATGAGAATAATATCCGGCGAGTTTAAAAGCAGGCTGATAAATGTCCCAGACTCTAAGCTTATCCGCCCAATGACCGACCGTGTTAGAGAAACATTATTTAATCTACTGAATAACAAAATCGATTTTGAAGGAATAAAAGTTCTCGATCTTTATTCCGGTTCAGGTTCTTTGGGAATTGAATGTTTAAGCCGCGGTGCTTCAGAAGTTCATTTTGTTGAAAAGAATTTTCCAATTTACAAAAACCTTTTGCAAAACATAGATTCACTTGGCATCGGAGAAAAATGCACAGTGCACAAAATGGAGGTTTTAAAGTTTGTTAATTCTTTTTCTGATATGAATTTCGATCTTATTCTTGCCGACCCGCCTTTTTTCAAAGACGATATTTATGAAGTAACAAAGAATATTTTAACGAATAATCTTCTCAATAAAAATGGTATTATGATCATTGAAAGATCAGTTCAAACAAAAGAAAAAGATATTGAGAATTTTAGCATAGAACGGTTCAAGGTTATCGGCGATGCCTGTCTTTATGAAATAAGAAACTAAAATTCCTCTTCTGCTAAATTCATTTTTTTGATAATGTTTTGCTTGAGTAAAAGAGACTTCTGAAAAATTCATATTGTCATTCCCGTGAAAACGGGAATCCATTAAAATTACTTTAGATTCCCACTTTCGGGGGAATCACAAATAGCCTGATAATAATTTTTCAGAAGTTTCTATTTAATAAATTTAATTAGTGACATTTTTAAAGAGTTAACACATTAACAAAAAATAATATTATCATTTGTTGACTCTAACAAATAATTTGTTTTAGTTTACAAATGAAATAGGGAAGGGGTTTTTATGATTATAGACCTTAACATCAGTTCATTTTCCAAAGCAGAAAAAAGTTATAATTTTGCGGGGAGAGGGGTATGGAAAAATTAAGAATTGAAATAAAAATAAACTTACTCTTGTTCACTTTCAACTCTCTTCTTTCCACTCAAAGTACAACCAATAGAAAAAAAATAATTAGTAGATAAGACAATGAAAAAAATAATTTTATACATAGTATTTACAAGCTTAATTTTATACACCGCAATTAGCTGCAACAAAAACTCTGTTATCCCGCCGGAAGATGACCAACCCGGCAGAAGAGATTATACCTGGACTGTAGATACGCTTGATATGCAAATGAATTGGATTACAGGCATATGGGGTTCATCACCTGAAAATGTTTGGGCAACAGGTGATGGAGGTGATTTCAATCAGAGATTATTTCATTATGATGGAAGTAAATGGGAAATTTATGCTAAAGAACCCATATTGATTGGGATAAATTCATTATATGGTTTTGATGCAAGTAATGTCTGGATGGGAGGAAGAGGAATTAGGAACAACGCTGAAATATGGCATTACGATGGAAATAGTTGGACACAAAATTTTTCTTATAATGTTGATGAGGCCTATACTGTTGAAGTATATAATATTTGGGGACAGAAGACAACGGATATTTATGCTTGCGGCATTATTTCTTATGTAGTTGAAAATAAGGATATATGGCGAGGTTTTGTACTGCATTATGATGGTTCAACCTGGCAGGAAGTTGTTAGAGCAGATTTTAATTCTCAATTCCTTAAAATAGGAAAAGAAGAAAATGATGTGTTTATTTTTTCGTATGCCCTTAGTGATAGTGGTGAAGCCATAGAATTCTACAAATTAAGGGACAAACAACTGAGTAAGATATATTCAAATACCCGTAACAATATTGGGTGGGGAGGTTTTAATATCATCAATGAGAATTTATACTTTGTATTAAATAAAGATATATATAGATATATGGACAATAGCTTCGTAAAACAATTTTCTATTGAATATCCGAATTTCTGGTACCAGGTTTTTGGAAGAAATTCAAAAGACATATTTATAAGTATGACTGACGGTTTGATGCATTATAATGGAACAGACTTTCAATACTTAATAAATTTCCCTACCAGCATAAGTACACGAAGTTCAATATTATTTGATAAGGAAGTGTTCTTTGCGATATATCTTGGTGCTACCGCAAAGAATGTTGTGTTACACGGAAGATTAAAAGAGTAAAGGAGAATAAAGCTAAACAAAAACTGAGGGGTAGCGATTGCACCGCTACCCCTCTTGACAGAATAGTCACTTAAGGTCGGCACCCTAATTTGCAGTGTTTCTGCTTTCGTTTAAGAAACTACAGCGGATAACTAAACTGCTGCGGCTATTCTTCTTTTAAAATAAACATTTTTTAACAAAAGGAGAATTTGCAATGAAAAAGCTCATCCTGATTTTTTCGTTCGTTATTTTTTTTACAGGCATTGGCTTTACTAAACAATGGATATATCATTCAATTAATTTGTCTTCTGGAGGAAATCAAATTGAAAACGTCGATAATAGTTCCTCCGGCTGTCACGAACCACTTCGTGACAGGATTAGTTTATTTAATCTCAGTTCCCGCATAAGATGTATTAACTTGAATGATCGAATGATCATTATTCACATAATTCCTTGCACTTGAATATTTATACTCTTCTGGTGAGCTTACTAAACCGGCTTCCACAGGGTTCCAATGGATATAATTTAATTTTGTCCAAAACATCTTTTCATTTCTTATTACTTCATCATCAAATCTTTTCATCCAGAACTTTCTTTTATGATTTGGATATTTTGAAGCTTCGGTCCTAAAAATGGACATTAATTCTGGATCTTCTTTTTCTATCTTTTCCATTATATCCCAAGCGGAATATTTTTTAATATCTCTCATAATGTCTGAAATTGTTCCCGACTTGTTATTAATTTCTAATATCCAATGAAAATGTGAAGGCATTATCACATAAGCGATTATATTAAACTTATATTTTTCTTGGTAATGTCTTATGTTTTTTATAAGCAGATCGCAGTAAATATCTTCTACAAACACTTTTGTGAAGTTTACTATGGTAGTGGTAACAAAAAATAGAAATTCATCTGTAAGATTCGATCTTCCTCTTAAACCCATAATTATTAAGATAGGAAATTCTCTAACCTAAGTCACGAAATGGTTCGTGACTTCCGAGTAAAATTATCGGCGATGCTTGTCTTTATGAGATAAAAGCTCAATAACCTTTTTAATCTTTTAATTTTATAAATGAACTTTTCTACTTAACTTTTAAAACAATAATTTTGAAATAAATTATAAGAGCTATTAATGAGAAAAGTAATTTACCCTGGCACCTTTGATCCGGTTACTTACGGACATATCGACATCATCAAAAGAGCAATCGATCTTTTTGATTTTGTTGCTGTTACAGTTGCTGTCAATCCTTCTAAAAAACCTCTCTTTTCTCTTAAAGAAAGAGTCGATATGCTCAAAGAAAGTCTTAAAGAATTCGATAACATTTCTGTGGACTCATTCGACGGATTGGTTGTGGATTATGCACATAAAGTCGGCGCAATTGGAATAATAAGAGGCTTCGTGCTGTAAGTGATTTTGAATATGAATTCCAGATGGCTCTGATGAACAGGAAGCTCGCAAAGGATATTGCAACAATTTTTTTGATGCCGCATGAAAAATACACTTATCTTAATTCTTCAATAGTCAGAAATTTAGCTGAGTTAAACAGCGATGTCAGTGATTTTGTACCTGAGCCAGTTCAGAAGGCATTCAAAAAGAAATTCTCCCGGAAGAAATGAAATTTGTTTTATTATTAATTCTTACAGCCGGTTTATTTTCATTTTCTTCAAAAGAAATTAAAGAACCGCAAAAGAAATTTACCGAAAAGGATCTCAGAACAATGGCAGATTCACTCGCAAAAAATATAATGATAATTGATACTCACATCGATGTTCCTTACAGACTTTCAGAACATTGGGAAGATATATCTAAAAGAACCAAAAGAGGAAATTTCGATTACGCAAGAGCCAAAGAAGGCGGATTAAATGTTGCATTTATGTCTATTTACACTTCAGCCGAGTTAGCCGAAAAAGGCACTTCAAAAAGTGAAGCAGAAAAATTAATAACAATGGTTAAAAACATTGTAAAAGAAAATCCCGGTAAGTTTGCACTTGCAATGTCCGTTGCAGATGTTAAAAAACAATTTAATACCGGCAGTTATTTCTCTCCCAATGGGAATGGAAAACGGTTCCCCGATTGAAGATAAAATTGATAATCTCAAATACTTTTACGATAAAGGAATTCGTTATATAACTCTTACACACTTTAAAAATAACCGCATCTGCGATTCCTCGACTGAAGAAGTTAAAAAGTGGAATGGTCTCAGTCCTTTTGGCAAAAAAGTAATTGAAGAAATGAACAGACTCGGAATTATGATTGATGTTTCCCATATATCGGACGATGCATTTTACCAGGTTTTGAAAATCAGTAAAGCTCCGGTAATTGCTTCACATTCTTCCTGCAGATTTTTTACTCCCGGCTGGGAACGCAACATGTCTGATGAAATGATAAAAGCGCTTCGCAAAAAATGGAGGAGTAATCCAGATAAATTTTGGTTCATCATTTTTAACCAGTGAAATCAGGAATAAGATAAACGCGAATAATGCTTACATCAATAAATATATTAAAGAAAAAAAACTTACCGGAGAAGATGCTGCAAAATTCAGAACAAAATATTTACAGGAACATCGTCCCGGATATGCAAATGTAAAAGATGTTGTTAAACATATAGATCACGTTGTAAAACTTGTTGGAATCGATCATGTAGGTATCGGTTCTGATTTCGATGGAGTTGGAGATTCTCTTCCGGAAGGATTAAAAGATGTTTCTCAATATCCAAATCTAATTTATGAATTGCTTAAAGCAGGTTATTCAGAAAATGATATTAAAAAAATATGTTCAGGAAATATTTTAAGAGTATGGTCTGAAGTAGAAAATATTGCAAAAGAAAAACAGGATTAAGCGCAACATCTGTTCTAGAGAATTGTTGACAATCGTTAATTAAAAAATCTATCCTATTATTTTTTCCAAAAGAAGATTTTAACTTACCAGTTGTTTAATTTTACAATTGACAAAAAAATATTTTAGAGAGGCAAATAAATTGAAACCATTATCCAACTTAATCTCTTCTGTAGAAGAAAGCAGAACACTCGCTATTAGTTCACTTATAAAAAAATTAAAAGCAGAAGGTAAAAACGTTTTAAGCTTCAGCGCAGGAGAACCTGACTTCCCTACTCCAGGCTTTATTAAAGAAGCTGCTATAAAAGCAATTAATAATAACTTTACTTATTATACAGCGAATGAAGGTTATCCCGATCTAATTAAAGCAATAATCAAAAAATTTAAAGAAGATAATGGTCTCGAATTCAATCCTGAAAATATTCTTGTGTCGGACGGAGCAAAACATTCTTTATACAACATTTTACAGGCAATATGCAATCCCGGTGATGAGGTAATTTTTCAATCGCCTTACTGGGTAAGTTATCCTGAGATGGTAAAACTCGCCCGGGCAAAATCTGTAATAATTGATGCAGGAGTTGAGACAGGATATAAAATTCTTCCGGCTGCTCTTGAAAAAGCAATCACAGAAAAGACAAAAGTATTTTTATTTAATAGCCCTTCAAATCCTACCGGAGCTGTTTATTCTAAAAAAGAAATACTTGCTTTGGCTGAAGTGTTAAAAGGAAAAGATATATTTGTTCTAACTGATGAAATATATGAGAAGATAATATTTGATGGAGAAGAACATTTTAGTATCGGCACTGTTGATTTCTTAAAAGATAAAACAATAACCGTAAACGGAGTAAGTAAAGCTTACTCAATGACCGGCTGGAGAATAGGTTACGCCGGCGGTCCAAAAAATATTATTAAGCTTGCAAGAAATCTTCAAAGCCATTCTACATCAAATGCAGCTTCTATTTCACAAGCTGCGGCACAGGCAGCTTTGTCAAATCATTCTTCGGAAATTGATATGATGGTTGGCGAGTTTAAGAAGAGACGCGATTTCATCGTATCTGAATTGAACAAAATCCCAGGAGTTAAATGTCCACTTCCCAAAGGAGCTTTTTATGTTTTTTATGATGTTAGCTCCTATTATGGAAAATCTGTTAACGGGATGGAAATAAAAGACTCGACAAGTTTCTGCAACTACGTTTTGAACGAACAAAATGTCGGGTTAGTTCCGGGAGTTGCTTTTGGAAACGATAATTGTGTGAGAATGTCTTACGCCTGCTCTCAAGCTCAAATTGAAGACGGATTAGGAAGATTACACAAAGCGTTGGGTAAGCTCAATTAATTTTTAACAAGCATTACTAAAGAATTATAAAGTTCATCGACCGCAACTTGTTCGCCTGTCCAAAGCTCAAATGATTTTGCTGCCTGATGAACAAGCATCTTTATTCCATCTAGAATAGTAGCTCCTTTTGACTCAGCTAAACGAAGAAGTTTGGTTTTGGGAGGATTATAAACTAAATCAAAAACTATTTGCCCTTTTGTAAAGGAATCACCAAGAGTTGTAATCGAATCATCAATTTCAGGCAACATTCCCACTGAAGTTGTATTCACTACCAGAGCACTGTTCTTAAAAATATCGACAAGAGTCGGCGGGAATAACTCTGATGTTTTAATAGATGTGAATTTCATCTTATCAATGAAATAATTTTTAAGTGCTTCGGCACGTTGCTCAGTTCTATTAATAATATATATTTTTTTAGGCTTAAAGTATCTGATTAAAGTATAAATCACAGCACGCGAAGCGCCTCCCGCTCCTACGACACTTATTTCCTTACCAATCAGATCTTCCTTGTAAGGCATCAGCGTAGCAAGAACCCCATCCACATCGGTATTATAGCCGTTAAGCTTTCCCAAGATCATTAACAATTGTGTTAACCGAACCAATAATAGATGCTTCTTCGGAAACATTGTTCAAATGTTGAATTATATTTTCTTTATGTGGAATGGTTACATTAAAACCTTTAATGTTCAGTGCGATCATTCCTTTTAAAGCATTTCGTAAATTTGCGGACGGCACATCAAAAGGGAGATAAATATAATTAAGGTCTTTCATTTGCGAAGCAACGTTATGAATAAAGGGAGAATAAGTATGCTTTATCGGGTGCCCGATTAAACCAATCAGCTTAGTATCAAGATGAAAAGTATTTTTCATAATTCAAACAAAAAAATATACTCCTTTTTATAGGAATTCCAGAGAAAATAAATAATTAAAAAATCAATTATGTAGAATAATAATCAGCTTTCCCCCAGAAGTTTTTTAAACAACTTGGATGATTTAATTTCAGGGTACTCTTTGGCAAATTCTGAACGTATGCTTGGATTAATTAAAAACGCGGCCTTCAGACAATCAACAGCTTCCTGTGTGCGGCTAAGAATAAAATTTATTTTAGCTTTACCGTAAAAAGATGTTGCGTCAGTCGGGTTAAGCTTAACACAGTTATCATAAGCCTTCAAAGCATCGAGCCAGTCTCCCATTTCAAATAATGTTTCAGCAAGATTAAAATTTATTTCATAACTATCCGGCTCAATCTTTAATGCTGCCCTGTAACTTTTAGCAGCTTCCTGAAGCTTGCCGAGAGAGTATTCAAGATCAGCTTTCGCAAACCATGCATCTGCATTATCCTGTGACATTGTTATAGCCTTATTAAAATCTCTTAATGCAAGATGAAATTTTCCGGCAGTGTCATAACAGAAACCGCGTGCTAAATATGCTTCATAATATTCATCATTTATTTTAATCGCTTCGGAATAGAATTTTATAGCGTTAACCATATCGCCAAGTTCTTCATGTATGTTTGCAATATTAAAACACGAAGCTTCATCTGTCGAATCAAGTTCGTGAGCTTTCTTAAAACACTCGATTGCCTGTTCATACCTACCAAGATCTGCAAGAGCATTTCCTTTATTAAACCATGCACTCGTAAATTCTTCATTAATAGAAACTGCAAGATCATAACACTCAATCGCTTTTTCTAAATGATTCAGCTTGCCAAGTATTACTCCTTTATTGTACCATGCAGAAGGATTATAAGGTTGAAAGGAAAGAAAACTTTCATAAGCATTTAAGGCTTCGTTAAACTTTTCAAGGTTCTCATAGCAGAAACCCAACTCATAATAAGCTTCTTCATACTCCTTATCCATTTCAATTGTCTTATTAAAATATTCTATTGCCTCTTCATATTTATCCTGCCTCTGGAAAAGCAGTCCTAAACTAAAGACTGCTTCAGCATTATTGGGATCGAGTTTTAATGCGGAGAGAAGTGATTCTTTTGCCTGCGCAAAAAATCCAAGGTCTTCTTCGGAAGAAGCTTTTTCGATATAAATTTCAGAGTCGGCAGGATTTAATGATAAAGCTTTTTCAAAACATTCTAAAGCAGGTTCTGATTCAAAAATATTATTTAATAAGATACCTTTCTTAAGCCAGTATTCGGAATTATAAGGAGATACTTCGAGAAGCCTGTCAACGAAATAAATTCCGTCTTCGAACAATTCATTTTCCTGACAGGAGTTGATTAGATCCTCAATAGATTCGAGGGAGCTATATATCTCGCCTTTATCTATTAATTGCTTATACCTTTTAATATCTTCTTCAAGATTATGTATGTCTTCAAATTTATTATCGCTGCTAAAATCAGAATCAAAATCCGGCATTAAGTGAACTCCAATTATTTGAAAGTGTCGTAAAAAATGTATTACTATTAGCTCATAAAAGCAAGCAGAAATTATTGATATTGAAAAGGAAAAAGTCTAAGAATGATAATGAGATACCGCATAGTATCAATTAGTAAGGACGGATGTTACTTTTTCTGCGGCATCTTTAAGACTGTTTGCAACTTCAAAGTTTAAACCTGATTCGCTTAATAAATCGGCAGCTTCTTTTGCATTTGTTCCTTCCAATCTTATAACAATCGGAACGGTGATCTGCATTTCATTAGCTGCATCAATTACACCCTGTGCAACTCTGTCGCATCTAACAATTCCACCAAAAATGTTTATCAAAATTGCTTTAACATTTGGATCGGAAAGAATTATTTTGAAGCCGTTTGCAACTGTAGTTTTGTTTGCGCCGCCGCCGACATCAAGAAAATTTGCTGGTTCGCCTCCTGCAAGTTTTATAATATCCATAGTTGCCATTGCAAGCCCGGCACCGTTTACCATGCAGCCAACATTTCCATCAAGCTTAATATAATTCAGACTAAATTTAGAGGCTTCAATTTCCAGCGGATCTTCTTCATCAAGATCTCTGAATTCAGCTATTTCTTTTTGCCGATAAAGCGCATTATCATCAAAATTCATTTTGGCATCGAGAGCAACTACTCTGTCATCATTTGTGATTACCAGAGGATTAATTTCAAGAAGTGAAGAATCAGTTTCCAGTATAAGCTTTATATAAAAGTGAAATAAACTTTACAAAATTTTTAAATGCATTACCTTCGAGTCCTAATGAAAAAGCTAATTCTCTTGCCTGGTAAGATTGCAACCCGATCAAAGGGTCAACCCAGACTTTGATAATTTTTTCAGGAGTTTCTGCTGCAACTTTTTCTATCTCAACTCCCCCTTCGGTTGAAGCCATAATAACATTTTTTGAAACTGCCCTATCCAAGTAAAATTCCGAGATATAATTCTTTTTTATAATCGAGACCTTCGGCAATAAACAAAGTTTTAACTTTTTTCCCTTCCGGTCCGGTTTGATGAGTAACTAAAATATTTCCGAATATTTTTTGAGCATACTCTTTTGCTTTCTCAACTGAAGTTGTAAACTTAACTCCGCCTTCTAAAACTAATTCATTCCTGTTTTCAGGATTATATAATTTGCCTTTTCCCCTGCCGCCAGCGTGAATCTGCGATTTAACAACAAACTGATTTATTCCTCTCTTGCTGAAGCTGTGAAATAGCATTATCAACTTCTGATAAATCTTTAACTGCTATTCCATCCTGAATAGGGACATTATATTTCTTTAAGATTTCTTTTGCCTGGTATTCGTGTATTTTCATTTAAGCCTCTGTTAATTTCAAAGTTATTTTTGATTCTGAATTTTTTTTAGAAATATCAAATCATCTTTATCTCTATATCTGTTTAAGGATTCTTTGTTTTTTATTAGTTCTCTTAAACCTATATAATAAATTTTAATATCGGTGTCTGATAGATTGATTTTATCTTCTTTTCTATTGTTCCATGCTTCTTCAAACTCAACATTTTCTATTGAATTTAAAAGATCAATTCGATTTGGTGGAACACCAAATTGAAATATTTCACCACTATTCATCAACTCTTCAATTTTCTTAACACCAGGAATGTCACTATCCCAAAAATCATTTAACATTTGAAAAAGTTTCTCCACATTCTCTTTCGAGATCTCGTAAAAAATATCAATATCACCTGTAAGTCTGGCATGTCCATAATAAATTACTGCTTCTCCTCCAACAATAACATATTTTACTTTATATTTTGATAAAAGGAAGAGAAAATCAACTATATCTTTTGAAAAAAAAGCAGGACTCATTTTTTTACACTTCTCACATCAGGAGGATTTTCCCCGTAAAACCTTTTTTTGAGTTCATGGGCAACTTTCTTACGCTCATTTGGAGTCATACTTAACTGCTGTTGGATATCCCACTCTTCAGCTTCTTTGTGATTTTTAGCTTTATTAAAAACTCTTTCCATGATTACTATTCATTGTTATTTTTACTTTTCACTCATAAAAGGATAACGCCAATCTTTCGGTGGATCAAAAGTTTCTTTAATTGTTCGTGCAGTCATCCATCTCATTAAATTCATTCCGCTGCCTGCTTTATCATTCGTACCGGATGCTCTGCCGCCTCCAAAAGGCTGCTGACCAACAACCGCAGCGGTAGGCTTATCATTAATATAAAAATTACCTGCGGCATTTCTCAGCCTATTGGACATCTTTGTAATAGCACTTCTATCCTGAGCCCAAACAGCGCCCGTTAAAGCATAAGGAGAAGTTTCATCACACAGAGTAAGTGCTTCATCAAACTTGTCATCATCATAAACATAAATTGTTAAGACAGGTCCGAAAATTTCTTCTTGCATCGTTTTGAATTTCGGATTTGTAGTTACGATTGTAGTCGGCTCAATAAAATATCCTTTTGTATCATCGAAATTTCCGCCCGTTATTATTTCTGCATCTTTGGAATCTTTAGCAAACTTGATGTAACCTGTAATTGATTCGAAAGCAGCTTTATCAATAACCGAAGACATAAAATTTGTAAAGTCTTCAACATCACCCATTTTGATTTTATTTATTTCACCAACATACTTTTTCTTAAAATCACTCCAGATAGATTTTGGAATATACATTCTCGATGCTGCAGAACATTTTTGTCCCTGGTATTCAAAAGCGCCGCGAATAGCGGCAACAACCAATCCATCAACATCTGCAGAATTATGGGCAAAGATAAAATCCTTACCGCCCGTTTCTCCGACAATTCGCGGATAGTATTTCATATTCTTTAAATTATCCGAAACAACTTTCCACATATTCTGAAAGACTTCAGTTGATCCTGTAAAATGAATTCCAGCTAAATTCGGATTGCTCATCGCAGGAGTTCCAACTTGTCCGCCGGAACCAGGCACAAAATTGATTACACCTTTCGGCAAACCTGCTGCTTCAAATAGTTTCATAAGATAATAAGCAGAATAAACAGCACTCGATGCAGGCTTCCACAAACAAACATTTCCAACGATCGCAGGAGCAGTCGGAAGATTTCCCGCAATCGATGTGAAGTTAAAAGGAGTAACTGCAAAAACATATCCTTCCAAAGGTCTGTATTCTAAACGGTTCCACATTCCTCGAAGGTGAATAAGGCTGCTCTTCAATCAGCTTTGTAAAGAAATAAGAATTGAATCTCCAGAAATCGATAAGTTCGCATGCAGAATCAATTTCAGCCTGGTGAGCGACTTTTGATTGTCCAAGCATTGTTGCAGCATTAACAGTTGCACGCCACGGACCTGCAAGCAAGATCAGCCATTTTTAAGAATACCGCAACTCTTTGTTCCCATGGCATTTCTGCCCATTCTTTTCTTGCTTCAAGAGCAGCTTCAATCGCCATCTCTACTTCTTTTTTGCCGGCTTTATGATAAACTCCCAAAACGTGTTTGTGGTCGTGAGGGATTCGCATCTCGGCAGTATCGCCGGTTTTTACTTCTTCACCGCCAATAATTAAAGGGACTTCTATTTGTTTCGATTTTAACTCGGATAATTTCTTTTTTAGCTCTTCCCTTTCGGCACTTCCCGGCTTATATAATTTTATTGGTTCATTTACAGGCTGGGGAACTTTAAAATAGGCGTTAGACATCAAAACCTCTCATAAAAATCTTTATAATAATAGAAAAATTACAGCTTTAAGTTTAGAGAAGCAAAGTAATCTATTGGTAGTTCTTTATGTTGAATCCCTGTGGGATTCTGGAATTTGGGGCGATCAGTTTTTACAAACATTGAATCCCTAAAAGACACAGAAATAAATTCAGCGTGACATTGCAAGTTTTTTCCTTAAGTTATAACTTCTTTAATTATTTATAAAATTATATGAACAAAGCTCTTTTGTGCAAAACTGTTCCCGAACTTTTCGAATACCTGACTGAGGACTTCGGAAAGAAAACCGACAAGCCATTGATGAAAAGAAAAGTCGAGGGAAAGTATGAAGGAATATCATATTCCGAATTTAAGAAAGAGACCGACAGTTTTGCTTTTGGTTTAGCGGCTCTTGGATTAAAAACCGAAGATAAAGTTGCAATCATTGCTGAAAATCGTCCCGAATGGGTTTATTCCGATATGGCAATTCTTAATCTAGGTGGAATCGATGTTCCAATCTATCCTTCTTTAACTGCAGATTCAATCGAGTTCATTCTTGCAAACTCAGATTCGAAAGGAGTTATCGTTTCTAATAAATTCCAGTTGAATAAAATATTGAAAATCAGAGACAAAGTTAAAAGTCTTCAGTTCACAATTGTAATGAATGAAAGCGATATGCCGGATGATGTTCCCGCTCTTTATACATTTAAGAATGTTCAGGAAATGGGAGAGATTTACAAAACAAATCATCCAAATTATCTAACCGAAAGTAAAAAAAATATCAATGAAGATGATCTTTGCACAATCATTTATACTTCAGGAACTACAGGCGAACCAAAAGGAGTAATGCTCACTCACAAAAATATTCTTTCAAATGTTCAGAGCGGCATTAAATTCTTTCCCGATTGATGATAAAGATATTTTTCTCTCGTTTCTTCCACTGTGTCATATTTTTGAAAGAATGGCTGGATATTATACTTGCTTTACAGCAGGTTCTACTCTTGTTTTGCCGAAAGTATAGAAACAGTTTCTCAGAATCTTCTTGAAGTCGAACCTACATTAATGATGTCTGTTCCAAGATTGTTTGAGAGAATTCATTCAAAAATTATTAAGAATGTAAGCAGCCAGAGTTCAACAAAACAAAAAATTTTTTATTGGGCAGTTGAGGCAGGTAAAAAATATGCAGCTTCTAAAAGGAATGGTAAACTCTCACCAATTCTATCAACACAATATAAGTTAGCCGATGCACTCGTATTCAAAAAGATAAAAGAAAAAACAGGCAGCAGACTCAGATTTTTTATTTCAGGCGGCGCAGCACTTTCTTTAGAGTTGGGAGAATTCTTTGAAGCAATTGGAATTCCCGTTCTTGAAGGTTATGGCTTAACTGAAACTTCTCCCGTTATTGCGGTTAACAGAGTTGATGATTACAAATTCGGAACCGTTGGAAAACCTCTTCCCGGAGTTGAAGTCAAGATAGCCTCTGATGGTGAGATTCTCACCAGAGGAGACTGCGTTATGCAGGGATATTATAAAAACAAAAAAGAAACCGACGCTGTAATAAAAGATAACTGGCTTCATACCGGCGACATTGGCGAATTTGATAAAGACGGATTCTTAAAAATTACTGACAGGAAGAAACATCTTTTCAAAACAACAGCAGGAAAATATATTGCCCCGATGCACATTGAAAATCTTTTTTCTGCAAGTGAGTATGTTGACCAGTTTGTTCTTATTGGTGACAAAAGAATGTTTTTAACTGCATTGATCGTTCCCGATTATGAGGCAATACAGGAATATGCCGATTCACATAAAATTCCTTATTATAAATTAGAAGATCTTGTTAAGAAAAAAGAAATTTATGATCTGTTTGAAAAAGAGTTAACCAAATTTCAAAAGAAGCTCGCCAATTATGAAAAAGTAAGAAAATTCGCTCTGCTCGATAAACCTTTCACACTTGAAACCGGAGAAATAACTCCAAGCTTAAAAGTTAAGAGAAAGATTGTAGAAGAAAAGTATTCTCATCTTATTGAAGAAATGTACAAGGGATTGGAAAATTGATTATCGAGTGTTGATTATTGAAAATTTCCTCTGGGAAATTCAGAGATAATATTAAATGTTCAATTCCCAATATTCAATTTTCAACACAGACACAATTTAGTATATTAACTGACGAAGAAGCTCAAATCACAGTCTAAGGACTAATGACTATCTACTAATTACTCTTCTTTCAACTCTGCTTTAGAATCTCCAGCATATCATTATGAATTTTCCCGTTACTTGCGAGAATCTGTTTTGAATCAACCCCTATTTGTTCACCGTTAAAGTTTGTAACCATTCCACCTGCTTCTTCCAGAATAAATTTGCCTGCACAAATATCCCACGGATTTAAGTAAACTTCCCAGAAACCATCGAACACGCCTCTAGCAACATAACAAAAATCAATTGCAGCAGAACCAAGTCTTCTTATTCCTCTCGCTTTTCTTGTAAACGAAACGAACTTCTCAAGTGCATTAAACGGATTCTGATGAATGTTATATGGAAAACCTGTAACAAGAATACTGTGCGCTATATTTGAATTATCGCTTACTTTAATTTTCTCATCATTTGCGAAAGATCCGCCCCCGCTTTCAGCAGAGTATAAAATATCCTGGGCAATATCATAAACTACTCCGGCAATTGTCTTTCCGTTTTTTTGAATTCCAATAGAGATTGAAAAAATCGGAAGCCCGTGAGCAAAGTTTACGGTTCCATCAAGTGGATCGATTATCCAAATGTATTCTGTTCCGTCTTTAATGTTTCCACCTTCTTCGGCGAGAATACCGTGCGAAGGATATTTTTTCTTTACGAAATCTGTAATAAGTTTTTCAGAAGCTTTATCAATATTTGTAACAAGATCGGACTCATTGCTTTTATATTCTATCTTCAAATTTTTGTGAAAGCCTTCTCTCACAATTTCTCCGGCTTCTTTCGATATTGCAATCAGGTCATTTATCATAATTTTCTCATCATATTAGTTTTGTTCTGTAAAATTACAAGTTAAATTTACAACATTTCGAAATAAGCTATAGCTTTAAGTTCCTTGATAGCACAAAGGCTTTTTGATATATTTAATAATTAAATAAAGTTCAGCAAAAGAGGTAAAAGGAGAGAGTTTTTTGAATAATATCGAAGATATAGAAGTTAAAAAAGATAAAGAGGATTCAATTGTAGAGAACCTGCCGGAAATACTGCCGATACTGCCGTTAAGAGATATTGTAATTTTTCCGTATATGATTTTCCCGGTTCTTGTCGGCAGAGAACAATCAATAAGAGCAGCAAACTATGCGCTTGAAAATACCAAGTATATTTTTCTTTCAACTCAGAAAAGATCGAGCATGGAAGATCCTAAAAAGGAAGACATCTATAAAGAAGGAACTATTGCCAAGATTGTTCAGATTCTGAAGCTTCCAAACGGGTTAATGAAAATTCTTGTTGATGGTTTACTGCATGGACGAATTATCGAGTTTACAGGAAATAAGAATTTTTTTGAAGGAAAAATTGAAGTAATCCTTCCATCGTTTGAACAGAACCACGAGATGAATGCACTTGTTAGACAAATGTCGCAATTGTTTAAGGATTATGTTAAGATAAGCAGGAACATTCCTAATGAAACGATTGCTGCGTTCGACAATATTGAAGAACCTGACAGGAAGCTTTTTTATGTCGCGGCAAATATCAATCAATCAATCGACGTAAAACAGGGAATTCTACAAAAGTTCATTTTAAAAGATCAGTTTTATGAAGTAATAAAAATCCTAAATTCCGAAATCGATATACTGAGAATCGAAAAAGAAATTGATAACAAGGTCCAGGAGAATATTGCAAAGACACAGAGAAAGTTTATCATCCAGGAACAAATAAAAATTCTTCAGGATGAACTTGGAGATGATGAAGACAGCACGCCCGAATTTGTTAAGTTGAAAAACCAAATTAAAAAAGCTAAAATGCCTAAGGAGGCTGAAGCAAAAGCACTGGAAGAACTTAACAAGCTTAAGAAAACTCCACCAATGTCTCCCGAATCAACTGTAATTAGAAATTATCTCGACTGGCTGATCGATATTCCCTGGTCTAAGAGAACAAAAGATAACCTGAGCATAAAACATGTTCAGAAAATACTAGACGAAGATCATTTTGGGTTGGAAAAACCGAAGGAAAGAATAATCGAACACATTGCTGTTTTAAATCTAGTAAAACAAATGCGTGGACAGATACTTTGTTTTGTCGGACCTCCCGGAGTTGGCAAAACCTCTCTCGGCAAATCAATAGCAAGAGCAATTGGAAGAAACTTTATTAGAATTAGTCTCGGAGGCATCAGGGACGAAGCAGAAATAAGAGGACACCGTAGAACTTACATCGGTTCAATGCCTGGCAAGATTATACAATCTATGAAAAAAGCGGGAACAATAAATCCCGTTATGCTTCTCGATGAAATAGATAAGATGAGCATGGATTTCAGAGGTGATCCTTCTTCAGCTATGCTGGAAGTTCTGGACCCAGAACAAAACCATACATTTAGTGATCATTATGTAGAGGTGGATTACGATCTTTCCCAAATAATGTTTATTACAACGGCAAATGTTAGATACAATATCCCTCTTCCTTTGCAGGATAGAATGGAGATAATAGAACTTCCGGGATATCTTGAACATGATAAACTCGAAATTGCTAAAAGACATATTATCCCGAAACAGCTCGAAGCTCATGGTCTTGGAAATAAAAATGTTAAGATCAGTGACTCAGCTATTTTGAGAATTATAACAGATTACACGCGCGAAGCTGGAGTTAGAAATTTAGAAAGAGAACTCGCATCTGTTTGCAGAAAGCTTGCTCGTGATATTGTGCTCAAGGAATCTTCAAATGGTAAAGAAAAGAATACCAAATTTATTGTTGATGATAATAAGATTGAAGAGTATCTGAAAGTACCAAGGTACAGACATCTTACACACAACACCGAAAAAAGAGTAGGAAGTGTAACAGGTCTTGCGTGGACAAGTGTCGGCGGAGATATTTTAACCGTTGATGTTACTTTAATGAACGGTGCAGGGAAATTGACTCTTACAGGACAACTTGGAAATGTTATGAAAGAGTCGGCGCAGGCTGCATTGAGTTACATAAGATCTAAAGCAAAAGAACTTGGATTAAACCCGAACTTCTTCAAGGGTAAAGAACTTCATATCCATTTGCCCGAAGGTGCAATTCCAAAAGATGGACCTTCTGCAGGAATAACTATGGCAATGGCTTTATATTCTGCTGTAAGCGGAAGGAAAGCTTCGAACGATGTTGCAATGACAGGCGAAATAACTTTGAGAGGAAATATTCTTCCGATCGGCGGCTTAATAGAAAAACTTCTTGCAGCAAAAAGGAATGGTATAAAAACAGTTTTGATTCCCAAAAATAATGAGATTGATTTAACAGAAATTCCGAAAAAAGTACTGGAGGGATTAAAAATAATTACGATTGAACAAGTTGAAGATGCGATTCCTTATGTTTTTCCGGATACGGACGGTAGTTCTGTTAAAAGTAAAAAGAAGAAGAAAAAGAAAAGTTAATGAACGAAACAATATTAGTTGATAAAAGTCTTTCTCTTGAAGAAAAATATGTGAATCTTATTCCTCAAATAAAAAGTTTGTTAAGTCCCTCTGATAATTTAATTACTAATCTTGCAAATTGTACTGCTGCACTCAAACAGACATTTGAAAAAATAAGCTGGGCAGGATTTTATTTATTTGACGGCAAAGAACTTTATCTCGGTCCTTTCCAGGGAAAAGTTGCCTGCAACACTATTCAAATCGGAAAAGGCGTTTGCGGAACTGCAGCACAAAAAAGGGAAACGATAATTGTTCCGGATGTTAATAAATTTCCCGGTCATATTTTTTGTGATGCTGATTCTAAATCTGAAATTGTAGTTCCGGTACTCAAGAAAGATAATTCTCTTTTTGGTGTTCTTGATTTGGATAGTTACGATTACAACTCTTTTAATGAAACTGATAAAAAATATTTAGAAGATATCAGTAAGTTTTTGACATCAGAAATAATTAATTCTTAAATTCTTTTATGGATTACGTTGTAACAGCAAGAAAATGGCGTCCTCGAAAATTCGTTGAAGTTGTCGGACAGGAACATATAACGACAACTTTGAAAAATGCAATTAGGGACGGACGAATTGCTCATGCATATTTATTTGCAGGACCTCGTGGAGTTGGCAAAACAACTACGGCAAGAATTCTTGCAAAAGCATTAAACTGTCTTACACCGGTTGATAGTGAGCCTTGCAATAAATGTGAAATATGTAAATTAATTCAAGCAGGACAACTTTTAGACATTATCGAAATTGATGGTGCTTCAAACAGAGGAATCGATGAGGTAAGAACTTTAAGAGAATCTGTTAAGTACGCTCCGACACGGGGCAAATACAAAGTTTATATCATTGATGAAGTTCACATGCTTACAAAGGAATCTTTCAACGCATTTCTTAAAACGTTGGAAGAACCTCCGGCACAAACCATTTTCATTTTTGCAACAACCGATGTTCATAAAGTTCCTTTAACAATTATATCGAGATGCCAGAGATTTGATTTCCGCAGAATTGAGCTCGATACAATAAAATCTCTTCTGGAGAAAATTGCAAAAAGTGAGGAGCATCGAAATTGATGATAAAACACTCACTCTTATTGCCCGCAAAGCAGATGGTGCATTAAGAGATGCGGAAAGTTATTTCGACCAGGTA
This sequence comes from uncultured Ignavibacteria bacterium, assembly GCA_963792755.1. Classification (GTDB taxonomy): domain Bacteria; phylum Bacteroidota; class Ignavibacteria; order Ignavibacteriales; family Ignavibacteriaceae; genus RBG-16-34-14. The sequence continues at coordinate 146,591 of CAWBXQ010000001.1, forward strand.
ATTGCTTTCTGCGGAAAAAAAGTCGATTCAACAACAGTTACTAAAATTCTGAATCTTATAGACGATGAAGTTTATTTTAAACTTTCGGATGCGGTGCTTGCAAAAAATTTCAAATCAGTTTTTGAAATATCAGATGAAATATATAAGAACGGATGGAACTTCACAGATTTTATGGACGGCTTGATCGAACACTTCAGAAATATTATGTCGGTTATTATAACAGGCACTTCGAATAGTGTCGGCTCTGCAGAGATCTTCAAAAAAAAATACCTGGATTATATAGATAAATTCTCTGAGAGTGATGTTTTAAGATTAATGAATTTTCTTAATAAGAGCGGACAGGAATTACGCTTCTCGCAAAATCAAAAACTAAAAATTGAAATAGTTCTCTGCCATCTCATTGGATTAGAAAGGACTTCGACAATTACCGAAATTATCGAAGGCATAAACAAAGAAGCAGTCGAACTTCCTTCCAACCTAGTCAGAGGGACAAGAAAAAAAAAATTATAATCCGGAACTAAGTTATAAAAAAAACTACTCCGGTCAGTCAAATCTTTCAACACATCAAATTAAAGAGCCTGAAGAAAAAAATAACAGTTCGTTAGAATTTAATTTTGATATTATTACTAATAAATGGCCAGGATTTGCAGAGGGAATCGCAAATGAAAAAGCATTGACTCTTGGACATTTTATTTCTGATATCAAACCGGTTAGCTTATCGGGACAAAAAGTTACACTTCAATTTAATACTGATGAGGAGATTAAATCTTTTTTTTATGACATCGATTACATTACTAAGAAAGCTCATAAATTTTTTGGTAAGAAAATTGAATTCATTGCTAATAAAGAATCAGTTTCTCAGACTTCCACCGACAAAAAAAATACTGAGAGAAAAGAAATAGCCGAACATCAACAGGTCAGTACAGGCGATGAATTTGCTGATTTGATAATAAATGAGCTTGGAGGTGAGGAGATTGGTTGATTTTGTATTGTTTTTAGCTTTTTTTACAACGCTTCATTTTTTGAAAAAATAAAGAATATTAGCTATTTTTAATGTCTATGCCTCAAAAGTTAATTGTGGCTATCGATGGCCCTGCAGGTTCCGGTAAAAGTACATCTGCTAAAATTGTTGCACAAAGTTTAGGTTACCTTTACATCGATACAGGAGCTATGTACAGGGCAATAACTTTGCTGGCTATTAGAAATAAAATCAGCAAAGATGAAGATGTAATAAAGCTTGCTGAACACACTGATATAAAACTTGATTTTGTTGACGGAGAAACAAAGGTAAAAGTTAACGACGAGGATGTAACCGGAGAAATAAGATCTCATGAGGTTAATTCTAAAGTTAGTGAAGTAAGCAAGATCGAGGGTGTAAGAAAAATTTTAGTAAATAAACAAAGAGAAATGAGCAAAGGCGACCGCGGTATAGTGATGGAAGGAAGAGACATTGGAACAGTTGTTTTTCCTGAAGCAGATGTAAAAATATTTATGACGGCTTCAATCGAAGCGCGTTCGGAAAGAAGAATGAAAGAATACTTAGAAAAAGGAACTGATATATCTCTTGAAGAAGTAAAAAAGAATTTATTGAGTAGGGATAATATTGACTCACATCGTGATGTAAGTCCTCTTACAAAAGCTGATGAAGCGGTTGATGTCGATACATCAAAAGTATCTATTCCCGAACAGGTAAATATTATTATAGAAGAAATTAAAAAAGCTGCTTACAGAAAAGGAATTAAATTCTCGGCTTGTTAGTTGAAAAGAAATTTTAAACCATATTAAATAATTATGTTAAACTAAATTTATCTGCTGCATTTCATTTTATGGTTTTTGATTTTGCAACAGGAAATTAAATCTATATTCAGGAGGCTTAATGTCCCAAAAAGAAAGTAAAGAAACGATAACCAACCCCGTGACTTCGAATGATTATGAGAAGGCGAAGAACAAATTTCAAAACGAAGAATATTCACAGGAAGAATTTCTTACATTGGCGAAACTCTATTCAGAGTCGTTCAAAGATGTTAAGGAAGGCGAAATAATAAAAGGCAAAGTTGTTAGAATTCAGGGAGATAATGTTATTCTCGATGTCGGTTTTAAATCTGAAGGCTCTGTTCCGCTGTTAGACTTTCCTAACCGCGAAGTAAAAATAGGACAGGAAGTTCAGGTTGTACTTGAAAGCGTTGAAGACCAGGAAGGCAATCTTGTCTTAAGCAAATCCAGGGCAGACTTCTTAACAATCTGGGATAAAGTTCTTAGAGCACACGAAACGGGTGAAATTATCCAGGGTAAAATTGTAAAGAGAATAAAAGGAGGAATGGTCGTTGACCTTATGGGAATGGAAGCTTTTCTTCCTGGTTCACAAATTGATATAAGACCAATTCGTGACTTTGATGCTTTTGTCGGACAAACAATGGATTTTAAAGTTGTAAAAGTAAACATCCCGACAGAAAACGTTGTCGTATCTCACAAAGTTCTTGTTGAAGAAGAAATTTCTGATCAAAGAAATGCAATTCTCGACAGTCTTGAGAAAGGCCAAATCCTCGAAGGAACTGTTAAAGCAATTACAGACTTCGGAGTTTTCGTTGATCTTGGCGGAGTCGATGGTCTCATTCATATCACAGATTTAAGCTGGGGTAGAATCAACCATCCAAATGAAGTTGTTAAGCTTGATGAAACAATAAAAGTTGTTGTTACTGATTTCGATGAAGAGAAAAAGAGAATTTCTCTTAGTCTTAAAAAACTTCTTCCTCATCCATGGGAAAGCATCGAAGAAAAAATTCATGTCGGCGATAAAGTTTCCGGCCGTGTTGTATCGCTAACCGATTACGGTGCATTTATCGAAATTGAAAAGGGAATAGAAGGACTAATTCATAATTCTGAAATGAGCTGGACACAGCATATCAAACATCCTTCCCAGGTTGTTTCTATGGGACAGATTGTGGAAGCTGTAATTCTTAGTCTGGATAAAGAAGAAAAGAAAATATCACTTGGAATTAAACAGCTTGAGCCGGATCCATGGCAATCGCTGATGCAGAAATATCCCGTAGGTTCAAGACACTCGGGTATAGCACGTAATCTAACCAACTTTGGTGTATTCGTCGAACTCGAGCCCGGAGTAGATGGCTTAGTTCATATTTCCGATCTATCATGGACAAAGAAAATAAGACACCCCGGCGAAGTAGTTAAGAAAGGTGAAAAGCTGGATGTTATTGTTCTTAGTGTTGATGTTGAACAAAGAAAAATATCTCTTGGACACAAGCAGGTAGAAGATAACCCATGGGATAAATTTGAAAAAAGTTACGTTGTTGGTACTCTTGTAGATGGTAAAGTTGTTCGGATAATAGAAAAAGGATTAATCGCAGAACTTCCGGAAGGAGTAGATGGTTTTGTGCCTGCTACTCAACTTTCTACAGGAAAGATAAAAAATGTTGCAAATCACTTCCCTATTGATTCAGATTTATTGTTAAAAGTAATAGAATTCGATAAGGAAAATAAAAAGATAGTATTGAGTGCAACTGCTGCACTTAAAGAAAAATCTGAAGATGAAATTCAGAAATATATTGAAACACATAAGCTGGAAAAAGTAACTTCACAGGATATTATGAATACTGAAACCACTGCGATAGATACTTCTGAGTTCCCGATTTTCGAGGTTTCTGAAGAATCACATAACCAGCCTCCTGCTGAGAAAAAGTAATTTTTCTGAAAATCGTTTAAATTAAGGGCGGGATTTTCCCCGCTCTTAAAATTTTAAATAGAATGAAACAAACAGTAGCATTACATACTTTAGGATGCAAACTTAACTTCTCCGAAACATCAACTATCGGAAATGAATTTCTTAACAATGGATTTTCCATAGTTGATTTTAAAGACAAAGCAGACGTTTATGTCCTCAACACATGTACTGTTACACAAAACGCCGAAAAAGATTGTAGACAGCTTGTAAGAAAGGCACTTAAACAAAATCCGGAAGCTTACATTATTGTTACAGGTTGTTATGCTCAACTCCGTCCTGCTGAAATAGCTGATATAAAAGGTGTTGATGTTGTCCTTGGAAGTAATGAAAAATTCAAGCTTTTTTCTTTGATATATAATTTTCAGAAAAGAGATTTAGCCTGCATTTTTGTTTCCCCAACAGAAAAACTAAATGAATTCGGTCCGGCACATTCAACAGATGCCGACAACAGAACAAGAGCATATTTAAAAATTCAGGATGGCTGCGATTATAAATGTTCCTTCTGCACAATTCCTCTTGCAAGAGGATTAAGCAGAAGCATGAATCCTGATGAAGTTGTTAACCAATTCAGAAATCTTGTTGATTCCGGTTATAAAGAAATAATTTTGACAGGTGTAAATGTCGGAGATTATGGAAAATCTTTTTCAACTGATCTTTACAATTTACTTTTAAGATTAGTTGATATAGTGGGTGATTTCAGAATAAGAATTAGCTCTATTGAACCGAATCTTCTTTCAGATGAAATAATAAATCTCACAGCAGAAAATGAAAAGATGTGCAAACACTTTCATATTCCTTTACAAAGCGGAAGTCCCAAAATCCTTAAGTTGATGAGAAGAAGATATAAAGTAGAATATTATTCTGATTTAATTTACAAGTGTAAAGATAAAATTGATGATCTTGGAATCGGCGCTGATGTAATAGTCGGCTTCCCAGGAGAAACCGATGACGATTTTATGCAGACATATAATTTTCTGAAAGAGCTTCCGGTTTCTTATCTTCATGTATTTACATATTCTGAAAGACCGGATACTGATGCTATTGAATTTAAAAATCCTGTTGATACTTATGAGAGACGTAGAAGAAGCAATATGTTAAGAATCTTAAGTGAAAAGAAAAGATATGAATTCTACAAACAAATGATCGGGAAAGAACTCGACGTTCTATTTGAAGCGGAAAATGCCGGCGGAAAAATTAAGGGCTTCTCTTCAAACTATGTAAGAGTCAGTTTGGATTATAATCCTAATCTTGTAAATAAAGTATATTCAGTTACTATAGATAATATTGCCGATAATACCTGTTCCGGAAATATTAAAGGGACAAAAAAGTCAATTGAATTAATAGCCAGTTGATATAGATATTTATAATCAAATATGAAAAAATTATTATTCCTGATATTCGGTCTTGCCACTTTAGGCTTTCCGCAAAATTCAAAAAACATGCTTCAACTCAAGCAGGAATTAAACGCTGCTCCTGAACAAAATTTGCAGGTGATTAATGATTTAGCCGTTGATGCACCAAAAAAGAAAAGTCCGGGATTAGCAATTATTTATTCACTATTGCTGCCGGGAATGGGAGAGTTATATGCAGGTTCATATTCTAGCGGGAAGTATTTTACAATTGCTGAAGGAGCTTTGTGGACAACTTATATCGGTATGAAAGCCTACGGCAACTGGCAAAAAGATAGATATAAATCTTTCGCGATTTCTAAAGGCGGAGTATCTATAGAAGGTAAGAACGATGATTATCTCGCCACAATAAGTGAATACTCAAATATCGATGAATATAACAATGATAAAGCCCTTCAAAGAAATTTTGACGAAATGTACGATCCTTCAACATATTACTGGAGCTGGCAAACACCCGATGACAGGAAAACTTACAGAAGCATGTGGAAATCGAGTGAACAGACTTTTAATGATGTTAGGTTTGTTGTTGGTGCTTTAATTGTAAACAGGATAGCAAGTGCGGTAAATGCTGTAAGGTTAGTCGCTGCTTACAATAAAAGCCTTAATGAAGAAGTATCATGGAATTTTTCTGTAGGAATTTCCAAACCTGTCAACCTTCCCGAATCTCTAACTTTCAACTTTCAAAAGAGTTTTTAGAAAAACCTTCACTACTCCTATTTCATTAAAATCATTTTTTTTGTTGAGATATAATTTCCTGCAATTACTCTGTAAATATAAACTCCGCTTGAAAGTGTTGAAGCATTAAACCGCACTTGTTTGTATCCTGCCTGCTGTACTTCATTAACTAAGAGTTTTTACTTCTCAAATATTTTCTTTATAATTAAATTTCCCACAACTTTATTTCTTTAAAAATATTCTCTTCCATTCTTCAACATCATTAATCTCTTCTGTTCTTGATTTCTCTTCATCAATGGGATTTCCTTTTGTCAGCATCGCTCCAAAATCTTTACTTGAAATTATGGTGCAGCCGCAGGCTTTACCAAAATTTCTCAATTCATTATCGGATGTAACAAGAATAATATTCTTCCTGTTTTTTATTCTTTCTATATTTTCTTTTATAAGAGAATCAGCAGTCCTGTTTTCTGAATAAACAATTTTACCTTTTGATAAAGGCAAAGGACTATTTGCATATCCATCAAATGAAGAGTTAAGTTTATCTTTTTATCACTGGAAATATCTTTGTAAAAGAAAAACTAATTGTTCCCTCGATCTTTGTTTATCATTTTTCTGAAGCGCAAATAGCTCCGGGATTTTCCCGATAACATTATTCCCGTCTATGATATAATGTAGCATATTTCTCAAACCTTCAAGGTTAAGGTAGCTAAAACACGCTGCAACCTTGAAGGTTCTTCCTTATTTAGTTATAACTAAAGCTTTAACCTTCGAGGTTACCTACCTTATAGTGCTTCCCTAACCTCGAAGGTTGCAAATTAATAGCCGTTGTAAAATTGATCTCTCTTTGTAATCTTCAAATCCTGAAGCTGCGGAGCTTTAACTCTAATCTCAAGAGTGTAACCTCGATAGGTACCAATCGGGTTCCAGGTAAAGTTCATAATCCAGCAATGTAGATCTCTCGATATACGTATCTGCGGAGCTGCAAATTCTTTATTGTCAAAATCATAACTTCCGCTGAAAGTGAACTTCCATTTGGGTGTCAGATTAAAATTAATAGAGCTGCTCAAGTTAGAACTGATAATCGCCTGGGCAGGATTTAATTTACTTAAGCTGTAATTATAATTGAGAGTAACATCCCAGGGGATTGTAAAATCAGCATCCTTTGTATTATAAATTCCTTTGTAAACTTGTTCTCCCTGGTTAAACTGTAATTCATTCGCCTGGTTTTCCGGAGTTTGGTTTTCTGTTTCCGAAGATTTTAATTTTTCTCCCGATAAACTTGTTGAAACGGAGAAACTAAAATTTGTAAGTCTCAGCAACCCTTTGCCTTCGTCTGCAAGAAATTTATTGATGCTTTGCCCGTATTCATTTACATCGTACAAAGTATAAGATGAACTGCCGTTAAAGCTAAACCAGTTCCCGACCTGTGTTCTGAAACCGAGACTTAATGGCGAGAACTTTATACTATCTGCTGCAAAGTTATAATTTAAAGAAGCATCGAGATTTAACAATTGTATTTTTTGTTCTTTAGAAGTTGTATCTGAAGGATTAACAGCAGTTTTCATTTCAAAAATATTTGAAACACTAAAAGAAATATTCTGAGTTTCACCGCTTCCCGGTCCACCGAATATTTCCTTTTCAAATTTATTGTACTTAACAGTGTTACCAGCAGAATTAACGTAACTTCCATAATAACCCCAAAAAGGTTCTGAGAAATCAGGAGTATAAGAATAGCTAATGCTCGGACTGACAGTATGCCTTATTGCACTAATTCCCAAAATGCCTGGCTGAACAATTCCGTAAAATTTGGTTGAAGCACGCACGCCTGTACTAAAACTTCTTACCATATTAATTTCATTAACATCTTTTGTTACTATAGAATCTTGTCCATTGTATGTTAAACCGGCAAACTCTTTTTCAACTCTTTTATTGTACCATCTCTCTGTATAACTGACTGAAGGAGTTATGCTAAAATATCCAACCTTAGGTGAAGCATTAATATTTACCTGGTGCTGAATCCCACCTCTGATTTGAAGATCATCACCGCTTTTGTTTCTGTTATTCTGAAATAAGCCTGAATAATTATAACCGATAAGCTCATACCATTTATAATTTCCTGAACTCTCTTTTCCCCTGAAAGGATATTTTTGGGACATGCTAAAAGAAAACCTGGGAAGGATTTCAGATATAGTTTCATTATCAAGATTTTGTGTCCTGCTGTAGTTTATGGACATGCTGTTTCCCGATTCATCCCACGATTTAGTTAAAGTAGCATTAGAGATAATATTTCTGCTAAGCAATTGTTCATTTAAATCATAAATAGACCTTCGCGTGTAATTTGAACCCGAAACAAACTGAAGATTTGCATCTAATCGTAAAGTGGGGGTGATAGTTTGGTTGTGACTTAATTTCACAAACCAGTCTTTGCTAACTGATCTGTCCGGATCGGAAGGCTCTCCTGTTTTAAAAACTTTATAGTTTCCCTCGAGGCTTCCAGTAAAATCATATCTCTTTGCATACCTGAAACGCGAATTTAAATTGAAGCTTCCCCTTGTGTAATAATCCGAAGTAAAAAGAAGATCCATATAATCGCTGATCGCCCAGAAATATCCAAAGCGTGAGAAGTAATTGCCATAAGTAGCATCAGCTCCAAAAACAGGAGGAACTATTCCGGATCGTCTTCCCGATTCAATTGGGAAAACAGCAAATGGCAACGGAACAGGAAAAGGAACTCCTCCGAAAAAAATCCATATCCATCTGGCAACTATCTCCTTTTTATTAATTACTTTCATCTCGGGAGAATAAAAATAATAATCGGGAGGATCGCTATCGCAGGTTGTATAAATCCCATCTTTTATAAAGTAAGTATCTTCATTAACTTTATTGATCTTTGCTCCCGAATAGATCGCTCCATCGGTTTCCGTTCCTGCAGCAGAAATAAATCCTCTTTTGGTTTTAAAATTATATCTCATCTTAAAACCATTATAAGTGTCCGCACCTTCTTTTAAAACAGGCGTTCCTTTAAATTTATTAGGAAGTGTATCTGATGGAACTCCTTCTGCATCGATATTGTTTGTTTGAAAATCGACAAAAATGTTTGCGCTCTTAAGATCAGTTTCTCTATACTGGATCGATGCATCGCCGTAAATATCCATCTTCTTTTTCTTTACATAAAAGATTAATGAATCGGAAGATTCCGTAAAAATAGTAGTATCGACATCATAAGTTTTTTTAGCTGTGGTATCGGAAACCGAAAGACTATCCTGTAGAAATGGAGCCTGTAATGAATCAGCGATACTTAATGTATCAATTTCCTGGGAAAAGGTATAATGGGAGAGACTCAGAAAAAATATTAAGAATAAAAATCGCATACGTGAAGATAATCATATCATTCGATATTGATAAATTAAGGTTCCTATATTGCCGGCAAAAACTATTTACAAATCAAGCTTGTAGCTTACTTAATAAGACGAATCTAAAAGCTCTTTTGTTATCCGATTTTTTTTGTTAAAACCTTAATTTTTATGTAGACCAAAACGTCGAATGCAAATTAAAGAACACAAAAAATTATTGATGAAATGATATTACCTTCACCCGGTTTTTAATTTCGATTCTTCAATCTTTTTGATTATTTCATTTGCAACTGTTAGAGCACGTAATCCATCTTCCCCCGAAACAACCGGACGTGTTTTAGTAATTACTGCTTTGACAAATAATTCTAATTCATAAGAAAGAGCATTTATTTCCTTAACCTCAGGTTGCTCATAAACTAATCTTTTCTTTTTGTCCCCGACACCTATTTCAACAAATGATGTCCCTGAAGAAATAGTATCTTCAGCAGAAAGTAAGCGGTAAACTTCGGATGCACCGGTAACAAAATCCAAACCTATGTAATTATCTTTTTGAAAAATTCTCATCTTTCTCATTTTCTTTTGCGATATTCTGCTTGCAGTAACATTAGCAACTGCCCCGTTCTCAAATTGTATCCGCGCATTTGCGATATCAACATTATCAGAAACAACAGCAACACCGCTTGCATCAATTTTTTTAACTTCACTTTTTATCAGGCTAAGGATAACATCTATATCATGAATCATAAGATCAAGCACAACTGCTACATCAGTGCCACGCGGGTTAAATTGTGAAAGCCTGTCACTCTCGATAAAAACCGGATTGGAAATATATTCTTCCAGAGAAACAAGAGCGGGATTAAATCTTTCTATGTGGCCGACCTGGAGAGTTAATTTTTTTTCGGAAGCTAACTTCACCAAAGTTTCTGCTTCACTTATTGTTGAAGTTATCGGCTTCTCAAGAAAAACGTGCACTCCTTTCTTCAAACATCTTTTTGCAACTTCATAATGCGCAGAAGTTGTAACAGCAACAGATGTTGCATCTATTTTATCAAGTAAAGATTCTTCACTTTCAAAAACTTTCAAACCAAATTCATTACCTACAGCTTTTGCATTTTCCGGATCAATATCAAAAATCCCAACAAGCTCAGAATTTTTTATCTCAGAAAACATTTTAGCATGCAGTTTACCAAGATGACCGACTCCAATAATTCCAATTTTTAATTTTTTCATTTTTTTACCGGCTTATAATTTTTGCATAACCGATTATTCTGTCGTAGCCGCCGTAATTCGGATCTTTATAATATAAAAACAGATGATAAACATTCGAAGTTTCCCATGTATTACCTTCAAGATAAAGCCAATCATCATTTTTAATTACGTTATTTATAACGTCGGCAACAACATACTGATAATCATAAACACCGCGTTTAAGTTCAATTGTTTTAGAATAAAGACCATAGCTGTTTGTAAGCTGATATTCCGGAAGAACCTGCCAGTTGTTGAAAGCTCCAACAAGAAAAATAGCGCCTGTATTTTCATCGGGAGGTCTTATCGAGAAAGTAACATTAAGATATGTAGCAAAAGCATTATTATAATTTGTTAAAATAGATCCGCCGTTAATATCCTGATTTGCAGCCTTGTAAAATCTTGAGTACTCGATGCCGTCGAACTGCGCGTTAACATCCTTGCTGTTGAATTTATTTGTGTTTCTTAAATCAGCCTGACGGTATTCTTTAACGGGATAAATATCTCTCGCCGTAAAAGAAAGTTTCCTGTTCCCATCCCAGTAAAATTGTCTCGTGTTTGTATTAAAATTCTTGTCAACAATGTACGGCTGATAAATTTTCTGATTCTCAATTATTTCAAGGTGATCCACAAACTGGGGAAACATTTCATCAGGTATGTTAAATGCAGCAGTTACATTAAATACCTTTGCCAGATCAGCGGGAGAGTAAACTTTATCTTCGAGCTGTTCTCTTTTTAAAATCACATTCATTTTTATATCATTTTGTATTGCATAAAACTTTCCGGAACCATAAATGATCGAAGTGTCATTCGACTCAGTAACAAAAAACATCCATTTACCGGAAAAAGGAAATTCGATGTCAGGATAATTCCCCGGGAATTCTCCTTTAAAATGATACTTGGCATTTTCAACAGAAACCGGAAGTGTTTCCAGGTTAAGAAAATGAGCAATATTTTTCCCAATGTTGGCGAGAAAAATATTATCAGTGGGATTCCAATCTTTATCGCAAAACCTGAAGACAATATTCAGGCTCGGCTTAAATTCCGATTCAATATCAAACTCGATTACAATGCCGCCCTCTTCAGAAATAATAGGTATTAAAGTTTCATCCTGCGACGAATAAGCTCTAAGACTTTTTATGTTAAGATTCTGAGAGGATAGAAAAGAAAGCGGGAATAAAAATAATACAAGAGAAATAATTTTATAATTCATTAAACAGCCATATCAGTGATTTTCTTTTTGAAAAATGGAATCTAATTCTTGTCTGAATCTTGATGCATCTTCACAACGATAATATGTGCTCATTAAATTAGAAGCAGAGGCATTTTCTCCCGCATTCAGATAATTTATATATGCAGAAGCAATAAGTGATTTTACATTTGCTGTCGAGTCGCAATCATTTTTTCCGCCAGAAATAATATTACCTAAAGCCGAAAGTATATTATTGTTTTCATTCATAAACTGTTCGTAAATCTCGTTGTTGATTGAATAGATTTCTCCTTCTTCAAACTTCCAGCAATTCAACGGCAGCGAAGCGAATTCACTATTTCCATTCAAGTAAGAAAAATCGGGATTTCCGGTGACAATTATAAGCCCTTCAATTTCCCCCGAATTAGATTCGTAAGGTGCGGTTGTTCCTGAATTTATTTTCCCGGCTAAATAAAATGTATCAAGAGCATTGTAAATATATAGTTCATATAAGATTTTATTATCGAGAGTGATGGAAGAATCTCTAACAAGTAATTCATCATTACCATCTGCATCCAGGTCGGCTAAATAACCAAACGGATTCAGAAATTTTCCTGAATAAATTTGTTGTCCGCTGGTATCCTGTACAGTAAGAGAATCTCCAATAAAGGTAAATGTAAAGTCCCCGCTTTCAAGCTCACTTTGATTTTGAGAAAAGGTTTCTGGAAAAAATATAAATACGAGGAAACAAAGTGATGAGAAACTAAGTTTGTTCACCCAAAAACTCTTTAACTATTAATGAAAAGAGACTTTCATAATTCGTAAATCCAAAATCCCGGCCTGCCGAAACTTTTAGTGAAGGCAGGCGAAATCCTACAAATTTTTTATTTCATTCGTTAGCTTAGTCATCGCTTCTTTAGCATCGCCAAAATACATGAGTGCATTCGGATAGAAGAATAATTCATTATCGATTCCTGCATAACCGACATTAAGAGAACGTTTATTGATCACCACAGTCTTTGCATAGTCTACATTTAGTATGGGCATTCCGAAAATCGGGCTGCTTTGATCGTGACGCGCAGCAGGATTAACAACATCGTTTGCACCGATTACAATCACTACATCTGTATTAGAGAAATCATCATTAATATCTTCCATTGCAAAAAGCTTATCATAAGGAACTTGCGCTTCTGCAAGAAGGACGTTCATATGTCCGGGCATTCTTCCTGCAACAGGATGAATTGCAAAACGAACATTGACTCCTTTCTTTTCAAGCACATTCATTAAATCACGGACTGCGTGTTGAGCCTGTGCAACAGCCATTCCGTAACCGGGAACAATTATTACACTGCTTACAGAATCAAGAAGCATTGCAAGCTCTTCAGCATCAATAGATTTTACATCACCTTTGGGAGAAGTTGTTCCGGTTGCTGGTCCTGCAGTACCTGCTGAAGCCCAACCGCCAAGTAATACATTCATCAAGGACCTGTTCATTCCGCGGCACATAATAAGAGTAAGTATTATTCCCGAAGCTCCGACAAGCGCACCGGCTATAATTAATTCATTATTTCCAAGAACAAACCCTGTTGTTGAACCTGCAATTCCCGAATATGAATTTAAAAGTGAAATTGCCACCGGCATATCGGCGCCACCGATTGGAAGAACAAGAAGAACACCGAGCAAAAGAGAAACAAAAGTAATTATTATTACAAGTGTTATTGAGCCGGGGTTAATTATTATATAAGTTCCAGCAGCAATTACAGCAAGCACAAGAATAAGATTTAGCGGATGCTGTAACGGATATTTAACTACTCTTCCTGTAACTAAACCCTGAAGTTTTCCAAAAGCGATCATCGAGCCGGTGAATGTTACTCCACCGATTAACAAGCTAAGTATTATTGCAATTCCCTGGTCGATAGGAAGATTAAAAACCAAACCCTTGTCAACAGGATAATTAGGATTAATTTTATAATATTCTGCAAGTGCTACAAGAGTTGAAGCGCCTCCGCCGAAACCATTCAGCATTCCAACCATTTGCGGCATTCCTGTCATTGGTATTTTTACCGCAAGTATAACTCCAACTGCTGAGCCAACTATTATTCCTATTATTATCCATTCAAAAGTAAGTACATGCTGATCGAACAAAGTGATAACAATTGCCATAAACATTCCGATTGCTGCATAAAGATTTCCTTTGCGCGCAGTTTTCGGCGAACCAAGATATTTTATCCCGAAGATGAAAAAGATCGAGGATATTAAATATGTTATTTCAATTACAATTCTCATTTTCTATCCTCACTTTTTCTTCTTAAACATTTTTAACATTCTGTCGGTAACTAAGAAACCGCCAACAACATTTATCATTGCAAAGATTACCGCAACCAATCCGAGTATTGTACTGATTGTAAATTGTTGAAGTCCCGCACTTAACAAAGCACCGACAATCGTAATTCCCGAAATTGCATTTGAACCTGACATAAGCGGCGTATGCAATGTCGGCGGGACCTTAGTTATCAATTCAAAGCCTACAAATATTGCCAGCACAAAGACATATATGTGCATTAAAAAAGTTAAATTCTCCATAAACATTTTCCTTCCTTCAGTTGGGCTGGTTCTACAAATTTTTTCTAAAGATAATTCCATTTATACATTTTCTAAGATGTTTTTCTCAAAAGTAATTTTTACTGTCACACTGAGCCTGTCGAAGTGTGAATTTGTTCTCGAATGTCAGTCTTCGACCTGCCTAATTTCATATCGTAGAAGCTATCCTCTTAACAAAGTCCGTAAAGCAAAAATTAAACGATATGTTAAACAATATCCGGGTGAACTTCTTCACGCAGATACTTATTATTTAGCTAAATCTATTATGCAAGAACGTAAAAGGTATTATTTGTTTGGTATTCTTGATGATTGTACTCGCCTTGCTTATGTTGAAGTAATTAACTCTATTACTGCTGCTGAAGTAACAAGGGCATTCTTTCATTCCCTTCAGTTTTTCCTGGCTCACGGTATCCATACTGACAGAGTTATGACTGATAATGGAATTGAGTTTACTGCTTTTACTTCTCAAAAAGCTAAGAAGACTCACTTCTTTGAAACTATGCTTAACATTGTTGGTGTTGATCATACTTATACTCGTCCTTATCATCCTCAGTCTAATGGAAAAATTGAACGCTTCTGGAAAATTCTTTTCCAGGAATGTATTGTCCATTTGAACTTCGGGCTAACTTTGGATACTTTATCATCTGAATTAAATAGTTTCCTTTACTACTACCGGCAGGCAGGCAAGCTCAGACTGACAAACTTTGATTTTCGAGGTAACCTCTTTTTATATTTCACTATTTTATCAATTCCTTAACACGCGGGTTTACTACTTCTTTTTTATAAGTGATGAGACTCCCCTTTACAATTTCGTCATCGAGTTTTAATTCTACTTTTCCCTCTTTTCCAATATGTACGTAATTAAGCCTAAAAGATTTTTAGAGTACATCTCACTTGAATGAGTCGGAACGAGACTCGGCAAATTCGGTTCACCGATAATTGTTACGCCGTACTTCTTAATAGTTTTCCCATTCTCACTAATTTCACAATTGCCACCGAACTCGACTGCCATATCGAGAACAACACTGCCCGGTCTCATATTCTTGACCATTTCTTCAGTAACCAGAACAGGAGCTTTTCTGCCGGGAACAAGCGCCGTTGTAATTACAATATCTGCTTCAGTAATATGTTTAAAGGTTAATTCTTTTTGCTTCTTTAGAAATTCCGGCGAAGCTTCTTTCGCATAACCTCCGGCATCTTGCATACTTTCATCTGTTTCAACCTCGATAAATCTTCCGCCGAGAGATTGTACTTCTTCTTTAACCGCTGGACGAATATCTGAAACTTCGACAACTGCGCCTAATCTTTTTGCAGTACCAAGTGCCTGCAGACCTGCAACTCCAGCTCCCATAATAACAACTTTTGCGGGAGAAATTGTTCCGGCTGCTGTCATCATTAATGGAAAGATTTTACCAAGTTCATTAGCACACATTATAACACTTTTATAACCTGCAAGGTTTGCCTGCGAACTAAGTGCATCCATTTTCTGTGCAAGCGTGGTTCTTGGAATCATATCCATTGAGATTGCCTCGATTCCTTTTTCAGCACATTTTTTTGCAACATCGGGATAATTTAAAGGATAGAGAAAAGTAATAAGCAGTGTCCCCTCTTTCATAAGATCGATTTCATTTTTCTTAAGATCGGGATGTTCCATCGGACGTTGAACTTTAAAAACTATATCGGCAGATGAATAAAGTTCCTGCAGATTATCAATAATTTTGGCTCCTGCAGACTTATATTTTTCATCAGTGAAGCCTGCATTTAAGCCGGCACCTTTTTCAATATGAACTTCAAATCCTGCTTTAATTAATTTTGGAACTACATCGGGAACTGTGGCAATTCTGTTTTCACCAGGAAGTATTTCTTTAGGAATGGCTATAATCACTATCGTTTTCCTCCGTATATACAATCAATAATTTACATTTAAAAATTACTTGGATTTTGAGGGAAAACCAAGTTTGAAAGCTATAGTTTCCTAGCTAAAACGAGCGGGATTAATTTATTTATTTATATCTTTATATGGTTTACATCCTTAAAGTTGGGTTCTATCGTCTATGCATAAATTTTCTAATCATTTTTCTCTAAATGTAAAAAAGCCAATCATTGAGATTAATTTCGTAGGATGTCACGAACCACTTCGTGGCAAAGAAAGAGGGAATTGTTGATCCTTTAGGAGGATCCGGTTTATTCTGTTGGACCCTTCTTTACAAATATTAAACACCTCGTATGTTAATATTAATTAAATTCACGAGTTCATTTAATTAATTTTGTTCTTAAAAATACTGGCTTAAGCAATGGTAGAGCGATTGAACACCGGATACACTAAGTGATATCGTATCGTAGATATACTCACCATTGCTTTTGAGCTTCTTAAATACTGAACAGTACTTAGGGATTCCATCTTGCTGGAAATCCCGAATAAAACCACGAGAAAAGTTTTCAAAGAAGCATCAAGCCTAAATCATTATCAGTAAAAAAAAGGAACCCTTCAATGGAAATTATCAAACAAGCTATTGGAATTGATGTATCAAAAGATACTTTAGCTCTTAGTTATGGAACACTTAACATAAATCAGGAACAACTAATTACTAAGCCAATAACAGTTGATAATAACCAAAAAGGATTCGAAGAACTGATGTCATTTGTTAAGAAGAACAAAGTAACATCAGAAGCTCCTCTTTATTTTGTTATGGAAGCTACGGGTGTTTACTATGAAAACCTGGCTTACTTTCTTACAGAGAAACATCAGAAAGTAATTGTAATGCTTCCAAATAAAACAAAGAACTATTCTAAAACTTTGGACATAAAATCAAAAACAGACAAACTGGATGCCCAAATGATTACTCAGTTCGCCCTTGAAAGAAAAATGCAGCTTTGGAAGCTTCCAAGCCCTATAATGAAGACTCTCAAATCTCTTACAAGAGAATACCATTCAATTAAAACAATGGCTGCCCAGGTAAAAAATCAACTTCACGCCAAAGAATATTCTTACCAGCCATTAAAACAATCTCTTAAGAGAAGTCAGACAGTATTATCTGTCTTTCAAAAACAACTCAGAGAAATTGAACAACAAATCAAAGAGCTTGTTGAAAAAGATTTCGACCTTAATGATAGAATCAACAAGATTAGCAAGATAGAAGGTGTTGGCTTTATTACAATAGTCTCTATCATTGCCGAAACAAATGGTTTTGCTTTAATCGAGAACACAAAACAACTCGCCAGCTATGCCGGGCTGGATGTTGTTTATAATGAATCAGGGCTTAAGAAACATAAAACCTCCATTTCCAAAAAGGGAAACAGGTTTTTACGTCAGGCAGTTTATATGCCTGCAATATCTGCCTGCAGATATAATCCAAAATTAAAGCAGCTTTACATTCGTTTAGTCTCTAAAAAGAATATTAAAAAAGTTGCCATCATTGCAGTTGCAAGAAAGCTCCTTATTCTCATTTATACAATCTTTAAAAAGAACGTTGATTATATATCAAACTATGACCCGGCTTACGCCACAAACATACGTTGAGTTTTTTGTTATGAATTTTATTCAAATATATATTGACCTTTAACACAGTACCTACGGTGCTCTTCGCCTTGAAAAGAACATAGAGATACTAATAATAAATTGTGGCTAAAGCCACGGGATTTTTTTATTTAAATCCCGACCTAAAGGTCGGGCTATTCCAACACAAAAACTATAAGATTGTTACAAAAAGCATTTGTAATGATTTGCCAAATGAACTCTTTATATCTTTTTATTCTATCCTGATTATCCGTAACTTACTGTAACAAATATTATTTGCTAAGGATTATGTCCCCATCAGTTAACAACTTCGACTGGAAAAAGCTCGTAGCTAAATATCACAAATCTAATAAATTGAAAAGCAGCTGGCAGTTAACTAACTCCTTTGTTTTATTTATCGCTTTCTGGTTATTAATGTACTTCAGCCTTGAATGGAATTATCTTTTTACACTTCTGCTTTCTTTCCCCGCAGCAGGATTTTTGTCAAGAATTTTTATTATCCAGCACGACTGCGGTCATGGATCATTTTTTAATTCGAAAAAAGTAAATGATTTTTGGGGAATGTTCTGCAGCATTTTTACTTTTACTCCTTATCACCACTGGCGGAAAAGCCATGCAATCCATCATGCAAGTGTAGGTAAGCTTGAACACCGCGGTATTGGTGATGTTTATACTATGACGGTGAAAGAATATCTCAGCAGAACCAAATGGGGCAGATTAAAATACCGTCTTTACCGCAACCCGTTGTTTTTATTTGTCATAATTCCGACAATACTTTTCCTGGTTGTTTACAGGTTCCCTAACTTTAAACAAAAAGAAATGAGATCTGTATATGCCAGCGCATACCTTACAACTATTGTAATTGCCTTATTAGCCGGGGGAATGATCTGGCTGGTTGGATTAAAAGCTTTTTTAATAATTCAATTACCAATTACAATCATAACATCTACGGCAGGTGCGTGGCTGTTTTATATACAGCACCAGTTTGAAGATACATACTGGGAAAATGAAAAGGGCTGGGATTATACAACGGCAGCTCTGTACGGAAGTTCATATTATAAGCTTCCAAAAGTTTTACAATGGTTTAGCGGTAATATCGGCTTCCATCATATACATCATCTTAGCCCGAGAATTCCAAATTATAAATTAGAAAAATGTCACAATGAAAATCCTGCCCTGCAGACTGATTCTGTATTAACTTTGAAAAAAAGTTTTAAAAGTATTTTTCTAAGTCTCTGGGATGAAAAAAAGAAAAAGCTTGTAAGCTTCAGATACCTCAAGAATCTTCGGATCGAATAGAATAATCACTGTCTTTCTGACTGCCCGGAACACATCAGGATTTATTGCAAATCTCGAGTTGTATTTCTTTATAAACTTCTTCTGAACATAGCTGTTTGCTTCTGCAATATTCGATATTCCTTCACCTCTTAATGCTTTGATAAGACGATCCTGAAGCGTCCGGTTAACTCTCTCAACTCTTCCTTTTGCCTGTGGAGAGTTTGCATATATTGTCTCTACGTTTAGTTCTTTCATTGCTCGTCCAAAATCCGTTAACTTGCCCTCTGCCTTGTAAACCTTATATCTGTCAGTGTATATACTCCTTGGAATACCGTATTTATTTACATAATTCCATAGCGTTTTCAGTACATCCTGAGTGTTCTCAGATATTGCAAATCTCAGATATACCCTCCCGGTTGAATCATCTACACAGTTCAGTAAACAGCATTCGGCTCCTCTTCCTTCAAACCAATCGTGATGACTACCGTCAAACTGTAGCATCTCTCCAAAGCAGCTTCTTCGCTCTCGCTTTTTCCGGTGTGGTCTTTTCCTGCTGACTGCTCCGGGAATATTTACAAACTTGATATTAGGTATTAATTAAACTAATTTTATTGCGTCTAAGAAAATTAAGATTTAGTAACTCTCTACATCCTCTCTATTTAATCCTAACTTTCCAAATAATGACGAATAAATCACCTGGTTATAATAATGCTATGTGGTTTAATATTTTTTAATTTTATTTATAAGGAGTTCGAATGAATATCTTTGTTGGCAATTTAGCTTCTACAGTAAAAGAAGATGAGCTTAAAGCACTTTTTTCACAGCATGGAAAAGTTGATAGTGTTAAAATTATACGTGACATGTTCACACAAACATCAAAGGGATTTGGATTTATTGAAATGCCTGGCAAAGCTGAGGCGCAAAAAGCCCTTAACGAACTGAATACATACGAGCTTAATGGTAAGAAAAT
The DNA here is from genome assembly GCA_963792755.1 of uncultured Ignavibacteria bacterium. Taxonomy (GTDB): domain Bacteria; phylum Bacteroidota; class Ignavibacteria; order Ignavibacteriales; family Ignavibacteriaceae; genus RBG-16-34-14. The sequence continues at coordinate 166,567 of CAWBXQ010000001.1, forward strand.
TACTGTAAATGAAGCAAGACCCCAAAAAGAAAGAAGAGGCGGCGGAAGAAGATATTAAAATAGATTCTTTCCGATTTTAGGCTGCGGTTCTCGCCGCAGCTCCTATTTTTAAAATTCTCACAACGTTTTATTTGACCGCTTTTCAATCATAATAAATTAAAATAGTTTAATTACCCTTCTGCTAAGCGAATTAATCGTATATTCTTTTGCTTAAATATCTCATTATTCAAAATCGATTATATAGTTCGGGTTAAATATCTGAACTAATATTATGTATGGAGCTACTAATTTGAAAATTGTAAAACAAATAACAAACCGGGAAAGTAAATCCCTCGATCAATATTTTTTGGACATAGGTAAAGTCGCTCTTGTAAGTCCTGAAGAAGAAGTAGATTTGGCAGTAAAGATCCGGAATGGAGATTTAAATGCACAGAATAAATTAGTAAAGGCTAATTTAAGATTTGTAGTTTCTGTAGCAAAAATGTATCAGAACCAGGGGCTTTCACTTGGTGATTTAATAAATGAAGGAAACGTGGGCTTGATAAAAGCCGCCAAGCGGTTTGATGAAACACGGGGCTTCAAATTTATTTCTTATGCTGTATGGTGGATAAGGCAGGGAATTACTAGTGCTATTGCAGAACAAACGAGAGTTGTACGTCTCCCTATTAACAGGATTGGAAACTTAACAAAACTAAATAAAGCTTATAAAGCTCTTGAACAGGAGAATGAAGGGAGGCCATCAATTGAAGAGCTTGCAAAAGTTCTTAATGTTAGCACTGATGATGTTTCATTTACATTACAAACTTCAGGAAGGCATTTATCTCTTGATGCTCCCTTAACAAGTGATGATGAAAATAAAAACAGTTTAAAGGATGTTATTGAGGATAATAATCAGGATTTGCCCGATAAAGAACTGATGCAAGAATCACTTGAAAAGGAAATATCAAATTTTCTTTCCAGCCTTAAAGAAAGAGAAGCCGAAGTAATAAAACTTTCATTTGGAATTGGTACTTATCATAAGGCTACCCTGGAAGAGATTGGTGAAAGATTTAGTTTAACTAGAGAAAGAATACGACAAATAAAAGAGATTGCTTTAAAAAAATTAAGAAATAAAAAGGAATGCGGCAGGCTTAAGGATTATTTAGGATGATATTAAATGTCTTAAAAATACAAATACTTTTTTCCCCGTTTGCAATCAATCTATTCCATGTTTGTTCTATCTAAGCTTCATGCTTCGAAGCTTCTTCTTTCAACTGGCTTAGAGACTCTCTTCCCGTTATAAAATGTGCGATTGTTACAAACAATACAGGCACTATAAATATCGCAAGCATAGTTGCAGCAAGCATGCCGCCAAGTACAGTCCAGCCAATTGTTTCTCTTGCATTTGCACCAGCACCGCTTGCAAAAATCAGTGGTGAGACACCAAATATAAACGCCAGAGATGTCATTAGTATGGGACGCAGCCGCAGCTTTATGGCCTCTAATGTCGCTTTAACTAAAGGGGTGCCGCTATCAAAACGGCTCCTTGCAAACTCCACAATAAGTATTGCATTTTTGGCTGCAAGACCGATTAGAGCAATCAAACCAATCTGAGCATAAACATTATCATTTAACCTGGGAATAAAAGTAAGAGCCAGTATTGCACCGAATGCTCCTATAGGAACTGCGAACAAAACTGAAAAAGGAACAGTCCAGCTTTCATACAAAGCTGCAAGAAATAAAAAGACAAATATTATTGATAAACCAAAAATTGCAACTGTACTGCTGCCTGCGTTTATCTCTTCTCTTGTAAGACCGGAAAACTCATATCCATATCCGGCTGGCAGAACATTTGCCGCAACTTGTCTTAATGCGTCAATTGCCTGACCACTGCTGTAACCTTCGGCCGCATTACCATTTATCTCAACTGACCTGAAAAGATTATAATGAGAAATTAATGGCGCACTTTGAACAACTTTATAATTAATCAATGTGCTTAAAGGAATCATCTTCCCACTGTTGTTCCTTACATAGTATTTAGACAAGTTTTCAATAGTCGAACGGTAATTTGTATCAGCCTGGGCAACAACACGGAAATTTCGCCCGTAAATTGTAAAATCATTTATGTAACTACTGCCAAGAAAAGTTTGGATCGTACTAAAAGCACTTGCGATAGGTACACCGAGCTTTGCGCATTTTTCTCTGTCTAAATCTAACTGGTAACCGGGTGTTCTTGCTGAGAAAAAAGAAAATACACGAGATAATTCCGGTCGCTGGTTAGCAGCTATAAGAAAGGATCTCACAACATTTTCAAACTGGTGTATATCATCTGTACTTTCATGCTGTTCAAGTTCAAATGTAAAACCGCCTGTTTGTCCAAGACCGGGTATTGCCGGTGGAGATATAACAAGTATAGTAGCATCTTTTATTGCAAAGAATTTTTGCTGCAATGTTGCTATCAAAGAATTCAGTTGAAGTGATTTATCTGATCTCTCGTCCCACGGTTTCAACTGAACGAATATAGTTCCGCTGCTTGATTTGGAAGCAAAGTTAATAACATTCAAACCACTGATGGCAGCAAAGTGAGCTATGCCCGGAGTTTGCTTAAGTATTTCCATCATCTTGTCCAGCACTTCTACTGTTCTTGTTGTAGAAGCTGCTTCGGGAAGTTCTATAGCTAGATAAACACGGCCCTCATCTTCATTAGGAATAAAACCTGTCGGTTTATTCATAAATAATAAAACTGTCCCCGCATATACTACAACCAGCATTATCAGGAAATAAGGAGTTACTTTTATACATTTTCTTACGCCTTCAGAATAATTGGCTGTTGTCTTTTGGAACCAGTTATTGAATTTGAAAAAGAATTTATTAATTCCTTTTGAAGAATTTTTAAATTCAGTCGGCTTAAGTATAAGAGTACACAATGCAGGAGTAAGAGAAAGAGCAACAAAAGCAGAAATTAAAACAGATACAGCAATTGTTATCGCAAACTGCTGATACAACTTCCCTACGATCCCGGGAATAAAGCCGACAGGAATAAATACCGCTGCTAATATCAATGCTATGGCAATAACAGGACCGGAGATATCCTTCATTGCAAGTATCGTAGCTTCCTTCGGCGTTTTTTTCTCATTGTCTATGTGATGCTGTACCGCTTCAACAACAATGATTGCATCGTCAACTACAATTCCTATTGCAAGAACGAATCCAAACATAGTAAGCGTATTTATTGTAAAGCCTAGAAGATCAAAAAATGCAAAAGTTCCTATTATAGAAACAGGAATTGCAAGTATAGGAATTAAAGTTGCACGCCAGTTCTGGAGAAACAAAAATACTACAAGCACTACAAGACCAAGAGCTTCCAACAAAGTTGTTACTACTTCTCCAATTGATTCCTGAACAACAGAGACAGCTTCAAAAGGGATATTATAATCAACATCTTTTGGGAAAGATTTTTTCAGCTGGTCCATTTCGGCATAAATACCTTTAGATATCTCAAGAGCGTTACTTCCCGGAGCCTGAAAGACAATCAGGAATGATGACTTGCGCCCATCTACATAGGAATTATTAGCATAGTTAACTTTACCAAGTTCTACTCTTGCTACATCTTTTAAATGAACTTCAGAACTAGTTTGAGGATTTACACTAACAATGATATCCCCAAATTCTTTTACAGAGTTTAAACGGCTGTTTGTAAAAACCGTATACTCGAAAGCCTGGCTGCTGCTTTGTGGTGAAGCTCCGATTGTTCCGGCAGCAACCTGAAGGTTTTGTGAAGCTAAGGCGCCTGTAACATCTTCAGCTGTAAGACCAAGCTGCGCCAATTTATCAGGCTTAAGCCAGATACGCATACTGAAATTATCAGCACGGACAAAAATATCACCAACTCCTTTTACACGCAGAAGAGCATCCCTGATAAAAATATTTGCATAGTTATCGAGAAAAGTAATATCGTGTGTTCCATTCGGGGAATAAAGTGCAACAAGCAGTAGAATGCTCGAAGTTCTTTTCCTTACTGTAACACCAAGCTGTCTTACTGCTGCAGGCAAAGTAGGGATTGCGAGATTTACACGGTTTTGTATATCCAGCGCTGCCACATCGGGATCAGTCCCGACACTAAGAATTGCATTTATAGATGATTGCCCATTGTTCGAACTGTTACTTGTCATGTATGACATCCCAGGCGTTCCATTTACCTGCGATTCAATTGGAGTTGTTACAGTTTGCTCAACAGTAAGAGCATCAGCTCCTGTGAAGATAGCGGATATTTGGACTGTGGGTGGAGTAATATCAGGATACTGGCTTACAGGCAAATTCAAAATAGAAAGCGTACCTATTAAAACAATAATTATTGAAATTACAATTGCCGTTACCGGTCTTTTTATAAAGAGATTAGCAATCATTTCTTTTTCCGATCAGATGCGTGTGAAGATAATCTATTCATTTGCTGCATTCTTATTAGTGACTCTTTGAAGATACTTTAGAAGGAGGAGGAGCAAGCATAATCTGAGAACCATCATGCAGGTTCTGAACACCTTCTGTTACTATTTGTTCTCCGGCTTTTAAACCTCCATTAATAATAGCTATATCTCCGATTGTTCTGCCTTTATCAACTCTTCTTTGGGAAACTTTATTACTATCAATTACATAAACAAAATATTCTCCCATTTGTACTGTAACAGCAATATCGGGAACAAGAATTTTATCCTTTTCGTAATTCATAACTCTTACATTACATGTTAGACCCGGTTTTAGTAAATCCTTGTTATTAGGAAATTCCAGTCTGGCTTTTAATGTACCGGTTGTTGGGTCAACAGCACGATCCATAAATAATAAATGTCCAGGATAAGGATAAATCGATTGATCCGGCAAAAGAAGAGTGAATGTTGAATCCTTACTACTAGTTTTTTTATTCAGCAGCTTAGTAAAGTAGGGTATCTCATTTTCATCAATAGAAAAATCTACTACAATAGGATTGTTGGAAGAAATTGTATTCATTAATGTTTGTCCCACTATTACTGCAGAACCAAGTTTAACTTGAGAGATACCTATCGTCCCATCAAATGGAGCATAAATAATTGAATTACGAAAATTAGTTTCTGCTGCGCTCAAATTACTCTCAGCCGATTTTAGATCAGCTAAAGAATGTTCCAATACTTGTGTAGCAATGGCATTATTCTTTGCGAGTTCCTGGTACCTTGCGTAATCTTGTTTTGCTCTCTCGAGATTTGCTTTTGCCGCATCATAAGCAGCTTTATATTGCTGCTGATCAATCGCGTACAATTTCATTCCTTTAGTTACATGTTGTCCGTCTTTAAAATAAATGTCTGTAAGATAACCGGAAACTAACGGTCTTAGTTCAACCTGGTTCAATGCAATTACCATAGCAGGATATTCATCATAGTAAACTGCATCTCCTGCTTCAGCAGTATAAGCGGAAACCTGCGTCGGAGGCATCTGCGGAGGTCCTCCATTATTTTTACTGCATCCTGCTATCAATAAACCGCTTACAACAAACAATATTAAAAAATAAATTTTATTTTTCATGTAGTTATAATTTGATATATATATTTCCATAAACTTTCCTTTTAACTGCCTGTAGCAAATTAATATTTTAGAAGTCCCAATGCTTTTTCCACATCAAGCTTACTGCTTAATACCTGGTAAAGAGCACTTACATAATTTACTTCGGTTGTTCTTAAATCGGTTTCTGCTGTGATGATATCCAAATAAGTTTTAATACCATTTTTATATTGAAGCTCAATTGTGTTATAAACCTTTTTTGCCAGGTCAAGATTATCCTTCTGAATATTATAATTATTGAGATTGCTCTTATAAGCTGCCATCGCCTGAACATATTCCGTATTAGCAGAATTCTTAAAAGATTGTATATCATATTCCGATCTTTTTAATTCCAATGAAGCCTGCTGAATTTCCTGGAACCTTTTGCCTCCTTCAAAAATAGGAAACGACAATTGCAAACCTATGTAAGCTGTAGGGTAATTATTTTCGTAAAGTTTGGAAAATTCGTCATTAAAAAAATTAAAGTTGTACCACCCAAAAGCTTTTAAAGACGGAATAAAACTCCATTTGTTATAACTAAGATTTGCCTCTTGCAGACTATGTGCTGTCTGCAAAATCTGGTATTCGATCCTGTTGTCATAATCAATTGTTTTGGAAGTGTCCACAGAAATATCATTCTCCATTTGAGCATGATCATAAACTAATTTTAGTTCGGAATTTGCAGGATAACCTATTAGTTGTTTAAGATAAGCATAACTTGTTTTTAATGATTCTTCATCACGGCGCTGCTCTGCTTTTGCATTGTTAAAGGCAATAGTAGCTCTCATATAGTCGGTCTCATCAACCAGACCACCTTTATACTGATAATAAGTATCCTTCTTGCTTTGCTCTAACCTTGTTACATCATCGTTTATCAATTCCATTTGGTCCAGTGACAAAAGCACCGCATAAAAAGCTTTACTGACATTTACCGCAAGATCTATTTTGTTACTTTCAGTAAGTTGACTCGCCTCTTTGGAAACTTCACTCGCTGTGCTGCTTGCGAGCAAAACATCCCGATCAAAAATAGTTTGATTTACAGAGAACTGCGCGCTGGATGTATTTATAACGCCGAATCTTACAATGTTACCCTGGATTACTGAACTTTGAAGCTTGTAGTTATGCTGCAAATTATAAGTAAAATCAATTTGTGGGAACCATTCAGAAAGTTTGCTGTTAATTTCTTTTTGAGCGATTTCTTCATCTAATAAAGACTGTTGAATGGAAGGCTGATGTGCAAGCGCATACTGGATGCAGTTGTCTAATGTCGCATCCTCCAATAAGGAATCCTGTGAGGTATCAGATTGAGCAAATGCGGGGAATACACTTATCAAAAGTATAATGAAAAGCAACGGGGATATTATTTTCCCAAAATTTTTCTTATTCATAATTATTATTATGGAAACTCATACACCTTATTCAAAAATAAAAATAAATGACCTTGGAAGGAGAGCAATTATTAATACTCTTTGATGAAGTATTAATTAGATCGTTCAGACTCTCAAAAAACATATTGAAATATATCAATGTATAATCACATTGGCAAACAACTAAATACCCCAAAATTTTTATTTATTTTTACTAATCATTGTCACGTGATTTAACTAACATTGGCTGTTCATGTGTTAGGCAGTGCAGTGTTCCCAATCCCCAAACAAGATCCACAGAATGAATTCCAATCACAGGTCGATCTGTTATTAGCTCAGATAAAATACCTAAAGCTCTTTTGTCGTTAGGATCATTAAAAGTTGGTACAAGAACAGCATAATTTGAAAAATAAAAATTGGCATAGCTTGCAGGAAGTCTTTCTCCTCTAAACATAACCGGTGAAGGCATTGGTAATTCAACAACATTTAAAGACGAACCGTCTTCAATTTTTGCATCTTTTAATCTTTCCTTATTTTCCTGCAAGACTTTATAATTAGCCTCATTTTGATTTTCCTCCTGAACAAGTACCACTGTGTTTTTGTTTACAAACCTGCAAAGATCATCAATGTGACCATGTGTATCATCTCCGGCAATTCCTTTTCCCAACCAGATTGTGTTTGTGATTCCAAGATATTTATAAAAAATTTCTTCATAATCTTTTTTTGTAAATCCGGGATTTCTAACCTGAACTTTATTATCCATTAAACATTCTTCTGTGGTTAGCAATGTTCCCTTCCCGTTGGAATCGATGCTGCCACCTTCGAGAACAATATGTTTTTCTTTATGTTCCGCTACATTTTTTTTTAGTTTAAATTTTTCAGAAATAAATTTTGGAAGCTTTTCATCTTTCTTATAATTATCATATTTAGCCCATGCATTAAACTTAAAATGAACACAAGAAATATTACCATTTTCATCTTTAACAAAAGCAGGACCCGAATCTCTCATCCATCCGCGGTTGGTTTTTAGCTTATAGAACTCAATGTTTTCAAAATTTGCGTCAACTGATTTTAAAACACGTTCAGCTTTTTTCTGATGCTTTTTATCTTCAACTAAAATCCTTACTTTTTCCCCGACGCGAAATGTATCTTGCAATTTCTCCATAAACCCATGGAATTGGAGAAAATTTTCCGGGCCAGTCTTCTTTATTGTGTGGCCAGCCAAGCCAGGTTGCTTCGTGGGGATTCCCATTCCGGGAGAATTTCAAATTTCAAATTTCAAATCTCAAATGTTAAAAGAATCGTAAGGTTCATAGGGTTCTTTTACAAACCCGGAGTTTGATTTCATAGTAATTACTGAAGAAGCTATTATCTTTGAAATTTCATTAGCTTCATTTAGAAGTTCTTTAACTCCATTTTTAATATTTAAAGCATCTCTCATCAAACAGAGCCAATATTTAGTCTCATTACTCGATTTTAAGGATATTTCATAAAATTTAATAAAGTCCTTTTTTGAATGTGCTGCTCTGGCTTCAATCAAATTTGCACCAATTGAAGTAGCCGATCTTATTAATTGATCTGCTAAAGAAATATTTATTCTTTTTAATTCAATGGTGTTAATAAATTTTACAATTGAAACAGAAAACTTATAAACTCTATTTTTTAATTCTTTAGCATCCATTCAACTTCAGATTTGAAATTTGAGATTTGGGTTTTGAGATTTAAAAATTATTTCAAAAATCTTTCAGAAATAGGTCCGATAAGAATCTATTCTTCTGTCTCTTAGAAACGGCCAGTTCCTCCTTATATATTCTATCCTGTTCAAGTCAACTTCTGCCATTAGGATTTCTTCTTTATCAACCGAAGCCTGAGCTATTATTACTCCCTGAGGGTCAGCGACAAAAGATGAGCCCCAGAATTGAATTCCTGATGATTTAGAATTTTCTTTTTCTAATCCTACCCTGTTAACTGCAGCAACATAAACACCATTTGCTATCGCGTGACTCCTTTGAATTATCTGCCAGGAATCAAATTGATTTTTACCATGATCTTTCTTCTCGTGAGGATGCCAGCCAATGGCAGTTGGATAAAAAAGAATTGCCGCACCTTGCAAAGCTGTCAACCTTGCACCTTCAGGATACCATTGATCCCAGCAAATTAAAGTTCCGATATCGCCATATTCAGTTTTAAAAGATTTATAACCAAGATCACCGGGAGCGAAATAAAATTTTTCATAATAAGAAGGATCATCAGGGATGTGCATCTTACGGTAAATGCCTGCAATTTTCCCTTTTGTATTGATAACAGCAAGAGAATTATGATAAACTCCAAGTGCTCTCTTCTCAAAAACCGGAACTATAACAACAACGTTTTTCTTCTTTGCAATTTCTGAAATAGCTTCTGTTGAGGGGCCCGGAATTGTTTCAGCTAGATTAAAGTAATCTATATTCTCACTCTGGCAAAAATACTGCGAGCGAAAAAGTTCGGGGAGACAAATTACCTGCGCACCTTTCTTTACAGCTTTGGAAATCCAGTCAATTGCTTTCTGCAGATTTTTATCTGTGTCTTTGCTGAGAGCAATCTGTATTAGACCTATTTTAAATTTCTTATTCTTTTTCATAATTTAATAATTATAACCAAAAGTTGAAATAAGCATACCTGTTGAATCATATTCTTTTGATCTTTGAACTTTACCATTCTTGTAAAATTCTTCTTTATTGAGTTTACCATTCTTAAAATATGTTCTCGACCAACCTACCAGTTCGCCATAAACATAATTTTGTTCCTCTTTAACTGCACCATCAATATAATATTCTTTTCGTTTACCATTAAGTTTTCCGTAATCATAATTTTCTTCAGACTTCAGCAAGCCTATATCATAATATGTTTGAGAGGAACCTTGTATCGTATCATTTGAATAATAACACGAAGACTTGACAATTCCGTTACCATAATAATAAAAGGCGATACCGTTCTTCTTATTATTTTCATAATTTATCTCGGATGAGATCTTACCGTCCTCATCGTAGTTTCTCGTCATCCCATAATGTACGCCATTAATAAAATCCATCGAAGATTTAACAACCCCGCTTTCATAATAAGTGTATGATCTCCCCTGTAAAGTATCGTTTGTATAAAACCATTCTTCCATCAGGTAACCGCTGGGATAATAAATTTTTGTTGAGTTTTCTCTTTTACCATCTTTAATAAAAATTTCATCTCTAAGTGAGCCGTTATTATAGTAATCTTTATCAGTTCTCTCTTCAGATTCAAGCTTCCCGGTTACATCATATCTTTCGCGGTGCACCATTTCACCACCAACATAATTATCTTTTACTCTTAAAGTTCCACCGGTATCATATACTTTTACTTCACCCTCAAGTTTATCATCGAGATAATAAGCCTCAAGAGCTACGCCGCCGCTTTCATTAAAAACCCGTGTTACTCCCTGCATTTTACCATTGAGAAATCTTCTTTCAACTTCAACCGCTCCGGATTTGTAATAAGTTTTTGATACTCCCTGGAGAACACCATTATCATAAAGCCACTCTCCCTGCAGTTCACCTGTTTTATAATAAGTATAGGTAATTCCATCGAGAACGCCGTTATAATAATTTTGCTCAGACCAGAGTTCGCCGGTTTCATAATACCATTTTGAAGTTCCTTCTTTCTCTCCGTTCCTGTAATTCCATTCGATACTTTTGATCCCATCTTCAAAATACCAGGTGGAAATTCCATCTTCCTTCCCCATAAAAAATCTCCACTCTTTCCATAAATGTCCATTGGGATAATATTCTTTATATATTCCGTGCAGCACTCCATTCCAGTAATCACCTTCAGTTTTCAATTCACCATTAGGGTAATATGTTTTCTTAGTCTGCACTGCAGATGTTGAATCCTGTGAATAAGAAATAAATGAAATGAAAATAATGGAGAGTAAAATGAATATTGTTTTAGAAAATCTGAGCATTAATTCAGTCTGTCTATGCTAAAAATTATTTACTACAAATTTAAGATTAAATAGAGCCAAGATAAAAGCATTAATGTTTACATGAAAAGGTTTGAACTATGCAAGTCTGAATCCGGATTTAACCAAAAGTTCTTTAGCTTTTTCAGCATTAGAATTTGTCTCGAAGGAGATTCTGAAAGTTCCGCCTGTGCCTTCTCTTATTTTAAGCAACTCAATATCTTTTATGTTGATTGAATTTTTGAAAAGAAGTTCGGTCATTATATATAAACTACCCGGTTTATCTTCCGCATATATAAAAACATCATAAACAGGATTAAGAAAACCTTTTACGTTGGAAGGAACTGTTTCCCTTTTCTTTTTTGATGATTTAAATTCTTTTTTTAGAAAATCAATATCACCTTTGTTTACAGAATCTTTAATTGATTTAAGGCGTAAGATCAAATCGTCAATAGATAAAACAATTTCGTTTTTATTATATCGGAATATCGGTTCCCATATTTCAAAGTCACTCGATGCAACTCTTGTCATATCCCTGAAACCTCCTGCAGCAAAATCCAGATAATTTATTTTTTCATTCTCTTTCAGAGAATTAACAAGACTTACAGCAAGCACCTGCGGCAAGATGACTTACATAAGCAATTACTTTATCATGAAGATAAGGATCAATAAATCTTATCCTGCATCCAAGAAGTTTTATTAAATCTGTAAATTGGTTTATGTTAGGATAAATTATTTCCTTTTTCAGATAAGAGATATAAAGAATTCTCGAAGAGCAGAGGATCGGAATTCTCAATGCCGCCTTTTTCTTTTCCGGTCATTGGATGTCCACCAATGTAAAATCCGGAACTTTTTATTTTCTTCCATTCATCTTCAAAAATTCCTTTAACACCGCAAACATCTGAAATTATTGTTCCCTTTTTAAGTTTTGGAGATAATTTTCTGAAATTCTCAAGCGATAAATCTGTTGGAAGACAAAGAAAAATTACTTCTGAATCGAGGCTATCCTCAGGAGAATTAATTTTATTATCAATTATTTTTTGTTTAACAGCTTCTTTAAGAACAGTATCTTTATCGAATCCTGTTATTTCAAATTCTTTGCCCGAATTTTTCAGAGCCTTTGCTAAGGAACCACCAATAAGTCCGAGACCGAGAATTGAAATTTTGTGCATTTTGGAACTAATAGAAAAATTTATTCAGATGAGGAAAATTAAAAAGACAATCGGATAGTTACTAATTGACAGGTATAAAATAAAAACGCAACCCGAAGGTTGCGTCTACCAAATCTAATTCCTATAAAAAATGCTTAAGCTAAACTTCTTCCAATAACTTCTGCTATAGCTTTTACCTGTTTCATTAAATCTACAAATTGGTCAGGAAGAAGTGCCTGTGGTCCATCAGATAAAGCACTATCAGGATCGTGATGAACTTCTACCATAATTCCATCCGCACCTGCAGCGACAGCAGCTCTTGCCATTGGTAATACTTTATCTCTTAGTCCGGTAGCGTGTGAAGGATCTGCAATAACAGGAAGATGACTTCTTTTATGAACTACCGGAATTGCTGAAATATCAAAAGTATTTCGGGTATAAGTTTCAAAAGTTCTGATGCCGCGTTCGCAAAGCATTACATCCATGTTTCCGTTGGAAAGAATATATTCCGCAGACATAAGAAGGTCATCTATCGTTGCCGAGAGTCCCCTCTTTAACATTATCGGTTTAGTTGTCTTTCCAAGGTCACGAAGCAGGGAAAAATTTTGCATGTTCCTCGCACCGACCTGGAAGATATCTGTATATTTTTCAATCAGATCAATCTGGCTGCTTTCCATAACCTCAGTAATTACTACAAGTCCAAAAGCATCGCCTGCCTTGCGAAGAAGCTTAAGACCCTCTTCTCCAAGACCCTGGAAAGAGTATGGCGAAGTACGCGGCTTAAATGCGCCGCCTCTTAAAATTTTAGCACCAGCTTTTGCAACAGCTTCTGCAATAGTAAAAATCTGCTTTTCACTTTCGACAGAACATGGTCCCGCCATTATAACTACATTGTTTCCTCCAACTTCAACATCCCCGATTTTGATCTTCGTATCCTCTTTTTAAAAGTTCTGCTTGCAAGTTTAAAAGGTTCGGTTATCCTGTAAACTTCTGCCACTCCATTAAGAACTTTTACTTTGCGGATATCAAAATCGGGTTTAACACCAATTGCACCGAGTACAATTTGCTCAACTCCTGTTGATTTATGAACCGCAAACCCGAATTCCTCGAGGTGTTTAATTACATCTTCAAGCTGCTTTTCTTTAATATTTTTTTCCAGAACTACGACCACTTTTGTCTCCGTTAAGAATAATTAATGAAAACTTTTTTCTCCTGCTTCGACCGCAAGATCAATATGATCTTCCTTCGAAGGGATTGCACAAGAATAATCAGGACTGTATGCACAATAAGGATTATAAGCAAGATTAAAATCGATTGTATAAACAAAATTTTTATCGGGGTTCAAATCAAAATCGATATATCTTCCTACTCCATAAGTCTCTTTGCCAGTAGTTTTATCTGTGAACCATATGCTAAAATAATTTTCTCCGCTCTGGGTGGTTCCTTCATAAACATTTACCAAATATTCTTTGCCTTTATAATTAAATTTTACATAGCCAAACTTTACAGCATTTCTTTTTTCTCCTTTAGTCCCATAAATAATTATCGTATCCTTTTTTTCATATTCATATAACTTACTTTTAAAAACGAATTCAGGATCAGGTTCATAATATTTCAAATTGGAAAACTCAATTTTAGTCCGCGAATTAAAAGGAGAATTCGAGTCGCTTTTCATAAAATCATCTTTTTCTTGCCTCGATTTATTTATCTCTGCAATATATTTTTCATCATCCGGGGAATATTTTTTACCGCAGGAAACAAATGCAAAAGCAACTACCCCTAATATTAGTACTATATTTATATTCTTCATATAAAAAAACTAAATAAATATTTTGTTAAAAACTACAGGGTAAAATTAAATTCTATGTCCAAAAAAGTGTTGCAATTTTTACTTTTTACCTTATATTTGAAGAGAAATTTCAGGTTATAAATTTTTATTGTTGTGATATTTTTGTGATACTTTAAGAGTAAATTATTATGTATGCTAAAAAAGGAGTGATAAATGAGACTATATAAAATATTACTTATTATTTGTTTATTTTCTTCAACTATATTCCCACACGTGCACTTGATTTATCCCCTTGGCGGCGAGACATTTAATGCAGGTGATACGGTTAATATCGAATGGGAAGTTGTAATTGACCACGGCCCTAGCAACTGGGATTTATACCTCTCCCTTGATGATGGCTCTACTGTTTCCGAAATTGCACTTAACCTCCCAAAAGAACAACTTAGTTATTCTTGGGTTGTACCCGATAATCCAACTAACCTGGGACAAATTGTAATTTATCAAGACAATAACAATGCTGTCGATTACCAGGATATGAGCGGCTACTTTACTATCAATGCAACAACTACAGGCATAACAGATAAAATCGACCTACCAAAAGATTTTATTATTTACCCGGCATATCCAAATCCATTTAATAACTCAACAATTATTTCTTTTAAGTTGCCTGAAAAAAGTCAGGTTAAAATAAATGTTTTTAATATTGTGGGAGAGGAAGTAAAAATCTTAGTAAATTCCGAAATGCAGCCGGGATTGCACAAAATCAGATGGAATGCTGACGAGGTACCATCGGGAGTGTATTTCTATGCAATTGAAACAAAGAATTTTGTAGAAACAAGGAAGTTGATTTTACTAAAATAAAATTAATCATGTTTTCTTGACCTTCTTTTTTAATTCACTCAACTTGTTTAAAGCTTCAAGAGGCGTGAGCTTATCAATTTCGATCTCGTCAATCTCGCCTCTTAATTTATCGTCCTGTACCTCAAAAAGACTAATCTGATTTTCTGTTTCTGATTTCATCTTCGAGAGTTTTTCTTTTCGTTCTTCGTAAGGAGTCAACTCTTTACTCTCCAGATTTTGAAGCACTTCTTTAGCCCTGTTAATTACAAATTGAGGAAGTCCAGCCATTTGCGCAACTTGTATTCCATAACTGTGATCTGCCTGCCCGGGATTTACTTTGTGAAGAAAAATTACTTTGTCACCGTATTCTCTTACTTCTACTTTGTAATTTCGAATACGTGGAAAAATTTCCGCCATTTCATTTAACTCATGATAATGAGTTGCAAAAAGTGTTTTAGCTTTTATCTCAGGGTGCTCGTGAAGAAATTCCGTAATTGCCCATGCTATTGAGATGCCGTCAAAAGTGCTTGTGCCTCTTCCGATTTCATCAAGAAGAATAAGACTTTTTGAAGAAGCATTATTTAAAATATTTGCAGCTTCCTGCATCTCAACAAGGAAAGTGCTTTCTCCTGCAGATATATTATCGCTCGCACCGACACGAGTAAATATTCTATCAATCAATCCGATCTTTGCTTCTTTAGCTGGGACAAAAGAACCGATCTGTGCTAAAAGAACAATCAAACCGACCTGGCGGAGATAAACAGATTTACCTGCCATATTTGGTCCTGTTAAAATTATTATCTGGTTTTCATCCGAATCGAGTCTGCAATTATTTGGAGTAAACTTTTCTCCCGGCGGAAGAATTCTCTCAACAACAGGATGTCTTCCTTCAATTATTTCTACAAGATTGTCTTCGCTCAATTCAGGTTTGACATAATTATATTCTTCAGCACATTCGGCAAAAGAAATAAAACAATCCAGCATTGCAATCAATCTAGCATTCTGCTGAATTATCTTCAGCTTCGGCAGCAACAAATAACCTTATTTCATTAAATAATTCAGATTCGAGTTCATATATTTTTTCTTCTGCATTCAGAATTTTATCTTCATAATCTTTTAGTTCAGGTGTTATGAATCTTTCTGAATTTACAAGAGTTTGTTTACGAATATAATTTTCAGGAACTTTTTCTTTATGCGTATTGCTAACATCAATGTAGTAACCAAATACTTTATTATAAGCTTACCTTTAAAGAAGAGATCCCGGTCTTTTCTCTTTCAGATTTTTGAAGATTTGCAATCCAGTCTTTTCCATGTAGAGAGATATCTCTCAACTCATCGAGCTCAATACTAAAACCGGTTCTGATTACTCCCCCATCTGCCACACTTAACGGAGGTGAATCAATCAAAGCTGATTGAATTTTCTCAACAAGTTTCTCTAAAGGATTTAGTTCATCTCTGATTTGTTTTAATGTTTTGGTTTCAACTGATGAAAGTAGGTCTTTTAGTAAAGGAATCTTTCTTAAAGAAGTCTTGATTGCAACAACTTCTCTTGGGTTTGCTCGTCCGGTACAAATTCTTGAAATCAATCTCTCAAGATCACTGATTTCATTTAATTCTTTTAGAAGATTTTTTCTTAAGCCTTTATTCTTTAAAAGATCGGCAACACTCTCTTGTCTTTTTACAATTGGATCGAGTTTTCTTAAAGGTGCAGATATCCATCTTTTAAGTAATCTTCCTCCCATTGGAGTAACGGTTCTGTCCATTATTTCAATTAAAGAACCTTCTCTTCCGCCGTCTCTCATAGAAAAAATTATTTCGAGATTTCTCTTTGTAGAAAAATCAAGAGCCATATAATCGGAAGGATTATAAAGAGAAATACGATTTAAATGTGAAAGATTTGCTTTCTGCGTTTCTTGCAAGTAATTGAGAACAGCTCCTGCAGCCATTATTCCTGCAGTAAGATTTTCAATTCCAAATCCTTTAAGGTTTACAGTTTTAAATTGCATCAGTAATAATTCTTTTCCATAGTCAAAATTAAAAATCCAGTCATCGAGTTTTGTAACTCTTAATTCTCTGTTTACCTTATGAACAATTTCTGTAAGCTTTTCTTTATCACGTTTCTGCACAAGAATTTCGGAAGGATTTATAGTTTCTATTTGTGGAGTTACCTGGTTTGCATCAACTTCATAAGTATAAAATTCTCCGGTTGAAATATCGCAGAAAGAAATTCCGGCAATTTCTTCTTTCAGGCAAATTGCCATCACATAATTATTTCTTTTATGATCGAGAAGCTTATCGGAAAGAGTAACACCGGGAGTGACAACTTCAATAACTTCTCTTTTAACAATTCCTTTGGCAAACTTGGGATTTTCAACTTGCTCACAAACAGCAACTCTGTAACCTGCTCTTACAAGTTTAGGAAGATAAGTATCGAATGGCATGAAAAGGAAAACCGGCAAGAGGAACATCTTCTGCAGCGCCATTCGCTCTTTTTGTTAAAGTTATTCCGAGAACTTTGGATGCGGTTTTTGCATCATCATCGAAGGTTTCAAAAAAATCCCCAACTCTGAAAAGAAGAATCGTATCGGGATTCTGTTCCTTCACCTTATAATATTGAGCCATTAAAGGGGTTTGCTGCATAGCTCAAAAATACCTTAATGGGGTTTTAATATCAATGCGTGGAACAGAAATACGTAGCACAGATTATTAATCTGTGCTGCAATAATTTAACCCTTATATCCAACCACAGTCATACTAAAAATACCGGAACCACTCTTTCTATAATCTCTTAATTTCGTCTTCGGATAAATATTCTTTCAACAAATCATCAGGAAGTGGAGTTAATCTTGTTTCTTTTACTTCAACATTTTTAAAACCGGATTGTTCAATAATGCCGAGATATTCTTCCTGTTTAAGCGCGCCGGCAACGCAACCGGCATATAATGCAGCGGTATCTCTTATTTTCTTAGGCAATTCACCAGAAGTTACAATATCGGAAACACAAAAATGTCCGCCCGGTTTTAATGCTCTGTGAATTTCCGCAAAAGCTTTTTGCTTATCAGGAACAAGATTGAGAACGCAGTTACTGATAACAACATCGGCAAAATTATCTTCAAGTGGAAGATTTTCAATATCTCCAAGTTTGAAATAAATATTCTTGTAATTCAGCTTTGAGAGATTTCTATTTGCTTTAGAAAGCATTGCATCTGTAAAATCAATTCCAACAACAGTTCCTTTTTCCCCAACAACTGATCTTGCGACAAATACATCATTACCGGCTCCTGAACCAAGATCAACAACAACATCTCCCTCTCTAATTCCTGCATGTCTTGTCGGTAAGCCGCAACCAAGTCCCAAGTCTGCGTCTGCAACATAACCATCGAGTGATTTATAATTTTCGCTGAAGTTTGTTAGGTCGGGATTATCTGAAGCACAACCGCAGCCGCACCCTTTTGATGAATCAACAGCTATTGCTATTTCAGAATATTTACTTTTAACAACTTCTTTTAGTTCAGTGTTTTCCATTGTAATACCTCAAATATTATTTAATTATTATTCCGTTTAGTAGTTCATTTAATTTTTTTTGAGCTTCAGCTAATGTTGAGTAATCAATACAGTAACAGATTTTAGGACCTTCGAATTCTCCTTTGATAAAACCAACCCGCTTTAATTCTTTCAGGTGTTGTGAAACAGTCGCCTGTGCCAGAGGCATTAAATCAACAATGTCGCCGCACATACAAACATTCTTTTGAGCAAGAATTTTAAGTATCTTTATTCTTGCCGGGTGTGAAAGGACTTTTGCCCAATCGGAAATCTTGTTTTCTGTCTTTGTAAACTCTTCTATCTTCGAAAGAGCCATTTTAATTTTCCTTAATCGTTCATCGTAAATATACGATAAATAACCTACATGTCAAGCCTATAATATGATGATTTTTAAGATTTATTGTTGTACTTCTATGAACAGTTGATAATGGTGAAATGTTAAGATTTAAGCATCATTAGAAACGACCATTCATCCTCACATAAGCACTTAATTCCTTTTTTTACCTCTTGAAAAAGCAGGAGTATTTAATTTAACATCAAACATTTTTTTGTTATACAAATGTTAAATGTTAATGGGACAACCAAATTTAACATTGGCAAGTCTAATTTTAGTCAGAACAATTTTATAAACTAGGAGGCATGCATGTACAAGAAACTTTTTCTAACCATAATTTCGCTTTCATTTTTATTCTCTGCAGTTACTTTTGCTCAAAGAGCAGACATTGAAGGGGCATATAAATTAGTCGTTCGTAAATTGCCTGATGGAACGAGAGTAATGTCTCCCGATATTATGGGACTAATGACTTTCACAAAAACTCACAGGAACTTTAACGTAGTATGGAAAGATAAAAACGGTAAACATTTTTCATATTCTGTGGCTTCTACCTATAAGTTGACCGAGTCGGAATACACAGAAACATTAATTTTTTCTGTGATGAATGATGAAATCAGCGGAAAAGGTTTTACATATACAATGTCTGAAGATTCAGCTACAGTGCCCGTAAAAGTAAAGGATGGTAAAATCGAGATTAAGATGCCTTTTGATCAGGTAACAATGGTTTTTGATGGTAAAAGGATAGTTGCAACCTCAGAAGGTCAGTTTACTGATTACTGGGAAAAAATTGAATAATCTAAATTAAAAAATGTTGGGTGTTTGAGTTCTCTTTCAAACACCCTGATTTACTCTTAACAATTTTTTAAGTTTAGTTTCTACTAAAAATAATTTTACTCTTTATTATCTACCCATCTTAACCAATCGATACAGCGGTCTGTCCATGATTCCAGGTGACCTCTTCCCAATGCTAACCCAAAACCATGACCACCTTCAGGATAAATGTGCATCTCCACCGGAATCTTTTTTTGTCGTAATGCCTCATAAAAGACTAAACTATTTTCAACAGGAACAGCGCCATCATCATCTGCATGAACTATAAAAGTTGGCGGAGTATCCTCCTTTACCTGAAGCTCATTTGAATATAAGTTAACCAACGAAGAATCCGGATTTTCACCAAGTAAAGCATTTCTTGAGCCACGATGCATAAACGGTTTTGTAAAAGTAATTACAGGATAACCCAGGACCATAAAATCAGGTCTCGAACTCATTTTATCAATCTCATTTGATGCATTAGAATCTCCATAATCAAAATGAGTTCCTAATGTAGAGGCTAAGTGTCCGCCTGCCGAAAAACCCATTACTCCAATCTTGTTTTTTTCAATATTCCATTTGGAAGCATAATATCGTACTATTCTTATAGCTCTCTTCGCATCGAGCAGCGGTGATTTATATCCAACCATATTGTTTTTAGAAATAGGCAACCGGTATTTTAATACAATTGCAGCAATTCCTTTTGAGTTTAACCATTTTGCTATGTCCAAACCTTCCCAATCGTAAGCTAGCCTTACATATCCACCTCCGGGACAAATAACCACAGCTTGTCCTGTAGCAATATTTTTCAGCAGGCAGATAAACTGTGATATCAGGAATTTGTACATTGCTAATCCTGATGGCATCACTGGAATCCCTTACTTCAACTTCATTTGTTTTTTTATTGTTAGGGATTTCACCTGTCCAGAGCGGCAAAGTAAAACTTTGAGCAAAACTTTCTGCAGCGATTAGAAGAAGACTTGTAAATAAAAATAATATTGTTCTCATTGGATTATTCCAATTTAAATTATTTCAAAAAATAATTATCTATAAATGATTCACAAAATCATTTTTTCAAATAGAACTTAATTTTTTTTAATAATATTGGCAAATAATATTCTAAATGATAATATGTACTCATTATTAGCCTAAAATATCTTTATAATGCTTTTGTTATATTAGAGCGTTTAATCAATATAATGAGAGGCTCTAATTTATAGTATGAAATTCAATCCAAAGCAGAATAAAAATAAAGTTCCTGAACTTTTTTTTCACGTCTCTAAAAATGCAAGAAGCAAGTATCAGCTTGAAGATGAATTCTACTCTTTAAGAGGAAACTTAGTAATTGCAAACGGTGCAAATGCACGCAAACTTGCAAATAAAATAAACAATATAAGGCAGTCGGAAGGAAAAATAGATCAGTTTGTAAGCGCAGGACAGGTAAACACACTCGGTTTGCTTCATGAAATATTTCATTTTCTTATAAGATATTATGAAGAGAATGAAAACCCGGGAGTTTTTGCCAGAGGAATAAATCATCTTAAAAATAATCTTAATGAAAAAGAATTAACTTCTGTTTTGTCAGAATATGTTAATCACTTTCCAACGCTCGATGTTTACAAAGGTAAAGTAAGTACAAATGATTATTTAAATGGCATCACCGAAGGAAAACCGAATAAAGAAATTATTCTTGAAGAAATAATTCTCCTCAATCTTGAAAACATTAATCCTGCTACACGCCAGCTTGAAGAGCTTTATTCTGAAAAACCTCTAACAGAAAAAACAAAGTATTTAGAACTTGTAAACCAATTAGAAAAATTCTTTTCGTATGAGAAACCATTTGGTCCGGAGAATCTTTCATTAATTTATTTTCTTAGAAAACCGATACTCGAATCTCCTGATAATCTTGATGGACAACTCGATTACATACTTAAAAACTGGGGAATTTATATTTATGATAAATTCGGAAAGAGATTGCTTACCGGGAAAGATATTGTGTTTGAAGACTCCAAACTTTTTCTTCAGTTTATGGGGGGTAAAGGATCACCACCGGTTCCTGATTACGATTTAGAAAGACTTAAAGGTGTAAATAGCCATTACGAAGAATATGAGAGATTCACGCGCGACATTGAATGGATGCCGAATGTAGTTATGATTGCAAAGAATGCTTTTGTCTGGCTCGATCAGCTTTCAAAAAAATATCAGAGAGAAATAAGAAGACTAAATGAAATTCCCGATGAAGAATTAGATCGTCTTGCAAGATGGAATTATAATGCACTCTGGCTTATCGGAATATGGGAACGAAGCAGTGCATCACGTAAAATAAAACAGATG
This sequence comes from uncultured Ignavibacteria bacterium, assembly GCA_963792755.1. Lineage (GTDB taxonomy): Bacteria > Bacteroidota > Ignavibacteria > Ignavibacteriales > Ignavibacteriaceae > RBG-16-34-14. The sequence continues at coordinate 188,246 of CAWBXQ010000001.1, forward strand.
ATGGGAAACCCCGAAGCTGCATCATCAGCTTATTCCCTTTTTGATTATGTAATTGCTAATGAACTTGGCGGAGAAGATGCTTTCCATAATCTCAGAGACCGTGCATGGCAAAGAGGAATAAGGCTCGCAAGCGATATGGTTCCGAATCATACTGGAATTTATTCCAAGTGGGTAACTGAAAAACCAAACTATTTTGTTCAATCAAATTATCCTCCATTTCCCGGTTACAGTTTTACGGGACCAAATCTTTCAGATGATTCGAGAGTTGAAGTAAGAATTGAAGATAAATATTACAACAGAACAGATGCTGCTGTGGTCTTTCAAAGAAGAGACAGTTATACAGGAGATGTAAAATATATTTATCATGGAAACGACGGTACACATATGCCGTGGAATGATACCGCTCAACTTAATTTGTTAGATCCTGAAGTTCGCGAATCACTTTATCAAACAATTAAACATGTTGCAGAAAAAACTTCTATCATCCGTTTCGATGCAGCAATGACTCTTACTAAAAAACATTATCAGAGATTATGGTTCCCGCAGCCCGGAACCGGTGGAGCAATTCCTTCCCGTTCTGATTTTGGATTGACACGTGAAGAATTTGATAATGCAATGCCGAATGAATTCTGGCGAGAAGTAGTTGACAGAATTAACAAGGAACTTCCTCACACTTTACTTCTTGCTGAAGCATTCTGGTTAATGGAAGGTTATTTTGTAAGAACTCTTGGAATGCACAGAGTTTATAACAGCGCTTTCATGCATATGCTGATGAAAGAAGAAAATGAAAATTACAGGCTTCTTATAAAGAAAACTCTCGACTTCAATCCTGAAATATTAAAACGCTATGTAAACTTTATGAGCAATCCGGATGAAGAAACAGCAGTTAATCAATTTGGTAAAGGCGATAAATATTTTGGAGTTGCAGTTTTAATGATTACACTGCCGGGCTTGCCGATGTTCGGGCATGGACAGGTTGAGGGGTTTTCTGAAAAATATGGAATGGAATATAAACGAGCTTACTATGATGAATTTGTTGATGAAACTCTTGTAAGCCGCCATGAGCATGAAGTATTTCCTCTGATGAGAAAACGTTATCTTTTCAGCCAGGTAGACAACTTTGAGCTTTACGATTTTGTTGGCGATTTCGGAAATGTGAATGAAAATGTTTTTGCTTACACCAACAAAACAGATTATGAACGAACGCTGATCATTTACAATAATTCCTACATCGAATGTAAAGGAACAATAAACTGGTCTGCTCACAAAGTTCACTCAACCGGAGGCAATGCTTCAAACAAAAAATTAGCAGAAGCTCTCGGACTAAAGTATGAAGACAGGATATATTATTCATACAGAGATCATAAAACAAAATTCCAGTTTCTAATTTCTTCAAGACAAATTCACGATCACGGTTTTTACATTACACTTAACGGCTACGGTTACATTGCCTGTCTCGATTTCAATGAGATTTATGATTTTGACGGAAGCTGGGAAAGACTTTATCATCATCTTGGCGGCAGAGGCGTTTATTCTCTCGACCAGGAATTGAAAGAGCTAAAATTAAATCCTTTACACGAATCTATAGTTTATTATTTAGAACCTGGATTTACTGACAGAATAAAATCGGAAATAATTCATCCTGTTGTAAAAGGAAAGAAGAAACAGGATTCGGTTATTAAAGAAGTTGAAGAGAGAATGAATTACATTATCGGTAATCTCAATAATGTTCAGAGCTTTCGTTTCGATAATGAAAAGATCATCAAAGATATAACAAATGACTTTGACGCAGCAAAAAAATTAAATAAAACCCTAAACTCTTTTCAAAAGAAACATCCGGTAATTTACCGTGAGATTATTAAGTCATTTGTTATTTCCAAAGATGATGAGTTAAACAACAACTGGGCAACTTTCTTCTCACTTTTTTTAGTTAACGCAATATTAAACTCAAACGATAATGTTAACGGATTATTCGATGAACTGATCTTAGGAAAACCTCTTCATTCTGTTTTAGTAAAAGGTTCTCAGAATCATGAAGAAGCAGGTAATAATATTTTGCTTATAAAAATACTTACATCGAAAAGCAAAGTTCATTTATGGGATAATGCGAAACAATCTGAGCTAAAGACAAGAAAAAAGAAAACATCTCTTAGCGAAGGTGAATTGCTCAACCAGCTTTTAAATGATGATGAAACGAAATGGTATATCGGTCTTAATGAGCACGAAGGAATAAAATATTTCAATAAAGAAAGATTTGAAAATCTTATCAACTGGATATTCACTTTAACTTCTCTAACTTCTTCAGGAGAGAAAAACCAAAGCAAGTATTGATGAACAAATAAAAGAGTTACAAAAAAATTATAAGTTCTTTAAGAAGATTAAAAAAGCCTCTACAGATTCTGGATATAAGTTTAATTATCTGTTATCATTATTTGAAAAAGAAAAAGTAAAACCAAAAGGGAGAATTAAGAAAGGAACTATTAAGAAAAACACAAAAAGGAAAAAAGCTTAGAACAAAAATGTGATCGATGCTTCTAAGTTTGCTTCGCGAGTTTATTATGTTAGAATGGTTGCTGTTTCAGTAGTATCTGACAAAGTTTACAGGAAAACAATTAAGATGCTTTATTTGAAGTGAGTATGTTTAGAGTTATATCCTCACCAAAATAAAGGCTCATCATTTAACGAAGATTGTACAATATCGAATTGAATATCATATCTTTTTAATACGGACTTGATTAAATCAAAATACCACTCAGGTGAAAACGGAGCCACATAAATTTTTTCGATTAACTTATTAATATCTATTTTTATATTAACACCAAATCCATCATAAGGTTCGTTCGCCTTTCTTTTTGGATTTTCAATTGCATGACTAACGAGCGCACGGATTTCTTTCTCGTGATCAAAACTTTTTCTTTTGTTAAAAAAATAACAGAATACATTACCGTAGTTAAATAAATCTTTTTCGTAATCTAAATAATTAACTTCTCCAACATAAATATCATATCTGTCTTCAATTTCGAATGATTTTATCAATCTTTCTATACTCGATTTTATAGCGATCCCTAAATTAGAAGATAAGTATAATTTCCACATTGCTTCAGATTCGTATTCGCTCAAATGCCAACAATTTAAGAAGGTTTTTTCTTTTAAATGAACGAAATACTTTTTGTACTGGTAATGGAACTTCCTTCTTTAACAGCTCTAAAGCAGGTTTTGTGATAGAACCTTCAAAAGGATCATTTAATTTATCAGCTTCGGCATAAATACAATGCCTTATTTTCTAATAATGAAAGTAACTTCGTCAAGTCAATATACCGCCAAATATGAAAGGTTGCATCATTAGGGGTTTTGACATTCGGATCAGTTTTATACATTTCTCATTCCATTTATTTAAATTTCCTTATTTAGTTATTCAGTTTGATGAGAATGTTTACACAACTCTCTCCATCACATAATTCCTAAACTTAACTCCACGTAATTCAACAAATTGCTCTTTTATAACCTTAAAACCTTTCTTATGAAAAAATAGTTTTGCAGTAATGCTCGCTTCTGTAAACAGTTTGGCTATGTTTAATGATTTTGCCCGTTCTTCAATTTCCATAAGAAATTTAGAACCAACGCCCTTGTTTATAAAATCGTAAGCGACATAAAAACAATCTATGTGCCCGTTATTTTCCAATTGTGCAAATCCAATAATGCGTTTATTCTCTTCAGCTACAAAAGTTATTGTTTTTGCAAGCCTGTTTTTCCATTTATCTAAATCCGGATTTTGAGGAGCCCACGCTTCAATCTGTTCTTTAGAATAATCCTTAATGTTTATTTTTCTAACAGTTTCAGTAAAGAGATGAACAATGGCTTTTGTATCTTCATCTTTAAATTCACGAATGATCAAAATTATAAGTCCTTAAGAAACGAGAAACTTTAACAACTTTTAGGATTCTCCCAATACCCATTGTTCGGCTGCTTCCGCAGTAAAGAAAGGTCTGGATGAATAACCCTCATCTTTTGTTTCAACCAAATCGGAAACTATCGCATCTTCAGATGTTTGAGTAATTATCGCAATTTTTTGATTGCCAAAAATATCAAGATGCTTTTTATAATAATCTGAGATTTTACTATACTCCTTGAGTATAACTTCAAAAGAAGCTTCACGGTAATCGAGTATAAAACCCTTAGTTTCTTTTGGGATCAGGTTATTGGCTATTGCGTAGTCCCAGGAGGAGAAAATATTGCCATAAGTGATCGCTCCGTAGTAGTATTTATAAAGAATCCCCGTCGACTTGTCAAAAACAAATTTAAATTTCTCTTCCAGATGTAGATGAGATTTCTTTTTTCTTAAGAAATTGCTTTTAGAATTTTTTGTTTTCAAAAATCAAACCCTCCGATTTTCCCGGTCTTAATTTCATCAATATTTATATTCAATACAAGAAGAATGTTTACCCGGTGATCTAAAAAGATTATTCAGGTGCTTCTGAAGCTTGGAATACCACTACTTTCCATCCATCCTCATTCTTGTTATAAACTTTTATAAAGTGCCAATGCTCTTCAGATTTTTTTCCGCCAAACTCACGTACACGATGTATCATTCCTGTTACAACAGCGGCGTCATTCAATATTGAAATTTTTAAGACCCACTCAAAACCCATTGAACAGCAGCTTCCGAAGTGTAAAAAGGTCTGGATAAATAACCTTCGTCTTTAGATTCAACTAAAGATGGTACTACAGCATCTTTAGGTCTTTGAGTAATTACTCCTATTCTTTTATCTCCAAAAATATCAAGATGCTTTTTATAATAATCTGAAATTTTCCAATACTCGTTGAGGATAATTTCAAAAGAAGCCTTCCGGTAATCCACAATAAACCCCCTTGTTTCTTTTGGAATCAGGTTATTACTTATTCCATAATCCCAGGAAGAAAAAATATCATCATAGGTTATAGCCCCAAAGTAGTTTTTATATAAAATCCCTGTTGACCTATCAAAAACAAATTTAAATTTCTCTTCCATCTGGATTTAAGATCTACTTTTTATCATTTAAAAATTCATCCGTGAAATGTTGTCTGTGTTTAGGTTGTGAGAATTTTTCAGCATTTACCTTTTTTGATTTTCCTTTAGGAATCGAAAGAGAAGTCCATTTGTCGTTGCGAATCATTTTGCCGATATAAACAATTTGCCCGATATGATATGCACAATGACCAAGCTGCCTGCTTATCGCTTCAACAACTGTGTGTCCCTGGTTACGAATGTAAATTTCTTTTGTTAGATCTTTTTCTGTTAATGAATTAATAGCCTTGAACAAACAATCCCAGCCTTCATTCCACTTTGAAAGAAGTTCTGTTTTATCTTTAATATCATTTTCAAATTCCCCATCCCTGTCACGCCATTCTTTTTCGCCGTCAGTTGTTAAAAAGTCTGTCCAGCGCGAAAGCATGTTACCCCAAAGATGCTTTACAATAATACCAATGCTGTTACTCTCTCCATTATATTGCCAGAACAATTCTTTTTCATTAAGTTGGTCAAATGTTTTTTCACCAAGCACTTTATAATACTCAAATAGTTTTTTTATACTTTCCAAATAATCGTTTGTCATAACTTTCCTTCTACCCGGTTATAATTTCAACAATATTTTTAAACTATTCAAGAAGAATCTAAAAGAGATTTTTCTCCAAAGGAGTCCTTCGGACGTTTCGCTCAGAATGACTGGAGGAACTATGGATTGAACTTGATTCCATGTCCCATTACAACAATAAATATTATATAAAGCACGGCGATTGAAATAATCCATTTCATATTCCTAGTAACGGGAAGAAGGTTTAAGTCCAAACTTGGCTTAGTCTTATTATTTATTCTTAAGATTAGCAAAAAGCCAATAAAGCCGACGAATGTTTCAAGAGCATCTTCTTTAATTGCAGGCAATGATCCGGAAAGATCGAATAAGGCAGCGAAACAAGCAGAAACTCCAGCAGCCAGATATGGTACTAAAATTAATTGTTTTCTTCGTCCTGAATCATCACCTGTGATTAGCATCAGCTTTGCTGAAGCAATTCTAATTGTAGTGTAATAAAGAATTAAGCCAATTACTACAAGAAGAGTTCTCCAAAACCAACTTGGTTGTAAACCAGTAATAAGATAAGACCAATCGTCTTTACCTGTTACACCGGAATAAATTAATCCACCAGTTCCCCAAAAAAGATTAAATGCCATAAGAAGAATTAAAAAGTATCTTGTTCGAACGGAAAAATTTTTGTAAGAATTAAGCAACAACAAAGACAAAATCCCTGCAAGAATATTTGCGATAGGACCACCAATATCGACTAAGGTATTACCATTATTAGAGTGAAAAAATGCCGAGCTTAATAAGCTGATGGAACCTTCGGATAATATACAAGTTCCACCGTGCCCAATTACTTCATGAACTATATCAGCTATAATGTAGGCGCATATTCCTAATGCACCTAACATTAATTTGTCATCTGAAACTTTTTGTTTTTTATCCAAGAATAGAGATTCCTTTAATTACAATGTTTACAAGTTAATAAATAGAAAGATTATTTACAGCCGGAATCTATCCACGGCTAATCGAATTGACTTAGTTTTTTTTACAGATTATGTTACTTCTAAATGGAAAAATGCTATTCATGATAAAAAAATATTTAACATTTTTTTTGTTTCCTTTATTAATATATGAAACAGGAAACTTAGAAAACCATTCGGGATCTACACGGCAAAATCTTTCGTCATTACCTACAGAGACAATTGCTGTGACAGATACATTTATTCACCCTGAAACTTACGATTCGAAAATCTCAGATACTTCGAATAGCGCTTCTTATGCTTTTAAACAAGCAATAGAAAATGCAAAAGGCAAAACAATTCTTTTGGAAAGTACTTACAGTCTCGATTCTTTAATTGAAGCCGATGCAGGCGGGTATCCGGTTCATATTACAAGCAATGCAAATGCAAAAATTGTTCTTAATAATTTGAAAGCTTCAGATTATATATGGAAATATTTTACGATGAACTCTGGCTGGAATTATAAACAAGATTATCCAGATAGTGGAGATGTCTATTCAATAAACGGAAGCAGCTATGAAATTGTTCCTAATATCGGAAGCCGTTCTATTCTGGCAAAAAGAATTTCCGGCTCTACAGATACTCCCAAATCCGGAACTTTAAAAAAAATTTCAGGCAAAGGAAAAGATTCTTATACTTATAACGGAACAGGAAATGGATTACTCTATATTCCGATAGGAAATTTTACAATAAAAAATGCTTCAAGTGTACTGATCGAAAATGTTGACTTTGTCGGTAGATCAAACAGAGAGTCTCTTACTTTTTTAAGTAATCTTCTCATTAAAGATTGCAAAAAAATAACTTTGAAAAATGTAAAATCACGAAACTCCGGTTATAATGGTTTATACTTAATCAGAACTCCGGAAATAAATGTTGAAAATTGTGCAAGCACTTATAACGGAAGAGCAGGTATCGAAGCTTATAACATTCATTCGAAAACAACGATAGCCGGGGGAAATTATTCTAATAACGGAGTAAGTTATCTACCGAGATCGAACGGATATGGAGTTACAATCTCGCACGAATGGGGGCATCCTCAATTAGATAATCAAAATGTACTCATACAAAACGTGACTGCAGATTCAAATAAATATATTGGAATACAGGTTTGGGCTAAGAATTTTCTTATCACAAAAAATAAAATTAATGGATTTGGTGTACACGGAATTTCATCCATTAATCAGGCTGGGGAAACGCCTGACTTTGCGAAACTAAGTGTAAATCAAAAAATAATTGGTAATTCAGTGATTCAGGACTCGAGCTGGTTGGTTGCCTTACAGGCAAATGCAGATAGTGTTTTATACAACACCCCAATTTTTGCGGGAAGTTTCAGCTATGGTTCTGCAGCTCCCAAAACAAGTGCGGGCTATGTTACAATAGAGAATAACATTTTGAAAAATTGTGGAGTCCCGGGTTTGAGAGGATGGATAACTGTTTTTACAAATCCCAATGGTGAACCTATTGATACAATAACTATCAAGGGAAACAGCTTCTATAATGTTTATACGGATTTAGTACGTGAACCCGCTTACGGAGTTATATCGGTCGTACCTGCTTCGGGGTTTTCCGGATATAATAATTCGTCTCCTTTGTTTGTCGATATATCGGACAATACTATAAATGTTGCCCAGGATTCGATTAAATATCTTTATGCAATTTATTCGGGAAAAGAAATAAGATTACACGATAACAAGGCTTATGGAAACAAGTTTACACAACTTTTATTTTCTATGCGGGGACATTACAAAACATTTTCACAAGAAAATAATTATTGGAATGACAAAAAAATAATTGACGCAAAATTTTAGAATAAGTTATTTTGATTTGTAAGTGCACAAGGAATTCTTGTTTAGAAAACTTATTTATATTAATATTTTAACAATAGCGTTTGCACAATTCTCACCATCAATTGCTGAAGAAACTATTCCTCCTGCGTAGCCTGCACCTTCACCGCAAGGAAATAATCCTTCAATCTCAACGTGCATTAGCGTTTCTTTATCTCTGGGGACTTTTATTGGCGAGCTTGTTCTGCTTTCAGGTGAAACGATTTGTGCTTCTTCCGTGTAATATCCTTTCATCTTTTTGTTAAAGATTAATAAGGCTTCCTTAAGATTTTTTGTAATTAAAGAAGGCAATAAATCATGGAGCGGAGCAGAAGTTAAACCTGGAATGTAAGATGTACCCGGCAATGATGAAGACTGAATTCCTTCTACAAAATCTGTAACACGTTGTGCAGGAGCGCTCTGAGTTTTGTTTGCTAGTTCAAAAGAAAGGGTTTCTACCTCTTGTTGCAATCTTAGCGCAGAAAAAGGATAATCTTTTTCATATTTCTTCCAGTCTTTTTCATCAACCGAAACAACAAAACCTGAATTAGCATAAGGAGAATCCCGTCTTGAAAGTGACATTCCGTTTACAACAATTTCTCCGGGAGAAGTTGATGCAGGAACAATTATTCCGCCAGGGCACATACAAAATGAATAGACTCCCCTTCCATTTATTTCACAAGCTAAATTATAACTTGCAGCAGGAAGGCTTTCCTGTTTCTCCTTTGTATGATATTGAATTTCATTTATGAGAGATTGAGGATGTTCAATCCTTACTCCAAGAGCAAAAGGCTTTGGTTCTATTTTAATATTTCTTTTATGAAGAAGATAAAAAATATCCCTTGCAGAATGACCAGTTGCAAGAATTACAGAATCTCCAAAAAATTCCTTTTCAAAACCTGTATCAGCCGGCTTTGCAATTACTCCCAGTATTCTTTTTTCTTTCAAAATAAAATCAATTACCCTGGAGTTAAAATGAATTTCACCACCGCAATTAATTATAGTTTCTCTAATTGCTTTAACTACATCCGGAAGTTTATTAGAACCAATATGAGGATGTGCATCAATTAAAATATCCTGCGTTGCTCCATGCTGAACGAGAATATTTAAAATCTTTTTTACGTCTCCCCTTTTTGTCGAACGTGTATAAAGCTTGCCGTCACTATAAGTTCCCGCACCACCTTCTCCAAAGCAGTAATTGGAATCAGGATTAACTTTGTGAAATTGTTGTATCTCTCTTAAATCTTTTCTTCTTGTTTGAACATCTTTTCCCCTTTCAATTATGACTGGTTTTATTCCGAGCTCGATTAATCTTAAAGCAGCAAACATTCCAGCCGGTCCACAGCCAACAATTATAACTTTTTTATTTCCTTTGACAGGTTTGTAATCAATTTTAAAATCTTCCGAAACAGGATTTTCATTAATAAAGACATTACATAAAATTCTGAACACAGGATTTTTGCTTCGTCCATCAACCGATCTTTTTAATGGAACAACGGCGGTTATTTCGGAAGGATTTAGTTTTAGTTTTTCTGAAGCAGATTTATAAAGAAAATCTTTATCATTAAGATTCTCGGGAGGGACAACAAGTTCTGTTTGTTTTATCATTTATTTTTTCTGCCCTCTGTTTATGAGGGAAATGGAAATTAAGATTTAGGAATTTTGATTTACGATAATTGAAAATCGTAAATCCCAAATCGTAATTTTTAATTGTTACATCAAGCCTTTTATCCAGCCGCCATCAATTTGAATTGTGTTGCCGGTTAAATAACTTGCTTTAGCAGAAGCAAGAAAAACTATTACTGAAGCAATTTCACTTAGGTAGTGCAAGCCGCCCCATAGGTACCTCTTTTGCCATATCTACCAGCACTTCCTCGTGGGATTTTCCTTCCCTCTTTGCTCTTTCGACTGCAAGTTCATAAAGCCGGTTAGTTAAAGTAAAACCAGGCGCAACACAGTTTACTGTAATATTGTACTTTGCAATTTCATTACTTAATGATTTAGAAAAACCAACTATGCCCAGTTCTTAGTGAATTAGATAAAACAAGATTATCAATTGGCTGCTTAACTGTAATTGAAGTCATGTTGATTATTCTTCCCCACTCTTTGATTATCATATCGGGGACAACCAGGTTACAAAATCTTACAACACTTAATAATACCTGCTCAAAAGCAGCCTGCCAGTTTGGTTCGGTTAGTTCCCTGAAGTACCCGGGAACAGGACCGCCGCAGTTATTAACAAGAATATCGATAGTGCCAAATTCTTTTTTAACCGATGCTACAGTTGCTTCAATATCCGATGCTTTATTAAGATCACACACGCACCAGAATGGTCCTGATTTATATTTACTTTTTAATTCATCTGCCGTTTTAATCAAATCATCTTTATTCCTGGAGCATATCGCAACATTGCACTCTTCTGATAAAAACGTATCGACAACGGCTTTACCAATTCCTTTGCTCGATGCGGTAACCAGAACGGTTTTTCCTTTTAATCCTAAGTCCATTTTATCACTTAAGTTTAATAAAAAATTATTTTAAAGATGAATAAATATTAATCAGTCCTACACGAATCATCATTACAGCAATGGATGCTAGAAGAAGTGAAGCTATTTTTGCAAAAGCCCTGGAACCTCCCTGACCAATTGCTTTTATGAGCCACTTTGCATTAAACAAAACTAAGCCGACAATTAGAAAATTTAAAACCATTGAGACTATAGTCGCTAAGTAGCCAAAACTATCAACCAGAATTAAAATTGTAGTAAGTGCCGCGGGTCCCATAATAAGAGGAATTCCGAGTGGGACAACACCGATATCAGTGCCGGGGTCTCTTCTTTTTTCAGATGAACTTAAAATATCTGTAACTGAAAGGACTAAAAGTATTATTCCGCCTGCAATTCTGAAATCATCTATAGTTATTCCCAGGAAATTCAATACGGCTTTCCCGCCCCCAAGAAAAATATTTGCAACAATAAATGCAGCCAGTAAAGCTTCAAGAATTAATTTTTTTCTTTTTGCCGCAGAGATTTCATGTGTATATCCGATGAAGATCGGGACAGTGCCAATAATATCAATTGCAACAAATAATGGAATAAATGATAATAAAAAAGTTTGTACCATAATTACTTTGAAATTCCTCTTCCGGCGTCTTCAATAAATCTAATCAGATGTTTTATTTCTTCTACCTGGTGCAAATCGGATTTAATTTTCTTTACTGCCTGTGAAACATTTAATCCGGAACTATAAATCAGCTTATAGGCTTTCTTAAGATCTTCTATAGTTTGAGGTTTAAAACCTTTTCTTTTCAAACCTACAATATTTAATCCTTCATATTGAAGTGGATTTCCTGAGAATAATGCATACGGCGGAACATCTTTTACAACCATAGAATGCGCACCAACCATTGTATTCCTCCCAATCTTACAAAACTGATGAACACCAACCAATCCTCCAAGAACAACATTATCTTCCAAGACTACATGTCCAGCTAATGCAACGCTATTGACAATGATACAGTTATCACCTATTACACAATCGTGTCCTGTGTGGCAGTTAGCCATAAAGAGACAATTATTTCCGACGACAGTTTTATGTCCTTCTATCGTACTACGACTGATAGTTACGAACTCTCTTATTGTATTATTATCGCCGATTACTAATTGTGAATATTGTCCCTTGAATTTCAAATCCTGTGGAATTGCCGCTAACACTGAGTAAGGATAAATAATATTATTCTTCCCGATTCGGGCACCGGCTTTAATTGTAGCATTATTATGAATAATTGTTCCTTCTCCTATTTCAACATCATTTTCGATTATTGAAAAAGGACCAATCTCAACATCTGAAGAAATTTTTGATTCGGGACTTACAATTGCTGTGGAGTGAATTTTAGACATACTGAAAATTATTTTTATAAAAACGAATTAACGATTAGCATAACAAAAATAATAAATTTGTTAAGCTTTAACCATCGACTCTTCAACAATTTTTGCAGTATCGAGAGCTATAACAAGCTCTTCATTGGTAGGGATCCGTAAAACTTTAACTTTGGAGTTATCTGTAGAAATAATTTTATCGTGATTTTTATTTTTGCTTTCATCCAGTTCAATACCGAGGAATTCAAGATCATCACAAACTGCTTTCCTTACATCATCGGAATTTTCTCCAATGCCACCGGTAAAAACAAATGCATCGAGACCACCCATTGCGGCTGCATAAGAACCAACATATTTTTTTATTCTGTAACAGAAAAGATCGAAAGCATAACCAGCTCTTTTGTTATTTTCTTTCATCGCCTTCAAAATTTCCCGCATATCACTGCTTTCACCGCTTATTCCAATAAGTCCGCTGTGTTTATTAAGAAGTGTATTAGCTTCGTGGAGCGACAAACCTTCTTTTCCCATAATATAAAGTATGATTGAAGGATCTATATCACCGCTCCTTGTGCCCATTAATAATCCTTCAAGAGGAGTAAAGCCCATAGTTGTATCTACAGAGATACCATTTTTAACAGCAGCCATGCTGCAGCCGTTACCGAGATGTGCAGTTACAATTTTTAATTCTTTGATATCTTTCCCAATAATTTCTGCAGCCTGGTTTGCTACATAAAAATGCGATGTGCCGTGGAATCCGTATCTTCTTATTTTATATTTCTTATAAAGTTCATAAGGTATTCCATACAGAAATGCTTTCGGGGGCATCGCACTATGAAATGCGGTATCGAATACTGCGCATTGAGGAGTGCCGGGAAGTGTTTTTCCTGTAGCTAATATACCTTTGATATTAGGGGGGTTATGAAGAGGCGCAAGCTCGATATTATCCTTCAATACCTGGATTACTTCATCGTTTATTAATACCGATTCCGAAAATGTTTCGCCGCCGTGGACAACTCTGTGCCCGACAGCTTCGATATCTTTTTTATCAGAAATAACTCCATGGTTTTTGCTTAACATTACCCCCATCACATATTCTATTGCAATGTTATGATCGAGTATTTCACCAACGACTTTTATTTCATCACCGTCATATCGTTTGTGCGAAAGAATGGCGCTGCTCATACCTATTCTTTCAACTACTCCTTTTGCAAGAGCAGTTTTCTCAACTGTGTCAAAAAACTGGTATTTTATCGATGAACTGCCGCAATTTAAAACAAGTACTTTCATTCTTTTCCCAACACAATTTTATTAACACTAATCATCATTAATTATATTACCATTCTCATCATATTTATAAAATCCTTCTCCTGTTTTTTTACCGAGCTTTCTTTCCCGTACAAGCTTTCTAAGAATCGGACAGGCTCTGTATCTCGGTTCTCCGAGAGTCTTCCAAAGTGTTTCCATCCAGGCAAGCACTTCATCGAGACCCATGCTGTCTGCAAGTTCTAGAGGACCCATTTGAAAATTGTAACCGAGCCTCATTGCAGTATCTATATCCTTTGCGGTTGCAACACCTTCAAGAAGAATATACATTGCTTCATTAAGAAGTGGAACTATCGCTCTTGTAGTTACAAAACCGGGATATTCATAAACTTCAACAGCTGTCTTACCGATGCGTGAAGCGAACTTTTTAATTTTCTCCACAGTTTCATTAGAAGTGTGCAAACACTTTATAAGTTCAACCAGAGGTATTTTAGGAACAGGGTTTAAGAAGTGCATGCCAATTACTTTTTCCGGTCGTGTTGTAGATTCTGCTATTTTAGTTAAGCTTAGTGTAGATGTGTTTGAAATAAATATTGTATCCTTATCTGCAATTACATCTATCCTCTGGAATATACCTTTCTTTAATTCAAAGTCTTCACCAACTGCTTCTATTACAAGATCACATTGAGCAATTTTATCAAATGTAGTTTCCCATTTTATTCTGCTGAGTATAGCTTTTTTTTCTGATTGAGTTACAGACCATCTCCTGATCTCCCTATCCATTAAAAATGATAAATCTGTTTTTGCTTTATCGAGATGGAGGGAATCTTTTTCAATCAAAACAACTTCAAGTCCTGACGCTGCAATCGTCTGAGCAATTCCCTGTCCCATCAATCCGGCACCTATGATTGCAATAATATTTATAGAGTCTTCATCGTATTGCTTTCTTTTTTCAAGCAGGTCCTCTAATTTTAAGTTTCCGTTTGTCATTTTATCTTCCTAAGAATTTCTTTTATTTATCATTTTTCTTTAATAATATCAACTACTTTGCCAAACCCCATTAAAAATCTTTTTTGTTAAACAGGTATATGCTATATCCCAAAGCAGTAAGCATAAAGGCCAATGAAGTAAGAATTGGCTGCCAATCAACTATTCCTTCCCCAACAGCAAGATTAATTGTTGTTCCTCCGATGAGTTCAGAGGTTTTGGGTACAATGTAATAGAAAAAATCAATTACCGATTTAAGAAAATCACTGGTAATAATGGCACCAAATTTTGTTCTTCCTGCATAAAGCAATGGACTTAAAATGAGGAATATAAAATATGCCGACATCATCCCAAGCATTGAACCCTGTGTGACAACTCCACACAGAACAATAAGAGCATAAAGAACTGCAAATGTAAAAGTGACTGAAAGAATTACAGTGAGAAAAGCAAAGTTAAATATTGAAAACCTGATCGATATAACTAGCCAAACACCAATAACGAGAAAAGCAACGTTTATAAAAACAACTAAAAGTCCGCCAAAATATTTTCCTAAAAGCAACTGCAAGCGCGAAATAGGTTTTGATAAAAGAAGATCTATATTTCCTTTTTCAAGCATATGCGGGACAAAGCTTGCACTTGAAAAGATAGCAAGAAGAATGCAAAGGCTAACCAGGGGTGTTATAATTAACAATTGTATCGAAGTAACAACTTGGTCAAGCATAAGGGTTTTATTATGAACAGTGATGCTGTTTTGAAGAGCGGCATCGCTTAATACATTAACAGCTATTGCAGAAATAATTATCGCCAGTGCCGACAGTCCAATAAAGAAAAGGAAAACTTTTCTGGCAAGTGCTTCTCTAACAGTATACCAGGTTGCTATCCAGATGTTATTCATTTGTTGCTTTTCTCCGATTCATTTATCAATGAGATAAACATTTCTTCAAGAGTGTTTTTAAGGGGAACAATCTCTTTAAGCAGAATTCCTTTGCTTCGGATATTATCTATGATTTTATTTAATTCATTAATATCAGTTACTTTTACCAAATAACTGCCATCTGGTTGCTTTGTAAAGAGCATTACCAATTCCAATATTTTCAGAAGTACTGTCAACTACCAATTTATATTCTTCTTTTTTCTCAGTTAATTCTTTTACTGTTCCTTCACGGAGAAGTCTTCCTTTGTTTAAAATTCCAACACGATCTGTGATAAGTTCAACTTCGGAAAGAAGATGACTATTCAGGAAAATTGTTTTCTGCCTGCTTTTAAGTTCTGCTAGTATATCCCGAATCTCTTTTCTTCCAATTGGATCGACACCATCTGTTGGTTCATCGAGAAAGATTAATTCCGGATCATTTATTAAAGCTTGTGCAAGTCCGAGTCTTTGCATCATTCCTTTGGAATATGCTTTAACTTTTGTTTTCTTCCATTGTGAAAGCTTAACAAGCTCAAGAAGCTCATCTATTCTTTTATCAAGACCGGCTCCGTTCATTCCACTCAGCCTGCCGAAATATTTGAGAACTTCTCCGCCTTTTAGATATGAAGGATACTTATGATTTTCCGGAAGATAGCCGATCTCCTTCTTGGTTTTATAATCAGAAATATCTCTTTCAATCATTGAAGCGCTGCCAGCAGTAGGGAAAGTAATACCAAGCAGCAGTTTAACAAGAGTAGTTTTCCCCGCACCATTAGGACCGAGCAATCCGAAAATTACACCTTTTTCAACATTCAAATTGAAATCAACAAGCGCCTGAACTTTATTCTTTTTAAAAGATGAGGAATAAACTTTCGTCAACCCCTTAGTTTCTATAATCTTCATACACTAAACATAAATAATCATATTGTAAATTTAATGAAAAATATCTTCTTATAATAAGATTTGTGATGAATGGAAGAATCGCTAATTATCAGGAGTTTTTCTTTAATGATAGTTATTTTAAATTAGTCTTTAGACTTAAGTAAATAATGAACGCACTTCAGGCATTAAAAAAATATTTCGGATATGATGAATTTCGTCCTGCACAGGAAGAAATAATCACTTCAATTTTAGATGGCAAAAATGTACTTGCCGTTTTGCCGACAGGAGCCGGGAAGTCAGTTTGTTACCAAATACCTTCACTTGTTTCAGATAATTTCTCGATCGTTATTTCTCCTCTTATTGCTTTAATGAAAGACCAGGTTGATTCAATTAACCTGCCAGCCGACAGGCAGGATCAAAAAGAAAACCTTGCGGCTTTTATTAACAGCACAATGACTTTTTATGAAGCTGAAGATGTCCTGCAAAAAATTGCTTACGGAGAAACCAAGCTTCTTTATGTAGCACCGGAAAGACTAACTAATATTAATTTTGCTGAGAGATTAAAAAAACTCAATCCGTCTTTCTTATTCATTGATGAAGCACATTGTATAAGCGAGTGGGGACACAATTTCAGACCGAGCTATGCAAAAATTAAAGAATTTATTGAATATACTGGAATCGAAAAAGTCTCCGCGTTTACAGCAACAGCAACTCCTGAAGTAATAAAAGACATATCAACCCAGTTAGGATTTAAAGAACCTGTAATAATTGTTAAAGGATTTGAAAGAGAAAATCTTTATCTCAACACTATCATAACAAAAAAGAAAAACGAAAAGTGTCTTGAACTTCTTTCAATTAATCAAACACCGGCAATCATTTATACTTCTTCAAGAAAGAAAGCCGAAGGAATATCCGAATATCTGAATATGCATAAAATAAGCTGCACCTATTACCATGCGGGATTAAATTCTATTGAAAGAAAAAAAGTTCAGGAAGATTTTTTAAATGATGTTGTTCCAGTTATTGCCGCTACAAATGCATTCGGAATGGGAATAGATAAAAAAGATATCAGAACTGTAATTCACTATAACACACCTGGCTCAATAGAAAATTATTACCAGGAAATCGGAAGAGCTGGTAGAGACGGAAATGAATCTCAAATTTTCCTTTTGCATGATGAAAACGATATAAGAATACAGAATTATTTTTTATCGCAATCGCATCCGAATAAAGGACTTATACAAAAGATTTACAATGCAATTTGCGATTATGGAAAAGTCGCAGTTGGAAATTTATCCGATAAGGAGATCCCTTTAGAGCTCGATTATATATCATCTTATGCAAAGGCTGAAATCTCAAAAGGACTTTTGCATGCATCATTGAAATTCCTTGAATCCGCCGGTTATCTGAAAGTGCTTTCAGAATATGATAAAAGAGATTCACTGCAGGTTTTATGGGATAAAGACCGGTTAAAAGATTTTATAAAAGGCTCGGCTAATAATACAATAAAAGACATAACTCTATTACTTTTAAGAGAATACGGAAGTACGGTTTTTACATCGAAAGTACAATTCTCAGTGTCACAATTCGCAGAAAAATTCGGATTAGTTTTTAGCGAAATTAATGAAACACTTATAACCATGGATAATATGGGAATAATTTTTTACGAAAAATCTCTTTCTAAAGAAAGTGTTTTATTGGCAAGTCCAAGAATCGTGAGCGATAAACTAACTCTTAATTATAAAAAGATTTTGGAAAGTTATTTGAACCTTCAGAAGAAAATTGAGAAGATGGTCGATTATGTTTTTACTGATGAATGCAGATTCAAATTTATTCTAAGTTACTTCGGGGAAAATGTTGATAATTACAATTGCGGAAAATGCGACAGATGCGTAACCGAGGTTAAGAGCAGTGAAAATATTAATAAATATGTTTCGAAAATAATTTTAAGAACACTTCTAGAGAGCAAAAAAAGTCTGAGCGAAAGTTTATTGATAAATATTTTGCGAGGCACGGCGAAGCCAATGGAATTTCCTGATATAGAAACTTTCGGTGCTTGTGTGAATTACAGTTCCAGAGAATTAAAAAGAATTATCCGTTCGATGATTGGCAAAGGATTAATCGAGGAAGATTATAACAAATCAAAGCTATTAAGAATAACTGCAAAAGGTACGGCAGAAGCAGGCGAAAAGATTGAAAAAGGAATTATCAAACAATCTGATAATTACATTGAAAACTTAGAGCTATTTAATATCCTTAGAGAAATACGAAGCCGTGCATCGAAAAAATTTCATCAGAACGGTTTAATTATTTGTCCCGATGAAACTTTAAGAGAAATTTCTTCAAAGAAGCCTAAATCCAAAAGTGAATTTCTTTCTATTAAAAATACGACTGTGCGAATGTTCAATAAAATTGGTGAAGAGTTTCTTG
This sequence comes from uncultured Ignavibacteria bacterium, assembly GCA_963792755.1. GTDB lineage: Bacteria > Bacteroidota > Ignavibacteria > Ignavibacteriales > Ignavibacteriaceae > RBG-16-34-14. The sequence continues at coordinate 206,993 of CAWBXQ010000001.1, forward strand.
AAGCAATAAATAATCTTAACGATGAAAAAAGTGACACTCCAAAAAAACAAACAATTTCAGGAAACCTTCCCGCAAATATTCGCGAAACGTATTCTTTACTTAAGAAAGGCTATCAATTAAAAGAGATGGCACAATTGCGCAAGGTTTCCGAATCAATTATTTCTATGCAGATTGAAACTATTCTTGAATTTGAACCTGGAGTAAACATAGAGCATCTTTTCAACTCAAATGAATTAAGAAAAATTACTTCTGAAATTGAAAAGGGTTATGACGATTTAAAAGATCTCAAACAGCGACTTGATAATTCGGTCAGCTATCCGATGTTGAGAATTGCAATTGCAAAACATAAATTCAGCCAGGCTTCTTCTTTAGATTTTCAACGTGAGCAATAACCTTATCAAAAAAACTTTCCCATCTCTCGGAATCCTGATCATAATAATTCAATGTGGCTTTATATAACTCTTCAGTTACGTTATATTTATTAAATACTGCTTCTCTTAAGCTGTCGAGACCTGGCAGAAGAAAGTGTAACAGTATCCTGAGCAATAAGCATGTCCGAATAAATCTGTATTAGCTTATCTTCTTCGATAATTTTTTGTTTGCTGCAACTAAAAAATAAAAGGAATAAAACAGGTAGGAGGAATATGGTAAGGTTACTTTTTTTTGAATGCAACTTCACAAGCTTAGTTCATTTTTTTACTTGCTTTAAAAAGAATTTCCTTTTCTTTCGCAGTAAGATTCTGGTAACCTGATTGGCTTATCTTATCAAGTATCCTGTCAATATCTTCCTGGGAAACTTCTTTATTCTCAACTTCATAAAATTTTGCATCCTGAACATTTTCTTCTTTCTTTTTGAACTTATCACTTATCCCACCAAAAGGATTGTTAAACGGTTTTGTAGTTCTGTAAGAAGATCTTTTAAAAGATCTTTAAATGCAATGTGAGTATTTTTATCCAGCATCAGAAAAATAAACCCTGTAAGAGCACCACCAAGATGAGCAAGATGAGCAATATTGGAACCAGCACTATCTACAAGCATAAATTCCATTACAACAAGAATGGTTATTAAATATTTTGCTTTAATCGGTATGAAGAAATAAAGGAATATATACCTGTTAGGAAAGAGCATTGCAAACGCAATCATAACGCCGAATATCGCACCTGAAGCTCCGATTGTAAATGCATTGCCGCCACCTAATAATGGTGAAACAAATAAGTGACAAAGTCCGGCGCCAACGCCTGCCAATAAATAATAATAGAGGAATTTTTTTGAACCCCATAAGTTTTCTATTTCCATACCGAACATCCACAAAGCAAACATATTAAAGAATATATGAGCGAAACCTCCATGCATAAACTGGTAAGTAATGAGCTGCCATACCTGGAAGTTATACGGTTGCCCTGCTGGGTCAATACCACCGATTGGATTAAGTGCAAACCATCTATCAAACACATATGCCGCAGGTAACCCGTTAAAAGATAACGTGTTCATCAACAGTTGCAAAAAGAAAACCACACCGTTTATTATTAAAAGATTTTTAATAACGGGAGGGAAAAAACTAAATCCGCCAAATCCTGTTGGTCTGTAATATGAGTTCACTTATATCCTTTATATAATTTTAGATATGCCAGATTTTAAAATCTGGCATATCTATCGTTAAAATTTAAACGTCAGTTAATGCCGCAACACCGGGCAAAGTTTTACCTTCCAGAAATTCGAGAGAGGCACCACCGCCAGTTGAAACATGCGAAACTTTATCATCAAGTCCGGCTTTACTTATTGCAGCGGAAGAATCTCCACCACCGACAACAGTAATTGCTCCTTTTGAAGTTGCTTCTGCAAGAGCTTTAGCTATTTCAAAAGTGCCTTTAGCAAAGTTAGGCATTTCAAAAACGCCCATAGGACCATTCCATACAATTGTCTTTGATTTCATGATTTCGTTGTTGAACAATTTAACAGTTTCGGGTCCTATATCCAATCCCATTTTCCCTGACGCAATGTTATCAATACTAACAATTTCAGATGGAGAATCGTTTTTAAATTCATCTGCAACTACCACATCTACAGGAAGTAAAAACCTGACATTCATACCTTTTACTTTTGCAAGTAATTCTTTGGCAAGCTCAAGCTTTTCTTCTTCAAGAAGAGATTTACCAATCTCTTTTCCCTGAGCTTTGAAGAATGTAAAAGCCATTCCGCCACCGATAAGCATTGTATCGACTTTATCGAGAAGATTATTAATTACATCTATTTTACCGGATATTTTTGCACCGCCTAAAATTGCACAATAAGGTTTCTTCGGAGATAAGACGGCACCACCGAGATATTCAAGCTCTTTCTGCATAAGATAACCTGCAGCACATTTATCAATATACTTTGTAACACCTTCTGTCGATGCGTGTGCTCTGTGTGCACTTCCGAATGCATCGTTGACATATACATCACCTAATTCAGATAACTGCTTTGCAAAAGCGGGATCATTTTTTTCTTCTTCTTCATGAAATCTTAAGTTCTCAAGTAAAACAACATCTCCCGGCTTCATATTATTTACTATTTTCTTCACATCTTCACCAATGCAATCAGGAGCAAGAGTAACATTCTTACCCAAAAGTTCACTTAATTTTTCAGCAGCAGGTTTAAGGCTGTACTTCGGATTAACCTTGCCTTTAGGTCTTCCGAGATGACTCATAAGAATTGCTTTACCACCATCAGAAATAATTTTCTTAATTGTCGGCAAAGATGAAACAATTCTTATATCATCCGTAATTTTTAAATTCTCATCGAGAGGTACATTGAAATCTACTCTGACAAGAACTTTTTTATCTTTAAGATTTAAATCATTAATTGAAAGTTTTTTCATTTTTATTCCTTCTAATTAACCGGTAATTACCGGTCTCACCTGTAACAGTATTGATAAAAAAGAAAAGCGGGGCTTTCGCCCCGTAGAAATTTATTTCTTTATAATCTTTAACAAAAGATCAGCTACACGGCAGGAGTAACCCCACTCGTTATCGTACCAGGAAACGACTTTAAAGAATCTTTTTTCTCCTTTAAGATTATTCTGAAGCGTAGCCAGAGCATCATAAATTGATGAACGCTCATCGTGAACAAAGTCTGTTGAAACAACTTCTTCATCGGTAACACCAAGAATACCTTTAAGATAAGTTTCAGATGCTTTTCTTAAGAGCTTATCAATTTCTTCAATCGATGTATCCTTTTCCGAACGAAAAGTTAAATCAACAACAGAAACATCAGCAGATGGAACTCTGAAAGACATTCCCGTTAATTTACCTTTTGTAACAGGTAAAACTTCGCCGACAGCTTTTGCGGCACCTGTAGAAGAAGGAATAATATTTATTGCTGCAGCTCTGCCGCCTCTCCAGTCTTTCTTGGAAGGACCATCAACTGTTTTTTGTGTTGCTGTATAAGAGTGGATTGTTGTCATCAAACCGGTTTCGATTCCTATTCCTTCTTTAAGCATCACATAAACAAGAGGAGCGAGACAGTTTGTTGTACACGATGCATTAGAAATAATATTATGCTTAGCAGGATCGTATTCCCAATCATTAACACCAAGTACTAGTGTTTTTACATCGCCTTTGCCAGGTGCGGAAATTAGAACTTTCTTTGCACCTGCTTCAAGATGTCCCTTTGCTTTATCGGAATGAGTAAACAATCCTGTAGCTTCAATAACAAAGTCAACTCCGAGATCTTTCCACGGCAATTGTGAAGGTTCTTTGGTTGCCATTACGCATTTTATTTTGTTACCATTTACAATTAGTATATCATCGCTTTCGGCTTTTGGATCACTTTTAGCAGTGCTTAATTCTCCTTTAAATTTTCCATGTACAGAATCATATTTTAACTGGTATGCAAAGTATTGTGCATCGGTTGTTATATCTACTACAGCAACTACATCAATATCTTTTCCTAAAGTTCCACGCTCAGCCAAAGCTTGTAAAACAAGTCTTCCTATCCTTCCAAATCCGTTTATCCCAACTTTTACGGCCATATTCTAAAACTCCTTTTTGAAATTAAATTAATAGAAAAAAGAAAAAATTATCCATACGTAAAATTACTCATAAGGGTTTTGAATATCAATTGAGATATAATTCAAAAGAATGGGTTAAGGGTAAAATAATCAGTGAAGAAAACAAAGGACAGCGAGATAAAAATTCATAACATACAAAAAAAAGCCCTCCTTAAGGAGGGCTTTCAAAATTCAGAGCAATTACTTCTTTATATAATTCAAATCCGGTCTCGGCTTTCCATATTTTTCTTCCATCGTTAAAACATTCGCAGATAATTTTTCCCAGAGTTTGTTTTCTTCATCCTTAATCTTCACGCTGTTTTTTTTCATCTCGGCATAAAAATCAGCAGCATCTTTCGCATTTTCTGTTAATGCTATCATATTATTCTGAAATCCTACTTCAGGAAACCAGATAGCCCAGCCATCGGGAATATTGTTTTTTTCATAAAGAGCCTTCCACTCAGCAAGAACATCAAGGACGTCCTGACGTTTCTCATTAGCGTAAGTAAAAAATATCCAATGAATAAAACCTTGATCCTCGGGCTTTACTCTTGGCTCTTTAGGCTGGTAAGAATATTTATCAGATCTTCTTACTATATAATCCATGCTGGATTCCATACTGCTGTTATTTTGCATCATATATTCCTTCCACTTATCTTTCCCAATTTTGCTAATAGCAGAATTAAATATTTCAGAAAATTTATCTGCATCGGCATAATTTTTAAGCGGGATAAGATAGTAATAGTGTCCATCATCCCTTTGTGATGCATATACAGCAGAAAGATCAAGTCCTCCCTGAGTCATCAGATCGACCCATTCTTTGGAAGTTTTTTCATATTGATCCCATTTGCTGATTTTAACAACTTCTTCATGAAGCCAGAAGAGTTGACCGTCTGAACTATCCTGTGCCTGAACAAGCCCGGAATAACAAATCATTAGGCTAATCAATAACACGAAGTATTTTAGTTTAAACATAGAGAGCCTCCTTTTGATTTAAGTGATAGAAATACATAACACTAAATTTCAAGAGTAATTGTCTGCGTTGGAATTTCAAGTAAAACTAAAAAACTAAAAGATTAGTAACAAGAACCGGAAGAAATAATTAACATATTTTTATATTAAATTATTTCACTTCTAACTGCGTGGATGTTCTTTAAACCATTTTTTTATATAGTCTGCAATAGCACTTGTAGGAGCGCCAGGTGTGAATAATTCTCCGACACCACTTTTTTGAAGTTCTTTAATATCATCTTCAGGAATTATTCCGCCGCCCGTAAGCAACACATCATCCAAACCTTTTTCTTTCATAAGGTTAAGAATCTTGGGGAAAAGCGTCATATGAGCACCCGACAAAACGCTGATTCCAATAACATCAACGTCTTCCTGTAATGCGGCTTCTACAATCATTTCAGGAGTTTGTCTTAATCCTGTATAAATAATTTCCATTCCTGCATCACGCAAAGCTGCAGCTATTACTTTTGCGCCCCTGTCGTGTCCATCAAGACCGGCTTTTGCAATTAGTACTCTTATTTTTTTATCCATTGATTGAATCTCTTTTAGTATTAAGTTCGATCCTGATTTTATCAGCAAATTCTTTCATAGAACCGTTTGAGTATTTCTTAAAATTAGGTCTGAAACTAAAATCATTTGCAAAACGCGGAATAATATGAAAGTGAAAATGGAAAACTGTCTGACCCGCAGCCTTACCGTTATTAACAATAATATTAAAACCATCCGCTTTAACACTTTTTTCAACGGCGCGGGAGATAATTTGAAGTCCGTTAATAAGATAATTTAATTCAACAGATGTTAAAGAAAGAAAGTTATCGCAGTGCTTTTTAGGAACAACTAAAGTATGACCATAGTTAACTGGCCTGATATCAAGAAATGAAATTATGTTTTCATCTTCATAGAGAATTTCGGCTTCGGATTTACCATTGATAATATCACAAAAGATACAGTCCATATCTTAAGATAAGCTTAATTTATTTTTTAGGCAAAACTGTTATTATTTAGTTGCTAAATATCTAAGATAATACTTGCGTGCGTTTACTAAATCATCCTGAGTATCGACAGATAAAGAATCAAAATCTGTTGGTACTATTTTAATTTTTAAGCCATTCTCTAACATTCTTAACTGTTCCAGCTTTTCTGTTTTTTCAAGATCAGTTTGTTGAAGCTTTGTAAATTTGAAAAGATAATCTTTCCTGTAAACGTATAACCCAATATGCTTATAAATTTCTGCAAGCTTTATTTTCTCTGAGTTTGTTTTGGCATCTCTCACAAAAGGAATTGGCGACCTCGAGAAATAAAGAGCAAAACTATTGTAATCAAAAACTACTTTAACAACAGAAGGAGATCTTAATTCATCTACAGTTTCAATTCTTTTTGCAAGAGTTGAGATATTAACGGTCTTATCAAACAGCAAAGGCTCAACAGCCTGGTCAATCATTGTACCTTTTATGAATGGTTCATCAGCCTGAATGTTTACAATAATTTTTGCATCAGGTAAATCTTTTGCTACATAAGCTACTCTGTCAGATCCGGATTGTAAATCTTTTGGAGTATTAACAACTTTCGCCCCGAATCCACGAGCTACTTTGGCAACTTTATCATCATCTACAGCAATAATAACATCATTAAGTAGTTTAGAATTTTTAGAGCTCTCATAGGTGTGCTGAATAAGAGGCTTGCCGCCAATATCGGCAAGTATTTTACCGGGCAATCTTGTTGAAGCAAACCTTGCGGGGATAATTCCAATAATCATACTTTAAAATTACTTTTTAAGGAGTGAAGTTCAAAGAAGAAACTTATTACATACTAAAGGTAGCCTCAGGCTTCAGCCTGAGAAAATAAAGATAAGTATTTTCCAAATTCGTATTTATCAAAGGTTCACTTTAACCTCAACCTAAAGGTTGAGGCTACCGTTACAAGTTTCACAACAGATTAAGGTTAAAGAAAGGATGTTTATCCAATTACTTTTGGAACTTTGAAAAATTCATCATCACTATCCGGTGCATTCTTAAGTGCGTCTTCCCTGCTGATTGAAGGTCTAAGTTCATCTTCCCTGAAAGCATTATTTCCTTCAATTGGATGAGATAATGGTTCAACATTTTCTGTATCGAGCTCATTCAGCTTTTCTACATACTCGAGAATCTGGTTAAGCTGATGTGTAAAGTTCTCAAGCTCTTCGCCTGAGAATTTAAGTCTTGCGAGTTCAGCAATATGTTCGACATCTTTAAGAGTTACCGCCACTACTTAGTTCCTTATATTTATTACTTATAATATCTCTTACTTTTGCCATAAGTTCAAGCTCATCTTTCCTGCTATTAATATTATCTACGGGAATAGGTTCACCAAAATTGAGTGTGACTTTGCCGGAATTTATTCTGAATGGTTTTTTCTGAAAAAGATTTTTAGTTCCTGAAATTGTTACTGGAATAATCGGGAAACCAACTTGTGCTGCAAGATGAAAAGCTCCTCTTTTAAATGGAAGCATTTCTCCCGTTTTACTTCGCGTTCCTTCTGGAAAAAGTAGAACAGATATTTTCCTGTAGACAAGCATTTTCTTCGCTTTCTCGATACTCTTCATTGCTTTTTCGGGATTTTGCCTGTCAATTATAATATGCGGACCTAACTGCATTTGCCATCCGAATAAAGGAACCCACGCAATCTCTTTCTTGAAAACAAAACTGAAATCATTCGGTACATATCTTTGAAGAACAGGAATATCAAATAGACTAACATGATTTGAAACAAAGACATAAGGTGTTTTGGGTACTACATTTTGTTTACCTGTTATCTTAACTTTTATTCCTGTCATAGCAAGAACAGGAGCAGAGAAAACTTTTGTAAGAACAAAATAAACTTTATGGCTTCTATCCAATAAACCGGCAAGCAAAGCTAAAGTAGATACAATAACTGTATGAATAAGAAGCAGAATTAATTTAAGGTAAGTCACTTAGTTGCTTTCAAACTCAAGTTCACTTGGAAATGAAGAATTGTTATTCTTATTAAGAAATTTTCTCAGAGCATTTATCCTGTTCTTAATAGAAGGATGACTGTAGAAAAACCATTCAACAAAAGGATGCGGATCTTTATCACCGAGATTTTGTTCGGTTAATTTTTCAAGTGTCGAAATGTAGGATTCAGCTTTGCCCGTTGAAGTTACAGCATATTCATCGGCTTCGTATTCGAATTTCCTTGAAAGAATATTGTTGAATGGACTTTGTATTAATCCTATGATTGCACCCCACAAAGATAGAACCGGAAGTGCCGCAATCTCCTTTATCGAATTAAAACCAAAAAGTCCAATAGTATTTTGATAAAGAACGGCAATTAAGAATAAAGTTAAGAAACTTGTCACAGTACCAATAATTATATTTTTAATTATATGTTTCTTTTTATAATGCCCGAGTTCATGAGCAACAACAGTTTCAATTTCATCCTGCGTGTAATTATCAATTAAAGTATCACCAAGAATAATTCTTTTTGATTTACCGATTCCTGTAAATGCAGCATTGGCTTTTTTTGTGTTTTTGCTCATATCAAATTTATAAACGTTCTGGACCTTTATACCCGCATCTTTAGAAAGCATTTCAATCCGGGATTTTAATTCTGCTTTATCTTCCGGAAGATTTTCATTATCAATCGGAGTCATTTTATAAAATAGGGGAAGAATAATTATAGGAGCGATTCTACCAAGCACAACAGAAAGAACGAACAATCCAATAGCAAGTGGCAGCCACCAGAATGTATCAAATCTGTTCAGTACATAAAAGAAAAAGATTAAAATCGGAACGCCAATTACAATGGAAACAAGTAATCCTTTTAAATGCTCAAGTATATATTTAAAGAAAGTTTGATTTGAAAGATTGTATTTATGCTCGAGATAAAAATCAGTATAATAATTTACCGGCGCGAAGATGATTGCAGTAACTCCGGCAACAACAAATACAAAAGCAATAAAAAGTAGATACGAATTAGAAATATATGTTGAAAGTAAATGGTCCAGCAGCGAACTATAACCGAGTAAAACAAATAACAGTATCAGGATAAAAGAAAAAATTCCTTTCCCGATTCCTATTCCAAGCTTAATATTGTTATAACGTTTATAGCTTCTGTTTTCCATAACATAATATTTTGAAATTGAACACTTTAAAATAAAAAACTCCTGCTAAAAAACAGGAGTTTTTTTGAGACATTAAAACCTGCTAATCCTTTTTCTTTTTAATTGATTTCCCGTCGGCACTCAACCTGGAAATATATTTTTCAGGATCCGCTTTAAATTTTTTAAGGCAATTCTTACAGCAGAGGGCATAAGTTACACCTTTATAAGTATAAGTGATTTTCGGATCAATTTCTTCATGTGAAACAGGACAGATTGTGTTAAATACTTTATTGCTGTCGGATTTTTGCTCGACAGTTGTGCTCTTCCCGTCTTTTGTTTTTTCCTGAGCAAAAGAATTAAAAGAAAAACTTGTTGCTACTGTAAGCATAATCGTCAATAAAAAAATTCTTTTCACCATATCACCTCTAATTTATTTGAGTCAAAAGATTAATTAAAAAAATAATATTCTTTTCAAATTACTTTTACATCCTCTTTTTGAATCCAACCTATTTTACCATCCTGAAGACGAACTTTTATCCAGTTATCTACTTTATCTTCGAGAGCTACCTTTAACCCTTCATGAACAATAAATGCATCATTGCTTCCGGAATCAGGAGAAAGTTTAACATTAACAACATTTTCCACTATAATTCCTTTTTTAATGTTCAGCTCTCTGTTCAACTTTACTGTTAGTAAAACTGTAGTTATCAAAAACAAGAAAAGTGCAGCAACTCCCGTTATCAATATAATTTTTTGATGAAAAGGATTTTTTGTATAAAAATAAAATCCAATTGCAAAAATAAGAAGCAGATAAAATATATATGTAACAATTGTCCATCCGGAATGATGAAAAGAATGCAAGTAATCCTTCCCACCATTGAAAGAGGAAAAATTCAGGAAGAGATTCTACTTTATCTATTATTTTTAAGTTTGCAATATTGAGGTTGTGAATAATATCATCATCACCGGGAGATAACTTTAAAGCTTTCTCATAATATAAAATTGCATAGCCGACTTTTCCTGTTCTGTAATAAGCATTACCGAGATTGTAGTAAAGCGACGTACCTTCATAACCAGATTGAACAAGCTTTTCATAAGTTTCAACTGCTTTATCATAATGCTTCTGTTGATAGTATTCATTCCCTTGTTGAAATGTTGTTGTCTCTTCAGAAGCAAAAGAAAAGGAAATACCCGACAGTAAAATTACTGTTAAGATAATGGCAATATTTTTCTTAAAGAGATTAAGCATGCTTCTTAACCGCAATTGATTTTTCTACATCAATTATCAAATCTGAAAGTTGATTGTACATATCGTTCATTGCATCCATTCCATTACTTTCCGGGGCAAATCTTACAAACTCACATTTCTGTGAAACCTTCTCAACTCTTTCAACTATATCCTGATTAACATTTTTTGCTTGTAATTCTGACATAGCTCTCTCAACTGTAAATTCCGATTTAGGAATATGAAGTTTATCCTCCAGGTAACCGAATAAAGCAGCTGAAAGTTCGGTGTAGAATTCTTTATCCTGTTTATTAATCATTAAACTTTGTGCAATTTTTAACCTGTTTTTAGCAACCTTTTGTGCCTGGCGATAACGTAGTAGTTGTACATCGGCAGTTAATCTTTCATCTCTCTTTTAAAAGCAACGAAACCAATTAAAGCAAACAACGGAACTCCAACTGCAGCCCAAAAACCGGGACGGGAAATCAACAATTCACTTTTCTTACTTATGTCATCACCTGAAGTTTTTATATAACGAATATCTTCACTTAAAAGTTTTACATCTTCTTTGTTAAGACCGCTTATATCCGGCTCCGAAATCCGTTCTCCCTGCTCAACTTTAATAGTGTACGGTTCCGACCTTAAAGTGACATAAGATCTTTTATCAGGATTAAAGAAAGAAAAAATTATTGCCGGAATTTGCTTTTCTCCCGGAGTTCTTGGAACTATCAAATATTCAATAGATTTTTTACCGCTTAGTTTGCCTGTCCTGTCAATCTGCTCTGATACTTTAGGTTCATATTTTTCCATACCCGGCGGAAGCTTAACTTCCGGAACATCAATAAGTTTTATATTACCGTTCCCTTTAATATCGATCTTTAAAGAAACTGGTTCATCAGTTTTAGTTTTTGTTTTATCAAGAGAAGAATTCAAAGTAAAATCTCCAACTACACCATTAAAAGATTCCGGCTTTCCTTCGTTTGGTAGTGGTATTACATCGATCTTAAGAGTATTTGATTTTGCAGAATAATCAACTGTCTGACCTCTTCCAAACGGATCGTTAAAAAAATCATCAAAAAAGTTATTGCTCTTTTTCTTTTTCTGAACAAGGACAGGAACGTTAAGCTCAAAAGGTGTAACAGAAAGTTCTCCTGATTGACTCGGGAACAAAGCAACTTTTTTCAAAACACCAACTCTAAACTGCTTGCCGTTAACTACCTCGGTAGAAAAAAGAATATTATTTGAAGTTTCAAGCTCTTCAGCCCAAAAACCATGATATTGGGGAATCTTGGAAACAGACATTTGTGAAGCAATATTAAGACGGGTATATAATTTATAAGTTACAGTAACCTGCTCTCCCTGGTAAACTTTTTGTTTATCGGCAAAAGCTTTTATAAAAAGATTGTCGGCAATTTGTGAATCAACCGAAGGTTCCTGATTCTGCTTATTAACCGGGGCTCCCTTTACAATCTCTACAGAAATAGGATCGCTTTTATAAGTTTTACCATCATATTCTATAGAGGCGCTGCCAATGTTATACTTGCCTATAGCTTTAGCTTTTAAATAATAAGAATATGTTATTGAAGCCGAAGAAGCTCCATTAACAAACTCCATACTTGTAGATTGATTTGGACCGGAGAGAATCATAAAATTACTTAACTCGGGTGGAGTAAAGTTTTTAATCCCGTTTACACTATTTGCAGAGAAAGTAAAGGATAATCCAAACTGGTCATCAATGCTTATTTGTGAATGATCGACTGAGGCAAAGAATGTTTGGGCAAAAACAATATTGCCCGACAAAATTAATAAACAAAAAATATTTTTTGCAATTTTAATCATTAAATAATTTTTACCAATCTTTATCTGTTTTAACTACTGCGCCGGTTTTTCTTCTTAATTGTTTCTGAATATCTTTTTTCATTATTCTTCAAAGCCTGTAAAATTCTTTCGGCTTCCTGTTTTGAAATCTGGTTTTTAGGAGTTTTTGTATTATCCTGTTGAGCCTGCTGATTTTGATCAGGTTTATTTTGTTGGTTCTGTTTATTCTGATCCTTCTTATCCTGGTTTTTCTGACTCCTGATTTTTATTCTGATCGTTCTTGTCTTTATTATTCTTGTTCTGCTGATTATCCTGTTTATTCTTCTGCTGGTTTTGCTGGTTATTTAAAAGAGATAAAGCATAAGAAAGATTATACTTTGTTTCCATGTCCTTTGGATTAATCTTTAAAGAATTTTTATACGCTTCAATGCTCTCTTTTATTTTTTTTGCTTTCAGAAGTGAATTGCCAATGTTATGATACGTACTAGCTTTACGGGAAGGATCCTTTGTAAGCTCGAGAGAAGAATAATATTCCTTAAGCGATTGATCATAATGTCCTTCTTTATAATATGCATCTCCAAGATTGAAGTGCGCTTCAAAGCTTTTGGGATCTTTATCAAGGCCTTTCTTAAAATTCACTTCGGCATCCGAGAATTTTTTCTCGTTATATTTATCAACACCGGAATTAATTGTACTGCGCTGAGCAAATAATAACGGAGCCGAAAATAATAGAATATAAGTAATAACTTTCATCTTATTGCCTGTTATTTATACCAAGTCTTTTTACGATGTTACTAATCCACTTATTCTTATTCTCGCTAATGAAAAATTCTACGAACAACAAAAGAATAGCCGGAGCTAAAAAATAATAAAATCGGTCTTCGTAATCAGTTACTTTTTTTACCCCGAATTCTGTCTTATTCAACTTAGAAAGCTCTTTGTAAATTTTGTCTAAGTAATCTTCATAATTTGAACCACGGTAATATTCGCCGCCTCCTGTTGAGGCAATTTGCTTTAAAGTTTCTTCATCGAGTTTTGTTAAAACAGTATTTCCATCTTTATCTTTTTTAAAGCCGACCTGGTTTCCTCTTGAGTCAAATAATGGAATAGGCGAACCATCCGGAGATCCGAGACCAATGGTATAAATCTTTACTCCCATCGAAACGGCATCTGAAACTGCTTTGTTTATGTCTCCTTCATGGTCTTCGCCATCGGTAATTAATATAATTGCCTTTTGTGTGCTGACTGATTTATCAAAAGACTTTAATGCTAAATTAATTGCAGAAGCAATAGCCGTGCCCGGTTGCGGCACTGAATTAAAATCAACAGCCGAGAGAAAAAGATTTGCAGCCGAATAATCAGTAGTTAATGGAATTTGTACATAAGCTTCTCCTGCAAAAATTACAAGTCCTATCCTGTCGCCACGAAGTTTATTAATCAGAGTTGCTATCTGGAATTTTGCCCTTTCAAGACGGTTAGGTTTAATATCTTCTGCTTGCATACTTAAAGAAACATCGAGAAGAATAAAAACATCTATACCGGTTTGTTTTACTTCTTCCATCTTTGTCCCCACCTGTGGATTTGCTGCGGCAATAATCAGAAAGCATAAAGAGATTATAATTATGCTGAACTTTATAGCATTCTTGATTCCGCTGAATGATGGAAACAAAACATTATGAAGTTTCTTATCAGAAAAATTCTCAAGCAGCTTAGCCCGGTTTCTTCTGAATAACCAGTATAACAAAATAAAGACTGGAATTGCATATAAAGCATTCAGGTATTCCGGGTTTGCAAATCTGAACATAGTATTTATTAAACTTTTCTAATTATAATTTGTTTCAACTTTGTTTGATAATCACTCTGCAATACTAATGAATGAATGGTTGAATGAATTATTTTCTTTTATGATACAGTCATTCAATCATTTATCCATTCTCTCGTTACGGTAACTTTCTCAAAATTGTTCTTGATAATCCGAGTTCAAGTACAAGCAATATTAATCCTCCACCGAGCCAGGGATAAAAAAGTTCCTTAGCATTTCGGTAAGAAGTAATTTCAAGCTTCGTCTTCTCAAGCTTATCAATTGTGTTATAAATTTCTTTCAGTTTTTGTGTATCAGTCGCTCTGAAATATTCACCATCAGTTAGTTTCTGCAATTTGCTTTAAGACATTCTCATCAATTTCAACAGGAATCATCTGGTACCTGATTCCAAATGGAGTTTGAACAGGATAAGGAGCTTCACCTCTTGTTCCTACTCCAATTGTGTAAACTCTGATACCAAACGTCTTGGCAATCTGTGCAGCAGAAATTGGATCGACTTCTCCGGCATTATTAACGCCATCAGTCAAAAGTATCATAACTTTACTTTTTGCTTTACTGTCTTTCAACCTGTTAACTCCGTTTGCAATTGCATTACCAATTGCGGTTCCATCTTCAATCATTCCACTTTTTATTTCGCTTAAAAGATTTCTTAAGACAGAATAATCTATTGTTAAAGGACATTGTGTAAAAGCATCTCTGGCAAAAACCACAAGTCCAATTCTGTCGGAAGTTCTTGCCTTGAATAAATTCATCAATAACTTCTTTTGCCGCTTCAATGCGGCTTGGCTTTAAATCCTCAGCAAGCATACTGCCTGAAATATCCAGAACCATTGCAATATCTATTCCTTCAGAATAGACGTTTTCACCCGACTCAAAGTTCTGTGGTCTGGCAAGTGCAATAATAAGCAGTGCAACAGCAAGCATTCTTAGGATATTAGGAAGATATTTTAATCTTTCGCGCCATGTAGGCTTTAGTCCTCTAAAAATATTTAATGAAGAATAATTAATTGAGGTTTGGGAATTTCTTCCTTTAAACCAATACCAGAGAGCCATCAATGGAATAAGAACTAGGAAATAAAGAATCCAGGGATAAGCAAAGGTTATATTATTCAGCATCCCTTATAACCTCTTTTTTCTCTTCTTTATCTTTCGGAATTGTTTTCTCGACAATCTGGTAAGCTTGCTTCATCATTTCATCATTAGCAGAAGCTATAGGTTTATACTTTGCAAACTTTACGAGATCTGCGTTATTAAGAAATTCTTCGGTGATTTGTAATATCTCTTTTGCATCGTTTCTGTTTCTTAATTTTCCCAAAGCTTCGTCAGTTGTCAATTCAAGCGCAGGGAGATAAAATCTATCTTCAAAATATCTCCTGACAATTTCTGTTATAGTTGAATGATATTCCTTTACATAACCTTTTTGCCAAAGTTTTTGTTCTTCCAATTCATGAAGAGAATTTAATGCAGTTAAATAAGAAGGAATTTTAGGTGACCGTTTCACTTGCTTATTTTGTTCTTCAAGTTTTTTCTTGTGTCTTAAGTATAGGTATCTTGCAATGGCAATTATAACAAGTGCAATCAATAGGTAAAGAAGAATTAATCTCCAATCAAGAGGAATTCTGATAGGTTCTTTAACATCTTTTATTTCTGATTCCGCTTTTACGGGGAGAGTATGAACGGTAAAGTTAAGTGGATTTGTGTAGGTGATCAAGTGTAGTCGTATCATTCCCAACATGGTAACCAACAGGAATAGCTGGAATGGAAATATTAGATGAGTCATACGCTGAAACGGTATATCTGTAATCTACAACCTGTTTACCATTTTCGTCAGATATTACCGGATCTTCAATTTTAATTAGCTCAAGTTTACCAAAAACATCTTTAGTAAAAGGATTATAAACTCCTATTCCTTTATCGTGCTTAACTTTTACAGAAAGATGAATATAATCACCGACAAGATAATCCGTCGTATCTGTGCTTGCAGTCGCACTTATATTTTGTCCATAACTGTTTAAGGATAAAAACAGAACTGATATCAGAATTAAACTGTTTCTTACCATCTTCCTTCGCGTGTTCTGAAAAACTTAACAAGTGGTTTCACATAATTTTCCCCGGTATTTATCTCAATGGTATCGAGTCTGCTTGAAAGGAATAATGATTTTCTGTTCTGAATAATTCTTTGCCTTACATCTTTAATAGTTCTTTGCACTTTTGAATCACTTGTATCGAGCCATCTTTCTTCACCGGTTTCAGAATCCGTAAGCTTCACAAGACCAATTTTAGGCAATTGAAATTCTCGCCTGTCATTAATTACAATACCAACAAGGTCATGCTTCTTACCGACAATCCTTAATATTTTTTCATAACCATTATCCATAAAATCTGAAATAAGAAAAACTATACTTTTCTTTTTTATAGCATTGTTCATATACTCTAAAGCAGATCTAAGATTTGTCGCTTTACCTTTTGGCTCAAATGAAAGAACTTCTCTTACTAATCTTAATACGTGAGTCTTTCCTTTTCTTGGAGGGACAAACTTTTCAATCTTATCAGTAAACAGAATCAAACCGACTTTATCATTGTTCTTCATTGCAGAAAAAGCAAGTACTGCACTTAACTCAGCAGCAATTTGCTGCTTGGTTTTTTCTAATGTTCCGAAAAGAAGTGAACCACTTAAATCAACAAGAAGGATTACGGTTAACTCTCTTTCTTCTTCAAAGATTTTTATAAAAGGATGACTAAACCTTGCTGTAACATTCCAATCAATATTTCTTATGTCATCGCCAAATTGGTATTCGCGAACTTCGGAGAATTCCATTCCTCTTCCTTTGAATACAGAATGATATTCTCCTGAAAAGACCTGGTTTACAAGTCCTTTGGTCTTTATCTCAATTTGCCTGACTTGCTTTAATAATTCTTTAGTTAGCATTTACTTTTGCCGTCTGTCGTTTCACTTTTCATTCTTACGGAACTTCAATTTTATTTAAGATTTCCTGGATAACATATTCCGAAGTTATTTCTTCAGCCTCTGCTTCATAAGTAACCGCAATTCTGTGTCTTAATACATCTGCACAAATCGCTCTTACATCTTCAGGAATTACATATCCTCTTCTTTTTATGAAAGCCATAACTTTTGCACCTAATGCTAAGTTAATACTTGCTCTCGGTGATGCACCGTAGCTTATCATATCTGTAAGTTTCTCAAGACCAAATTCTCTCGGTGATCTTGTTGCAAAAACTATATCGAGAATATATTTCTCTATCTTTTCATCAACATATACCTGGTGAACAAGATCTCTTGCCTTAAGAATATCCTGCGGAGAAATAACAGGGTGAATATCTACAGGAGCTACATCAACATTCTGTTTCATAATTTTCATTTCTTCTTCACGGGAAGGATAAGTAATTATTATCTTCAGCATAAACCTGTCAACCTGCGCTTCAGGTAAAGGATAAGTTCCTTCCTGCTCAATAGGGTTTTGTGTTGCTAAAACAAGAAAAGGTTCTTCAAGCTTAAAAGTCGATTCGCCGATGGTAACCTGTCTTTCCTGCATTGCTTCGAGAAGAGCACTTTGCACTTTTGCAGGAGCCCTGTTTATTTCATCCGCAAGAATAAAGTTTGAAAAGATAGGTCCCTTGCGGATAAAAAAGTTAGATTCTTTTTGATTGTATATCATTGTACCGATAAGATCGGCAGGAAGTAAATCTGGAGTGAATTGTATTCTCTGAAATTTAGCTTTCATTGCTGAAGCAAGTGTTTTGATGGCGAGAGTTTTTGCAAGTCCCGGAACACCTTCCAGCAAAATGTGTCCGTTAGCCAGAAGCCCAACAACTAATCTTTCGACCATTGCCTTCTGCCCGACAATCACTTTGCCTATCTCGTCGAATAGCAAATCAACAAAGGAACTTTCCTGTTTAATTTTTTCGTTTAATGCAGCTATGTCCAAATTAAAACCTCATAATAATATTATTAAAGATATAGTTTACTTAAGAAAAGTAATGAGACCTACTTATCTGTAGGCAAATTAGACGCTTCCAAACTTAAAAATGTTGCATTTTTTTATCAATGCAATTTAATCATTATGAACTTTGAAAACACCAAACTTCAGATAGGAAGTTTCGGGCATTGCGGGCAATACAGGATGATCTAGAGAAGCGCCGTTGTAATCAATTAATTGAATTGATTTGCCTGTCTTTACAGAAGCTTTTTTGATAAGCTCAATAAAATTATCTTCCGATAAATGATGAGAACAAGAGGAAGTTACAAGAAATCCATTTTCACTTAATATACTCATAGCCAGCCTATTAAGTTTTCCATATCCTTTAATTGCGGTTGGCAAACTTTTTTTACTCTTTGCAAATGCAGGCGGATCAAGTATAACAACATCAAACTTTTTGTTTTCTTCTTTGCATTTATTAAGATAATCAAAGACATCAGACACAATAAATTCACTTCCGGATTTAAGATTATTCAATTTAAAATTAAATTCAGCATCTTCAATTGCTTTTGCAGATGAATCAACAAAACTAACCGAAGAAGCTCCGGTTAAAGAAGCGTGAAGTCCGAATCCGCCGGAATTGCAAAATGCATCGAGTACTTTTTTCCCTTCACAAAATCTTTCTATCAAAAACCTGTTGTCACTCTGGTCAAAATAGAAACCGGTTTTCTGTCCGGAAAAATCAATTTTAAATTTTAACTTTCCATCATCTATAATTTCTTCATTAATCTTACCGAAATAAATTTCATCTTCTTCAGGAAGTCCTTCCAGCTTACGGAAGTATGATTCATTCTTTGAGAAGATATTCTCTGCGGCAAATTCCTTCTTTAATATCTCAACAATAATTTCTATGTTTTTTTGCATACCGAAAGAATATACCTGGAGGACAAACGTATTATTATATTTATCAATAATAAGTCCTGGTAAAAAATCGCTTTCACTAAAAACCAATCTGTAAGATTTTCTTTCGGGATAAATTATTTTTCTTAATTCATAAGCAGCTAAAATTTTTTCTTTAATAACTGAAGGTAAATCTGAAATGCTTGTGCGAGATAAAAGTCTTACACTTATAAGGGAATTCTTATTATAAAAACCTGAACCGAGTGATTGACTTTTATAGTCAAAAACTTCAACAAGTTCACCATTTTCAGCGTCTCCTTCAATTTTGTGAATTTCATTGCTAAAAACCCAGAGATGTCCCGATAAAATTCTTCTTTCTTCATTTCTTTTAAGATAAATTTTTGTCTGCATTTTTTTATAACTTTCTACTTACTAAAATAGTTTATTTAAAGAGAAAAGGGGCAACCGAAATGAAAATTCTTGCCATCGAAAAAGAAGTTTCTGGTACAAAGGAAGACGATTACAAACCATTTCTTAAACATGAAGCATTGGAAGCGTGGAAGCTATATCAAGAAGGAATAATCAGAGAACTCTATTTTACTCAGTCGGATGATTCCGCAGTGTTGGTTTTGGAATGCAAAGATGCAGACGAGGCAAATAAATATTTAAATATGCTTCCCTTAGTTAATAAAGGTTTAATAAAATTTGAGGTACTTCCATTAATTCCTTACTCCGGTTTTGCTAGATTATTTTAAGAGAACCATCTTACGTGTTTGTGTAAAACCCGCGGCATCTATTTTATAGAAATAAATGCCACTTACTAAGTTGCTGCCATCAAATTGAATTTTATAATTTCCTTTATTTTGATTCTCATTTATTAATGTACTTACTTCTTTTCCAAGAATATCAAATACTTTAAGTTCAACATAAGCGAAGTTTGGAATCAAATAGCTGATGGACGTTGACGGATTAAATGGGTTTGGATAATTTTGAAATAATTTAAATCCTTCAGGAATAATACTTCCTGTTTCATTTTTAATTCCTGTTATAACACTGAGTGAACCGCTGCCTTCTATGTTGTGATAAAAAGAATTTACAGGAACATTTGTAAATGTTTCCACACTTCCGCTCGGGTAAATTATTATAACTGAATCTATCATAGATGCATTTCCTAATCCAAAATGTACTCTTAAATCATTTTGTCCCTGGAAAGTATTTTGTGCCGATATTTCTCTATACTGCCAGACAGGATTTCCGGAAATGTTAGCTTTTAGTTTTACCTTTGTTCCAATTGCCGATTTGTTCGATGTAGTTCCCCCGCATAAGATATTAACCCAGTTATTATTATTTTGAGTATCATTTCTGAAGAGACCTCTTCCATCTTTGTCTCCCATTATAAACACATCGAGATCACCGTCGTTATCATAATCTCCAAGTGTAATACTATTCGAACCAATTAAAGAAGAAATAGAATTTTGAGATAATGTAAACGTGCCATCGCCATTGTTTATATAAACTTCCGTATTCTTATTCTTATCGTTAGCGATTATAAGATCGAGGTCACCATCATTATCAAGGTCACCCCAGGAATTTGCAAGGCTCGAACTATTATAATTGAATGGAACGTCAATTTCTTCATAAGAACCATTATTATTTTTATAAAATCTGTTTGGAGCGCCTTTCCAGTTAGTTACAAAAAGATCGAGATCGCCATCATTATCAAAATCGATGAAATTATAACATTGTCCATCCTGATTTGCAGAAGCAAAAGGCAAATTTCTAATTTTGACTAATGTATCAATGCCAGTTTCTGTTTTTAAATTTTTGTAGAGAAAATCCGGACCTTGACTTCCACCGGGACCGCTTGCAATAAATAAGTCTTCATCTCCGTCCATATCAAAGTCACTCCAATAAGGTACAGTGTAAGGTTCTAAATTTTTTGTGAAGAAGTAAGAAGTATCTCTTTTCAAAGTTCCATCTGGTTGACCAATAAAAAAGAAACTTGGAAAAGAGGGACCTAAAAAACCGGCGGGATGTGCTATAATTAAATCTAATCTTCCATCATTATTAAAATCTGCAAAAGAACATGCCCAGCCGGGATAGTTTTGGAGATCGTTAAACACGGTGTCATCAACTGTAAAATTTCCTTTACCATCATTTAAATAAAGTCTCGATGGGTTTCTCGCAAGGAAACAATCTATATCACCGTCATTATCAAAATCAGCCCAACTTGAACCTGCAGGATTCTGAGTTTGTCCTTGCCCGATTGGATTATCAACAACAGAAAAATTTCCTTTCCCATCATTCCTAAATAAAAATGAAGGACAAACAAACAGATCAATATCTCCATCATTATCAATATCAACCCAAGAAGCACCCCTGTAAACAGGATTGGATGTAATGTTGACAATAGGATTGTTTGGATCGGTTATTTTGGTAAAAGTTAGTTGTGCAAATGCTGAAGCCTGAACGATAAACAAAAAAATAAGAAATGACGATTTCATTTGATCTCCTTTTTTGAAAAGCAAAATTATTTCAGAAAAGAAGTGAAATCGTATAAATTGATAAAGTTTTACTTTTAATTAACAAAAAAATTGTCGATTGAACTTGGTTTTAATTCGGATTGTCTTTTCCTGAATTCGGTTGGCGTCATCCCTGTTATTTTTTTGAATGCACTATTGAAGGTCGCTTTATTATTAAATCCTACTTCAAAAGCTATTTCAATAATGTTCATCTCCTTTTTAGTTGTTGATAATAAGAGTTTCATCGCATCTTTTACTCTGAGAGAATTTATATAATCAAAATAATTAGTCCCGAGCAATTCATTAATTACCTGTGAGAGCTGATGCTTGGATACATCAATTTTATCTGATAGTTTTTCTAAACTTAAATCCTCTTGTTTATATAATTTTTCTTTTCCCATCAATGTTTGAAGATTGTCCAGGATTATTCTTGAAGCATTTTCGTCTAAAGCTGAAGTAGCATACTTTGCGGGCTTAATAATTTCTTTAATTGAAAATCCGGCAAAAACTTTCGGCTGCATATATCCAAACCACGCAAGAAAATATATAAAGAATGACATCGCAAAAGAAATCAGGTAATCATATTCCCTGTTAAAGAACGGGGTTAAAATCAAAATAAAATATGAAGTATAACTGAATATGAAACCTATAAAAAAACCATTAAGATAATTAAACCATGTCCCTCATTTCTTTCAGAGTTTTACTGGCATTATTATATTTTCTAAAAATTATTATTGCATAAATTATCATTGAAACAATACTAAGCCATGCCCAGATCGGGAAATGATACGAGTCTGGAGTTAGAGGCGTACTTATTATTCTTCTTTTCACTTCGACGGAAGCAAAATAGAACGGTGACTTTAGAGCAAAATAAATTAGGAAAGGTATAAATGAAAGAACATCAATTATCCTGAATTTATAGTTTTCAAATATCAGCTTAAAATAATAATAAAATAATGGACCATAGAGAAAAGTAAAACTCCCGCTTATAGCTATAATGTACGGATAATAGTATTGATAATTTGTCCAGTACAGAACATAATCAATAAGAGTAACAGAGAAGAGAAATACAATAAATGCAAGTATTAGCTTTTCTTTTTTAGCCGGTCTGTTCTTGAAAAACAAGACAAAAGAAACAAAAATTCCCTGAACTGCCGCAAAAAGAAATATCGAAGTCCATACATCAAACGAAGGTTTCATATTAATAAATATATAATAATAAAAGTGAAATTGAGTAAAAATTTATAAAATCTTACTCTTTATCACTTCATTTCCAGCACCACTCTTTATTACTTTGAAAATCCCTAATTTTCTAAATGAAAAATTAAAACATCTGAAAAAAATATAATGAAAAATTTTGACGGAATAATATTCGATATTGATGGAACTTTAACTTCAACTAATGAATTGATCTTTGCATCGTTCAATCATGTCAGCTCAAAATATCTAAATAAAAAATTAACTAATGAAGAAATCATTTCTCTTTTTGGTCCGCCGGAAGATGTAATTCTTAAAGAATGGTTTGGTGATGATCTTCCAGATGCTTTTGAAGATTATTATAAATTTTATAAAAGTGAACATCATCTTGCTGATATTTATCCCGGCATAAGAGAGATTTTAAATTTCATTAAATCTAAAAATGTTCCCCTTGGAATCTTTACAGGAAAAGGGAGAAAAAGTTCTCTGATAACTTTAGAAGCTCTTGGTATAGAAAAATATTTCGATCTTATAGTAACGGGCGATGACGTAGTTAAACACAAACCTTCTGGAGAAGGAATAAATAAATTTGTAAATGAATTTAATCTTGACAAAGAAAAAGTTTTGATGATCGGAGATTCACCCGGCGATATTAAAGCTTCGCGTGAAGCAGGAGTTAAAATTGCATCTGTTGTCTGGGATAGCTATTCAAAAGACAAAGTATTAAAATCGGGAAGTGATTATCTTTTCTATTCTGTAAATGAATTAAAGGAATTTTTAGAGAAAAATCTGCAATAGAATTCTCAGTTTAGTCTAAGAAACGGCATAATTTTAGCTGATTTACCTGAATCATGAAAATGGTATAAAGGAAGATAAAATGCGCAAACTCAGTTTTATTTTATACATAATAATTCTTATGACTATCATCGGAAATTTTTCCTGCACTACTATTATTTTTCCAACGAGAGATTTAATTGCATATTATCCTTTTGAGGGAAATGCATCTGATCTAAGCGGAAATGGTAATAATGGTATAGAACATGGACATCTGCACTATACAAAAGGGAAAATAGGAAAGGCTGCTCGCTTTGACGGTGTAAATGATTTCATTGAAATAATTCCACAAAGAGGAAATTTGCTAATCGGAGATTTTACGGTCTCAGCATGGGTATATCTGGAAAACTGGAAGAGTCATCCTGATGCGGATGTTGACAGGCAATATATTTTTGATGGACATTCTCACTCAATTACAAACACTTCTGATTTTTACCGCCAGGGATTTTGTTTAATTTATGATGGGAATATTTCAACTGAAGAACTTCATAATGCTATTTGGTATTACAGCGGAGAATATCTCGAACAGAACACAAGCCTTAAGCTTAAGAAACAATGGCGATTTATAGTTTTAGAAAGAAAAGGTGATCAGGATTATACATACATTGATGGAGAATTAATTACTTCAACATATAAATCCGATTTTAGATCAGATGATCTTCTGGATATGAAACATCGTTGGTTCATAGGCACTTTTAGCGGGAACAATCCTTACTATACAACGAAAAGAATTAATTATTCTTTCCACGGAAAGATAGACGAACTTCGAATATACAGTAGAGCTTTGTCTGCTTCGGAAGTCGAAGAACTTTACTATAGTGGATGTAAAAAATAATGGAGCATATAATGTTTAAAGGTTTGCGGACAGTTATTTATAATGTTGAGGATATAGATAAAGCTAAAGAATGGTATTCTTCTGCTTTAGGATTTCCTCCGTACTTTGATCAACCTTATTATGTCGGATTTACAGTCGGCGGATTCGAATTAGGTCTTGACCCCGATATGAAAAGAATATCGAAAGGAAATAATTGCGTTGCTTACTGGGGAGTTGAAAATATTGAAGAAGAAATGGAACATCTTCTTAAAGTTGGCGCAACTAAAAACTCAGATGTAATGGATGTTGGCGAAGGTATAAAAGTAGCTTCGATCAAAGATCCTTTTGGAAATATTCTTGGAATAATTGAGAATCCTCATTTTAAATATCAATAACCTGTTTGTAAAAACAATTGATACGTTTACTAAATATTAAATGGTTAACACCGGGATTTAGGTTAACCTTAATTAATTCCCTTCAAAGCTAAACGGAACTACAAAGTAAACTCTCGGCTCTATTCTTTTCTGTGGTTCATATCCTACAATATTATCATCTGCATCGCGTACAGGAGTGAACGTCCAGTTATAAACTAAAGATACAACCATAAACGGATATGGCTTGTAACCGACTTCAGTAAAAAGATAAGAACGGTCATCGAGTGTGAAGAGATCTTTTTCATTCCTGATATTTATTTTATCATATCCTGCTCTTAAAACAAAAGGAGCTTCTTCAGGAGCTATTTCAGATTGCAAATGAAGAATGCCGCTGTTCGGAGTTTTATCCAATCTCTGGTAACTGCCGATTATATTTAGAAGACCGAGTGCGTTAACTCCTAACTCACCATACCAGCCGTCATCATTATTTACCAAACCATCAAGAAGTGCTGCTTTACTTGTAAAACTTCCGGTTGTTTTATCTATAACTTTAAATCTTTCAATTTCATAAAACGAATTAAAGTAAGAAGGGATATAATGATCGCCGTTAAATCTTCTTTCAAGTTTTGCAGTTGCCTGCACAAATCCTAAAGGATTGAACTGCGCAATAATTCCTGTTGCAGCACCATGTCCGAAATCAATTATTTTATTGAAATCATAGTAAAGAGTAACATCGGCAAAGCTGCCTGAAATAACCGGCAAACCAATATCAAAGCCCACAATATTTATTGAACCATCGTCTGTCGTAGCTTCAAACTTATTTGTGATATTGTTGTAATGACCTGCGATTATTCCGGCATTCCCGTTAAAGTCTCCCGCATAAGTTAAACCGAGTTCAAGATTACTTATAATCGGAATGTCTCTCCACGAAGTATAATGAAGCGGTCTTACATAACCTCTTATTCCAACCACACCGGCTTCACCAAAGCTGCTGTAGATAGATTCAAAACCGAAATCTCCGAAATCGATATCTGTAACAAGCCCGATCTTCCTGTTATCGAAAGAAGGACTGTTGTTGTAGAGATACATTATGCTTCCGTGTCCGAGCGTGTAATAATCGAGAGCACCGAGCTTTATATAGACAGGATCATTCTTCAAACCATATCTTACATATCTTATAATGCTTAGGTAATCGGAAAAACTGTTGAAAGATTCTTTCCGCAGATTTCCATTCGGATCAAAAGTAAGACGAAGATCGAGACCGACTCCGAAGTTTGCAAAAGAAACTTCCGGTTGAAGAGCAATTGTATAATTTGGCTGACCGTCAATCCATGTTATTCCGGCGCCGCCTGTAAATTGTCCCTGTCCCGGTCTTGGATATTGATTGAATTGTGAAAATGAAAATGATGAAAAGATAATTACTGTAAGAAGAATGTATAACTTTTTCATTTAAATAATCCGGATTATGATTTAAGCAAGATATGAAAAGAAATTATTTATTGAAAAATCTACCTCACCACAGCAAGCTTTTGTGTAACATCCTGCTGTTTCCCATCATGGCTAATAATTACTTTATAAAAATAAGCTCCATTTGCAATAGCATCGCTATCGTCATCTTTGCCGTCCCAGTAAATTCTATTAAAGTCAAAATTTAAGTCTGATGATGTTCTATCTATTTCTTTTATTAATCTTCCTGCAACTGTAAAAATTTTAATCTTCAGTTCATCGGGAATTTGTGTAAGCTTAAAAGTAAAATATGTTTCCCCCTTTGTTGGATTCGGATAATTATAAACATAAAGAATTTTTGTATCCTCATTCACAACAAAGTTTTTTTCAACCCCTGAAGAATCAACAACATTGCCTGAAGCATTCTTTGCAAAAACTTTTAAGTATATTCGCCGCTTTTAAGTACAGGCTTATATGTTACAACTACTTTCGGGTTTGCAGAATTATATTGATAAGTCACAATCGAACTGTCTGGGTTTATCTCAACATCATTTAAGAAAATTGCGACAGAAGAAGGATCGGTAATCGGCAACAACGATTGATCAAACAACTCGACTTTTATTTCCGGCTTGGAAGAGATATAATCGCCGTCCATAATATCAACTCCATCAAAGGTTATATTAAGTGTCGGAGTTGTTGTGTCGGCTTTTACATAAAACGGGACTTGGTAAAAATTATTATCCTCAAATAATTCCCTTATCTTGTTATCTGGATCTATATTAATAAGAAAGGACTTCGCCCCACTACCTGAAGAAGTATTGTAGGTAATATTAAACATTTTCCTATTATCAGATTGTAGTGAATCTACAGTTGATTCAAAAATAGCATTATGCGAATTATCTTCATTAACAACGTCTACCTTTACTTTGAAACTATCAGCAGTACTTTCACCAACGTTGTAAACATTAAATTTCAAGCCAACATTATCGCCGATTAAGACTGTATCTGCTGTTGTCGATACAACCTGATAGTTTGTACCGAGTTCAGGGAATAAATCGTATTTAACTTTAATAGATTTAACAATAGGTGAATTTCCCTGTTCATCTGCAAATAAATCAACTACAAAACCAATTTTATTTTCTTTATAATTATTTAGATAGCTAATATCTGCTTTACCGCTACTTAGGAATATTTCAGTTAAGGTATCGGGCTGATCATAATAAATAACAGGTCTAACTTTAACCTGGGAATTGCTGTTGATAGAATCCACGCTTAAGTATAGTGAATCCCAATTTGCTGCATTACTAATAGGAGACGTTGAAAAAGCTCCTGAAAAGCTTGTTCTTATAAAAGTAGAATCAAACTCAATTGGACCAGTACGGGAAAAGGCTTCCGGCATACTGCCAACCGGAGCCCCAAGCTTGCCAAGAAAAATCCAGGAGGTGCCCGATGCAACACTATCTATTAGTGCACTGCCAAATTCATGAAGTTTGTCTTTCAGTTCCTGCGAAACACTATAACCACCGCAGTCTGCACCAATACTAATCAGCAACTAATTTATCTGGTCCTATAGTATTTAAGAAATCAACATATCCGTCATAATTATTAGGATCATTCCAATAATTAAACCAGCGGTAATCTTCATATTTCATTGTTGCTTCATCTATCACTACATTATGAAGGCCACACCCCTGAGCATTATTTGGATAATCTACATTGTTTAAATCTATTTTTGCTATACCGCCTGCTTCAAATCCTGCAGAATTAATAACTAAAGGGATTTGATTATCTCCCAATTTTATCGAACCGTTATCATAATTTGTTTTGTTAAATGAAAAGCCCTTCGTACTGAATGAATCGATAAAAGCAAAATTGAAATTGTTTGAATTCTCGTAAACAAAAGAATTGGGACTGAAAATAGTATCTGGCGATGAAGCAAAGCTGGTCCTGTACCAATAACGCTTATCATTAATAAGATTACTAAAACTGAAACCGGTTATCATCGTATCAAGCTTTATTTGATAATTGTCTTCGTTCGTAAAATCATTTGTCGGGCTTAAACTTATAGGGATATTTTCATCTTCAGGAGGTTTAACAGGATTTAACAAGCGAATTTTACCGTCACTTATTATTTGTAAAGAATCGGGAACAATAGTTCTTATTGAAGATGTTTGTACATTAAAATGAATATTAACAGAATTATCATTTTCATAAATTTCATTTATTTCATTAGCCTCATCAAGAGTAACAACTAAGGAATGTTCTCCTGCCCTGTTTTTTACCGGGATGTTTACATTCATTGTTTTATCATTTAAAGGTAGAGCCTGGCTGATAATCGATGAATATACCACTTCATTATTTAAGCGGTCTTCAATTTTAATTTTGAAGGTGCTTGAATCGACTAGCCCTAAATTCCGATAAGAAATACTGACCTGGATCGAATCAAGATTGTCATCTAAAAAAGAAGGTAATTTTATATCCGATGGACTGATATTCAGATTAGGTTTGTTTGGGATCTTTAACGAAACAATGGGATCGCCAAAAAGAGTATTCGTTAGTACAAAAAGCTTAGCTGTTCCAGTATTTCCATAATCCTGAATCAATTTTTCTTTGCTCGAGATGTGTGTTTCAGAAATATTATATGAACTGCTTTTGAACATCTGGTCAAAAAATATTCTGGGAAAACTGTACGCTGTAGATGTAAATCCTAACGATGAATTACCGATATAAGCGATTGCTTCTCCATCCAATCCGCTTGTAAAGTTCTCAGAAAATGAAACGATATCCGGCTCGGCAAATTTACCTGTAGAACAACCAAAATCTATAATCAAAGATGATTTATTGTATTTATTATATAATTGTTTGACACTTTCAATTCCATCGTCCCAAATTTTTGTACCGCTGTGCCCGAGATAAGAAATAATAATTCCCCCATTATTCAAAAACACTATCGATATATGTTTGAGGAAACGGACCGAAGTTAGTTTTGGGATTTTCAGTAGCATACAACTGCCCGGTGTAACCGCCTGCAGGTTCGGGAGTAATTATATTTGTTCTGATATAATCATTAATTCCTTTCGCGGTTGATTTTTCAGATTCGTTGGAACCGCCGGATAACAAAAAATAAGATTTATTCCAGATATTATATTCCTGAGTTAAATATTCTTTGTGTTTCTCCAGATAATGTGCAAACTGTTCATTGGAATTAATTGCCAATCTCCCGATAAACATCTGGGGAACGGTTGCCGAAGAATCCCA
Source organism: uncultured Ignavibacteria bacterium (assembly GCA_963792755.1). Taxonomy (GTDB): domain Bacteria; phylum Bacteroidota; class Ignavibacteria; order Ignavibacteriales; family Ignavibacteriaceae; genus RBG-16-34-14. The sequence continues at coordinate 236,282 of CAWBXQ010000001.1, forward strand.
GATTGCAAACCAGTTATCGGAAACCGGATGACCGAATGAAGGGACATAATTTGGAACGTAATTTTCAATTTGTTTATAGTTATGGTAATCGTAATCAGCTTCACCAACTAAAAAAACATAGGAAGGCTTAGGAGCCTGCCAGTTTATATTCGCTTCCTGTAAAAATGTTTTAATTGGTTCCGGCGAAAAAAATCCGTAATTGAACTGATCATAAATATCTAAAACATTTATGTACTTCGTTGTTACATTATAATTATCCTGAATGAAAGTAAGATATTTATTTACTTCCGTACTAAAAGCCGGATGTGATATCAATATATAATCCGCCTGAATTCCGTTACCGGTTAAATCATCAAATTTTTTCTTATAATAAAATTTTGGCTTTTTAATATAGTTTTCTGTTGAAATATAGAATTCATCTCCTGTCCTTATGGTATCGGCAAATAAAATTTCATTGTTGATCTGTACGAAATTGGAAATTCTCCTTTTTGCGGGCAGCTTGTATAAAATATGATTAGCAGCCTGTGCATTAGTTATTTTTAATATTTGAATTGAATTTAATTCATCCTGATTAAATTTAAATTTCAGCGAATCATTGATCAGACTTAGATAACGAGGATATTCAATTTCATACCAATCAACCTGCGTAAGGTTAATCACAGAATTAACTACAGGAAACGAATGTGTTTTTAAAGTATTCTGTCCTTCCTGCAGCAAATTTGATGGAAACTCTGCGAACAATATTTTTTGTTCATACTTATCTATATACCCGGAATCGTACATTGTGGGATCAGTGTTTATACTCAAAGCATAATCATGAGCATTTTGATCCCCGGATACATCGCTTGCAAAACTTCTAAGTCTGAAAAATGCTTTTGCTGTTTCGTTATTTACAAGATCACTAACATTAAAATTCCAATTCTGAGTACCAACCTCATGATTACCCCAAACCCAGCTTTCATTATATATCCATTCAGGATTCTGCCAATCAACGATATTTCTTAGTAAAATAATCTAAACCGTTGTTTTGCTCAAAATGAGAGATCTGTGTATAAAAATTTAATGTGTCGCTGATTCCGTCTGACATTGCACTTATAGTATCGATCCTCAAGCCATCTTCACCGCCCCAGGTTAACCAGTAGATCGTAGTATCACTGTATTTATCGATATAATCATTATATGGTTCATCATGTTTATTTAAAACCCTGTAGTCTTTTTCTCCATAATTCATAGAACCATAAAACTCTATGAAATCATTATCATCAAAAATGTTATCTTCTTCACCTGAGACATAAATAGGGAGTTGATTTCCTTTAAGAATAATTTTAAATGTATTCGGATCGATAGTAGCAGTATTAATATTGAAAGATTGTAAATCACTTTTAGAAATCCGATAAATACCATCTTCCGCAACTCCTATTTTCAGGTATTCGGCATTAAAGTCGATCCAATTATCGTTTAATTTTTCTTCATATAATGCTGGTCTGAAAGATCTGTATTGATCAGCATCATCAAAATTTGCTATTAAATTTTTTAGTTGCGTTTCAAATGGACTTAATTTCGATTTATTATTTTCATAAGGCTTCATATCATAAAATTCCAGATCGAAATCTGCTGAAGTCATTACATCTACTCTTCGTTTATTCCAATCGTAACGATGTGTATTTATTTTTATCTCGACACAATAATAATCTCTTATCCAGGTATACCCAAGTATTTCATATTCATTAGATGGATAAACATTATCCTGATGATATAAAGGATTAATTTGAGTTTGCTTATACACTAAATTAGATCCATCTTGTAATCTTACTTCAGGATTAATTTTGGGAACCACAGATTCAATAAAAGAAAGCTTCTTATTAAAATTTTTTACTTTTACTTTGCTGTGTGGAGGGATGGCAAAAAATAAAGTTTGAGAAGGTAAGTCCGGCGATCCAGGTTTGCTTTCATCAATTCGATTTAGATAATCGATTGTATTTATCTTCTCCCCTTCTAATTTAAAAGGAATTTGATCAAAATTTATTTTTAGATTTAAGCCATTACTAACATTATAAATACTTATTTTTTGTGGGTACAAATTTGAAACAAAAACTATAACAAATACGAGAAGTATTTTCGAAAAGATCGATTTAGATGAATTCATAATTTTAGAGTTATAAAACACGACAATTTATACAATCTGCAAATGATAATAAAATCCGAATAATGAATATTTTGGCAACTTATATACCAAATTTTAACCAAGTGAAAACTACCAATATGAAGTTGGAAATTCGCTGCTAAATAATATGGAAGTATTTTCTCTTAACAACATTAAAATCAATTCCTTCTCAAAAATTGAACTTCAAAAAGCTCTAAAAGAAAAACTATCCGGGACAATCGCTCCACAAATGATCATTCCCATAAATCTTGATTGCTATAGAATCTCACAAAATAATGCGGACTTTTTACATGTATGTAATAATTCTTTGTGGAATTTACCTGATGGCAGCGGCATTACTACTCTGTTAAAAATCAAATATTCACAAAAAGTAGAAAGGATTACCGGGAATGACCTGTTCCCAATGATACTTGACATTGCTGACCAGCAACAGTACCGTGTTGCCCTGATTGGAAGCACCGAAAATGTTTTAACTAAAAGTGAAAGATTTAATTTCAAAAAAGTATCAAAATCTATCCGATAACCTGTTATTTATTTCCTCTCAGTTTAATTTTGAAAAAGATCCTGAATAAATTCTAAAATTATTAATGAAATGATTAATTTTAAGCCGGATATTGTATTTGCAGCTTTAGGTTGCCCGAGGCAGGAACTTTGGCTATGGGGAAATATGAATAAGTTTAAAAGTAAAATAAATGTTGCTGTAGGCGCAGTATTCGATTACTATTCGGGTATAAAAAAAAGAAGTCCGCTGATTTTTCAAAAAATTATTACTTGAATGGTTATGGCGTTTATTAAATGAACCGGTAAGATTGTTTAAGAGGTATATTATTAATGATATTCCTTTCTTTATAAAGCAATTGATTAAAATCAAAGTTAGCAAATGAATCCGTTTAAAGGGAAAAAGATATTATATTTTATAAAAACAATGGATGTCGGTGGATCTGAGAGATTCACATTAAATCTCTGTCAGTATTTTCAAAAATATTTCGATCAAGTAATTGTCTATTCCTCGGGTGGATTATTTGAGAGTGAGCTTGCAAAGCTTGGAATAAATCATATTAAATCCATCAATGCCAATAAACGAGGTTCGATTAGTTTATTCAAATCAAGAAAAGAAATAAAAAAAATAATCAGAATTTACCAACCGGATATTATTCACTGCCAGCATAGAATATTTGTGATTTTACTTAGTTCAATTAGAAGGAAGAACTTTAAAGTCATATATACTGCAAACAATTATTTCCGAGACTTTATTCAGAAATTTATTTATCCCGATATGGCTATTGCAATCTCCCCCACAATAGAAAAAAACTTGTTGAATACAACTTTAATTAAACATTCCAAAATTAAAAGAATCAACTATGGTGTTAGAATCGAAGATTTACCCAAATTAGTAAACCAGAAGATTATCTTAGGATACGTTGGAAGGATCAGAATTAATAAGGGAATCCTAAGCATTATCAAAACTATTGAAAAATTAAAGAATGAAGGAATTTTCATTAGCCTTTTTATTAGAGGTGATGGACTCGGGAAAAAGGAAGTACGGAAAAAGATATTAAGCAGACAACTGCAAAATCAAGTACATATTGAGTGAACCGTTTACAGATGTCGATAAGACTCTATCAAGGAATAAATATATTGGTACTTCCATCCTTATTAAATGAAGGACTTCCGCTTTCAATACTTGAAGCGATTTCAAGAAATATTTTAGTAGTTACAACTAAATCTGGTGGGATAGAAAATATTATTGAAGACAGAATCACGGGATTTATTCTTAAGAAAAATAATTCCGATGAATTATCGGCAATTATCAAATTTATTTTATCCTATAAAGAGGAAGTTACTAATATTAAGAAGAATGCATTTAAGATTTTACAGGAAAAGTATTCAATTGACAAAATGTTGTCTGGTTATCATAAAATTTACAAAGAGGTTCTTACAACTTTTCATTAAAAATACTTTTATAAAGAGAATCTATCTTTTCAATCATATCATTAAATAAAAATTTACTGCTTCTTTCCTGATGAATCCTGCTTAAATGGTCTCTATCAAAATTATTTGAATAAAAATCCTTTATCTTTAAAATAGCTTCATCAGGATTATTAACATAAAGTGGATAGTCTTTCCCAAGAATTTCTACTACTGCTTTGATGGGATATGCTATTACTCCAACATCGAATGAAATTGCCTCTAAGACTACCAACGGCAAGCCTTCTTGAGAAGTAGAAAGAAAATAAAGTAGATCTTATCTTATTGAAAAAGCTTGCTATGTTAAAAGTTGGTTTATTATATAAAATATTCGAATTGAATTTAATTTGGTCTTCTATTCCTCCCTGAGCAATAAAGCGAATATTTCGATCTATATTATAGAATGAATCAGCAAGATGTAAAAAATTATCAATCCCTTTTTTCTTATTTATCCGTCCAATAAATCCAATCGTGTTAGAATATTTTTCTTTATGACTAAAATTATATGGCACAGAGGTTTTAATTGTAAATAGCGTATCATTTGTAGGAAGAACTTTTTTATATATCTCCTGTACATGTATCGGCGACGGCAATTTTAATAGTTTTATAAGATAAAAATCTTAGCAATTGTTTATGAATAAAAGATATTTCAGATTTTGAATGATCACCTATCAAATTGGACGATTGCAAATGATGTATTACTTTAATATTTCTATTAAAGAGTACAGCAATTAATAAAACTCCAATACCACCCTGTTGATAATGTACAACATCGAATTTATTCTTTTTGAAAAAAATAATAGCCCTCAGATATTTTTTAAATAGAAGTTTATAACTTGTACGACCGTGTGCAATAAGATGTTCACATTTTATATCCATTCCTTCTATTTCCGCAGCTGCTGACCCCTTGTAGCATGACAAAATTACATGTCAAATTGTTCTAATGATTTTATTAAATTTAAAACATAAGATGTAACACCAGCATAGTGGGATTTATCTATAATATGTAGTATTTTTAAAGGCAATATTCTTAAAACCTCAAAATAGTTTTAGCTATGATCTGATCATCGTGGCCGCAGGATTAAATCCTCCATAAAATATTCTTCTAGATTTAAATGCTATTATTGTACTATAAAAATGAGATTCCGGGTGTTAGTAGTCCTCTATAATAACACTTTGAAATCTGTTAAATATTTACGGTATTGTTTCATCCTTAATAGTAGCAGTTGATAAATAACTTTCAATTCTATTTACTGAATCCCTATATCTTTTTAATCTTTTTCTTCGTTGCTCTGGTATAAAATATTTTGACAACGAATTATGAAGTTATCTTCCCCTGCATCAGATACGTTAAAAAAGTGTATCCTTTTCATCATTAGAGATTCTCTCAATACTTTTATTTTTCCCAATGAAGATGCGAGTACAAGTATCCACAATTGTGAGAAAGAGATTTTCCCGGTATAGGAATTATGTACTTGACTAACTCCCTTTATAAAAAGCATCGTACAACCAAGAGCAAAATTTTGGTAGACGGCAGCCTGAAACATAAAATTGCTTTCAGGAATATAAATAGACTGATATTGAAACCACGAGGAACTTATTATTTTTTCATCATTATCCTATCAACATTGTATCGCTACTTATCAGAACTCCATCTTTAATTTTCGAAATAAGTTTTCCAATTTTCAATCTGTTTCCAGATATCATCTTGATCGGATAGAGATATAAATTCTCCGGCACACAGCGAAATAGCTTTTTCAAAATTTTTTATCACTCCAAGTCTTCGTTCATTTTGAAAAATTTTTACAACTGCATTCGGTTTATATTGATTTAATACTTCAATTGTTCCATCAGTTGAACAATCATCTACTATAATCAATTCTAAATTATTATAATTTTGAGATAATAATGAATCAATCTGTTTTGAAAGAAATGCTTCTCCATTATATGTGGGTAAAGCAATTGATACTAATGCCATCTTATTCATTGTAACTAATCACAGTTTATACGATTTTGGTTTTTGTTATTGTCCAAAATATTTCTAAAAATTCTTGCCATGCCATAGCACTACAGTTATTATCTCTGGTATTATTGAGTTAAAATTTTGTTATAAATTTGAAGGTATTCATTTGCAATTGTAGACCAGGAGTAATTATTACTAAACTCCCTGATCTTGGATGAAAGATAAACTTTAGTTTCATCGTTCATTTCAAAAACATAATTAATACGGTCTAACAAACTATTCTCACTATTATATTTAAAGATTAGACTACTTAATTCTTCACCAAATCTTTCTGCTAGTCCAACCCTTGACGAAGCTAATATAATTATACCTGTATTCATTGCTTCGAGTAAGGAAATATTGAAGGAATCATATACAGACGGAACTGATAAATAGATCATTATTAGTTAGTGCTTCTCTAAATTCTTTTTCACTCATGGGGTTCACAGAATTTTATCTTCAATATTTGATTTATACGGCAATATTTTATCGTTTTGAGATTCGTAATTATATATATACAGAACCCACTGGGCGGTTTATTTTCACCAAAGTTTGGATTAAAAAATCAAAAGATTTTTCTTTTCTATTAATATCACCAACAAATGCAATATCGCAAAATGCTTTAGAGGAAAAGTTATCTTTTTAACATTTAAAATTGCTATCCCATTATTCACAACTTCAATTTGATCTGAAGAAACTTTGTAATAACGGGTGAAATATCTCCTATCCCTCCCGGGTATATACAAAAACAACGTTTGAATATTTTACTAATAATCTATCAATTAATAAAAAGCGAAATCGTTGATAACCTTTTATCTTGGAAAAATGAGGAATAACGTAACGATTTATAGAATGTATAGTAGAAATAATTTTAAATTTAATAAATAATCTGAGCGGAAATAATACAATATAATATAATCCTGGTGTTATGATATGAATGATTCGTGGACGAAATTTTATTACGAAAAATATTAAAGGGAATATGCCTGTTCTGTAAACATTTTTAGTAATTTTTTCAAAGCCAAAAAATTTCTGAATTCTTGAATAAATTGTTCCATCCTGGTAGTAGGGGAGATAATAAATTTGATGACCTGCTTTTTTGAATTCTTTAAATAATTCTTTACCTACTTTGATAGGTGCAGCAATTATTTCATCTGAATTGTATTCTCCAAGAAAAAGAATTTTCACTTTAAAACTTTTTTAAGTTCTAAAATTCTATACTTATATACAAATAAAGCTGTGGAAGCAGCTACAATCAATTCAGTTAGTACAAATGAAATTGATGCGCCAACTGCAAAATAATTTGGGACTAAGACTAACATAAATATTATATGAACTGTTGCAGCCAATCCTAAAATAATGTTATATATTTTATCATATCCTAAGCTAAGCATAATTTGTATCCCAAATATATTACTGAATGAAACAAACAAAGGAATGACGGCAATGATTCTTAACAAAATTCCTGAAGGTTCGAATTGAGGTCCCAGTAACAAATCTGTAATCTGAAATGAGAAAATAAATAAAAACAAACTTATCAGAAGAGATATTAGAGGGTTTAATATTAATAACTTCTTTATGAAAGTAACGAACTTAAGATAAGAATCATTTAACAGCTTGTTCACATAAGGAAATACACTTTGTGCTAAAACCAATTGTATACTTTGAAACGCCGATTTTATTTTGTCTGTGGCCGCAAAATAACCGACAACTGTTTCGCTGGCAAATAATCTAGTACAAAGGTATTAGATGTTGAGTATATATTGTTTGAAATCGTTGCAAAAAAAACATGGCGGCTCTTCTTTCATCCGAAATTTCAAATCTTTTGGAGAAGGCAACTGATATTTTATATTAAATTTATACACTGCTACAAACTGTCCAAGAATTCCAATCAATATTTGAGTAAGAGAATAGATCGATACAAGAACCAGATAGTCTGATTCAATTTTTATTAACAAAAAAATCAGAATAGTCGATATAATTCTTATTGAAATATGAAGCATTGCAATATACTTCATCTGCTCAACACCTTTATAAAACCATCCTGGGAAAAGTACCCATCCTATTACGGATCCAAAAGCTTAACAAATAGACTTTCCAGTTTTGATAAAACAATGGAATAGTGTAGACAAGGACAAGAAATATTAAAAAAGAAATTATTAAAAGAGAAATTTTGATAAATATAATTTCGGAAAACGTTCTGGAAAGTATTTCCTTATTTTTGCGAACTAATGAAATGGCTTTTGTTCCCGAAATATCAAATCCATAATCACACATTAAATTAAAATACGCAATAAAAGCAGCAGCAAAATTGATTAAACCATATTTAGCAGGACCCAGCACTCTAACAACATAAGGCAATACAATTAAAGGGAATAAATAATTTGCTACCTGTAAAATGGATAAAGATGTTATGCTCTGAATTAGACTATGATAGGGTTTTAATTTTGAAGGTAAATTAAACAATTAAATAACAAGTTTTCAATTTTTAATTATTTTATCAGCAATCAATTTTGCAGCAATATTTGCTGCATACTTTTGTCCAGCATCATTCCAGTGATCGTTCATTCCTTTAAAATAATAATTTGACGGATCTCCCGAACTAAAATAACTGAGAAGGTTCAAGCATTCAAGATGATTTAGTCTGGCAATGCTTTCAACAAGCAAACTTAACCTTTGAGATTTAAAGTTGATATATTTATTTCTATCAAGTTTGAAATATCCATCTTTACAAAGATCAATTTTAGAAGGGATTATAAGCACCATCACTCTTAATTTTTGTGAACTGCAGAATGAAAATAATTCCCTGAATACAATGTTCATTAAATTTATTTTATATAGGGCTGATTCAGATTCCGGGAATAATGAAATATCGGCATCATAGTGATCATTAAATAACTCCTTTACTGTATGATGATCTGAAATATAATCTCTTAATTCCTCATAGCATAAGTTTAATGACCAGCTCACATAATTACTCCCGTTTATTTCGTCATAGTTATATCTTTCGCAACTATTCGGGTTTAATCTTGTTTCAATGTACCTTACTAAATTAAGTTTTCTAAAACCGGCCGGATCGGCATTTTTAGTTAAACAATCTTTTAATGTCCCCTCAAGTTGATAGTCATTAATATCAGAATAGGACATTATCGGAATAACGGATGCATTTGATTTGTTTTTAACTTGAGCTACCGATAAAAAATCTGTGGTATCGGAATAATTGATTTCAAAAGCAGAAGAATTAGGATCAAAATTAAAAATTTTATTTCTGAGCAAATCTCCAAAATCATTTCCTGAATAAATAGAAAATACAATCATATCCGGTTTAAGTTTTGTGTAGTCACAAATCAATTTTAATAAAGCCTGGTCAGGTCCATATCCAACCACACCTGAATTTACAACTTCAACTTCATTTGAATTGAACCGATTTATTTCATTTTCAAGTTTTTCACAAAATGTATTATTTAATTCTGAAAATTCAGCTTCAATAAATGAATCCCCATACACTACAATTCTTTTATGAGAATGCCGTAACTCTTCTCCCCTAAATCCAAGAGAATTAGTCTCTATTAGAATTTTTTCTTCTCCATTGCTTAAATCCCCATGGTAAACTTTCCTTCCATCCGTCACTAACTTGAATAGTAGTTTATTATCAGGAATATAAATCGAAGGATGGATTGGATGAAATATTACTAAAAACATTTCAGAGATGAGCGCAATGATTCCAATGCTGACGAATAGCAAAAATAAGTTAACAAGAATAGAATGTTTATTTCCTTGCAAACCACAGCTCAGGATTTTGGTTATCTCTTGAATTCCATATTTCGAAATGCAGAACATATCCTTCTAAACTTTCGCCCACTTTTGCAATAAGGCTGCCGGTTTTTACTTTGTCTCCCTCATTCACATAGATTTCCGAAAGATGACTGTAAACTGTACGGTAATCATCTTTGTGAGAAACTATTATTACACTCCCATAACCTGCAATAAAATCGATTACTGAAACTACTCCTTCTGCAACAGCCTTAACACTTAAATCTTTTGAAGCTTTGATATCAACACCGTAATTCAAAGTAACTGTATTGAGTTTTCTGTTCCTGTTCTCCCCAAACTCCCCTATAATTTTACCATGAACCGGCCAGTTTAATTTTCCCTTCAAAGATGCAAATGATTCAAAGTTATCAGTGCTTAGATCAATATCATAACCTGGAGAAGAAATATTGCCGGAATTTGTTTTGTTGTTAGAGCCTTTGTTTAACCTTGCAAGCTCTTCTTCTTTTCTTTTTCTTTCTTCCTCAATTAACTTTGCAATAAGATTTTTTATTTGAGACTCGGAATCTTTTTTTGCATTAAGTTCTTTCTTTAATTCAGTCTTATTGTTTTTTATTTTTTTAAGAACTTTTTGCTTTACTGCAAGTTTCTCTTCCAGACCTGACTCCTCTTTTTTCTTTTCAGATGTGAGCAGTTTTTTTTCTTTAACTTCTTTTTCTAACTTCTGTTTTAACTCAACAAGTTCTTCCTTAGACTTCTCAAACCTTTTCAAATCGTTTTGTCTTCTTTCAGAAAAACTCTGAAGATATTTTATTCTCACCATTGCCTGCCGGATCGACTCAGAATCAAAAATACCTGCAAGTTCATCCATCTTACTATATTTGTACACAGAGACCACATATTTAGAATAATTTTTTTGCAGCAATTCTATTTGCTTTTCCAATTCTTTTATGCTTTTTTGATTTTGGGTAATCTCATTTTGTTTAGCTTTTTCTTCTGATCTTAATTTTGCAATCAGCTTATTTAACAGAAAACTCTGCCTGTTATAATTTTCTATAGCAGAGTAAGATTCTTTTTCCTTTTTAGTTTGATTTTTTATTTGAGTTTCAAGATTTGATATTTCGTCGCGGATATTTTGAAGTTCAGTTTTTCTTTGAGATATATCATCCTGTGAGAAAAGAAAAACCTGCGAAGAGTATAGTTAATAAAAATGTATAAACTAAAAGACTTCTTACCATTTTATTATAGTTGCATCGCCAGGAACTTTAAAATCAATTGCGATGCTTCTTTTGTTCACAGCCATACTTTTATAATCGATTGAGACTCTCTGGTTATCTTTTGTATTTTGTAATTCTATTTTGTATGGAACTGCTACGTTTTCAAACAATTCAAACTTAGAATATTTACCTTCGATCAGCTCATCCCCATTACTATCAAAAACCTGGTAATCGGTAATGCCAAGCTGGCGAATATCAACATGGTATATCGACTTTCTCAAAGTATTCGGATCAATATAAGTAAGAACATATTTATCATAATCAACATTATATTTTTCCGGAGGACGATAAAGATTACTTGTAAGGTTAACTGAACCTATAAACGCATCCATCAATTCACTGAAAGTTAAATTTATTTTAAATATCTGGTTCAAAATATCACTGTCGACATCGCCTTCGTATGCCGTGTTGCTCATTGCATCATAAAAAATAAAATTATCTTTCATCACTAAAGCCTGAGCAAGTTCAATTCCAAAGGGACCATACATTGTTAAATAAAGAGAATCGGGTTTCTCCAAAACAACTTTGAAAGATACGCTCTGATTCATGCTTCCGTTCCTTACAGCAATAGTTCCGTTCCCCTCAAAACTTTCTATTCTCCGGCGATTAATTTCAAGTTTATCAATTAGCCTTTCTGAAGGAAGAATTTCAACATCGTCAGTTGGTTTAGAAGGTACGCACCCGGGAATGATCAAAAAAGAAATAACTAAAGTAAATAATATCAGTAAACCTTTTATCAAATCTCACCCTTTTCGATTTTATTCTTTTAAATCATTATTTGATGAATCGAGCTTATAAGCCTTCTGCCAGAATTGTAATGCAACATCTTTTTTGCCCATTTTAAACATGATATCACCAAGATGTTCGAGCATTGCAGGTCTGTCACCATCTATCTTCAAAGCTTTTTCAATATAAGATTTAGCTTCTTCATAATTACCGAGCTTATAATAAACCCAACCGATTGTATCTAGAAAAGAAGAATTTTCAGGTTCTTTTTTAATAGCGAGCTTAACCATTTCCAAAGCCGCATCTAACCGTTCGCCTCTTTCGGATAATGAGTAGGCATAATTATTATTCACCGTTGCATTCGAAGAATCAAGCTGCAAAGCATGTTCATAAGTTGAATCGCATTGATCCCACATTTTAAGTGCATCATAAATTAATCCAAGAGTTCCTAAAATATTTACATCGTTAGGACTAATAGCCAAAGCTTTTTTTAGATAAACAATCGCTTCATCATTTTCTTTAAGCTGACTCAAAGAATAACCATAAGCGGACAAGGCATTTACATCATTAGGATTAATATCAATGGCAGTTTTAAGATATTCCACCGCTTCCGAATGTCTATCTTTCTGAGCAAGAGATATTCCTAAAAGTAAATTAACCACAAAATCCTGAGGGAAAAGCGTGTAAGCTTCATTCATTACGGTTATAGCTTCGCCATAATGACGGTTATCAAAAAATAGTCCGCCTAACTGAGTCCATCCCTGGGAATTTTCAGGGGCAAGAGTTTTAACTTTATCAAAATAGCCAATTGCTAGACTGTCTTTCTTTTCTGTTAAAGCGATTGCACCGAGATACATTTTAACCTGCCAGTCGGTTGTATCTTTATCTACTTTTTCAAAAAGTTTTTTAGCATAGCCAAGCATTATTGAATCTTTAAATGATTGTGCGAAGAAAGAAATTCCGACTTTAATTTTTGTGTCGAGAGGTATATCGGGCTTCTCAAGAATATAATTGTATTCATCGGCTGCCCCAGCCCAATCACTCTTCTTGATAAGAAGCTGTGCTTTTCTTTCCCTCGCATCGAGATCATCAGGAGTTAAATCAATTATATCATTAATTATTTTTAATGCTTCATCAGTTTTGCCTGATCTTGTATAAACCTCCGATAATAATTTCTGAACAACTACATTTGAAGGATCTATAGTTAACAACCGTTCAAGCGCTTCAGCAGATTGATCATAATTGCCAAGGTTTTCCTGAAGCTCCGCTACACGTATAAGTATATTCCAGTCAGGACCAACGATCTCCGTTAACTTGTTATAAATTGCAATTGCTTGCAATGGTTTGGAATTTTCATATAACCTTGCCAGCTTGTAATAAGAATCAATCTGGGTTGAATCTATTTGAATTATTTTTTCCAATACAGCAGCGGAAGAATCATATTGATGCGCAGCAGAAAAAATATCCGACAACAAATCATAGTATTCTACTTTCTTGGGTGATAGCTCAATAGATTTCTTACTATTCTGAAGTGCGAGTGGAATTTTGTTTATTATCATGTAATTTTTTGCGAGAGCATAATAAACTCCGGCTGCAGGATCGAGTCTGAGTGCATCCTGAAATTCAAGAATTGCCTCTGCAAATTCCCCTTTGGCTTCTAAGACAGATCCATTAATAAAATGGGTTAAAGCTTCGTCTTTATTTTTTGTTTGGTTTGTATCAAGAGATGCAACTTCTTTTTTTACCGTTGTTACTTCTTTTGATGAAGAACAACCCGCAATAAAAACGCCAACTATAATAACTAAAAATATTTTTGCCATATCTCGTTTGAAAAAATATTACTGAACTAATTTAATAACAAGGTCAATTACTATTGGTCAAAATAATTTCTTTACCATACAGTGCAACAATTACGCCTATGTTGATTGCAAATATACTAAACTATATCTTTGCATAAAGCAGATAGATTAATGGAAATATTTGACCTCGGCTTAGCTTTTATCTGGGAATATGACACTGACTTCATCAGTCTTGTTGAAGAAACCTTACAGAAAGCAGGCTTAACAACATTCCTCGTTCAGGAACATAATGTTTATGAAGTAACAGAAAAAATCCGTGACAGAAAATTATCCTTTAAATTTTATCTTGACCGCGCTTCCGATGTTGAACCGGCATTTGAAGAAATAGGGAAAATTCTTACAAGAAGAAAAGCAACAATAATAAATCCTTATAAAAAGATTCAACCTGCAATTGATAAGGCAAGCATGCACCTGGAATTTATTAATGCAGGTTTGAATGTTCCTCATTCAATTATTATCCCGCCGCATAGTGAATTGGAAGATATAAAATTAACTGTCGAAGATTTATCAATACTCGGGAGACCTTTTATTATAAAACCTTGTAATACAACTGGCGGCGGTATGGGTGTTGTTACAGGCGCCGAAACATTAATGGATATTTTACAGGAGAGATTGGTAAATAACAACGACAAATATATAATCCAGGAAAAAATTTATCCAAGTATTCTTGAAGGGAAACGTGCATGGTTCCGATGCTTCTGGGCTTTTAATAAACCGATTGCGGTCTGGTGGGATGATGCAACTCATATCTATGATGAACTAAGTGATGAAGATATTGTAAGATTTGGTCTGAAAAGACTTTTGTATAAAACAAGAGTAATTGCAAAAGTAACAGAGCTTGATTTCTTTTCAACAGAAGTTGTATTTGAATGAAGAGAAGAAATTTGTCGTAATAGATTATGTCAATGATCAATGTGACATGAGATTTAAATCAAAGCATAAAGATGGAGTCCCGGATTCAATTGTAATGCAGATTATCAACAATCTTAAAAATTATATTTTAAGGATTAAGAAGCAGGAAGCTATCAATAAGAATACTCAAGTCCAGAGTGAATAAAAGGAAAATAAATATTTATACTATTGTTATAATATCATTGTTAGTCGGGGGATTGCTTTTTTATCATTACTTCATAAATATTTATGAAGTCACTAGTGTCTTCCAAACCTGAAGCTTTGTATGCCGATAATCAATCCGAAGTTGTTATATCTGTTGTCCCTTTAAATTCTTTCGGATGGAGAGCTTTGTTCAGAACTGCAAGTGCGGAGTTCGTGATTAAAGAAGGACTTCCTTTAGTTGAGATTATTAAGATAGATAAAGTAAACGGAAGATTAATTTTAAAAGCTAAATCTGAAAAAGGAAAAGTTGTCATCGAGATAAAATCTCCCTTCTCACTCTTACCGACGATCATAGAAATTCCGGTATATCCAAATTATGGTTAGATTTTTTATTAAGTTTGTTTTGTTGATTTACAACCATTTGTAGCGGCAATGAAAAAAATCTTAATTCTCTTTTTATTAATTCCACAATTAACAGTTTTAGCACAAGGCTCAGCTGGCGACAAAGCAAAGTATGAGTATCGTTATCTTATTGATATGCCCACTGCCGGAATATTAGATAAAGGATTTGTTGGTGTTGTTGCAGATATTTTACCTTATGGAGAATTGATTTCAAGAATTGAGGTCGGTGTTTTTGAAAACATTAGTTTCGGTATTTCCTATGGCGGAAGCAATGTGATAGGTGCCGGTACACCAAACTGGAACAAACTGCCGGGAATAAATTTAAGAGTTAGATTAATTACCGAATCGGTAACTGTTCCATCAGTTACTCTTGGATTTGATTCCCAGGGTAAAGGAGAGTACTTCGATAAAGAAAAAAGATATGCAATAAAATCGCCGGGATTTTTTGCAGCAGTCAGCAAAAATTTTCAACTGCTCGGTTACTTATCATTACATGCAACTGCCAATTATTCTCTTGAAGGAATAGATGGAGATAATTTCGTTAATCTAAGAGCAGGTGTCGAAAAAACTATAGGTCCTAATATTTCAATTGTTGCAGATTATGATTTTACTCTTAACGATAATACTACAAAAATCTTTGGGGAAGGAAACGGTTATCTCAATGCCGGCATAAGGTGGGCTGTAGGAGAAGGCTTCACTATTGGTTTTGATTTAAGAGATTTGCTGAACAATAAAACATGGAGTCCAAGCACTGCAGACCGTGCTTTAAGAATCGAATACATTAAAAGTATTTTCTGATTGCTGTTCACTTAAAACCTTCTTTAATCTTACCTTGTCTCATATAATGTACAGGAAAGTTTATTTTTATATACAGAGGCAAAAAGATTGATTGGAAATTTCATAGAAAGCGGCATTTTTTTATCCTTTAATCAGGCTTAATTTTTGCCAATATTCACATAGTTTTTAAGTGTTTAAGTGGAGTGTTAAAATGAAAAAAATAAAATTATATATTCCCGCTCTGTTAGTTTCTTTTTTACTTGCCGGCTGTTATACCCAACTTGCAATGAGACCTTCAGACAATAATTATCCCAATGAACAACCTCAGGACAATGGAGATAATTATTCCGAAGCTCCGGCAGATTCTGAAGAATACTATACAGACACTGAACCTGATGATAGCAATTATGAGAATAATGAAGAGTACAGTGACAATGAAGATCAGAATGGTGAAATAAATAATTATTACCTCGGTTCTTATCCTTTCTACAATAGATATTACTGGGGATATTATCCTTCAATAGACTTTGGATTTAATTTCGGTTACTCATATTATGATCCATACGGTTGGAACTCTTTCTATGGACCATGGTGCGGATCGTATTACTACCCACCTTACTATTCATACTACTCTTATTATCCGGGTTATTATTACTCAGCCTATGCGTATCCATATTATGGCGGACACTGGTATTCTGGACATGGCTCATACCGTGAAAGAAGTAATGATGGATACAGACTTCGTAACAATGATGGTTTAAGATCAAGCTACACATCGAGAGGTTCTTTGACACGAGGAAGTGATACAAGATTAAATAAGACTTTGGGAACTCGAGAGAGAAACGCTAATACAATTAGGAATTCAACAAGAAAGTCAATTTCCGGAAGATCTGGAAATGATTTAAGGAAACCGTCTGTTAATCGCACAAGAGAAAGTAATACAATAAGGAATAGAAACAATTCACGTGAAGTTATAAGAAAAAACAGAACTAACAGAAATTATGATTCTAATTATAAAAAACCTGATAGTAAATCATATCCAAATGGAACTAAAGGAACAGAAAGAAGAAGCGGAGTAAAAGAACAGGGAAGGAATAATAATAATCCCAGGACATATTCACCGCCGCAAAGAAACTATAATCCACCTCAGAGAAGTTATTCACCGCCGCAGAGAAGTTCTAATCCTCCACAAAGCAGAGGAGGTAGTAGCGGTCGTGGTGGTGGCAATAACTCAGGAGGAGGAAGAAGGAGGTAAGAAAAATGAGACCTCTTAATAAAATATTATTTCTAAGTGCAATTGTAATTTCATTCTTTATCTCCGGATGTTATACAGTACTCTGGACACCGGATGAAGAACTTCCAAATGACAGCAACTATCAGTCGAATAGCGAAAGTGGTTATTACAATGATGATTACTATTATTATTATGATTACCCGTGGTGGTTGACAGTTAGACATCCTGTGACAAATGTAAATGATAATAATAGTAACTATGAACGTGACAAAAATATTAATGCTTTAAGAAACACAGGGGGAGGAAGAGGAACATCGGATACAAGAAGAGATGTTTTGACTCCTCCACCGGCTACTATTAATGATACTTCAAATAATAACTCAAATAATACAGGTAGTAATCAAAATACAACAGTAAGAAAATCTACCGATTCAGGCTCTAACAATTCAAATAATGCGGGTTCAAATAATTCAGGACGACCAAGTTCAGGCAATAATTCAAATAATAAAGAAATAGCGAGTGGCAGCAGAAACAATGGCGGCGGGAGAAAATAGAAAATGTCTACGTACATATCTAAGAAAATAATAATTCTATCATGTATAATTGTTATTAAATTCATCTTTTATATTTGCGCAGGATGTTAATGATGTTTTGCGCGTTGCAATTCCCGGACTTGGTTCCGATGCAAGAGCACTTGGAATGGGAAACAGCTACATTGCTTTAAGCGACGACGGCTCTGCATCTTTTTTTAATCCCGCGGGGTTTGGATTACTTAAGAGATTGGAATTTACAGGCGGACTAAGTTACGCGGGTTTTAATAACGATGTAAACTTTTTTAATAATAATACTTCTTATTCAAACAGTAATACAAAACTAAATCAACTAACTTTTGCATTTCCCTTCCCTACTTTACAAGGAAGCTTAGTATTTGCTTTATCGTATCATACGACTAAGGATTTAACCGGAGCAGTAAAGTTTGATGGATTTAACAATGGGAATACTTCATTGATACAGGATTTTCATTAAGTAATAATGATGTACCATATGATTCATATCAAGTTATCCACTGTATGATCAATATCTAACAGACCTATATACAATAATACTACCAATATTTCCGGTCATCTTAAACCAAAGCGGTCAATATCTTAAATCTGGCATGCATTAATAACTGGACATTTTCAGGTGCGATAGAAGTGTATAAAAATCTTTTTATCGGTGCTAATCTTAATATAATCTCCGGTAATTTTACATCTAATAATGATTATTATGAAGATGATACTAAGAATCTTTACCAGGGAAGAACAGATCCAACAGATTCAACTACATTAGATTTTATGACTTTTCATCTCAACAGAATACTTGACTGGGATATTTCCGGATGGGATGCAAAGTTTGGTTTTTTATATCAACTTGAAAATAATGCAAGGTTTGGTTTAACAGTTCAATTTCCAAAAACTTATGATATAAAAGAAAAATTCACAGTTAATGGTTCAAGTGAATTTGGAAGCGGGTTTACTTATGACCTTAAAGTGATAATTATAGTGATAATGTAGAATATGAAATCACAACTCCGTTTGAACTTGGAGCGGGTTTTTCTGTTAATTATGTTGGACTAATTTTCAGTGCACAGGCAACAATTATTGATTATTCACAAACAGATCTTAAAAATGTAGATGGATTAAGTGAGCAGTATGCTCAAAATCTTAATAAAGATATTAAGGATCAGTTAAAATCAGTTTTTAATTATAATCTCGGTGTTGAGTATAATGTCCCTGGTCTTGGTTTAAGATTAAGAGGAGGATATTTTGTTCAACCTTCTCCTTACCAGGGTGATCCATCTGAGTTTAACAGGAAATATTTAACTGCTGGTATTGGATTTCTCACCAATGAAACAGTCGGCTTGATTTTGCCTACGCTTACGGATGGTGGAAAGATATACGGTCGATAATTATGGCTACAAACATTTCAAGAACATTTCAGGATGTAACAACAAATCAATTTATTATGACAGGAACATACCGTTTTTAGTACTTTCTTTTAATTTGACAGAAATAATTAAGCATCTTATCTTAATATAAGATGCTTTTTTATTTTAAAGAGGAATTATATTCATTACCGCGAGCCAGATTGCGCCATAATTTACGCGGTGAAGAATGAGAAAATATCGGGAATACGGTATGACAGCTACTTAAGAATACTTGAACAATCGAAGAAGATATTATTTATAAATAGCCGATTTGAAAGAATTTAATCAAACTTTATATTTGGGATGACAATAATTGCTGTTGATGGAAGATTTTATAACAACGTTAGTTAGTTCGTACACTAAGTTTATTTCCGAAAAGTCAGAAAAACTGAAAGGAGCTCCGCAGCAGAGAACCCTTCTGAGTTTTGCAATAGAGATTAAAGATCAGAAGTTTGAACAAAAAATAGATCAGCTTCTTAAGTCATTCGAAACCTCATTTTATTTTTGTTCACCCGAAGAAAATTTTTCATTCATTGCCATAGATGATGCTTATAATATAATTGAAAATGGTAACGGTAGGTTTGCTGCAACTGACAAAAAAATAAAAGACATCTCAGACAAATTTATTAATAACTGGGAAAACATTAATCTTCCTCTTTTTGCCGGTGCAATGAAGTTTACTGTTGAGCATTATGATGATAACTGGAAAGACTTTAATGATTCATCCTGGTTTGTTCCCGAAATAGTAATCTGTAGCCTGGATAAAAAACATTATCTGATTTATAATTCCCTCAATGAGCAAGGATTTTCAAAAAACAAACTTATTGAAAAGTTCAGATTAAAAGCTGAAAACATTTTTGATATACTTTCTCAACCGACAAAAGATTCTTTACCTAAAATAACTAATTCATTAGGACAAACTCCTAAAGACAAGAAAAAATGGAAACTCCTCATTAATGAAGCTCTCGATCAGATTAATGAAGGAATTATAAAGAAAATTGTTCTTGCAAGAAAAATCGAGCTAACACTTTCGGAAGATTTGAATATTACCAAAGCAATTAATGTACTTAAAAAAGATTATCCAAATTGCCGTTTGTTTGCTTATCATAAAGGTAAATCTACTTTCTTTGGTGCCACTCCGGAATTAATAACAAAACTTTCCGGTGGAAAAATTCATATAGATGCTATTGCCGGGTCAATCGGACGTGGTAAAACAGAATTAGAAGATTTAGAATTGGAAAAGATACTTACATCAAATAAAAAGGATCTCGATGAACACAGGTATGTGCTCGAACATTTTAGGAATGTAATTGATAATTTTGGAGAAAATATAACATTAGATGAATCTCCTTCTGTTAAAAGATTAAAGAACATTCAACATCTTTTAACAAAAATTGTCGGCGATTTGAAACCTGATACAAGCGTAATGAATATTTTAAGAGAACTTCATCCTACACCAGCAGTCTGCGGATTTCCGAAAGAGGCGGCATTGAATCTTATCAAAAAAATTGAGAACCAGCGAAGAGGTTTATACTCCGGAATTATCGGCTGGTTTAATTTTAATAATGAAGGTGAGTTTGCCGTTGCAATAAGGTCGGCTGTTACTTATGGAAATAAATTAGTAGCTTATGCAGGAAGCGGAATTGTGGAAGGCTCGAAACCCGATGCCGAATTTGAAGAAACTGAAATGAAGTTTAAACCTATTTTATCCCTGTTTGATGAAAAAAAAGATTAACCGAAATTACTTTTGGGCGGAAACTTTCATCAAAGAGTTAAGTTCGATTGGTGTAAAATACGCGTGCATCTCCCCCGGTTCCCGTAACACATCTTTAACTCTTGCGGTTGCCAGCAACAAAAAAATAAAATCTTTCGTTCATATAGATGAAAGAAGCTCTGCATTTTTCGCCCTTGGAATTGCTAAAGCTACCAACACTCCGGTTATTCTCTTATGTACATCAGGCACAGCAACTGCTGAACTTTATCCTGCAATAATAGAAGCATACCAGCAAAGAGTTCCATTAATTGTTTGTACCGCTGACAGACCTCCGGAACTTCTTAACACTGGAGCAAATCAAACTATCAATCAAAGTAATCTTTATAAAAATCATATAAGATGGTTTTTTGATGTGGGATTGCCGGAACCGATCCCGAGAAGAATTAGGCATATAAAAGCTATTGCTAAAAGAGCAGTATACGAAAGTATGGTAAGATCAAAAGGTCCGGTTCATTTAAATTTTCCATTCAGAAAACCTTTTGAACCAGATATTATTACAGATGAAGTTGATGACGATGTAATCAAAGCAGCCGAGTTGGTTCTGCCAGATAAAAAGGATTTGTTTAAAGAAAACGGTAAAAACATTGTTTCAGAAAAATGGTTTAAGGAAATCGCTGAATATCTTTCGAAGTTCAAGAAGGGATTAATAATTGCGGGACCAGAAAACTACAACGAAACATTTCATTTTAATTGTGGGAAACTTGCATCGCTTCTTGGTTATCCAATTTTAGCTGATGGAGCTTCACAGTTACGTTTTGGCAATCATAGCAAAGAAAATATTCTTTTCAGCTTCGAAGGTTTTCTCAGGTCAGATTCATTCGCACAAAAATATAAACCTGAAATTATCTTACAGTTTGGAAGAACGGTAACCTCTAAAGCCCTGGGAGAATATTTTGAAAAATGTTCCGCAGTAAGGTTTATGATTAATGAATTTGGCGATTGGTTTGATCCCGCGAACAGGGCGAATGCATCTTTTGCATGTAAACCATATCTCTTTTGTGAAAAAATGATCGAACATCTTCAATCAAAAAAAATAAACAGAAGTTCCGGCGAATGGTTTAGAGAAATAAAAGCGCTTGATGAAAAATCTTTAGCAGTAAAAAATAAAGTTATAAACAATTCAAAATTCCCGAATGAATGCAGCATCATTGAAGAGCTTATAAATGTAATCCCGGATAAATCTCAATTAATGATTTCCAACAGCATGCCGATAAGAGACTTCGATTACTTTGCGCCAACCACACAAAAAAGTATTGCTGTTTTTAATAACCGCGGGGCAAGTGGAATAGACGGCATCACTTCTACTGCGCTTGGACTAGCTGTTTTAGAAAAGAAGCCTACTGTTTTGTTGACCGGAGATTCTGCTTTTTATTATGATCTTAATTCGCTTCTTGCCGCAAAAAAATATAAAATCCCTTTAATCATTATCCTGATAAACAATAATGGCGGTGGAATTTTTGAAGTACTGCCAATCTCAAAATATGGAAAAATTTTTAACGACTATTTTGTCGCTCCGCATAATCTCGACTTTTCCCCTTTTATAAAAGCTTTCGGAGGTAATTATTCTCTTGTTAAAAACCGCGAAAATTTTAAAATTGAATTCAAGAAAGCATTAACAAGAAAAAACTTTTCTGTTTTAGAAATTAAAACAGAAGCTGCTGCATCGCTTAAGATAAGACAAGCTTATTGGAAAGAAGCGAATGCTAACTTTCTAGGTTAGCACAAAGTTGGCGGCATCTTAACCTTGAAGGTTTACAAAACATGATCTTCGAACTTGCAGGTTTAAAATTAAACGTGGA
Source organism: uncultured Ignavibacteria bacterium (assembly GCA_963792755.1). Classification (GTDB taxonomy): domain Bacteria; phylum Bacteroidota; class Ignavibacteria; order Ignavibacteriales; family Ignavibacteriaceae; genus RBG-16-34-14. The sequence continues at coordinate 259,060 of CAWBXQ010000001.1, forward strand.
ATTTTTTCGTTCTGTTGAGAATGATAAACCCCCTCTCCTGTTTCTTCATGGTTTTACAGGTTCATCGGAAGACTGGAGACCGATCGCATCTAAGATTGATAAAAGTTTTCCAGTAATTGGAATAGATTTAATCGGTCATGGGAAAAGTGCTTCTCCTGAAAATGAAGAACTTTACAGCTGCTGATGTAATTGCAAACCAGCTAAATAATATTATCGAACTTACAGTAAAAGGAAAAGTTATTGCAGCCGGATATTCTATGGGAGGAAGAGCAGCTTTAAATTTTGCAGTTAAATATCCCGAAAAAATTGCAGCACTTATTCTTGAAAGTACGTCCCCCGGAATAAAAGATAACAAGCTTTGTAAAGAAAGAATTAAAAATGATGATGAGATAATTGAATTTATCAGGACACACTCAATCAGAGAATTTATCGATTACTGGACAGACAAAGAAATATTCAATACACAGAGAAGATTTTCTGAAGAAAAAAGAAATCAAATAAAAGAATCGAAACTCCGTAATAATCCTGTTGGCTTAGCTAATTCACTGGTTGGATTCGGAACTGGAAAAATGTTACCGCTGTTTGAACATCTTAAAGAGATTAAATGTAAAACTCTACTTGTCACCGGTGAACTCGATACGAAATTCACAAACATTAATAAAGAGATTGTTAAATTATTTCCAAGTGCAGAACATAAGATTATAAAAAATGCCGGGCACAATACCCATCTGGAAGAACCGAAAAAATTTGTTAATGAAGTAAATCAGTTTCTTGATTCACTAATAAATCTATAAAATCTTATAAATTCCTACTTATTTATTACACGATATTATTGGGATTATAACCCCGAAAGAGAATGAGCAGCCTCACCTTATTTTTGATTATCAGCATAATATTTATATTTTTTGAACCGATATAGTAGTAATATTAATAGTCCAAATTAATGCCGAATAAACGCGAAAATGAGTGTGGAATTACATTTCAATAATCAAAAGCATTTTGTTGAAGCGGGATCTTTACTGCATGAATATGCTGAATCGTTTGGAATTCATGTTCCTACTTCGTGCAACAGGCAGGGCAAGTGTAAGGAATGTTTAGTTGAAATTACCGAAGGAATGGAATGTCTTTCTGAACCTGTTGCTAAGGAAGCTCATTTAAGATCGTCGGCTGTTTCTGGAAAAAATAATTTCAGGCTCTCCTGCCGGACAAGAATTATTGCTGAATCCGGTGTGATCAGATGCAACACAATGCACCGCGGAGAAATGAGAATTGAAACAAAAGCTCTTCAGCTTCCGGTCCATAATCAAAACATAAAACCTGATCCTACTGTAACAAGAGATGGTAATAAAATTTTAATAGATGGAATTGAGATAGACCAAACTGATGGACCAATTCATGGTCTTGCACTTGATCTTGGAACTACAACTATAGTTCTTCGCCTCATAAATCTTGAAACAGGCGAGATCATTGCAACAACTTCATTCGAAAACCCGCAAAGATTTGGCGGCTCTGAAGTTATGTCCCGGATTCATTACGACACCGTAAACAAAGGTAAATTACTTCAGAGAACTCTTGCAGGATATTTAACTCATGCAATAGAAGATTTTCCTGTAGATCCTAAAAGCATTTATGAAATGGTTGTTGCCGGCAATTCAACAATGCGCGATCTTTTCTTCAGGCTTAGTGTGTATTCGATAGGACAGAATCCTTATCGTTCTATAACTGAAATTGAAAAATCGGATGGGAAAAGAACAACAACAAGTTTAAACGGAAACTCCCAAAAGATTGTTGCTTCCTATTAATCCTAAAGCAAGAATTTATGGAATGCCGATAATCAGCGGACACGTTGGAGCTGATGCTGCTGCTTGTATGCTTGCTGTTGATATTGCAAATGAAGATCGTCTTGTTGCAATAATGGATATAGGAACAAACACAGAATTAATTCTCGGCAATAAACATAAAATACTTGCAGCTTCCTGTCCTGCCGGACCAGCTTTTGAAGGTGGAAACATAACTTTCGGAATGCCGGGATTGCCGGGTGCAATTGAAAAAGTAAAAATTAATTCTGATGGTTCAGTTTCATTAAAAGTAATTGGTGATACTATACCTGAAGGAATTTGCGGCTCCGGTCTTATCGATCTTCTAAGCGAATTGTTAAGGAATGATAAGATGAATTACCTGGGACGGTTAAACAATAACGAAGAAAAATCAATTATCTATTCTGATAATGATTACCAGATTTTTATTTCTGAAAAAGATATCAATGAACTTGCGCAGGCAAAAGGAGCTAATGTTGCCGGACTTCATACTGTTTTTAATAAATACGGAATTCACTTTGATGACGTTGATGTTTTCTATCTCGCAGGCGGATTCGGACGACATCTTAACATTGAATCAGCAAAAAGAATTGGTCTAATTCCAAACATCGACAGTTCAAAGATAATTCAGGTAGGCAATGCTGCAATAGAAGGCGCCAGCATAGCACTCTTATCAAAAGCAAAACGAACTGAACTTGAAAAATTAGTTGGGAAAGTTGAACATTGCCGGCTTGAAACTGATCCTTCATTCTTCGATTATTTTGTTGAAGGATGCCAGTTTAATCCTGTTGAAACTTTGCATAATAAAATCAAAATAGATTCTCAAAATTGATTAATATGAATGAATTCATCGACATAAAACCTGATATTAATGTCAGAGAATCTGAATACAAACGACTGTTGGGCTATCCTTCTGATTATGAACTTGAGGACAGAGCATTCGAACTTGCCGATTGGGCAAGACAATGGTATAATGAAAACGGAAAGCCATGGGTTTATGCTGTTCAGCTCAACAAGCTCGACACTTCCAAAGAAAATCTTAGAATTGGAAATATTGAATTGTCATCAAAAAGACTTCGAAATCAATTTGCTGAGGTTGAAACGGACAGTGCAATGCTTGCAGTAGTAAGTGCAGGTAAAGAGTGTGAAGAAAAAGCTCATCAATTATGGCTCGAAGGAAAACCTGACGAATATTTTTTCCTCGAAGTTTATGGTTCTGCAATTGTTGAGCATTTAGTTGCTACTACAGGTTTTCGTTTTTGTGATTGGGCTGAGAAAAATAATATGATGGTTTTGCCTCATTACAGCCCCGGTTATCCCGGCTGGAAAGTAGAAGACCAGGGAAAAATTTTACAATTAATCGAGCAAAACAAAACTCACGATTTGCCTGGAGAGATTTATTTATTTGAATCCGGCATGCTTAAGCCCAAAAAATCAATGCTTGCCCTTTTCGGGATTACAAAAAATGTAAGCAAAGCCAGAAACCTTAAAGATTTAATTCCTTGTGAAAGTTGTTCATTAGCGAATTGCCATTACAGAAGAGTTCCTTACAAAAACCCGGGAAGACAAATTGAAGATATTCGCAAGTTACAATCTGGCAATGATGAACCTTCAAACGGAAAAGCTTTAAGTGAATCAGTTCTAACTCAAAACGCAAAATATTCAGTTAGCCAAAAAGCTTTACAGAAGTGGTCTGAAGAAAGACTTCAATTAAATTTTTTAAATGATAATTCTATAGAAGCGAAATTCAGGTATGAGGGAACAACCTGTTCAAACATGGGAAGAAAACTTGAATTTGATTATCAGATCAGACTAAGTTCTCAAGAAGAAGGATATAAAATTACCAGACTCGATTGTAGTCATTCAAATAATGATGACGGATACAAATTTATGTGTGAGTATTTACGAAATCCCGAAGAGCTGATGAACAAAATAGAAAATGAAAAACCGTTATTCGGCAAACCTCTAAATGATATTTTGAATTGGGAACGGCAGTTCAGTCCTGATGGATGTTACTGCAGATCCGAAAGCAGAAATCATAAATGGGGCTTGGCTTTTGAAGTCCTTCATTATACATTGGTACAATACGAAAATAAAAAGTCATTGAAAAAAGTAGTTTAGAATTTTAGGAGAATAACTGTGATAAAACTCTGCGACATAAACCAAACAGCAAAAGAAAAATTGCCTCCTGCTTTTACAGATAAATCCGGCGTTGGTGTTCATTATATAGATGCCTTTATCAAACCGATGAATAAAACTCTTGAAGATGGGACACGGATTTCCTGTAAACGTAAAGGATTAAAACTTACTTTAGTAGCCGGCACAAAAAAAGGTGAGGGTTTAATGAGAAGACTTGATGTAAGCAAAGATCCGGTAGTGATGCTCAAAGCAGCGTTAGAAGAAGCGGCAAAAGCGGCAGGCTTAGGATTAAATATTACAGACACTGAAATATTAATTGAACCATAACGAATTTGTCATGCCTGAAATTTGATTTCAGCATCTACAGAAAATTCCGAAACAAGTTCGGAATAACTGAATAAATAATCTTTTTTAAAGAGGAAAAATATGCGACCTGAACAATGGGAAACTTTCAAAAAAGCTGCAAGGATGGAAAAGCTCGATAAAGTTCCGATGGCTTTAATAATCGACAGCCCCTGGATACCCGGCTATCTCGGGCTTAATCACATGGATTATTATCTTGATCCTGAGTTGTGGTTTCAGTCCAATCTGAAGATTCACCAGGAATATCCCGATATTATTTTTATACCATCATGGTGGATGGAATATGGAATGGCAGCGGAACCATCAGCGCTTGGTACAAAGATTAAATTCTGGCAGGATAATACTCCGAGTGAATATCACACTCTTTACCATCTTGAAGACATTGATAACTTTCCGGAGTATGAAGTTGAATATGATGCTTTTATGGCAATGACATTACACAGAATAAAAATGCAGAAGCAAAGAATTTTCGATAACGGTTACATTCTCCCAATCGTTACTTCACGCGGTCCTCTTTGCACGGCGGGTTTTGTAAGAGGAACAACTGAATTCATGATCGACCTTGTTGAGAGTCCTGAGTATTCTCATAAATTAATTAATCTTTGTACAAATCTTATTATTGACTGGCTGAAAGCACAGGCAAAGTTTATGGGAGATACTGTTGAAGGTATTTTTATTTTAGATGACATTGTTGGATTTATTAACGAAGAGCATTACCAGGAATTTGCTCATCCATATTTGAAAAAAATCTGTGATGCATTTCCAAAAGATTGGGTGAAAATTTATCACAACGATGCTGATATAAACGCATGTCTGGAACATCTTCCCGATTGCGGATTCAATGTTTTGAATTGGGGGAAACAGACAGATATTGAAGAAGTAAAAAGCCGTGTTGGCGACAGAATATGCTTGATGGGAAATGTTAATCCATTAGAGATTGGTGTACGCGGAACACCTGAAGAAGTATTTGATGCTACAATGGATGTTCTTGAAAAAAGCGGCGGCGAAGGAATAATACTTTCAGTTGGCGGAGGCACAAGTCCCGGAATGCCACGCGAAAATATTTTAGCAATGCAAAAAGCGTTAGATGAATACAATGCCAAGCGTTAATGAAGACTTATTTCGGATTTCGGAATTACGATTTCGGATTACTAATTAATGACAATTGACCAATGACTAATAACATGCAATCATGAATCATCTTTTAATTTTAATGCAAAAAAAATACAACTAAAATCGTTTTAATAGTTAATCATATTACAGAGGAATAACTAATGCCCGATTATGCTTTAATGAACCAATGCCTTTATGAAGGTAAAGCAAAAGAAGTTGAACAAATGACAAAAGATGCTCTGGCTGAAGGACGAACTGTTCAGGAAGTTTTGAATGAAGGACTTATTGCAGGAATGAGTGTGGTTGGAGAAGATTTTAAATATAATATTTTATATGTACCGGAAGTTTTAATTGCAGCACGTGCAATGAAAGCCGGAATGGCAATCTTAAAGCCTTTGCTCTCTGCGAAAGATTCTAATGTGGATCCTAAAGGAATTCTGTTGATGGGAACTGTTCGCGGAGATTTGCATGACATTGGCAAAAACCTTGTTTGTATGATGGCAGAAGGTGCAGGTTTTGAAGTTCACGATATTGGCGTTGATCAGAGTATAGATAAGTTTCTTGCTGCTACAGAAAAATTTAAGCCGAACATTATCGGCATGAGCGCTTTGCTGACAACAACTATGACTTACATGAAAACCGTAATTGATGGCTTCAAGGAAAAAGGTTTAGGCGAAATTAAAATGGCAATCGGTGGTGCACCTGTAAGCCAGATGTTTGCAGATGAAATCGGAGCCGATGGTTACGGAGCCGATGCAAGCAGCGCGGTTGATTTGTTTTTAAAATTAGTAGATAAAAAATAATTGTAAATTGTAAGTTGTAAATTCTTAATTGTTAATTTTAATTGAATAATATGGCAACTTATCAAATACTTTACTGGCAGGAAATTCCATCACAGGTAAAAGCCTGGGATGATTTTGATGAAGTAAAATTAGAATTATCATCGAAGTTCATGTTGATGATAGATCATGCAGCAAAAGAGCAGAGACTAATTAATGAAGATGATTATCTCGCTCAATGGAAATGGAGCGATGAAGAAGAACGACCGGGAACACCTCAGGAAGTTGCCGAAACTGTAAAGAAAGAGCTGGAAGAAAAGTTTAGGTAGACCACAATGTCAGTCTTCGACAGGCTCAGCCTGACAGTTGTCTCACTGAGCGAAGTCGAAGTGTGACAAAATCAGGATTGCTAATCTCGATAAACTCAGTCTATCTATATCATTCTATTTTAGATTAGCAATAAAACTTTTTTCATAATATCATAATTAAACTAATGAAATCTCTTCTTAAAGAAATAGAAAAAGGCAAAGTATTAATTTCAGACGGAGGATGGGGAACATTCCTCCACTCACTCGGTTTGGGTATAGGTGAATGCCCCGAAATCTGGAACATCACACACAGAGATAAAGTTTTGAGCATACCTAAAAGCTATATTGAAGCAGGTGCTGATATGGTGTTAACAAACAGCTTCGGCGCACATCCGGTAAGACTGAAACATTACGCACTGCAGGATCGTTCATACGAACTTAACGAAGCTGCTGCTTCAATATCAAGAGAAGCTGCAGGAGATGATCATTTTGTTTTAGGTTCAATCGGTCCATCAGGAGCAATAATTATGATGCAGGAAATTCCTGAAGAAGAAGTTTATGACGGATTCCGGATACAGGTTGAAGCTTTGGCAAAAGGCGGAGCGGATGCAATTTGTGTTGAAACAATGTCTGAAATTGCCGAAGCCTGTCTTGCAATCCGTGCGGCAAAAGAATTTACCGACCTTGAAGTTGTCTGCACATTTACATATCAAAAAACTGTTCACGGTTATTACAGAACAATGATGGGTGTATCTCCTGAAGAGATGATAAAAGCTGTTAGAGAAGTTGGTGCAGATATTATTGGCGCCAACTGCGGCGTGGGGTTTGACCAGATGCTTGAAGTTGTAAAGGAGATAAAAGAAGCTGATAGCACAACTCCTGTTCTTGTCCATGCAAATGCAGGTATTCCGATTGTAAAGAATAATAAAACCGTTTTCCCTGAAACACCTGAAATGATGAGTTCTAAAGTTAAATGTTTGGTAGATGCAGGAGTAAATATAATTGGCGGCTGCTGCGGCACAACACCAGATCATATTCGCGCATTTGTAAAAGAGATACGAGGATAATAATTCATTTAATGTTCTCAGAAAGTGGGTTGTGACAATTGTGGAGTCCCTTCTTTAATAAATTCTTCAGGAAACTTCTAATTGTTGTGTTTTCGCTCCTTTAATCAAAAGCCAAAGCATTATTGAAATTTCTCCCAGGGTCCAAAATGGTAATGCAAATTGTCTTACAACAGTTTGGTATTCGGGAAGAAGCAGAGTTGTAAAAGAATGTAGGATGAGAGCTATACCGTCAAGAATTAGAAATACACCCAATATACGGGGAATAAACCTCGACTTATAAACCAATATACCAAATGGTAAAAGCCAGAGTCCCCAGAACGTTTCTAATACAATTGATCCATAGTCACTAATTTTAAGAAATAGCATTGCCAAATCCTGCTTCTGACTAATCTCGAATGTTTTCAATATTTCGCCTTTAAAAATCATCAGGGAAGTAATATTGAATGCCTCTATAAAAAAAACGGCAGGAATTTGCACAATCACCAATGCAACCAAAAGTTTAGCCTGACGCTCGTTTACCTGTTTGAACAAACGGTACAGAGCTAATGCCAAAAACACCCAAATGGTGTTGCTGATAATATCATTAATTATACCTGTTCGAAATATAATCTCATTGGCAAGAATTTTACTGGCAGTTGCAGCGGCATCACCCGGTACAATGGTTTGTGAGGGAATATAAAATACTCCATAGAGTCCTGTTAATACCCAAATAAGATACAATACGCCGGCAAGTCTTGCAGTCTTTTTAGATGTATTCATTTCTCTCCTTTTTTGTTTTTCTAAGCAATTGACTCATCAGGATATTCTTAAGCAAACATTAATGCTCAACTATTTTTGCTTCTGCAGTACTTTCAATTCCAAACAAATCATACGGTTTTTCTTTAAAATTATTATTAAATAAAAAAGCCGTAAGAAAAATGAAGGCGGCAAAACCCAAAACAATAAGTAACTGAACTCTGGATGTTTTTTGAATATCCTGTTTTGATTTTACATCGCAAACTTCACCGGGACAGTGCTGGACTTTTTCTTTATAAAACATTGGATAGAATTTGCAACCCAAACAAATTCCAAAGCAGTTTCAAAGAATAGGAATATCAGGCAAATAAAACAGATGAGACCTGTTATCGGGCTGAATGCATTCACTATTACAAGGTGAATAAAAATTGTAGTTGCCAGTATTACACCAATGATCCAGGCAAACTTTTTTTGTGGAGCTCCAACATATTCGGGAACCTGGTTCCTGACAATCAAACGTCCAATTATTAATGAAGGAGAAAATTTAGGATTAATAAAAACACGAATTGAAATATCTGTGAGGAATATTGTTACAGCATATTTAAGCAATAAAAAATCTCCCTGAAAAAGTACTTTGAGTATCGAGATGAACATCATTAAGAATAATATTCCTGCTGCTGCCCTTATTTCACGTTCATTTAAGACAGGGATATTATATCCTTCAACAGTCTCTCCGAATTTTATTATTTTATTCATATACACTCCTGTTGCTTAACAAATCAGAATAGTCATTTATTTTTCTTTGATATTAAGATGTAATTCCTGAATACATAGGGCCAGGGAATTACGAGAATATCGACGAAAACACTTTTGAAAAATAACATCGCCATTCCTTCAGTGGATGAACCTATTAATTGATTAGTAATCCATAAGGGGTAGGCAACAATGATCAGCCAGATAATTTTATAAGAAAATTGCATCAACAGTAAAGGAAGCATTTTTAAAGGATGGAATAAACCCAAAATTGCTAAAATGGTAAACGCTCCCCAAAAGCTATATGCAACTCCCGGCAAGGGTAACCACAACTCCTTGTGAGTGAAAATTTCAGTCCACACATCAATTCCTAAGAATGCAGCTATCATCAAATAAAAAAATCTTAGGAACCAGAAACGGAATTTTGAAACCCCTATACTTTCATTTGCTTTGAAAATACTTTTAAATCTATTCTTAGTTTTCTCAGTTTGTTGTTCTAATGCTCGTTCCATATTGTAACTCTTTTTTATAAGATAATAATGGTTCTTAATTCTTATTTAGTTATTTTTTTATGCAAGAATATATAATTAGACTAAGAACATAAAGAGAGGATCAACGTACAGCGGATTTGAGTCGACAGACAACATAGTTTTGTCTATTAAAATTCTTGAGCAGACATATAAGAAGTAGCTATATTAGAGTGTGAAGAAATTTTTAATGAACTCTCTCTAATCTCTCTCTTAAAAAGAGAGAGACTTATTATCAATAAATCAAAACTTAACTATGTCTTGACAAAATATTAATACTAAGTCATAATTTTCAATAAGCCCTTCTCTTTATAAGAGAAGGGTTGAGTTCATTTATTTTATAAAAACATTAGTGTATCTAATTATTCAAGTTTCACTTTAAAATTTATATTGAGCACATCTAAACGATGAAAAAATTCTTTGATATAAAACATGTCAAATTTTATTTATGGGCCGGAGCCGCTTATTTTATAGTGGCACTCATTATTAACCTGTCTCAACACCCCGGTCCGTTTCTACTTTGGTTTGTAAATGAAATCTGGAAGACAGCTTATATCTTAGTTGTTATTTATCTTTTCTTTGAGTTCACTCTCCCTCAGCTCAGCAGAAAAAGATTTTTCAGATCACTTAGTCTTTTGGCAGCACAGTTACTATTATTCTCATTAGTTTTGTATGGATGGATACTTCTTGGAACTCTTCTATATATTTATACTGATTTTATACATTATTCTTCCTGTTCGCATGGAGTAGCCGACCAGTTTGGTGCAAGTATATTTGCCATATTCTTATTTGGAATTACAAGACATATTTATAATTATGTTAAATTAAAACAAGCAGCACAGCTGCTGCGAATTGAAAAACAGGAAGCAGAACTGAATTACCTCAAGTCACAAACGAACCCGCATTTTTTATTCAATACACTAAATAATATTTACTCATTAGCGAGAGATAAATCTGATCTGGCTCCGGAATCAGTTCTGCGGCTTTCTAAAATTTTACGTTTTATGTTGTATGAAACCGGTGGCGAATATATAGCGATAGAAGAAGAACTGAAAATAATAAGTGATTATATTGCTCTTGAAAAATTACGTTACGACGAATCTTTACATATCAATTTTAATTATGATATTGAAGATATGAAACAGGCTATACCGCCGCTGCTGCTGATACCTTTAGTTGAAAATGCATTCAAGCATGGAGCTTCTGAAACAAGAACTCAGCCTTTTGTTGATATTCATCTTTCCGTTAAGAACAGGCAGTTAGCTTTATTTGTAAAAAATTCTGCCGATGGATTTGCAGGTGAAGAGAAAGTAAAAGAAAACATCGGTCTTTCCAATTTAAGGCGGCAATTAGAATTGCTCTTTACCGATTATAATTTGTCTGTTGAGCAAAGCGAAGGTGTATTTACAGCAACTTTAAAAATCAATCTTGCAAGCCATGTCTAAAATAAAATGTATTATAATAGAAGATGAGCCGTTAGCTGTAAAAGTTTTAGTCGGATTATATTTCTCAGGTGCCGTTCCTGGAATTACAGATCGACATTTAAAGATGCTATTCTCGCAACGGAATTCCTGCATAATAACCAATACCGATCTTATTTTTTTAGATATTCATCTGCCGAAATTAAAAGGGATGGCCTTTTTAAAAACACTTCCTGAATCCGCCTGCAGTTATTGTTACAACTGCTTATCACCAATACGCAGTGGAAGGATTTAATCTTAATGTTACAGATTATTTGCTGAAGCCTTTTGAGTTTGAACGTTTTTTAGTCGCGGTAAATAAAGTTAAAACAAAAGAAAGAGAAAAGCAGGCATTAAATGAAAGTACTGAGAGACAAAAGATTTCATATTTCTAAACGTGCAGAAAAAGAAAGTTAAAATTTTATTCTCTGAGATTCTTTATATTGAAAGTCAAAGAGAATACATAAAAATCGTTACTGCAAAAAAAACATACCTTTCAAAAATGAGCACTCAAAAAATTGAATCGCTTTTGCCTTCAAATCAGTTCAAACGGATTCATCGTTCTTTTATAATTTCAATAGACAAAATTGAATCTTACACAGCCGAAACAGTTGAGATTAATGGAGTGTCTATCCCAATCGGCAGAGGTTATAAATTTGTTATAGAGAATTTATAGCTATTTATATCTGTTAGAAAGTGATTCGTGACAGCCATAGAAACAGATAAGTGAACTCACTCTAATCTCTCTCTTAAAAAGAGAGAGACTTATCTGACAATAAAACCATTTGTCAACATTTCTGTCTGCAAATAAAATACACAGTTAGTATCTCCAACAAGTCCTTCTCTTTATAAAGAGAAGGGATTAGGATAAGTTCTTTTTATTAAGGCTATATCGATCTCAAACACCAGGTGATTTGTTAACAAGCTGAAAAAGTATTGTCCTATTTCAAATGACTGATTTTAATTTTCTTAAAACTTCATTCAAATTATTAATAATATCATATTACTAAATCTGATTACTGTTAGCCCAAGAAAGTCAAGTATCTTCGTTCTCTCTTCGTCCTCCTTTAATCTGTACTTATGATATTCACCGTCAATTTCTATGATCACTCGACAATCAAAAGAATAAAAATCTGCAACAAAGAATGTTTCATTTCCATTTAAATCGTAAAACAAGGGATATTGTCTGTAAAACTTCTTATCATAAAACTTTTTACTACGAATAGTTTTCCAAAACAACTTTTCAGCTTCTGTAGAATTTTTTCTTAATTCCCTGCAAAAAGTTTTTGCTATCTCGTTTAGTTTATTTTTTCTGTTGAGACTCATTTCAGGCAAATTTATATATTTTATTTTAATAAGGGAACCTTTGAAGGAGAGGAACAAAAAAGTATAATATCTTCTTATTTCATATTGGAAACTCACTCTAAATCTCTCTCTTACAAAGAGAGAGACTTATTGACAATAAAACCATTTGTCAACATTTCTGTCTACAAATAAAATACAAAGTTAGTATCTCAAACAAGTCCTTCTCTTTATAAGAGAAGGATTAGGATGTGTTCAAATAAAAAGTAGGGACAAGTCGCGACTTGTCCCTACAACCGAATAGTTTTACTAACTCCATAGGAGTTGAACATAAAGGGGAGTTAATTCGTTAAACTGGATGCCTGCTACTAAACAGACTTTCGGCTGGAACTACATCCGCTTATATTTGCAGTTGTAAACTCTTTAATATTATTTAAGCAATATCTCTATTATAAAACCGTTAAAACGGTTAGGTATCAATTAGTCATTACATTCTAACCAGACTTAAGTCTGGTTAGAACCTGACCAGAACCAAATTAATAACTGTTTCAACAGTTTTAAATATTTACAAAATTATAATCATATTCCGGTAACCGGAATGACACAATAAGACATTTTAGAGGAAAACAATGACAGAAATTCTTGTTAAACATATAAGCAGCTCGCTTTCAATAAGTAAATCACAGGTTTCAAATACTGTTAAGCTGTTAGAGGAAGGAGCAACGATTCCATTTATTTCCCGTTACAGGAAAGAAGCTACCGGAAGTCTTGATGAAACAGAAGTATCGGCTATTGAAAAGGAATGGAAACGACTGCTGGATTTGATTAAGAGACGTGAAGCTATTCTTAAAAGCATCAACGACCAGGAATTGTTAACTCCTGAGTTGGAAGAGAAAATTAATAACTGCTGGGAAATGACTGAGCTTGAAGATATTTATCTCCCCTACAAACCGAAAAGAAAAACAAGAGCAAGTGCAGCGCGGGAAAAAGGATTGGAGCCTCTTGCAGAAATATTAATGACACAGAAGGAAGAACAGATAGAATCGATTGCAGAAAAATATATAAACGATGAAGTACCGGATATTGAAACAGCATTAGCAGGTGCAAGAGATATTATTGCAGAATGGATTAATGAAAATACAGATGCCCGTAATACAATCAGGCAGCTGTTCGAGCGTGATGCAATAATCACTTCAAAAGTAGTTGAGAAAAAGAAAGATGAAGGAACGAAGTACAGCGACTACTTTGATTTCAGCGAACCGTTAAAACGCTGTGCAGGTCATCGTCTGCTTGCCATCCGCAGAGCTGAGCAGGAAGGAATTTTGCGCGTATCAATTTCGATTGATAACGAATCCGCAATTGAAAGCCTTGATAAAATCTTTATAAAAAATAAAAATGAATCTGCCGCACAGGTCGGGTTGGCAATTAAAGATGCTTATAAAAGATTATTAGCCCCATCGATTGAAACAGAATTTAGAAACAGTTCCAAAGCCAAAGCCGATGAGGAAGCTATCCATGTATTTTCCGAAAACCTTCGTCAATTGCTTTTAGCTCCTCCGCTCGGACAGAAAGTTACGATGGCAATCGATCCCGGTTTCAGAACGGGCTGCAAGCTTGTTTGCCTCGATCAGCAGGGAAACTTGTTACATCACACCACTATCTTTCCGCATCCTCCACAGCCGAAAACAGATGAAGCATCGCGAAAAGTAAAAGAGCTTATCAAAAAATATAAGATAGAAGCAATCGCTATTGGAAACGGAACCGCAGGCAGAGAGACGGAACGTTTTATTAAATCACTGATTGATAAATCAGGAATAACAGAAGTATTTATGGTAAACGAAGCAGGCGCATCGATTTATTCTGCATCGGAAACTGCAAGAGAAGAATTTCCCGATCTCGACCTGACTTACCGCGGTGCAATTTCTATAGGAAGAAGATTGATGGATCCGCTTGCCGAGCTTGTTAAAATTGATGCGAAGTCAATCGGTGTTGGACAATATCAGCACGATGTTGATCAGGATAGTTTGAAAGATGAACTGGATCATGTTGTTACTTCCGTTGTAAACAAGGTAGGAGTAAATTTAAATACTGCAAGCAAACATTTACTAAGTTATGTTTCCGGCATAGGACCGAAGCTTGCAAAATCAATAACAAACTACCGGCGTGAAAATAAAATCTTTTCGTTCACGAAAAGAACTGATGAAGGTTAGCGGGCTTGGTGCAAAAGCGTTTGAACAGTCGGCAGGATTTTTAAGAATTCCCGGCGCAGAAAATCCACTTGATAACAGCGCAGTTCATCCTGAAAGTTATTCCATCGTTTCAAAGATGGCAAAGGATTTATCTCAACCGGTAAAATCATTAATTGAAGATGCAAAGATACGTCAGCATATTGATATAAATAATTACGTAACCGAAGCTGTTGGCCTGCCGACTTTAAAAGATATAATGCAGGAACTGGAAAAACCCGGACTCGATCCGCGAGGCAAAGCAGAAGTGTTTTCATTTTCAGAAACGATTAATGAAATAACAGATTTAAAACCCGGAATGCGTTTGCCTGGTATTGTAACTAATCTTACAAAGTTCGGTGCTTTTGTAGATATCGGAATAAAGGAAAACGGCTTGCTGCATATTTCTCAAATTACAGATCGTTTTATTAAAGATCCCGCCGAAGTTTTAAAGTTAGATCAGAAAATAACCGTGCGTATAGTTGATATCGATATTGAAAGAAAACGAATTCAGTTAAGTATGAAGGAAGGGTAGGTTGCGTAAGGAACTATGTTTAATAGGACAAGCTAAACACAAAGAGCCACAAATATTTTTGCATAAGTAATACCTTTAATGTTGTAAAAAATACCAGGAAAGTTTGTTGAGTAAAATTCTATAATAGGAAGGAATTAAACAAGAGCAATTATTATAATTTCTGTCAAGAAATGGTTCTTGACAGCCAAAGAATGTTTTAGAAAAACTGGGAATAAGATTTGGAACTGTTCCTCTTTTAAATATTTAATTTCGTACTAGCGGAAATTAAAACTCGTTGTGAAAGAAATTGAATTAGTTCAATATCATAAATGAGTTGGTCAGCTTCTTTAGAAAATGGTAAAAGTATTTCTAAAGTTTCTCCATGAGATTCTTCTTTCGTATGAACAATTTTACACCGAATATCATAAACTCTGTTACATACTTGCGTAATTAAATCTGTTTCACTATCAACAATAATTCTGAAATTAGATATACCTTTATTTTTATTTTGAAATAAATTTTTTCTACTTTCATCATCAACAACAAAGCTTTTTAAATCTTCGTTTGAAATACACTCTGTTAAAGTTGCCCTTAATTGTGCTTTTTCATCACCCCACTTTCCGCGATAATTAAATAGAGATAATATCTTACCAATATCTGATTCTTTATCAGCTCTAAATGATGGATCTTTCAAGATATTTTTAATTCTTTTTTTTGCCTCAGCCTGTGAGTAAGTTGGGTAGTAGAATTCAATGACTTGATAATAGGCCAAATATTGTAAAAGAGGCATGCCGACAGCACTTCTTGCATACCAATAAAGAGAAGCGGGAACATCGTCATACTCCATTTCAGGAAATTTTAACGTTTCTAATGAACTGCTAACTAAAGGTCTACTTGTGAGCCTCATTCTTCGGTCTTTTATTAAATTTAATGCAATATTACTCTTCAAATCACATGAACAAGCTACAAATATTTTGAGAAAAATTGCGAATTCTCTTTTTTTTCAAATTGAGTTGTAAAATTCACACCCTTAATTGATAAACTTATTTGCCTCCTTATACCAAACCCACTTAAAAAATAAAGGCCGTCTGAAACAGGACCTATTTTTATAATATAATTTGTTAGTACATCGTCACTATTTAATTCGATTTTAAAATCTCCATTTTCGAAATCTAACTCATTGGCTGCACCAAATAGTCTTTTCAGCATCAATCTTGAAGGTCGTGTTGGACCTAAATTTCTTTCACCAATTATAGCTTCTATTATATTATGGTTATAATCACAAATAGCTAGATAATCTTCAATAAAAACATAGTTCTCAAATTTTGTAGATAAAAGATTCTTAATATTGTCTTTATTATAAACTGAAATAAATCGCTTTTCTCTTGCATTTGGAAATCCGATTTTTAAAAATACATCTTCATCTATATCTTGAATCAATTGAAATTCTAAATTGGAATTTCTTAGCCTAGCAATTAGTTTATCAAAAAACTTGGTTCGCCCAGTAAGATTTTGAAACCCTTTTAATTGTCTAAAATTATTAATTTCTTCATCCGTCATTTGTCACCTTTTAATCAATTATATATTCCAAACTTTTGCAGCAATCCTAGCTAATTTTTCTTGTCTTATCTGTATATCGTCTCTATTCCAAGAATTTAGAATTTGCAAATCTTCATTGATCTTTAAATTTGTTTCTTTTAAATAAATCTCTCTAACTTTTTTATGAAAGAAATTATTAGTTGCATCTTTATTTGGTTTTTGTAATAATAAAGTCATATTACCTATTCTATAAACAAATTCTTCTTTTTCCATTCTATTTTCCATTAGATACTCTTTCCAGTCATCATTTGGTGATTTAGGGAGAATATGTTCTAGTGTAATTCTCTTATTAACTTTTTCAGTTTCACCACTTAAATAATTTTCAATTTTTACTAAAATATACTTCGCAACTTTGACGCTTTTTATTTGTTTTTTGGAAAAAATTGATATAAAGGTTTCATCATCAACATATTCTTTCATTAATCTGTTTTTTACTTCTCTAGTATCCTTTATTTTACCTTTCCGTATATCAATCGCAATATCACTAAAAAGTCTTTCTAACTCTTTATTTTCTCTTTCTGCTATAGTCAAGTATCTAAATATATAGTTAGTACAAATATTTAGTAATTTAATAAATTCATTTGTGTGAAATTGCTCTTCCCTACAGCTAGCTAGTAATAATGGAAGGGGTTGTTGTCTTGATAGTATTTGCAATTCCTCAAGTAAAGTAACAATTTCTTGACTTCGCTTTCCCCAAAATACCCTACTAGGGTTTAATAGTGCATCATAGTATTCAGCATCATCTTTAAGTTCATTCAGAAATTTGAATACTTCATTTTTATTATCTACTTTTTTCTCTATGGCTAATAATAAATCTTTTTCTTTTATTACTGAATATTTTGATAACCAAAAATGACGTAAAAAAGCGTTCATGTTTTGTTGACTAAGCGCTTCTCTAATATCATCCCACTTATCTTTTGCGTCTTGCCAAGAATTTCCGACCGTATCGAAAAGGTATATTTTTAAAAGGTCTGTTACAGTTAAATCTAATCCTCTATCGTTTAGAGTTTGAAAAATATTAAAAGCAGCTTTATTATCAGTTACTTCAGTTTTCACTACAATGAAATTCCGAAGTATAGTTTTTATTAATTCTCTCAAATATTCTTTTTGATCCTCTGTTTTTAAAGCCTTCATTTTTTTGTTAAGTTCTAAATAAAAATATTTATAACACTCAAAAATGTATGCATTTGTAATACTTACTTTATTTTCAATATTATACTTGCTTATTTTTTCCTCAGGTTTATCTAGTGTCTGAATATATTTTTCAAAAAAATCCTTATTCATATCAGATAGTATCAATTTAGGAGAAGATGGTTCGTATGGCGAAAGAAGATCATCTAACTTTATATAAAATTCAAATTTTTTCCAGTCGTCATCATTTAAATCAAAATAAATATCTCTTACAAGACAGATCAAAATGATTATAGTTGTTAAGCGTTGCTGACCTTCAATGATAAAAATTTTATCTTCACTCTCTTTTCGAAAAGTCATAAAACCGAAAAAATGTTTTGAATTATTTTCTTTCGATTTTAATGCATCTTCTAGAAAATCTGTCCATTCATCTTTTTTCCATGAATATTCTCTTTGGAAAAATGGGACTTCATAGGTCGAATATTCCCTAAGAAGGTTCTCGATGTTATCTTGGTAAATATTTTGTAGTCCGATTTCTTTCATAGCATTTTTAAAATTTATTAAATTGTTTTTTAAATCATCCGGCAATGCTTACCCACCAATATCAGCATCCACCTTCGCTCTAAAGAACTTCGGTGGACAAGTTTTCCCCCTTCCGGTTTTTGTAGTAATACGGGGTGTTACACCATTTTCAAAAGCAAACTTAGGTTAATTGTGCAACTAATTCAAGATACCGGATGCCAGATACCAGAAACCAGATGCTAGATACTAGTTACTGGATACTAGTTATTAGTTACTAACCTTCGGTTGGTAAACCAGATGCGAGAAACCCGGATACTAGATTCTAGATACTAGTTACTAGTTACTAGATTCAAGATACTAGTCACTAGATACTGGAATCAATCCCATCGGGATTGAATGTTTGTAACACATAGTAAAGCCAAGAAATCTACAACTCCGTAGGAGTTGAACAAAAACCCTATTTTAATTTGAAGCAAGCGAAACATTCTTACAGAAAAAAGCCTTATATTATCCTAAAAAATTTCTAATATGCAGGAACAATTTAAGGTACGCAGCAACAACCCTTCACGCCTGGAAAATTTCAGTGATGCGGTTTTTGGCTTTTCAATTACAATATTGATGATTTCACTGGAGGTACCGAAAACATTCACCGGTATGCTCGACCTTACAGATGAACTGATCGCTTTTGCTATTACAATCATTCCGCTGGTAATTATATGGAATCAACATAGAAAATTTTTCCGGCGTTATGGACTCAACGACAAAATAATTTTCAGATGGAATACGGTTTTACTGTTCATTGTATTGATTTTTCTATTCCCCTTAAAATTTTTATCTCTTTTCCTGATACGTTTTATCAGCTGGATTTTTTTCGGTACACAAAATGTTTTTGTTACAATGATTGAAGGAACTCAGGTGCCCTGGCTGATGGTTTATTATGGTATCGGAGCATTTGGAATTTTATTTGTCTTTTCTCGTTTTTATAATCACGCATTACGAAAAAAAGATGAGCTGGGATTAAACAGTTATGAAATAAAGCACACACAATATTATAAAAGAGTTTTTACTCACCTTTGTTTTATCCCAATTATTTCGATTGCTTTTGTGTTGCTTTTTATGAAAATAAACCTTGCAGTTGCCAGTATCGTTTCAGGTATTCTTTATTCCTTAACCGGAATTGTATTTAAAATCAATAATCGCTGGTTAAAAAAATAATCGCAAAGATATCTTTTGGCTTGATACTGGTTATGGATATTTGATACCGGATACTAGATTCTGGAAACCAGATACTAGTTACTCAATACTATCTACTATATACTGGACTAATTCGACGGCGGTGAAGATAAGCTTGACGCCTGCTGCACACCTGTTGCAACTTCCTGGATGATACCGAGCTTTGTATAAATCGGGTGGATAAAATTTCTTAAGTATGGAATCCTGCTGAGAAAAAGTAGTCCCGATATTAAGCTGACAATCCCGCCAAATGCCAATGCAAAAGAAGTTCCTATAAAACCTGCAAGACTGCCTGCAAGCAAATTTCCAAAAGGCGACATTCCCCTGAAAGCCATTGTGTATAAGCTCATTACCCTTCCCCTTTTATCTTCTTCAACAATTGTCTGCAGAAGTGTATTTGTGGAAGCAATGACAAGCATATTGCTCAAGCCTGCAAACATCATTATGATAACGGACAAAATAAAAATATGGGAGAAGGAAAAAACAATAAGGCTTAGACCAAACAAAGAAGCAGACCCGGCAATCAATCTTCCAAGTCCGAGAACAGTTTTTTTATTAAGCAGGTAAGCTGCACCAACCAAAGCGCCGCAGCCGAAAGCGCTCATCAAAAAACCGAACGTGCTTGAATCTCCATGCAGAATATCTTTTGCTACAACAGGTGCAAGCAAAGTAATCGTAGAACTGAAAAAGCCAATCACTGCAAGCTGACTTATCAAATATTTTATAGGCGGAAACCCGAAAGAATATTTAAAACCTTCGGAAATATCTTTTAATATTTTCTTATCCTCAGCTTTGTGTGTAACTGGAGTGATCTTCATCTTTAACAGCGAAACAACAACAGCTACATAACTTATGCTGTTCAATAAGAAACACCATCCTTCTCCAACCGTTGCAATTAAAATACCTGCAATGGATGGTCCAACTAATCTTGCAGCATTAACCATAGATGAATTAAGTGCAATAGCGTTCCCGATATCTTCTTTATTGTTCTCGATCATCTCGACAACAAAGCTCTGTCTTATCGGCATATCGAGAGCGTTGATGATACCGAGAATTGCACTAAGAATTATGAGGTGCCAGACTGTAACTAAGTTAAATAATACAAGTGCAGCTAAAACAAGTGCCTGAACAAGTGCAAGTGACTGAGTGATTAAAAGAAGCTTGTGCTTGTTTAAGCGGTCGGCTAAAACTCCGGCAAACGGTGCAATTACAAACATAGGTATCTGCCCGGAAAACCC
This sequence comes from uncultured Ignavibacteria bacterium, assembly GCA_963792755.1. Classification (GTDB taxonomy): domain Bacteria; phylum Bacteroidota; class Ignavibacteria; order Ignavibacteriales; family Ignavibacteriaceae; genus RBG-16-34-14. The sequence continues at coordinate 279,885 of CAWBXQ010000001.1, forward strand.
GACGACACCAAGAAGTAGTGCAGAGTTTGTTAATGAATAAACAAGCCACAGCATTGCAACCATCTGTATCCACGTCCCAATCAGAGATATGCTTTGACCGCTTACAAACAGCCTGTAGTTCTTATACTTTAATGCACGGAACATCAGCTTCAGGTTATCGTGCACAGCTTCTGAAATATGTCCGTTGTTTCGCAGTTTCATTAATCCGCAAAAATTATAAAAAGTATGTTTAAAAATAAGAATAGTTGAGGATTAAAATTTGTGGATCCATAATAAATCAAACTCACTCTATAGTCTCTCTCTTTGTGAGGTTGTGTGATAATTAACGAAATGGCGGTAGCCGCAGTCTTTAGACTGCGATATTTGATTAAAACGCAACTTGAAAGTTGCGACTACCAATGAGAAATCAAATTTTCACACAGTATCTTAAAAAAAGAGAGGGACTTGTAATCAATATATCATAAAATAAGTATTCTTCACCTTAACATGGTTTAAAATAATAGACTTAGCCCTTTTAAAGACTTTTTTGCACATTAAAAGAAATTCGTATAAAAATTATTCTTTGTGAGCGTTAAAAGATAAATTCTGTTTGAGTTCCGATTTTCATCGGGACGAGTTAATTTATCTTAGCGAACAAAGAATAATTTTAGAATTTCTTTTTAAGTGCATGTTCTTTTGCTACTTTTCTTGCGCCAAGAAAAGTAGAAACAAAAATGAATTTATAGGCGGGCACGTTTCCACATTTTTCCATATTTTTACTTTATTAAAATCTTAAGGTAAATAAATGAGTTTTAACTGGAAAAAAGTGAAGGATTATTCCGACATCATCTATGAAAAGATCGAAGATCCCGTTGGCGGGATGGATGGAATTGCAAAAATCACTATTAACAGACCTGAAGTTAGAAATGCTTTCCGCCCTGAAACTGTAACAGAAATGTATGATGCTTTTTCCGATGCACGAATGGATGAAACAATTGGAGTAATTTTATTAACAGGATATGGTCCCGCAAAAGATGGGAAGTATGCTTTTTCTTCCGGCGGCGATCAGAGAATTCGTGGAGATAAAGGATACAAATCTGAAGAAGGTGCACAAAGCTTAAATGTTCTCGATCTTCAGAAATTAATAAGAAGTATTCCCAAACCTGTGATTGCTCTTGTTGCAGGATATGCAATCGGCGGCGGGCATGTTCTTCATGTGGTCTGTGATTTAACTATTGCAGCAGATAATGCAATCTTCGGGCAGACGGGTCCTAAAGTCGGCAGCTTTGATGGCGGTTTGGGTGCAAGTTACCTTGCAAGAATTGTAGGACAAAAGAAAGCGCGCGAGATCTGGTATCTCTGTAAACAATACAGTGCACAGGAAGCACTTGAGATGGGATTAGTCAATAAAGTTGTTCCTGTGGAAAAGCTTGAAGAAGAAGGTGTAGAATGGGCAAAACAAATTTTGCAGCACAGCCCGATGGCATTACGTGTTCTTAAATCTGCTTTTAATGCTGAACTGGATGGACAGGCGGGAATACAGGAACTCGCAGGTAATGCAACGCTTTTATATTATATGAGTGAGGAAGCACAGGAAGGTAAGAAAGCTTACTTAGAAAAACGTAAACCGGATTTTAAGAAGTTCCCTAAGCTTCCGTGATAGAACACGGATGACACTGATTTGGCTGATTTTCACGGATAAAAAATCAGTGTATATCCGTCTGATCCGTCCAATCCGTGTTCTATTATTTCGAAAAAATTTTTAACTAATTATGAAAGAAGAACTCTCTAAATTTCAAAGCTGGCTTTTGGCAAGCAGACCCAAAACACTTCTTGCTTCTGTTGTACCTGTTATGGTAGGGACAGCTTTAGCAATAAATGTAGGCAAGTTCAATCCGCTTGTTACATTGGTTGCATTAATCTGTTCTTTGCTTATTCAAATCGGAACAAACTTTACAAATGATCTTTACGATTACCACAAAGGTGCAGATACTGCCGAACGTAAAGGTCCTGTACGCGTACTTTCTGCAGGTTTAATTTCAGTTAAAGAAATGAAAACCGGAATTGTTCTCACTTTCCTTTTAGCTTTTATTCTCGGGCTTTATCTTGTTTATGTCGGCGGAATAATTATTCTAATCATCGGTGTTCTTTCCATCTTTGCAGGAATTGCTTACACGGCAGGTCCATATCCTTTGGCTTATAAAGGACTCGGAGATATTTTTGTTTTTATGTTCTTCGGTTTAATCGGAACAATGGGAACATTTTATCTACAAACAAATCAACTTTCAATGCCGGCATTTTTATCCTCGATTCCTGTCGGTTCGCTTATAACAAATATTCTTGTTGTAAATAATTTCAGGGATATAGAAGAAGACCGCGCAGCAGGCAAAAATACTCTTGCTGTTAAGCTTGGAAAAACATTTACACAGTACCAGTTTATATTTTTGATTGTGGTTTCTTTCATCGTTCCTTTGCTTCTTTTTCTTTTCTATGGTTTTGAATTCTGGATATTCCTTCCCTATCTCACACTACCTGTTGTTTATAAAACTATAACAATGTTGTTTACGTTAGATGGTACTCAATTAAATGAAACTCTTGAACTTACTGCCAAACTGTCTGCACTGTACGGCATTTTATTTTCTGCCGGGCTAATGTTATGAACAACCTTGAACTAACCTATGTTCCCTATTCAGCTAATCTTAAAAAACCTTTTCAGACATCCGGCGCAACAATAACAGAAAGAAACGGGTTTATCTTATTTCTCAAGAGCAACGAAAAATCAACAGGAATTGGTGAAGCTGCTCCTCTTCCCGAGTTTGGTTCCGAAACTTATGAGGATGTTGAAAAAGCATTAGAAAATTTTTCTCTCGCGCTAAACATTGATTTTACAAATATTGAGGGAAGCATTGAACAAAATTTAAGTGCTTATGATAAGCTGCCTTCTTTAAAATGCGGATTAGAACTTGCAATATTAAGATTGCTTTGTAACGAAAAGAAAACTTCTATACCCATTTTATTAAAAAGAAATTATTCCGATTTTATTTTTATTAATGCTTTAATCGGACTCATTCCTTACAATGAAGCAGGAAAAGCTGCAACAGATCTTATTAATAAAGGATATAAAACTATAAAGATAAAAGTTGGCAGGAATGATTTTGAAGAAGATTTGAAGACAGTAAAAGAAATAAGAAAAGCTGTTGGTAAAGATATTAAACTTAGAATCGATGCTAATGCAAAATGGGAGAAAGAAGAAGCACTCCAAAATCTTACAGCATTAGAACAATTCAATATCGAATATGCAGAACAGCCCGTAAAAGATTTAAATGATTTTCTTTTTCTAAAAGATAAAACTAAAATTCCTCTTGCTGTGGATGAATCAATAAGAACAATGAATGATGCTTATGAAATTATCGCTGATAATGCTGCATCATTCCTTATCTTAAAACCTATGATGCTGGGAGGAATAATCCCAACTCTAAAAATCGCTGACCTTGCAAAAGGGAAAGGAATTAAATGCATTGTTACTTCATCCTTTGAAAATATGATTGGTAGAATTTCGATGGTAAATGCAGCAGCCCTGATAAATAATAATTTATCTCATGGTTTGGCAACAGCAGACTATTTTGATGAAACAGATATACCCGATCCGTACCCGGTTTTGGAAGGTAAGATTTTATTTGGGTTCTAAATGAATATTTTAAACCTGATAAGACCGGTAGATATAAAACCCGATCCTGCCTCTACTGCTGCAATTTACAAAGACAAGCAATTGTCCTACAAAAATCTCGCTGAACTTGTTGATAAGACAGCCTTCTACTTAACTCAAAATGATATAAAAGAAAACGACATCGTTTGTTTATTGTATAATAACAGCCCGGAATTTATTGTAACCATTCTTGCATTATGGGAAGTTGGTGCTGTTCCTGTTCCTTTAAATACAAAGCTGCTTGAAAAAGATTTAAATGAACAGATAAAATTTCTTAATCCAAAAAGGATAATAAAAAGTAAAGAGTTTGAAAAAAAGTGCTGTTCAGAAAAAGGATTTAATAATTCCTTATGAAAAATTAGAACCCGCCAAATACAAATTAAAAACCAGGGGATTCTCAAAAGGAAAAACTGCTCTTACCCTTTTTACTTCTGGTTCTTCAGCAAAGCCAAAAGCTGTAATCCTTTCTTTCGAAAATTTAATCCAAAGTGCTTTGATTGGAAATAAGGTCCTACTTCAAAAAGAAAAAGATAAATGGCTCGCTTCACTTCCCTTTTATCACATTGGAGGCTTCTCAATTATTTTCCGCGCTTTAATGTTCGGCGCTTCAATTGTAATTCCCAACTCTCTTTCAAATGATGATCTTGAAAAAGCAATAAAAAAACATCGACCAACTTTAGCTTCTTTAGTTTCAAATCAATTAAAGAAATTTGTTGATAGAAATTTTATTCCACCAAAAGAATTAAGAATGGTTTTGTTAGGAGGAGGCTTTTCGGATAAAGAGTTAATCTTAAAAGCAATTGATCTGAAATGGAATATCGCAAAAGTCTACGGTTCAACCGAGACTTCTTCTTTTATTGCTATAATGGATAAAGATGAAGTGAGAAAAAAACCTGAAGCATCGGGAAAAGCAATTTTGCCCAACCAGGTTTTTATTTATTCAGGTGATGAAGAAACATTATCTATAAAAAGCGGCGAGGTCATAGTTAAAAGTCCTGCAGTTATGAAAGGATATTATAAAAGCAGCAGTGAAACAAAGACTAAATTAAAGAAAGATTTATTTGCAACCGGAGATATCGGGTATTTAGACGGGGAAGGATTTTTATTTGTCGAAGCCAAAAGAAGCGACTTAATAGTTTCCGGAGGAGAAAATATTTATCCAGCCGAAGTTGAAAAAATAATCTTAACTCATAAAAATGTTAAAGAGGTTTGCGTTATCGGAATAAAAGATAAAACATGGGGACAGGTTGTTTCGGCGGCAATCGTATTAAAAACTAATACAAAACTATCAGACAGTGAATTGAAAATTTTTTTAAAAACTAAATTAGCAAGTTATAAAGTTCCTAAAAAAATATTATTTGTTGATAAGTTACCTAAAACAGAACTCGGAAAGGTAATGAGGGAAGATGTCAAAAAGTTACTAGATAAATAAAACTTTTAGGTTAATCCAAAAAAAATGTGAAGTCAAAAGTCAAATCTCAAAGTTCAATCTTAACTTCCGGAATGTTTTCTCAATCCTTCTGAGACCTTACGTGTCAATTCTCTTTTCTTCCAGTCTTTTTTACTAACACAAACATGAACTGTTCTAACTTTGTCAGTTATCTCACCTTTTTCATTTTTGCACTCATAATTCAATTCAAAAGATGAAGACTTTAGCTGTTCAACTTTTATTTCAACGGTTACCGTTTGTCCATATTTTAAAGGTCTGTGATAAGATGCCTCACTTTTAATAATCGGCATTATATAATCATCGTTATTCCAAAAATCTTCCTCAAGATCAAACGTTGAGATCATTTCTTCATAAGCAGAATGACAGAGTTCATAAATTCTTGCAAAAAACAACACTCCTGCAACATCACAATCGTGAAAATTAATTTTTCTTTTGTAGGTAAACATGTTACAACCAGGATCTATTACTGAAAATTGCTGACACTAATTTACTTAAGAATTTGTTTAGATGAGCATTTGGGAACTATATTTAGTATTTTTTCACAACAAAAAATTAGATTACATTAAAGCATAATTCTTCCGGGAGATAATAATGAGTTCATTCAAAAAAATTGCAATTTTAGGAGGCGGGAATATAGGTCTTTCCATTGCACGCGGTTTAATAAAAGATAAAAGGTTCTCGGCTTCCAACATTTATATAACAAAAAGAAATACTTCAGCTATTCCTGAACTTATTAAAAAAGGATTTAAAGTAGCTACAAATAATAATGTGGCGGTTAAAAATTCAGAGATAATTATTATAGCAGTTCAGCCGCAGCAGTTGAATGAACTTTTAACAGAAATAAAAAATGACCTTAAAGCAAACAAGCACATAATTATTTCTATTGTTTCAGGCGCAAGTATAAATGCAATGAAAAAAATAGTTGGAAAGAATATTGAGGTCATAAGGGCTATGCCGAATACAGCAATTGCTATCCAGGAATCAATGACGTGTTTGTCCGGTACTGATAAAAAGAATTCTTCATTGCAGATTGCCAAGGAAATTTTTGATTCTGTTGGACAGACTTTGATTATAGATGAAGAACTTATGGTTCCTGCAACTGCGATTATGTGCCTGCGGAATTGCGTTCTTTTTAAGAGCTATACGTGCGGCTTCACAGGGGGGAATAGAAATCGGTTTTCACTCTGAAGAAGCTTTACTTATGGCTGCACAAACTGCAAAAGGCGCTGCTGGATTATTACTAAGTATGGAAAATCATCCGGAAAAGGAAGTCGATAAAGTAACAACTCCAAGAGGCTGCACAATCGCCGGATTAAATCAAATGGAACATAGCGGTTTCAGTTCTGCAATGATAAAAGGAATCGTAACTTCTGCTGATAAAGCTGCTTTGCTTTATAAGACTGATTAAATGATAACTAGTCTTTAGTATTTTGCACAAAAGTCTCTATTTCTACCGAAAATAATTGCAATATTTTCCGGTAGTTTTTCAATCTCACCTATAGCAACTTTTTAATACTTCACATTAGAAAATTAAGGTATTTAGAAAGGCTTTTTTCTTACTAAAATGGCATATGTTTTGCGGCAAAATTATGTACCTGATTTAAACGCATTTATGGATTTTAGCATTTACTGAATTGTGAGCGTTGCAGAATGATTAGATACGTTTTAATATTTGAAAATTATACCATATTAAACATTTTCACAACACTTCAGTTTATTCCTCCGTTGTAAAGAAGTTATATCTAAATGGGAAAAATATATAAACAGAAAGATAGTAGCTTTTCAAAAATTATAAAGAGAAAAAAAACTGCTCAGAAAGTACGTTCTCTCTTTCAATCAGCACCGGATGTATTTGTTATTACAGATAATAATGGGAAAATATTAACTGCCAATAATCAATTGGAAAAAGTATTTGGGTATAGTGAAGATGAAATAATCGGTAAAACTCTTTGTTTTTTATTTCCAGAGAGATTCCGGGCAAAAGATGAATTAAACATAATTTCTTGCTTCAAAAATTCTTCTTCACAAACTATAGGAAGTAATTCTGAACTTTCCGGGTTAAGAAAAAACGGTTCTGAGTTTCCCGTTGAAGTAAGTCTGAATCATCTGACTGTAGATAATGAAGAAACTATTATTGCAATTATCAGGGACATCACCGAGAAAAAAAGATCAAACGATAATTTACAATTAAGTGAACAGCGATATCAGAGACTAACGAATATTTCTCCTGTAGGAATATTCAATACTGACGTAGAGGGAAAAACCACATATGTAAACCCAAGGTGGTGCGAGATTTCAGGATTGTCTTTCGAGGACGCCTTAGATTATGGTTGGCTTAATGCAGTTCATCCTGGGGACCGCGAGAAGTTGATAGGTGGCTGGAAAAAGTCTGTTAAGTCTCTTTCAGACTCTATGATTGATTACCGTTTTCTGCACAACGATGGATCTATCGCATGGGTAATGGGTAAAGCAGTGCCGGAGACTAATCTATTCGGAGAGACCATCGGGTACATAGGAACTATTATAGATATCACAGCGCGTAGACAGGCTGAGGAAGAACTTCGACATGAACAAATTTTACTGCGAACATTAATAGATAACATTCCTGATGTAATCTACATTAAGGACAAATCTTGTAGAAAGATTATAGCAAACTTAGCAGACATCAAAAATATGGGGCTTAAAAACGAGTCTGATGTAATTGGCAAAAGCGATTTTGATCTTTTTCCAAAAGAAATTGCTGAAAAGTTTTTTAAAGACGATCAGTCGGTAATTCAGTCTGGCACTCCAATATTGAATCGGGAGGAACTCCTTATAGATTCTGGTGGAAAGCAGAAATGGTTACTAACTTCAAAACTTCCCTTAACTGATGAGAGGGGAGAAATTTCCGGTTTAGTCGGAATTGGTCATGATATAACAGAGCAAAAAAAGGTGGAAGATGCACTTAAGGAAAGTGAATTTTTGCTTAAAGAATCCCAAAGAGTAGCCGGACTTGGTCATTATACGCTCGATGTTTCCAATGGTAAGTGGGAGAGCAGCGAAATTTTAGATGAGATATTTGGAATAGATGAAACATATCCGAAGGATGTAGAAGGCTGGTTAAGAATTATACATCCGGACCACAGAGAAAAAATGAAGATATACTTTATCGAAGATGTGGTGGGTAAACACAAACGATTTGACAATGAATATCAAATCATTCGACTATCAGATGGAGAAGTAAGATGGGTACATGGTATAGGTGAATTAGAATTTGATAAGGATGATAATCCAATACAAATGATTGGGACTATCCAGGATATAACTGACAGAAAAAAAACTGAGAAAGAATTACAAGAAAGTGAAGAACGATTCCGCTCACTCTATGAGAACAGCACCGTTGGAATTTATAGAACTACTCGGGATGGAAAAATATTATTAGCTAATCCAACATTAGTTAAAATTTTAGGATTTAATTCTTTTGACGACCTTGCTAAAGTTAATCTCAGCAAGCATGGATTTGAAACCACAGATGAACGAATTAGATTCATCGAAAGTGTTGAAAAAGAAGGGGAAATAAAAGGATTGGAATTTAACTGGAAGAAAAAGGATGGAACAATTGTTTGTGTTAGAGAAAGTGCAAGAGCTGTAAGAGATGGAAATGGTAGGACCATTTACTATGATGGAACAATTGAAGACATCACCGAAAAGAAAATAATTGAAAATTCGTTGCATGAAAGACAGAACCAATTATCCCAGGCTGCTGAAGTTGCAAGACTAGGTCCCTGGGAATATGATGCGTTAAAAAATCAATTCATATTTAATGATTACTTCTATAAACTTTTCCATACTACGGTTGACCAGGTTGGCAGTTATACTATGTCGCCTTCAGAATATGTCGACCGTTTCTTCTTCCCTAAAGATGCTCATCTCATTGCTGAAGAAATGAAGCTGGCTATGGAATCAACAAATCCTGATCTTCATAGACAATTAGAACATAGAATCAAATATGCTGATGGAAAACCTGGTTATATAACAGTAGATTTCTTCATTATAAAAGACAACAATGGTAGAACAATTAGAATATACGGTGTAAACCAGGATATAACTGAACGTAAACTGGCAGAAGAAGAAATAAGACAATCTGAAACTGAATATCGCACCCTATTCGAAAACGCTCACGATGCTATCCTCGTTTTAAATGCTGAAGATGAAATTGTCATGGAAGTAAATGACAGGGCTTGTGAGTTGTATGGATTTGCTAAAGATGAATTCATCGGAATGTCATTGAAAAAATTATCAAAAAACGTTGAAGATGGAAGAAAAAAAATAAAAACGATATTAACAAATGGATATATTACTAATTTTGAAACTGCACAACATACAAAACAAGGAGACGAAATTATTGTTGAAATAAACGCTTCAATAATAGACTATAAAGGTAAAAAAGCAATTCTTAGTCTTAACCATGATATTACTAAACGTAAAATTGCTGAAAGAAGCATACTCGTATTGTCAAAAGCTATTGAGCAGAATACGGCGAGTATCATAATAACTGATGCAAAGGGCGAAATAGAATATGTTAATCCTATGTTTACAAAAGTAACCGGGTATAGCCCGGAAGAAGTGATAGGTCAAAATCCAGGAATACTAAACTCTGGTTATCATTCTAGGGAATTCTTTGCAAATCTTTGGAAGACAATTTTATCCGGTAAAGATTTTGCTTGTGAAATGTATAACAAAAAGAAAAATGGTGAGTTATTCTGGGAAAATGTAATAATATCTTCAATTGTAGATGAAAAAGGGATTATCACCCATTTTGTTGCAGTGAAAGAAGATATAACAGAAAAGAAAAATACTATTGAAGAACTTATAGTAGCTAAAGAAAAAGCAGAAGAGATGAATCGCTTAAAATCAAACTTTCTTGCAAATATGAGTCACGAATTACGTACACCTCTTGTTGGTATAATAGGTTACTCTGAATTTCTTTGCAAGGATCTTACTGATCCTGGGCTGAAGGAAATGTCAGAAGCTATTTATAATTCAAGTAAAAAACTTACAGAAACTCTCAACTTGATTCTCGATCTTTCAAAAATTGAAAGCGATAAACTAGAACTCATTCCGGAAAAATTTGAAATCGTTACTGCTTCGTTAGAAATTGTAAATTCTTTTAAAGAGTTTGCTCACAAAAAAGGAGTATATCTTAAAAGTGAGTTTGAATCACCCAAATTGTTCGCTAATCTCGATATCAGAGCATTTCGTTCTATACTAAATAACCTTCTAAACAATGCTATTAAATTTACCAACACTGGCGGTGTGACTGTAAACTTATCCCAAGACAAAGTTAATGAGAAAGATTTTGCTGTCATAAAAGTTACTGATACAGGAATAGGAATTTCAAAAGAAAACCATAACCAGGTCTTTGAGGATTTCCGTCAGGTTAGTGAAGGTTTAGACAGGAACTTCCAGGGTTCGGGCCTTGGATTAAGTATTACAAAAAAGTTTGTTGAAAAACTTCACGGCACCATCAGTATAGATAGTGAACTGGGTAAAGGTAGCACTTTTACTGTTAGACTGCCACTCTCATCAGAAGGCGTTCAATCTATTCAAGCTGAATCAAACAAAGAAAATAAATCAATGCATTTTGATTCTGTTGCATCAATCCTGATTGTTGATGATGATGAAAACATTAATAACATCATAAGAAATTATCTCCCATCTAAATTTGATGTAACCTATACAAAAGATGCTTATGATGCTTTTAAATTTGCAGGGAAGAAAAAATTTGATTTAATTTTTATGGATATTAATCTGAAAAAAGATCTTGACGGAAAGCAAGCAGCACAGGAAATAAGGAAGATAAAAGGTTATGAGAACACACCTATAGTTGCCTGTACAGCTTATGCAATGGAGGGTGATAAAGAGGAGTTCCTATCTGCCGGCTGCAGCCACTATCTTTCCAAACCTTTCAGTAAAGAAGAAATTCTCCTCTTATTGGATGAAATATTGCAATTGTCAGCAAAAACGGAAAAAGAGTGTACCTGATTATTTAAGAAGGATCATCTTCTTTGTCTGTGAAAATTCTCCCGCCTGAATTTTATAAAAATAAATCCCGCTTGTAAGATTATTTGAATTGAATTCCACTTCATAACTTCCTGCGGATTTTTCTTCATTAATCAGTGATTCAACTTCTCTTCCAAGTACATCATAAACTTTCAGATTTACAAATGATAATTTAGGAATTTGAAATCTGATATTTGTGCTTGGATTAAAAGGGTTCGGGTAATTCTGTGAAAGATAATAAAAATCAGGACCTATATTTTCATCTGCAACACCCGTTATGGTCGGGGTATGAAGTATCGCTCCAGAGTATCCAACAGCCCATCCAAAAACTGTATTAACAAAATCAACTGCTTCAAGTTTTGAAACTCCAAATGAAGCTGAAAATTGCCACGTATTTCCTTTATCTGTAGTACCAAAAACTACTCCGGCATTGGCACCATATGTTCCTACGGCGGTAGCAAGGGTATCATTTATACAAAAAACACTGCGAACTTCATCAAAAGCCTGCGAGACTGCATACACACTATCCCAGCTAAGTCCACCGTCTGTTGTGCGGAAAAATTCTAAACTGCCAACAGCAAATCCGGTATTGGCATCAGCAAAAGAAATACTTTTTAAAAATATTGTGTTGCTTCCAGGAATGGTTACTTCGTTCCAGTTCCTGCCTCCATCAGTTGATCGAAGCAAAGCAAGAAGACCGCAAGCCATCCAAGTTTGACCATCGATTACTTCTACGTCATACAAACTATAATTCCCTGCAGAGTGGTTATTCCATGTTACCCCACCATCAGTAGTTAATAAAATTGCTCCGTTGTCTCCAACTGCAATTCCAGAATCTGAATCAAAAAAAGTAACTGCTTGTAAATTTTCAGTAGTAGTGCTTGTTTGCGGATCCCAAACAGACCCTCCATTAATTGTTTTTAGAATAACTCCATTGTTACCGACTGCAAATCCAGTTTGAGTCGAAGTTAAAAAAACTCCGTTAAGCGACGTTGTTATTCCACTAGACTGCGGAGACCAGTTAGCGCCGCCATCGGTTGTGTGAAGAATTGTGCCAGCGGAGCCAACAACGGTTCCGTTAAAATTATCAGCAAAAGAAACACCCAAAAGAGATTGATTTGTCCCACTGGTTTGTTGTTCCCAAAAACCCTGCGCCAGATTTATCCCGGTAAAAGAAGCTAATAGCAAAAACAAAAATGTAGAAAAAACTTTCATATAATTGCTCCATTTTGTTCCTAATAAGATGATTTAGATTTTTAATAATGATCCTTGTTAAAAGAATTTAACGGACAAATTATTATTTAGAATTTGTTTAAAAGATGACAACAGGAACTAAAGATAAAACTAATTTTGAATTTTCAGATCAACCTATAAGTACCTGTGTCCAAAAAAGAATTACTTAAAATACTAACAGAACCTTAATGACGAAGAGGGAAAATATTACAGCTAAATCAATGTAATAATAATTAAGAACATAAACATGCGGGATTTAAGAATCAATAGCTTCTCTGGAGTGGGGTCGTAATTAGTTTCCGGTCGTAGCTCTTCAGTTAAGAGAATTATTTCAAAAGATAGAATAAATAAACGGAGCTAAAGCCGATCCTTGTGTAAGAATAATTAATCCTCCCAATAGAAAAAGGAAAATTATAATTGGTGCCAGCCACCATTTTTTTCTTACTTTCAGAAACTGCCACAACTCAGAAACTATTGATAATTTACTCATTGTTTATCCTTCAAAATTAAAATTGCCTTTCATAATCCGAAGGCTTCAGTTCGCTTTTCTTTCTTATTTCCCAATAACTCTTAGCCGATTTATCTATGTTCAAATCTAAAAAATTTTTCTTAAATAGCATAGCAATAATTCTTATAGGAGTTAGCACAAGATAATACAAAACTGTTAGAATTACCCTGGTCATAACCCATCCCATCAAAATTGCTAAAGTCATCCATGCTTTGTTAAATGGCTTTAAGATGGCAGGAAAAACTAAGCCGGTTAATAACAACAACAAACCTGCTATACCGAAATAAAGAAAGTTTTGATTTCCCTTCCAGAACATAATTCCTGCGATAACAATTAAAACTGCACCAACAGTAACTCCGAATTTTTGCAGGTCTTTGTTTGATTCTTTAATATTTTTTATTTCTTCAGAAATCATTTAAATCAATCATTTTAATCAAGAGTGAATTCTTTTCTCCAGTCTTTATCTTCTATTAATTCTTTTTGTTCTCTTTTATCTAATAAAAAGTCTCCCATAATCAGATAATCCATGTCGGTACGCATAAAACATTTATAAGCATCTTCAGGAGTACAAACAATCGGTTCTCCACGAACATTAAAAGAAGTATTTATAATTACTGCGCAACCATAATCTTCATCAAATTTTTTGATGAGATCATAATAAAGCTTATTTGTATTTTCATGAACAGTTTGAATTCTTGCCGAATAATCTATATGAGTTACGGCAGGAATATCGGAACGTAAAACATTAAGTTTATCTATTCCGAATAATTCCCTTTCACTTTCATTCATTTCTTTCTGACGTTCTTTTTTAACATCAGCAACTAAAAGCATGTAAGGGCTGGAAGAATTTATATCAAAATAATCAGAAAGTTTTTCTGCAAGAACAGAAGGAGCAAATGGTCTGAAGCCTTCTCTGAATTTTATTTTTATATTCATTTGTGCCTGCATCTTTGGAGAGCGGGCATCGCCAATTATTGATCTTGAGCCAAGCGCACGCGGACCAAATTCCATTCTACCCTGAAACCACCCGATTACTTTTTCCTGTTCAATCAAATCCGCAACTATTTTAGGAATGTCATTTGTTTCTAATTTTTTATAGCTGATTTCTTTTTGATTGATAAAACCCAGAATTTCTTCATCGTTAAATTCAGGACCAAGATAAGATCCTTTTTGTGAATCATTTTTTTCATCTGCCATGCGGGGATTTTCAAAATAATGATACCATCCAATTAAAGCTGCACCTAAAGCACCTCCGGCATCTCCCGCCGCAGGTTGAATCCATATATCTTCAAAAGGTCCTTCTCTTAGTAACTTTCCATTCGCAACACAATTTAATGCAACTCCGCCGGCAAGAGTTAATTTTTTTAATCCAGTTTCTTTATAAACATGCTTACCTAACTTCAAAACAATTTCTTCGGTAACATCCTGAATTGATCTTGCGAGATCCATTTCTTTTTGAGTTAATTTAGTTTCAGGTTTTCTTGGTGGTCCACCGAAAAGCTTATTGAATTTTTCATTTGTCATCGTCAAGCCAGACGGATAATCAAAATATTCCATATTCATTTTGAAAGAACCATCATCTTTTACATCGATCAATTCTTTCAGAATTATATCTTTATATTTTGGTTCGCCGTAAGGAGCCAGACCCATTACTTTATACTCACCGGAATTTACTTTAAAACCTGTATAATATGTAAATGCTGAATAAAGCAGTCCGAGAGAATGTGGAAATTTGATATCAGCTATAAGTTCTATTTTGTTTTCTTTACCAACTCCAAAACTTGTAGTAGTCCATTCCCCTACTCCATCCATAGTTAAAATAGCAGCTTCATTAAATGGCGAAGGGAAAAAAGCAGAAGCCGCATGAGATTCATGATGTTCCGGAAAAATTATTTTTCCTTCATAATTTAATTCCTTCTTTATCATGTCTTTCATCCATAATTTTTCCTTAATCCACAAAGGCATTGCTTTAATGAAAGACTTAATCCCTTTTGGTGCATAGCTGAGATAGGTTTCTAATAATCTTTCAAACTTTAGGAGTGGTTTATCATAGAAAGCAACTAAGTTCAATTCGTCAACAGATATTTTGCCATAGTTTAGACAAAAGTTGATTGCATTTATCGGAAAATTAAAATCATGTTTTTTTCTTGTAAATCTTTCTTCCTGGGCAGCAGAAATTATTTCTCCATCCTTTACAAGGCAGGCAGCACTATCGTGGTAAAATGCAGATATTCCTAAAATGTACATTTATCTAAATTTAAATAATTAAGTTAAATACTTCTCAGCAATTTTTAATCCAATCTAACAGGCTTGAAGACATACATTCTCGCTGAGAATGTGCTGAAATATAAGTAAAAATGCAATTTTAAATGGGACTTATTTTTCTTAAGTTAGCCTCTTTAAAATTAGTGTAAAACCGAAGATTTGCAAAAAAATATAAGGTCAATATTGATGAAGGGGTTTTCAAATCAATACATACAACAGACATAAAAATGTTTGTGCACAGGTTTATGGGATTTGGGGGAAGAATTGCGGCAGTTCCTTTTGCTACTCCTTTGTACGAATGGTTTTACAAAAATAAATCTACTCTTTGTACCCTAAGATTCTAATCCACAAATAACTTATTTAAGAAACATCATCTTCTTCGTTTCAATATAAGAACCTGCTTGAAGTCTGTAAAAATGAGCCAAAGATTACGACAGATATGGGAGTAATCGATAATGGCGAACGGTTGATTTATAATCAATTGCTCTTTTAAAAGAAAAAAGACTATAAAATTTTTTACCTTACGTACAAACTGTGGATGGCTGAAAGAACTGTAATCCTGCGCGCAGGCGCTCTATAAAACCATCGACTCTTTATTGTATTTATTTCTGTATTCCAATGGTGATATTCCGGTAATTTTTCTAAAAACTTCGCGAAACGCTTTCACATCTGTATATCCTACCTCGTACATTGCTTCATTAATTGTTTTACGGGTGGTTTCAAATGTTTTTTTTGCCGATTCAATTTTCACCCGCTGCGAATATTCAACGGGAGTATTTCCTGTTGCCTTAATAAATCTTCTGTCAAAGTTCCGCCTACTGACTGCAAATTGCGAAGAGAGTTTTTCCATTGAAATTTTTTCGTGAAATTTACTTTCAATAAATGCTTGTGCCTTTTTTACCATTTCATCTCCGTGCTGCTTCTGCCCGGTAAATATTGTAAACGCCGACTGGCTTTGCCTGTCCATTTCAATCTGAAATACTTTGGAACAAAAAATTGCTGTCTGCCTGTCGTAATATTTTTCTACGAGATACAGCATCAGGTTCAGGAACGAGTAAGCGCCGCCGTTCGTATAAATTCCTTTTTCATCCGTAATCAACTTATCGGTTTGTAAGTTTATATTGGGAAACATCTCTCTGAATGCATCCGCAGCAGCCCAGTGTGTAGAGCATGTTTTTCCATCAAGCAATCCGGACGACGCAAGCAAAAAAGCGCCGGTGCAGATACTTGCTATTTCGGCGCCGCTCTTATATTGTTTCTCAATCCAATCAATCAGCGCTTTGTTTCCTTTCACCGCATCGTGATAATTATGATTCACCGACGGGATAATGATAAGATTGGTTTTGGTAATTGCTGAAATATTTGTATGTGGCTTCACGGTAAACAATCCGTTATAAAATTCCACTTGCTTTGAAATGCCCGCCAGCTGAATTCTAAACAATTCTTTGTTACCGATATCCTTCCAATGTTCATTCGCTCTTGTAAAAATTTTATACGCACCAACAATGCTGCTAAGGTTGTTTTGTCCGTCGGGAACTACAATGGTAAGGTGTTTCATAGAAATTCCTTTTCGTTCAAAAATAAAAATTTGCAATGTCCAAATCAACCCACCACAAAGCCCATTTCACACCTCGACAAAGTAATATTTAGACAATATATTTTCAATAGGAACAAAAACATTTAAAATACTCAAGGAGCCGGTAATGAACAAACAGTCAAGTAAAGTCATTTTAGTGACGGGAACAAGCAGCGGTTTTGGCTGGCTTACGTCGAACAGTTGCGCTGCCTTAGGGCACAAAGTATGTGCGACTATGCGTTATACTAAAAGCAGTAATGCTGATAGAGCAAAGGTGTTGGCTCAGCGGGCAAACATTGAAGTATTGGATGTTGAGGTGACAAATGGAATGTCCGTCAGTGATGCCATAGGAACGATCATGAAGAAAGAAGGCAGAATTGATGTAGTGGTAAACAATGCCGGAGTCTACGCAACCGGAATTACTGAAACATTCACCGAAGATGATGTAGACAAAATAATGGATGTGGATGTGAAAGGCCCCTGGAGAATTATTAAATCAGTTTTGCCTCATATGCGTAAGCAAAAAGAAGGATTAATTATTAATATCTCGAGCGTCTCGGGCCGTTTCTCTCCTCCCTTTATGACTATGTACAACAGCGCGAAGTTTGCGATTGAAGGTTTAACAGAAGGGTTGCATTATGAAGTTAGGCCTCTGGGAGTAGACATTGTTATGATACAACCCGGTGCGTTCCCGACAGATATTTGGGGAAAAATAATTACCGGCTCAGATGTAGCTGTTATTGCCGGATATGGTGATCTTGCAAAAATTCCCGAACAAATAGAAGCGGGCGTCGGGCAAATGTTTGACGCCGTGAAACCAAACCCTCAATTGGTTGCCGATGCAATTGTAATGCTTATCAACACCCCCAATGGCAAAAGACCGCTAAGGACGGTTGTTGATCCGGCAACCGGAAACTTTGCGGAAACTGCAAATAGACATGTGAAAGAGCAGTACAATAATTTTTTGACTGCCTTTGGAATGCAGGGATTGTTGAGCTAATTTTTCCGCAAGGTAAAAAATTTTTAAGCAATAAATTTGTTCTAAAAATACAAACTTAAACACATGAAAAAAATAACATCGTATGTAACAACTCTGGTAATGACTTTTACCTTGTGTCCATTCTGCACAAAAGAAACACAAACCAAACAATATACTAACGCCTATAACAGAAAAGAACGCCATGCAAAACCAAAAAAATTTTACCACGGCCCTCTTGGTATAGAGCAAACTCCTAGAGAAGCATTCAATGCCATCAACAATGTTCGCGGGTGGTGGTCAGAAGAAATTCAAGGAACGACAGACAAACTCAATGGTGAGTTTCTCTATCATTACAAAGATGTTCATATCTGCAAAATGCAAATAATAGAATTCGTTCCTGACAAAAAAGTTGTGTGGCTTGTTTTAGACAACCATTTCAACTTCACAAAAGACAAAAGCGAATGGAAAGGGACAAAAACCAGTTTTGTAATATCCCAAAAGGATGGCAAAACGGAAATTCGTTTCACACACATTGGGTTAGTTCCAGAATATGAATGCTACAATATCTGCAGAGATGCATGGAGCAATTATATCAACAAAAGTTTGCGCAATTTGATTACCATAGGAAAAGGGGAACTAAACCCGAAAGAAGGGGGTTTCAATCAGCTGCTGATTGATGAATACCTTGGACACAAAGAGGATAAATAAAAGTAACATTATCATACAATCTAAAGGAAACAAAAATGTCACAACAAAATTATACCTGCTCTATCGCGGCTAAAATAAGCGCCCAAGAAGCATTTAACCGCATTAATCGCATTTCGGATTGGTGGTCAGAAAATATACAAGGAAGTTACGAAAAGCCGAATGATACATTTACCATTCACTTTAATTTCGGAGATTCTTTTGTCATTAAAATAGTTGAACTTGTAAAGGATAAAAAAATAGTCTGGCTGGTTACAGATAGTAACCTTACGTGGATAAAAGATAAAAAAGAATGGACGAGGACGAAGATATGTTTTGATATTTCTACTGTGAACAATTCAACACAAATTAACTTCACGCACATCGGCTTGGTTCCCGGTATTGAATGTTACGTCGGCTGCGTAAAAGGATGGAACCAATATATAAAGGAAAGCCTGTTCAAGTTGCTCGCTGATGGGAAAGGATTACCTGACAAAAAGATTAAATGATTGATGGATTAACAGGTGTTGCGTTGCCTTATGTTTTTATACATACTTTTTTAGTAAGACTTATGGAAAATTAAAATATTATTTCGCACAAAATCGCTACACGTAATTGTATTTTGAATCGTTTCCGAACATTCCAAATGTCAGTATGTATGTGCAATCAGGATTTAAATCACTTTTGCACTCGTTAGGAAACTCTGGGCATTTCACGTGCAAACTGTGGATGTTAAAGGATCTGAAGAAATAAAAAACGAAATAAACGGCATATGGTCTATATTATGCCAGATAGGTATATTAGCCGCCATAATGCGTGATTAAATAAGTTAGCGGAAATGTTTATCAGACCAAACTTTAAAATTTAATGAGTATTTAACAAATGAAAAAAAATCTTTTGCTCTGCTATTTGATGCTATTTATCACATTGTTGTTGGTAGCAGGTACTTTTATGTACCTTTCCTATTCCTCAACCACCGAGGAAACATTGCGTTCCGATAAAAATCTCACAACACTTAACGGTCCGTGGAAATTTATAGCTGGGGATAATATGCAATATGCTGAATCCAACTATGATGATTCGCAATGGGAAACCATCGACCTTACTGCACCACCAGGAGTACACGATGACGATGTGGGGCTTTCAGGTTATATTCCGGGTTGGACAGCCAAAGGACATTCAAATTATTCAGGTTACGCCTGGTACCGCCTGAAAGTTCCACTGGATAGTTTACCAGGAAACAATTTAGCTTTCGCAGCACCACCTGCTGTTGATGATGCCTATCAGCTATTTATTAACGGGTCACTTTTAGGTAATATAGGTGATTTTTCTGGTACAGTTCCAATAATTTACAGTATTCAACCTCGTATGTTCCTGTTGCCGGAAAATATAAAAAAAGAAAAGGATATTACCATTGCTTTTAGGGTGTGGATGAGTTCAGCTAGTCTGGGTGCCGATGCAGGCGGTATCCATATTGCCCCAACCCTTGGAGAAAAAACCCATATCGAAAAAAAATACAGATTTCAATGGGAGCAAACCATAAAAGGATATATCGTGGAAGTTGTTTGGCCAGTAATATTTATTTTACTGGCTATAACAATGTTTTTACTGAACAGAGGTAGAAACCCACCACAATCATGTAAATGGTTTATGGCAGCTTTAATTTTGTTAGGACTGATGCGACTTAATCAGGCTGTTTACTTCTGGTTTCATATAGAGAATAGCCATCAAGCTGTTATCGTTGGGTCAATAATCCTCAAACCATTGGTGCTTGGCAGTTGGTTAATGGCCTGGAGGGAATGGTTTAACCTGCGTCAACCGAAATGGCTGCCTAAAATTATTGCACTGCTTACTTTACTATTCATGGCAGCCCAATTGCTCGGAATTTCCTGGGTTTCACACTCCATCCATATATACTTTCAGACAATTGCGGATTATATCAGATTGTTGTTTTTGGCGTTGCATGCTATTTATCATCTACCTGGGAATCCGTAAACAAGGCATGAAAGATTTATTAGTTTTAGTAGCAGCATTATTGATGTTAATTGCTTTGTTTCCAAAAGAAATATCTGACTTGCATATTATTCCAGGCATTTGGTTTCCATATGGAGTAGGCGTATCCCGTGGTCAATTCTTTTATGTAGCATTTGTTTTTGTTATGTATGCAGTATTGATTCAGAAAAATAGAAAAGTGAAGTTAGAATAAAGCAAAAAAAGTCTCTTATTAAACTCATCTTTAGGTGTATGTCTCATATTATAGTGATCTGAAAACATTCCCGAAAATTCTGATTTATCCGAATCAGAAACCAAAGGGATCGAAAACTATTTAGAGAAGTCGGGTCATTCTGAACCTGATTTATCAGGTGAAGAATCTAAAACCAGTTCACAAAAATCGAAAACGAAACGACGTCATCAAGTCGGACATCTTTTAATAACTTAGTATATTTAAAATCTAAATCCCTATAATCTTGATTATTATTAATATACAATCTTGTTATAATCACTTTCGCCTCAATTTCATTTAGTGATTCAAGCTTTTCTAACAATTCTTTCCTTACTTTTTTCATATATTTTCACTTTTTTAAAGTAGAACTTTAAAATTAATATTTAAGCTATCAGGGGGATTCCCAAAACCCCTAAAAATAAAAAAGCCTCAAAACAAATAGTTTTAAGGCTTTTTAAGAGCTGGCTATGGGACTCGAACCCGCGACCTGCTGATTACAAATCAGCTGCTCTACCAACTGAGCTAAGCCAGCCTATCAATTTAGAATTTCCGCCAAAGGCGGATCAGCCTAGGGCTGATACAATTAAAAATGAACAATTAACTTACATTAATTTGAGTTCCAAAATTAGTAGAAATCATTAAGCTTTGCAAGGCGAATCTAACCTTCAAGCCTGCCTGCCAACCATCAGTTGATAAACCGGTAGGCAGGGTTCTCACATCCTTACACAAAGCTAACCTTGAAGGTTGTTAGGGTTTAGACTTTTCACCAAAACTTCCATCATCAGAATAAACCTTGAATTGAACCATTTTCTGCCTGATCTTTTTTATTAACTCAAAGACAAGATTTTCATGTTCATATGTTTCACCTGAGTTTAGAATCTTTCCTGTCTTATCAGCAACAAAACCGGCAACAGTATTATACTCTTCAGATAATGGAAGGTTAATCATAAACGATTCATTAAAATCATCTATGCTCATTGAACCCAGGATATAATATTTTCCATCAGGCAGACGGGTAAATTCCTTAACTTCTGTTCTGGTATTATCTTTTATGTCGCCAACAATCTCTTCAAGTATATCTTCAATAGTAATAATGCCTTCTGTGCCGCCGTATTCATCGGTTACTACGGCAATTCTCTCTCCTCTTTTCTGCATTTCTTTTAGAACTTCAGAAATGAGTTTTGTTTCCGGTATAAAATAAGCTGGTCTTATTAATCCTTTAATAGAAACTGGAATTCTTTCAACAAATGATCTCATATAATCTTTTGTATGAATTACGCCAATGAGGTTGTCAAGCGATTCTTCATAAACAGGAATTAAAGAATGTCCCGATCTTATAATTTTTTTTGCATTTTCTTCCTCACTTTCATTAATATCAACAGCAATCATTTCCGTTCGCGGTATCATAACTTCGTTTGCTTTAAGATCATTGAACTCAAAAATGTTATCGATAATTTCTTTTTCAGTTTCATTTATTGAACCTGACTTGACACCTTCCGATATAAGTATTCTTATTTCATCTTCTGAAATTCTTGTTTGTGAAAAGCTTGTCTTTTCTTTAAAAGGGAAAAGAAAAATATTACTGACATAAGTAACGAGCCGAACAGGATATTTAAACAAAGCAGTTAACAAAATTAATGGTCTTATCGATGCTTTACCTATTGGTTCAGCATATTTAAATCCAAGCACCTTAGGAATGAGAATTCCAAATACCATTGTTAAAAAAGATACGGTAATTGTGGCAGCAAAAATTGAAAGCAGTTTGGAATATTGATTAAGCACCGGAATCTCTGAATCTGAAAACAAAGGACTAACAAGGCGGATTGCAATTATAAAAGCTAATACCGAAGCGGCTATAAGAGATATGTTTGTAGAAATTTGAATCGTTCCGAAGAAAGCATTTGCATCCTGCTTTATCGATTCAAAGAGAGGAAATGTTTTATCATTCTTCTCTTTTAATTCTTCAAGCTTTTGAGACCCGAATGAAGCAATAGCAACCTCGGCAGCAGATAAATATCCTGCTAAAATGATAAAAATTACAAAGAATATTATTTCAATCATCTGTGAATTCATAATTCCTTATTGTCATTACCTCTTCTTAACTATGTTAAAATAACAAAATTTTAGAGAAATTATTGCCGGAACAAATCTTACCTGTTGGTATTATGTTAAGTTTTGAATAATATTTGGTCATACAAAAACAAGTTTTTATTGATGCAGGCAAGACAGATAAAAATTCTGAATAAGGAAAAATTATTTATTAAATGGGACGATGAAACAGAAAGTGTAATAAGCCTAAAATACTTACGTGATGAATGCCCGTGTGCAAATTGTAAAGGAGAAACAGTCCTGTTTAAAACATACAGACCACCAAAACAACAATCATCAAATCCTGAAATGTATAAGATTAAAAGTATAGATACTGTAGGAGGATATGCTATACAGATAACCTGGAAGGATAACCACAATACCGGAATTTACTCGTGGGAGTATCTCAAAGAACTTGATAATAACCAGAACAATAAAACAACTCAAAATTACAATAGCTTAATATGACACACGAAGAATTAAAATATTATTCTTCTCTCCTGAGAAAAAAATATAGAGCCACAGAAAAGAAATTCCTTGCTGAAGGGAAAAAGACTGTCGAAGAAGGGATAGACGGCAATTTCTTTTGCGAAAAAATATTTGTATCACAGAAATTTTTTGAAAACACAAGATCACGAAAATTATTTAGACGTGTTGAGGTTGAAGTGTTAAAAAAATCGGAGCTGCTCAGATTAACCGATACAATGACACCACAAGGAATTACTGCTGTATTCAGAATTCCTGCAAACAAAAAGATTGAAGAGATAAAATCTAACACGATAGTTTATGCTGAAAATATTGCTGACCCGGGAAATCTCGGTACAATAATCAGGATTTGTGACTGGTTCGGAATCGAGACTTTGCTCGTAAGTGATAATGCTGTTGATGTTTATAATTCCAAAGTTATTCGTTCAAGTATGGGATCGATATTTCATATCAATATTATCGAGGATGTTGAGAATAATACATTAGAAATTCTGAAGAAAAAAGGATACAAATTATTGTGCGCAGATCTTCAGGGAGAAAATCTTTATGAGTTTAATGTTCCGGCTAAAAAAATAATTGCTTTTAGTAATGAATCTGCAGGACCTTCGGAAGAATTATTGAAGAAATCAGATTACAAAATAACAATACCGAAATTCGGTAAAGCGGAATCGTTAAATGTCGCTTCCGCCTCTGCTATTATACTTTCGGAAATAGCAAAGAAAAATTCATTATTGGAATTCTAATAATTTGTCCGGCTCTTCCATCTCAATTTATTTTAGTAATTAAAGGCTTCCCTGCATTAACCCATGCAGTATAAATAAGTGACGCAAGTGAATTATAGGCTTCTTCAAACTGTATCTCTGTAATATATTTTGTCCTGAACCAGAGAAGCCTTAAATATTCATCTCCGCTTGTTGAGCCTGCTTTTAGCAGAAGCAGATTTATCAGCAGCCAAAAGTACTGTCACTTAAAGAATTTGAATCTGATATGTAACTAAAAATATAATCTAACGGCTGTTTAACATAAGTTATTTCGTATCCCTTTGTTTCATTTGTAAGTTCATCTAAATATTTATCAATCATATCTATTTCGTACCTGGCGTGAACACCTTTCTGATTTGTAAGTTGTCCATTATAGTTTACCATCGTATGCATTGGCTGATGCGCATCAGCGACATAATGAGCCAGATCGGAAGCGTATAATAAAACTTTGCTCTTGTCTTTATCTTTAAATGCTTTAGTAAGATTATTAAATGTTGTAAGTGTTGCCCATGGAAGCAATCCTGTCTTTGTTACAACTTCATCTCCATAGATAGCTACAAGACTATCTTTATCGTGTATCATTTTTCCATCTAAAAATTCTTTGTAAAAATCTATATCAATGTAATGTTTAGGTCCTTCAGTTTTGTCATGACTTTTTCTCAAATCCGGATCGACAGAATGTTCTGTAATATAATCCTGGTATAACCCGATGTTTTTTATTTTCCCTTTTAAAAGTTCAACGGCTTTATTTGCAATAAGCTTGTGCCCTTTGTCTCCCCATGGAAAAGCTAAGCTTGTTGCTAATAACAAAAGAACAATAAGTTTAGTCTTCATTTTATTTTTTACCTATAATTTGTACAACAATATTTCTTTTACGCGAGCGGTTATCGAAATCAACTAAAATTATCTGCTGCCATGTTCCCAGTAATAAATCGCCGTTGGAAAAAGGAACTGTAAGCGAAGCTCCCTGAAGTGAAGCACGGACATGAGAATGTCCGTTTCCATCATGCCATGTTTGATCATGATGATAATTAATGTTTGATGGAATAACCTTTTCGAAAAAATTTGGATAATCTTTTCTCAAACCGGGTTCATATTCAATTGTTGTAATACCTGCAGTGGAACCTCCCACAAAAACCAGGATATTTCCTTCAGTAAAACCAGAAGAATTTACCTTATCCTGAACATTATTTGTAATATCGATTATGTCTGTATTTCCTTTAGAATTAACAACAAATGAGTCCGTAAGTATATCCATAAAATTAAATTAGGCAAGGAAGTGGGAAGATTCAAGAGACTATTGTTAAGCCGTTATTAAGTCTTTTATTATCTGCTTCATTTTTGATAAATTGTATAGTTACAAAACCTACTTTGAGTATATAGGAGAATTTATGCTGACTATTGAAAATACAATGCAGGACTACATAGAACTTGAAGAAAAATTCGGCGCTCATAATTATCATCCTCTCGATGTAGTTATAGAAAAAGCAGAAGGTGTCTGGGTCTATGATGTTGAAGGGAACAAATATCTCGACTGCCTCGCTGCTTATTCGGCAGTTAACCAGGGACATTGTCATCCTAGAATTGTAAAAGTTCTTAAAGAACAGGCAGAAAAAGTTACGCTTACTTCAAGAGCATTCAGAAATAATCAGCTTCCATTTTTATATAAAGAACTAAGTGAATTAACTGGATACCAAACATCGCTTCCGATGAACTCCGGTGCCGAAGCAGTGGAGACGGCACTTAAAGCAGCGCGGAAAATGGGGATATAAAGTAAAAGGAGTTGAAAAAGATAAAGCTGAAATAATAACCTGCAAAAATAATTTTGCAGGAAGAACAATAACGGTTGTAAGCTTCTCTACTGAAGAACAATACAAAGACGGTTTTGGACCTTTCACACCTGGATTCAAATCAATTCCTTATGGAGATTCTGATGCTCTCGAAAAATCAATAACAAAAAATACTGTCGCATTTCTTGTAGAACCGATACAAGGAGAAGGTGGAGTAATTGTTCCTCCTGAAGGATACTTGAAAAAAGCTTACGATATCTGCAAAAAGAATAATGTTCTTTTCATTGCAGATGAAATACAATCTGGTTTGGGAAGAAGCGGAAAACTTTTTGCATTTGAATACGATGGGATTAGACCTGATGTTGTTATTATTGGTAAAGCATTATCAGGTGGATGTTATCCTGTTTCTGCAGTTTTATCAGATAAGGAAATCCTCGGAGTATTTAAACCGGGAGATCATGGTTCTACTTTTGGTGGGAATCCTCTTGGTGCAGCAATTGCAAGAGAAAGCCTTAAAGTATTGATAGAAGAAAATCTTGTTGAGAATTCATATAATCTTGGAAAATATTTCAAAGAGAAATTAAGTGAAATTAATTCTGATTATGTTAAAGAAATACGCGGTAAAGGTTTGTTCATCGGTATGGAATTAAAACCTGAAGCAAAAGGTGCGAGAAGGTTTTGCGAAGCGCTAATGAAAAAAGGAATTCTTTGCAAAGAAACTCACGAGAACGTTATAAGATTTGCGCCACCATTAGTAATTAAAAAAGAAGAAATCGACTGGGCATTAGAAAGAATTGAAGAAGTATTAACAAGTATTTAATTATAAATCCAGATTATCAGGAAATTCCCTTGCTATTTCTAATCTTAATGGATTCTGTTCAATATATCTTCTGATTAGGAATAATTCTTTTTCATTTCTGATTATTCTGTCATAAAAAGATCTTTGCCATCTGAAATCTTCCAAGCCTCCTAAATGAATTTGTTTCGAACTCATTGTCTTAAAAGCGCCTATTATTTCTGATAGAGATTTTATCTTTTGTTTTTTTGATTCTGATGGATCAATTATAATTATAAAATGAACGTGATCAGGCATCACGACATAATAGTCAATCTCTATATAAGAAAATCTTTTAGGCAATTCTAATAAAACATCCTTAACAAGGTTACCAAATCTATTTAACCTACAATTGCCTTTGTCTATAACTCCTAAAATATCTTTCCTATCTTTAATGCAGGTTGTTATAAAGAAATAGCCACCTTGAGAATAATCATATTCCTTTAACCTATTTGATTTACGATTATGCAAAATTATTACCCATTTATTGTAGGGACAGGTCGCGACCTGTCCCTACACCCAAATTAATGTAGATTCATAAGAACTAGCTTAAAATAAAAAATAATAATAACTATCAATTCTTTTAAGAAAAAGGATATATTATTCCCTGTAAGGTAAAACTCTAAGATTAAAATTAATCAAACTGGAAGGTTACTTATTCTTTAACTGCCTGCTCGAGTAAATCGGCTAATACTTCTTTAGTCTCAAAAAAGGCTTCTCCAAGTTTTTTGATTCTTTCCTGGGCGCTTTCAAGATCATTGTGTTTCCCGGAGATTTCAACTGCAAGAGCTTCGTCACCAATCTTTTTTGCTCCAACCGAATAGCTTGCTCCTTTTATTGTGTGCGCTTCACTAATTATCTTCTTAAAATCGCTTTCCGCAACATGTGATTCAAGTTTCTGATATCTCGTATAAACATCATCAACATAAGAAGCTATAACTTCTCTCTGGAAAGATTCATCACCCATACTTACCTTATTAAGATGGTCAAAATCAAAAACTATTTCGTTTGTAGTTTCAGTCTTCTGTTCTACTTTAGCTTCTTCTTTAACACCAATCTTTAATAAATTGTCAATCGACTTCATTAAGTTTTCTGCAACTATAGGTTTAGTTATATAATCATCCATTCCAATACTCAAACATTTTTCTTTATCACCCATTAAAGCATGTGCAGTAATTGCGACTATCGGAATGCTTCCTATTTTACCGCCAAGTTTTCGAATTTCTGTAGTCGCTGTAAAGCCGTCCATTTCCGGCATCTGAACGTCCATTAGTACCATGCTATAATCTTTTTCCTGAACAGCTTTCAAGGCTTCCAGACCGTTGAAAACAGTATCACAGCTAAATCCGGCATCATTAAGAATGCGAACAGCAACCTTTTGATTTATCTTATTGTCCTCTGCAAGAAGAATCTTATGTTCTCCCCTTAGAATTTTAATATCATTTGTAACAATTGATTTTCCCTTGGGCTTAGCCGGAGTGTTTTCAATCTGGACTTCATAATTTTTGTTTAGGTCGTTAGCTTTATAATATTGCTGCTGTTTCTGCATAGTCAGCTTAATAGTAAACGTAATTTTTGTGCCTTTACCATAATCGCTTTCGATCCAAACATCCCCTCCCATCATATTTATAAACTCTTTTGATATAACAAGTCCTAACCCGGTACCGCCATGTTCTTTA
This sequence comes from uncultured Ignavibacteria bacterium, assembly GCA_963792755.1. GTDB lineage: Bacteria > Bacteroidota > Ignavibacteria > Ignavibacteriales > Ignavibacteriaceae > RBG-16-34-14. The sequence continues at coordinate 308,170 of CAWBXQ010000001.1, forward strand.
GTTTGTGAAGACTTGACCTGTGAAAAAGGTTTGAATAAAAATTTAAGCTTCTCAGTTGGAATTCCAATACCCGTATCTTCAACTGAGGCTTTCATTTCGCACTTGTTATCTCCTAATAATTTAGCTTCAACATTTACTTTTACGCCGCCTACTTCCGTGAACTTTACAGCATTGCTCAATAAGTTCGTAAAAATTTGTCTTATTCTTTTGCCGTCGCCTCTTAATAGAAGTGGAGTATTTTCGGAAATTTCTTTTGAGAGTTCCAGATTTTTTTCTTTTGCTTTCATTAATACAACAGACACAGATTCATCAATTACATCAGAAAGATTAAAATCTACACTCGAAAGCTCCATCTTTCCGGCTTCAATTTTTGAGAGGTCTAAAAGATCATTAATAATATCAAGTAGTGATTCTGCGGATTGTTTCGCGCTGACAACAAACTGGTTTAACTCGTCTTCACTTTCAAATGCATCCATTTCGATAAGAGAGAGATATCCTATTATACCATTCATAGGAGTTCTTATTTCGTGGCTCATATTGGCAAGAAACTGGCTTTTTACAATGCTTGACTGTACAGCTTCTTTTGCAAGCTGGTCCGACTTAATTTTTTCTTTCCTCAGTTCTTCTTCGGCCAATTTCCTTTCTTCCTCTATTTTAACCTGGTTAGATACGTCCTGCATATTTCCTTCAAAGTGAGTTCCTATACCATCCTCATCCTTAATAATTCTATCGTTGAGCCTGACTATTATTTCAGATTTATCTTTTCTTAAAAGCACGACACGTTCATTTTTTATTTCGTCATGCCACTGAATTCTCTGGATCAGCCTGGCCCTGTCTTCAGGACTTTTATATATATCTTTAATAATATTGGCTTTCATCAGATCTTCTTCATCATCATAACCTAAAATTTCGACAAGAGCTTTATTGACAGTAATAAATCTGCCATCAATACTAGACTGGAAAATTCCTTCAACAGAGTTGTCAAAAATAGATCTGAATTTCTTTTCGGAAAGAAAAACTGAATATGATTTTTCAGCAAGAAGCATTCTTAGTCTGAAATTAACTGCGCTTCCTATTACTGAAATTACACTTAGGAATATCACAAAGAGAACTGACTCATACATATTCGGAAGGAAATAAATGCTATGCCCATTCATTAGAATTGCGGCAGCGAAAACAAGGTTATAGTAAATCGCAACTAAAATCTGATTTTTTACATCCCAGCTAAGAAAAAGTGCCGATGTAAAGATCATCAACCCGACTATTTGTGAATTGACAATAAGGGTTTTCGGCAGAAGGTATATCATATACCCGGTTGAAGCAATAATTGTAATCAACAGAATATGAACCAGTAATACTGGTATCTTTTTACCTAAATCAGTATACAAAGCAACCAGAACTATGAAAGATAAAAGTGTGGCTGAAAGCCTCGTTAAATAAACTTCAACTGAAAATTGTGAGAAATATCTAACCTCAAAGATCATAGCAAACAATCCTGAGATTGCAATCAGTAATGCCATGATTTTTAAAGGAGGCAATAAAAGTTCGCGGGATTGTTCTTTTACTTGCTTGTAACTTTTTTCAGAAATGTTTTTCTTTGATTTATATATGAAATCGGCTACAGTGATAGTTTGCTGCATATATTCGTATTTTATGTATGAAAAATCACTTCAATTTTATCCATTATTGTGCCAGATAGGCACTTTTTACATTATATTAAATGATTAAAAAAAAGTTCGCTATTTGAACTCTTTCTCCTTAAGCAGAATAAATTTTAAGCAACAAATAATGCTATTATTACTTTTTTTTACATAGATTTGAGGAGTTTTTTACTGATATAAATTATGGCAGATTTTTTCTACTCAATTGATTTAAGCATACTTTATTTTTTTAATCACACTTTATCTTCAAAAGTGCTTGATTCTTTTTTCCTTTTAATAACCAACGTTAACCATTGGTACATTGCTTATGCAATACTTTTGGGAATTTGTTTTTTCAAAGGAGGCACTAAAGGAAAGCTGGCTGTTGCAGGAGTACTTTTATTAATAATATTTACTGATCAGTTTAGTCACAGAGTACTAAAAGAAATATTTCTCCGCCCCCGCCCTTGTAATGCACTTGGAGACATAATCACTCCTGCCGGATGCGGCGGAACATATTCATTTCCATCAAATCATGCTTTTAACAACTTTGCGGCAGCAACTTTTTTCTATTTGCTTTATAAAAATCTTAAATGGATTTTATTTGGCACTGCAACACTTATAGCAATATCTAGAATTTATTTAGGTCTGCATTACCCTTCTGATGTTCTTGCAGGTGCAGCTTGTGGCGTTTTGTTCGGATATTTATTTGCTATGCTTGTATTGAGCATCAATAATTATTTGCTTAACAGGGAAAAAGTCAAATGATGAAATCACTTTTATTATTTTTAGGTTTATTTGCAATTCAAGTTTTTGCACAGGAAGATTCACTTTTAATTAAATCGGAAATCATTTCTGATTCTTCCGAAGACTCGACCTGTTACTTTTCCGTTGAATATCCACAGATAGAAGGACTTGAAGATAAAGAAAAAGAAACAATGATTAATGATTTTCTTTATACGAGTTTTACAGAAGAAACTGGTGATTACGATGTAAGCGAATGTGATTCTCTTAATCCGTTTACTTTGGATGAGAGTTACTTTGTAAAATTAAATTCAAAAAGCTTTTTAAGCCTTCAAATGCATTACTATTCATATACCGGCGGAGCGCATGGTAACTATGGTTCCACATCACTTAATATTAACATTCCAAGCGGAGATATCCTTCCTTTAAGTGATGTTATAAAACCTGATCAGTTCGATAAACTGAAACTGTTGATTGAAGAAAAAATCATGGAAATGTATAGTGCTAAAACTCTTACTGAAGCAGGCTTATTTGATGACAGCATAAGTGTAACAGGAGATCAGGATTATTTTATTACTCATTCATCTCTTGTTATTCAATATGATCCTTATGAGATCGCTTCTTATGCCCAGGGAGAAATTGAAGTTGAATTGAAATTTGATAAGATAAAAGATCTAATTAATCCAAAAGTTCCATTTTATTTTTTATTAAAGAATGACTAATAACCCGAATCTTACATTTCGTTTTGCAGAAGAAAAAGATATTCCAATAATTTTTTCTTTTATAAAAGAACTTGCAGAATATGAAAAGCTTCTTGACGAAGTAAAAGTAACTGAGGAAACTCTCAGAGAAAATCTTTTTGGAAAAAGGAGATATGCAGAAGTCATCATTGCAGAACTTGATAAAGTCCCTGTTGGACAGGCTCTTTTCTTTCATAACTTTTCTACTTTTTTAGGAAAACCAGGAATTTATTTAGAAGACCTTTATGTAAAACCTGAATTCCGTGGAAAAGGAATTGGCAAAGCTTTGTTAAAGAAAGTTATTGAAATAGCAAAAGAAAGAAATTGCGGAAGAGTCGAGTGGGTTGTACTTGATTGGAATAAACCCGCAATAGAATTTTACAAAAAACTTGGGGCAAAAGAGATGAAAGATTGGTTAGTTTACAGGTTAAATGAGGATGAATTTTAATAATCAAAATCTCTTTTCATCTTTTCTTATAATTTTTCTATCTTAAACAAAGTAAAAACCAGAGTTCTAATACCTAAAAAAGATCATAAAGGAAAAATGATGCAAGACAAACACAGAGTTGTAATTACAGGAATGGGCACAGTAACACCAATAGGCTTATCCGTTGATGAATTCTGGAATGCGATGATGAACAGTGTAAGCGGTTGTGATTATATAAAAGGTTTCGATACATCACGTGTAGAGACAAAATTTGCCTGTGAACTTAAGGGATTTGATCCAACAAACTTTATGGACAAAAAATCTGCTAGAAAACTTGATCCTTTTAGCCAGTATGCGCTTGCTGCAGCAAAGATGGCTGTTGAAGATTCAGGGTTAAAACCGGAAAGCATGTCTATAGAAGATAAAGAAAAAACGGGAGTTATTTTTGGAAGTGGAATTGGAGGCTTTAATACTTTTTACAAACAGGCAATTATAAATCATACTGAGGGACCAGACCGCGTTTCCCCTTTCTTTATTCCGATGATGATACCTGATATAGCTGCTGGGTTAATTGCTATAGAATATGGTTTTAAAGGACCAAATCATTGTATTGTTACTGCTTGTGCAACATCAAACAATAACATTATTGATTCCTACTTATTAATTAAGAATGGATTAGCTGACAGAATTTTATCCGGAGGAAGTGAAGCAGGAATTCTTGAAATTGGTATTGCAGGATTCAATGCTTCCAAAGCTTTGTCAACAAGAAATGATTCACCTAAAACTGCGAGCAGACCTTTCGACGCAACAAGAGATGGGTTTGTTATAGGAGAAGGCGGTGCAGTATCTGATCCTTGAGGAATTAGAAATAGCAAAAAAGCGTAATGCTAAAATTTATGCTGAGATTATTGGAATCGGCTTATCTGCGGATGCTTATCACATTACTGCCCCGGATCCCGCAGGAAGAGGAGCTATTCTTTCAATGCAAATGGCATTAAAAACTGCCGAACTTCAGCCGACAGATATCGATTATATAAATATGCACGGAACATCGACACCTCTGGGCGATATTGCAGAAACTAATGCAATAAAAACTTCATTTGGGGATTATGCTTATAAATTAAATGTCTCTTCAACTAAAAGTATGACGGGACATCTTCTGGGTGCCGCAGGCGGCGTGGAAGCAATAGCATCAATATTGGCTATTAGAAATAGTATAGTTCCGCCTACAATAAATTTTGAAAATCCCGATCCCGAATGTGATTTGAATTATACTTTTAACAAACCCCAGGAAAGAATATGTGGATATTGCAATAAGTAATGCTTTTGGATTTGGTGGACATAACACTTCAGTGATATTTAAAAAATTTGAAGAATAGAAAATAACTTTAAGAAGACTATTAATTATTTCCTTTATTCATTTCAAAGAAGGAATAGCTTTTATCTTTTTAATAATGCCATCATTTCTCTTACAGCATCTTTTAATCCTACAAAAACAGCTTGTGCAATAACAGCGTGACCAATACTTACTTCATCAATATCAGAAACTTCTCTGAATACTTTAATATTTTGATAATCCAGACCATGTCCGGCATTAACTCCAAGCCCTAATTTTTTGGCATGTTTAGCAGCAATCCTGATTCTCTCGAGTTCATCAAATTGTTCTTCCTCAGAAAGAGCATTTGCAAAAACACCGGTATGAAGTTCAATATAGTCAGAGTTTATTTCTGATGCAGCATCGATTTGGTCGATGTCGGGTTCAATAAAAAGTGAAACCTCAATCTCGGCATTATGAAGAGTTTTTATTGTATCTCTAAAAAGATTTATGTCGTCAATAACATTAACACCGCCTTCAGTTGTCAGTTCCTGTCTTTTTTCCGGGACTAATGTTGCTAACTCAGGACCAACGTCGCAAGCTATTTTTATTATTTCTTCTGTGGCAGCCATTTCAAGATCGAGCTTGCTAGTAATTAATTCTCTCAAAAGTCTTACATCCCTTTCGTTGATGTGTCTTCTATCTTCCCTTAGATGAACAACTATACCATCAACGCCAGCTTGTTCAGCAATCAAAGCAGCAGTAACAGGATCCGGTTGAACTTCTCCTCTCGCATTCCTGATTGTAGCTATATGATCTATGTTAAGTGAAAATCGCATTTTAATCCTCAGAATATTGTTTTCAAAATATTAATAAAAGAATTAATGCCAACGCCGTAATCATCTACCCTGTAACGAAGAACCGATATTAAATCTATAATAAACATAACACTCATGTGAGTTATAATGCAATAAAAAATTGATCTTGTTCTTAAAGCTAAAATTCCTAAAGCTATGCCGGCTATAATTGCGCCGAATGTTTCCGGCGCAGGTTTACCGTTGTGTAAAATTAAAAAAGGAATCATCTGAATTAATACTGCATAGTAACCAAATTGTTCTTTCAAACCGAACAGAACAAAACCACGCCAGATAAATTCCCAGGCAAACATGTAAACAAATATTCCTAACTCAAAAAGAAAAAATATCCCCCAGGAATCCCGTGTTGAAGCTAAGTGAGGATATGCTCTGGTAAACTCCGGCAAAGATGAAACAAACCAGATTATAGGAATCATAATAATCAAAAAGATAAGAGTAATCTTTAAACCTGCCTTGTAATCCCCAAGAGAAATTCCGTAATCAGAAATATTTTCTTTTAATAAAAATTTTATAATTAAAACAGGAAGAACAAAGAGCGTAAAGAAATCCCCTACAAACCAGTAATAATATTCTATTAAAAATACATTGGGATTTGACTGAAAACTTTGAAATAAATATTGACGAAAGAATACCCTCGAAGTGTAATAGTAAGAGATGGTCTGAAGAACAGCTATCGATAAAAAAATAATAATAACTTTTTTATCTAGGCTTTTGATTATTCTCCAAAGCCTTCTTAATTCTTCTTTAATTAAAAATTTTTCCATTTGATTTTAGACTTAGTATAAGATAAAAAATAAAAATTATTTAAACCTCCTTTTAAGGATAAAACAGAGCTTTGACCCACCAGAGAATCTTGACAAAATTTTTATTAAGTGTTATATTAGCACTCACCATTTAAGAGTGCCAATATTCTTTTACAACATATTATAAAAAAAGGAGTTAACAATGAGTAAAATGAATTTAACCCCTTTGGCTGATAGGGTTATCATAAAACCCAGCGAGGCTGAAGAAACGACTAAAGGCGGAATTATCCTGCCTGATACTGCTAAAGAAAAACCAATTGAGGGAACCATAGTTGCTGCCGGTCCAGGCAAAGTTACAGAAGACGGGAAGACGGTAAAATTGGGTGTTAAAGTTGGAGATAAAGTATTGTACGGTAAGTACAGCGGAACTGAAATTACAGTAGAAGGCGAAGAATATTTAATAATGAGAGAGAGCGATATTTTTGCAATCGTTTCAGTCTAAGGCTGATGAGCCTCTGGCTCAAGTTAATTGCTGCTCTAATAAGAATGAAATTTTGAAATAAAAAAAGGAGATAAAAACAATGGCTTCAAAAATAATAGAATTCGATAGCGAAGCTCGTTCTAAACTTAAAAAGGGAGTTGACAAACTTGCCAACGCAGTAAAGGTAACTCTCGGTCCAAAAGGAAGAAATGTTGTACTTGATAAAAAATTCGGTGCACCAACCGTAACCAAAGACGGCGTTTCTGTTGCTAAAGAAATAGAGCTTGAAGATCCGGTAGAAAATATGGGAGCCCAGATGGTTCGTGAAGTTGCTTCCAAAACAAGTGATGTAGCTGGTGACGGAACAACTACTGCTACTGTTCTTGCACAAGCAATTTACAGGGAAGGATTAAAGAACGTAACTGCCGGTGCAAATCCAATGGATTTGAAACGCGGAATTGATCTTGCTGTTACAAAAGTTATAGAACATCTTAAATCGGTAAGCAAAGATGTTGAGGGAAGAAATGAAATTGCACAGGTTGGTTCAATCTCTGCAAACAATGACAAATCAATCGGCGATTTGATTGCTGATGCAATGGAAAAGGTTGGTAAAGATGGCGTTATCACTGTTGAAGAAGCAAAAGGTACAGAAACATCGTTAGATGTTGTAGAAGGTATGCAATTCGACCGTGGGTATCTTTCACCTTACTTTGTAACTGATGCTGAATCGATGGAAGCAGTCCTTGAAGATCCTTACATCCTGATTCACGATAAAAAGATCTCAGCTATGAAAGATCTTCTTCCGATTCTTGAAAAAGTTGCTCAACAAGGAAAATCAATGCTTATCATTGCTGAAGATCTCGAAGGCGAAGCTTTAGCTACTCTGGTTGTTAATAAGATCCGTGGTACATTAAGAATTGCTGCTGTAAAAGCTCCCGGATTCGGAGACAGGAGAAAATCAATGCTAGAAGATATCGCTACTTTGACAAACGGTACAGTAATCTCCGAAGAGCGCGGTTTCAAACTTGAAAATGCAACAGTTTCTTATTTAGGCACTGCTAAAAAAGTGGTCATAGATAAGGACAATACAACCATCGTTGAAGGCGCAGGAAAAACTGAAGATATAAAGAAAAGAATAAATGAAATAAAAGTTCAGATTGAAAAAACCACCTCTGATTATGACAAAGAGAAATTACAGGAAAGATTGGCTAAGTTATCAGGTGGCGTTGCAGTACTTAAGATTGGCGCTTCAACTGAAATAGAAATGAAAGAAAAGAAAGCCCGTGTTGAAGATGCTTTACACGCTACACGTGCTGCAGTTGAAGAAGGTATCGTAGCTGGTGGCGGTGTTACTTTCGTTCGTGCAATCAATATCCTTGATAAGCTCGAAGGTGAAAACTTAGATCAAACAACCGGAATAAAAATAATTCAGAAAGCTCTTGAAGAGCCGTTAAGACAAATTGTTAATAATGCTGGTATTGATGGTTCGGTTGTTCTTCAAAAAGTTAGAGAAGGAAAGGACGACTTCGGTTTTAATGCAGCTACTGAAAAATATGAAAACCTGATTAAAGCAGGAGTTATTGATCCTACAAAAGTTACGAGAACAGCTTTGGAAAATGCGGCTTCGGTTGCTGCTCTTCTAATTACAACAGAAGCTGTTGTATATGAGAAGAAAGAAAAAGAATCGTCAATGCCTGCTATGCCTCCGGGAGGCATGGGCGGAATGGATTATTAATAGATCCGAACTTCTGTAAAATTAGGCGGGAATTATTTCCCGCCTTTTTTATTTTAAAAGGCATCAAAAAGATTTTAAAAATTAATCCGGTAGTTTAAAGAAAAACTGTTACCAGGTTTAAACTTAAAATCCGGTAAATAAGATATGATTGTTGAATTCCCTGTATTAGAAAAGAAAAGTAAATCAAACTGGCTGTACAGCCATAGAGTTGCGTAAGTTATAAACGCAAGATTTCTCATCCTGTAAGAAGAATTATAATCATTATATTTCCCGGCAACATTGTTTATATCGGTCTCCTGCAGGTAATCTTTCTCCTTTTTATTCGTATCAATAATATAATATATACCTGCAGCTATTGAAGCAACCGACAAAGTTGTTAACGCCCAGGCTTTAAAATTACTTTGCAGATAAAGATGTCCGGTACCGGGAATAAAAACAGAACGTAATAAAGCCTGCCTGAGATTTTCTTCTTTAACTGTATCTCTTACTGTAACCGGAACGTCCACGTAAACGGTATCATGCTTTACGATTGTTGGTTCCTCTTTGTTCTGATCTAAACTCAACAAGTATAAATTTTTTACTTTATCAAAAAATGAAATTATCTTAGGCGAAGTATTGGCAGGGTTCATTTCAAACGAGGAATCAACTTCGAGAATTTCAACAAAACTTGATCTTGCATGCTGCTCGTCCGAGAGTGAAAAGTAAGCGATACCCTGCATCCTGTAAATCTCAATTAATTCCCTATTTGTGAAACGGTCTTTATTTTTAATTAATTGAGAAGCTTCTTTCACTACTTCAGAATAATTAAAGTTACCGAACTTTTCCACAAGATTTTTCAAATCTTCTTTCGCGTCCTGTGAGAAAATAACTTTAGCAGAAACCAGACAAAGAATTATTATAATTAAGAATTTATTCATTATCCTGAGTAATGTAAGTTTAAGGGGTTAATATAAGTTTTTTGATTGGAAAAATTAAATTTGAAATTAAAGAAATGAAGTCTTTTCCACTTTTTATAATCCTGATTTTATAAAAGGATTATTATTTAGTTGATATCTTCGTTGAATCATTAAAATTAAACTTCAGGGTAAGGGTATCACTTGATTTTACCGCGATCTTTTCTTCAATATTTTGATATCCCGGGTTTCTAATTGATAAGTTATAATCGCCTGCCATAAGCATAATAGGTTTTAACTGCGGGACTTGTGACTTTATATTTGCCGTCAATAAATATTTCTCCCCAAGGAAAAACTTTACAATCCAGGTAACCTACTTTTTCAAAAAAATTAACTCTAATAGTTTGCACTTTACTTTGCTGGATTTCAATGGTTTTAAAATATGGTGGGAAGTCAGGGTGAACTAATTTCAATTCGTATTTCCCAGTATTAAGCTGAATATTTTGTTGCAAAGGAGTAGTGTCAATCTTCCTGTTATTAATATAAACATCTGCCCACGGATTTGCTTCAACAAAAAGCTCACCATATGTAACTTTCTCAACATTATTTTCTTTTTTAGTTACAATATTTTTTGTTTCGAGTCCTGTACTGATTATAGGTTTTTCTTCAACATTATCTTTCTTGTTTAGGTCTTCTTTAGGATCGGTATTTGTGATTTCCTGTACAGGGCTTTCATTAGTACTTTTATTATCTTCTGATGGGGTAAAAAGTCGTACCAACGCTATTATAATAATTATAGCTGCAGAAGCATATAAAATCGTTACTTTAATTTTATTTGAACGGATTGGTTTTGTATCTACTTTTTGAGGGGCATCATCTTTGACAACTTTAAAATAGCTTAAAGCCTCGAGGGCAGTTTTGGTTCTCTTGTTAGGATTTTTTTTCAATAAATTTGATAAAGCATTTTGTACTTCAAAAGGAATAGAAGAAATTTGTTTAACATCTTTATCAATATTAAAATTCAAAATGTTATTGATTGTATCATTAATATCATTTCCTATAAATGGATTATTGCCCGTAAACAATTCATAAATAACAATACCTGATGAAAAAAGATCCGTTTGTGGAGTAAGTTTCTGACCTCTTATTTGCTCGGGAGACATATAACCAGGGGTTCCAACAATCGAAGATTTATGTGTTAAGAAGAGATCATCCCTTGCAAGAGCCAAACCGAAGTCTGCAATTTTTAGTTCCAGTTCAGTGTTTACGAGAATATTTTCAGGTTTTATATCCCTATGTATAACCCCATTTTTGTGAGCAGCATTTAATGCTTCAAATAATTGAATGGAAAGTTGGATTTTTTGCTTATCGGAAAGATTATCTTCATTAATTACTTTTCTTAAATTTTTTCCTTCAAAATATTCGAATGATATATAGAAGTTATCACCCGCAGTTCCAAAATCAAGAACTTTTATCAGGTTATGGTGATCGAGTTGTGCAAGTATTTTTGCTTCTCTTCTAAACCGCTCCAGGAAAGTCTGATCGGGTAATTCTTTTGTGGAAAGAGTCTTTAGGATTATTTTTTTACCAAGATAAATATGGTTGGCTAAATAAACAGAGGTGTGCTGATCCTTCTTAAGTGTATCGATAATTTCGAATTTATCAAACAGGATATCCGACTTGTTGTTTGGCATCTCATTATTTATTTGTATTCATCTCTTTCAACTTAAGTTGAACCCACCTAACTGAGACTCCCAGAGATTTAGCCGTCATTGTCCTGTTATCATTATACATTTTAAGTCTTTTTACCAAAAGAATTTTTTCGAAGTCCCTCAAAGTTCCCATAAAGTTTGCATCATTTGAATCTTCCTCAATAATAATATGTTCCGGCAGCAATTTGTTCGAATCACAAAGAATAATAGCTCTCTGAATCACATTTTCCAACTGCCTTACGTTGCCTGGCCAGCTGTATTCCTCAAGCATTCTCATTGTTTCTGTTTCAATATGAATTTTTTTATCGGAGAATTTTTCAATAAAATGATTCGTTAATAAAGGTACGTCTCCAACTCTTTCACGAAGCGGAGGAACCTTAATAGGAAAAACATTAAGCCTGTAAAAAAGATCTTCTCTGAACTTTTCTTCTTTAACTAGAATACTTAGATCTTTATTTGTTGCAGTTATTACTCGTGCATCGATTTGAATAACTTTTGTATCTCCTAAACGCATTATCTCTTTACTTTGCAAAACTCTTAATAACTTTGCCTGGAGAGCTATAGAAATATCGGCTATTTCATCTAAGAAAAAAGTTCCGCCGCTTGCTACTTCAAAAAGTCCTTTTTTATCTGAAGCCGCTCCTGTAAAAGCCCCTTTCTTAAATCCAAATAATTCACTTTCAAGTAATGTATCGGGAATAGAACCGCAAAACTGGGCAAGGTATGGCTTATCATTTCTATTGCTTAAATCGTGAATCGCGCGTGCAATTAATTCTTTACCAGTTCCGCTTTCTCCTAGAAGTAAAACTGTTGCATCCGTACGTGCGACCTTATTTATGAGAAGAGCGAGTTTCTGCATAACTACACTTTCTCCAATCAGCTTGGGAATTTTCTTTTCCGAATCAATCCTATTGCGAAGAAGAATATTTTCTTTTTCCAGTGTTTCGAGCTTGCTTATTTTATCAAGAGCAAGCGAAACTATGTTCGAGAAAAAATCCAGGAAAGTAAGATTCTCTTCATTAAATTCTTTCCTGTTCATCCGGCTGTCGGCTAAAATTACGCCCCATATTCTTTCATCCTTAATGATCGGAACACCGAGAACAGATTTGATATTTTGAAGCTGAACACTTTGAAATTGCGAAACATTAGGATCACTTTGTACATCATGGTATAAACATGGCTGCTGCGTATCAACAACTTTCTGTAAAATTCCAGATGAAAACTCGGAGAGGTCCTCAATATTTTCTTTCTGAACATTTCTTGCCGCGATAATGTTGAATTCTTTTTTGATATCGTCATATTGAACGAAAAGACCGCGTTCAGCGTTTACAACATCAATAACAAGATCGAGGGTATCGCTAATAAGTTTTTCAGTGTAATTAACAGAATTCAAAATCCTGCTAATTTGATAAAGAGTATCAAACTGTTCCTTCGATATTAGCCTGATTTTTTCTATAGTTTCCGGTTCGTAAAAATTCATTTTTGCCCTTTACTTCTCTACTAAAGATAATAAATTTTTTGTTATTGAATGTGGAAAGTTGCCTGTTTCGACCTCGATCGGTTCTGATAACTGTCTATAATCCATATTACCCAGTAATAATTCCCCTGCGGCAAACTTTGTGATAAATAGTCAGATGTTGAATCCGACGGTAAATTTTCCTTATTTTCCACAAGTTGAGCCTCATTTGTATAAACTTCTACAGTATAAGCAAAATTATACCCTGCACTAAATTTTGTCCATTGTAAATTAATAGGCTGTTGAGTAATTGCAGCATCGTTTGCCGGCACCAGACCGGTAACTTCATCCTTTATAACGCGTATTATTCTACAAGTGCCAATTGTAAATTCATTTCCATCCTTATCTTTTGTAACTATAGATAAATCTTTGCCGACTATTTGTTCAATATCAGTTACATTCAATTCGCCCTGAGTTATGGTTGCCTGAAAATTATTATCCAAGGGCTTTCTAATATTAAGTTCTGAGTTATAAACAAAAACAGAATCTACATATCCGTCAAGATCCGTTATCCAGACTTTTACATAAAGCTCATATCTTTGAGATTGATTAATTACTGTTGAATATATCAAAGAACTATCAAGCACAGGTATCCTGTTAAGATATAACTGAGTGAATTCTCTTTTAGAAGTTCCCCAGCTTATTACGAGAGTATCAGATTGAAAACCTTCTTTATAAAAGATCAAGTTTCCATCTTCAGTATGAATATTATTTAACCTATACTGCCCATTAGCATCTGTTTTAGCTATAATATTTTCCGGCTGCCAAAGCACATTAGCATCTTCTATCCCTGTTCTTGGTATACTGCTCGTTTGTACAGTACCCTGGATAATGCCATAATCATAAACCGGATTTAATGGATCAAATGGATTATCTCTTGGAGCATTGCAGGATAAATTAAAAAGGAATAAATAAGATATAGCAGCAACTATTCTTATAATAAATACAGATTTAGAGGATGATGAAAAACTTTGTCGCATACCTGATTCTTACAGCAAAATATTAAAAAACAGATAATTTAGCCACTTTTTCATTACTCACTAAAATATAAATAATTTACTCTGATAAAAAATAGTGATGAAAATTTTAGGAATTATTAATAAAGAATTAATAAAATAATTGTAAAATTATTCAATATCTTTTTAAATGTAGGAACATCTAAAATATCAATTATTTCACTATCCTTTACAATAATTGAACTTAGCTTATTTCCTGTATAAACAGAAGTGTCTATATATACTGTGTTATTTTTTTTATTGTGAAATACTTCTCTTTGTCTTGTATGACCAACCACCTGCAATTTATCAAGATTCATAAGCGAATCTCTTGTCCAAAGAATTCCATGATCATTCATAATATTTGAAGTCATAATTTTGTTAATCTGTTCTAAGTTGCTAAGCACTTTTCTGGGAAGCCGCGATTTATAATATGAAGAAATACCGGCGTGAGATATAAAGCAATCGGGAAGATCATAAAAAAGAGGAGCCTGATTTATTAACTCAAGATGCTCATGCATTTCATCAACTTTTCCCGAATAAGAATTCACAGTTGGTTCAGAACCATTGTAAATCCATATCCCTCCCATTTCACTTCCAGGATAATTGATAAAGTGATAGAACATATAATCATGATTACCAGGAGTGAATTTTATTTTTTCAGTTTTTACAAATTCAATAACTTCACAACTGAAATTCCCCCTATCAACGAGATCTCCAACACTGTAAATTTCTATGTTGGGATATTTAACTTTTATATTTGAGACTAAGTCCTTTAGTGTATAAAAGCAACCGTGGATGTCTCCGATAACTGCGATCATATTTCCTAAATAAAAATGAATAAGATCAACTAAGTGATCTTTTGACGATTAACAAAAAAGATTGTCCCCTCTATTAATTAGTAGAGAAAACTCTTAAGCGCCTGAACTCAACTTTGAAAATATCGGCGATAGCTTCATTCGAGCAGTATCCCTGATAAGTGCACACACCCTTAGCCAATCCCTGATCTTCTAAAAGAGCATTCGAGAGACCGTTTTCCGCAATATTTTGTAAATAGCTGAATGCGGCATTATTTAAACCATAACTAGCCGTTCTTGAAACGAGTGAAGGCATGTTAGGAACACAATAATGAATTACATCATGCATCATGTAAACCGGGTCGGAAATAGTAGTAAGCCTGCTGGTCTCCACACAACCACCCTGATCAATAGAGACATCAACAATTACAGCACCTTTCTTCATTTGTTTTACCATATCTTCAGTTACGAGATGAGGAGTTTTCTCACCTTTTATAAGCACAGCTCCGATTAGAATATCAGCAAACCTTACACCACGTGAAATAGTATAGGTATTAGCCATAACAGTAGTTATTCTTTTTCTAAATTCTGTTTCGAAATTACGAAGCCTGTGTAAATCATTATCAAGAACTATTACCTGCGCACCTCTACCGAGAGCTGCCCTTGCAGCGGTTTTCCCTACAACTCCAGCTCCTAATATTACAACCGCCGAAGGGGCCACGCCCGGAATGCCTCCCACTAAAACACCCCTTCCACCTTTATTAAAACTTTCGAGGTATCTTTCGGCAACCTGTATAGCAAGCTGTCCTGCAATTTCGCTCATCGAATGCAAAACCGGAAGCCCCCCATCTTTTTCAATTAATTCGTATCCAATTGCGGTAATCTTTTTCTTAAGAAGTTCGTTGATGATTTTTTTCTTGCCGACTGCAAGATGTAAAAAGGAAAACAACACCTGGTTTTCCTGAAGCATATCGACTTCGTCTTCTGTAAGAGGGGCAACTTTAACAACCATCTCCGGAAGATTATATGCTTCTTCTTTACTATAAACAATAGTGGCTCCCGTCTTTACAAAATCTCCATCACTAAAATTACTTCCGACTCCGGCACCAGATTCAATAAAAACAGTGTGCCCGGATCTTGTTAATGCATCCACACCTGCCGGGGTTAAAGCAACTCGTCTTTCTTCTTTATGATTTTCTTTGGGAATCCCGATTCTCATTAGCAGATCTCCATTAAGTTAAATTACCTATTAAAGAATAGATATTCAACATAATGAACTTGAAAATTTTTCCGCATAATCATTTTCATTTAATTTATTTTATTAACCGGGGTCAATGGTTTCTTACCATTCAGCACATTGATCACATTTTTAGCAGCAAGCACAGCCATTGCTGATCTTGCTTCAACTGTTGCGCTGCCGATATGCGGAAGCAAAACTACGTTATCCAGTTTTAACAATTTGGGATTAATAGCCGGCTCATTTTCATATACATCAAAACCGGCAGATAAAATTTTTTTCTGTCTGAGTGTTTTTATTAATTCTTTTTCATCAACAATTTCCCCGCGTGCAGTATTTACTATAATGGCAGATTTTTTTAATAAAGATAATTTCTCTTTATCAAGTAGATGATAAGTTTTCTCATCAAGGGGGAGATGAAGAGAAATTATATCTGATTTTTTAAGCAGACTATTTAATGGCAATTTTACTCCGCCTGTTCTTTTTTCGAGGTCGTAGTTTCTGTTTCTTGAAAAGTATACTATTTTCGTTTTAAAAGCTTTTGCCCTGACCGCAGTCTCGGTACCAATTCTTCCCGCTCCAATTATTCCAACTACTTTGTTTTTTAATTCTGCCCCAAGAAGAAAGTTTGGCTGCCAGCTCTTAAATTTCCCCTGCCTGATTATTCTTTCCCCTTCCATTAATCTCCTTGAACAGGCAAGTATTAAAGACATTGCAATATCAGCAGTTGAGTCCGTAAGAACATCCGGCGTGTTTGTAACTATTATCTTTTTCTTAGTGGCGTAGTCAACATCAATATTATTAAAACCAACAGCATAATTAGCTATTACTTTACATTTGGGAATTTTATCAATGAGTTCTTTGTCAAATTTTTCTGTTAAAAGAGCTATAACAGCATCTGCATCTTTTATATTTTTGATTAATTCATTTCTACTGATTGGTTTATCTTTTTCATAAACATTTACCTGAAACTTTTCTTTTCTTAAAAGATGAATTGCCCTTTCAGATATTTCTCTGGTTATAAAAACTTTCATCTCAACCGAATAAAAGTTTTACAATAAAAAGAGCGCCCAGTATTCCAGCAATATCCGCAAGTAAACCGGCTGGAACAGCATGTCTTGTTTTCTTGATGTTAACCGCTCCAAAGTAAACAGCGAGTACATAAAAAGTCGTCTCGGTGCTTCCGAAAAATGTTGAGACTAAAATTCCAATGAAAGAATCTGGTCCATGCACTGAAATGATATCAGTCATAATTCCAAGTGATCCACTGCCGGAGAGAGGACGCATTAACGCCATTGGCAAAGCTTCTGCGGGCATCCCGATAAAATCGGTAACCGGTTTCATTATAGTAACGAGCCAATCCATTGCACCGCCGGCTCTGAAAATACCTATTGCTACTAGCATTGCAACGAGATAAGGAATAATTCTAATTGCAATGTTGAATCCTTCTTTAGCACCTTCTACAAATTGTTCATATACTTTTACTTTTTTATAAACACCATATCCAACAAAAATAAATATCAGCATAGGAATTGCTAATGTTGATATAAACTCAATTACAGTTTTAAATGATTCCGGATTTAAAAACTTTAATGCTGATCCAACGGACTTTCCTATTCCTGTAAAAAGAAAAAGTAAAACAATTGTGACTAATCCGGCAAAGATTAAAATTCCTTTTTTATGTCTTTCAAAAGAACCAGACAAGCTTCCTTTTTTGAAAGGGAACTTTTCCAAAACTTTTGCAGCTATAATTCCGACTATTGTTGCACACGAAGCACCGAATATTGAAGTCCCAATAATTATCGCGGGATCAGAACTGCCGGCGGCGGCACGCACAGCAATTGCAGTAGCAGGAATAAGAGTTAATCCCGCAGTATTTATTGCGAGGAAAGTAACCATAGCATTTGTAGCAGTGCCTTTTTCAGGATTAAGCTTATCGAGTTCTTCCATAGCTTTAAGTCCGAAAGGTGTTGCAGCGTTACCTAACCCAAGCATATTTGCAGAAATATTCATTATCATCGATCCCATAGCTGGATGGTCTGCAGGCACATCTGGAAATAATCTTTTTGTAAAAGGTTTCATCCAGTTTGCAATTATTCCAATCAGTCCTGCGGCTTCGGCAATTTTCATTATCCCGAGCCAGAGTGCCATAATTCCTATTAAACCCAATGCAATGTTTACAGAAAGTTTTGCGTAATCAATTGCAGTGTTGGTAATATTCTTCATCTTAAGAAAAGAAACTTTTTCGAGAGTCATTTCGGCTTTAGCTTCTTTATCAGAAATTTGAGAAGGACTATTTATCGTTCCGGATAAATTATCTTCTTCCCCGCTTGCCGAAGCCATTTCCCGTAATATCTTTGGACTCTCTTTACTTGTCTTAAAGGATACAAGTATTTTTTTATTATCAGGGTTTACTGAAACTTTTGCTGGGAAAGATAAATCCGAAGAAATATTCTCATCATAAAAAGAATTAAAATCCTTTTTACTGACTAATATGTCGGCATCATAAGATTTCTTGATTGAAGGATTGTAAGCTTGAGAAAACGAAATAGTAACAGGTATTGATTCATTGTTTCTATATTTATTGTTACTGCTGTCAATTATGTCTGTTGTTAAGCCTGTAACAATCCCGAGAAAAAGTAAAGTTATCCAGACATAGTTAAGCATTAAACAATACCGATTTTTCTTGTTTTAAAGAAAATACTTTTTTTTCAAAGAAAAATTTAAGGAAAGATTTTATTTGAATGAACTCGCGTGGGAAAAAGTTGTTAAAATATTTATTAGAAAAAGAAATGAAAATGGCAGAAGCAATTTTCAAGTCAACCTCCAGTTTCTTCGTATGCCTGTATTTCCTCAGTATCAATAAAGACGACCTTGGTTAGCTTGGTCTCTCCTTCTTTATCTGCTTCCTTCGAATATTTATTTCTATAGTTTTCAATCAATGTGTTAACCAACTTGGGGTCATCAACAACCTTTATTAGCCCGGTAATTGTTATCGAAATTACATTATACAATAGATTAAAATCGGAGACCTTTTTTATTTTGTCGTTCTTCACTATTGTAAAGCTAACACTGCTTTCCAATTTTATGTCTTCAAATTCTTCATCATTTTCTTTAAAAAAGAAATAAATATTTTTATCCTGATAAAGAAATGTAATTGCTTGTTGTGAAATTTTCTCATCCTTTAAACTCATAGCAAGAACACCTATAGGATTATTCATCAATTCTTTTTCTATAACTTCTATATCTCTTATTTGTGATATTGTTTTGTGCATAAATGATATATCCAATTATTACTTTACTATACAATGCTTACGATTAATTGCAAATACACAATCGGAACAGTGATTGAGATTCTTATCGAAAGTATTTGCTCTTATCACTTTCACCATTTTGTCAATTCCGTTTTTTACCTGCACCAGGTCAATCCTTTTTATGGTTAGACCAGTGTTTTCATCCGGATGTTTTATAAAAATAATTTTAAGTTGAAATTCTTCAATAGCCCTGAATAATCGGCTCACAATATAGGAATAAAATCTTAATTGAGTTAGGTAAGATTCAAACCTTTTTTCGATTTCATTTTGGGACAAATTATCTGTCTTAAAATCAATAATTATAGCTTTTTTCTCTTCAAATATCAGCCTGTCAATTATTCCGTATAAGAAATAATCACCTTCCTTGGTATAGACTTCAAACTCACTGCGGTAGTTCTTGTTCTTTTTTATTTCTGCAAAACTTTTTGATTCATAAAAATGAGTGAGGTCGGAAACAATTTCTTCCGTTAATTCATTAAACAATTTGTTGTCATCATTAAAAATATCTGTCTCTTCTTTTATCATTTTTTCTGCTTCTTCTTTTAAATCATCCTTCTCAATTTCCTGCTGCAGAATTTTATGAATTACTCTTCCTTTAACATCGCCAAACATAGATAAAGATTTTTTTTCCTCTTCGTCAGAATTACTTTCAACTCCATCTTCAAACGGCTGGAATTCATATTTCTCATTAATCTTTTCTAGTTTCCGGTTATTAAATTGATTCATTAAACCGGAAAAACCATAATCATAAGTTAGTTTATACTTAAGCGGACACTGATGAAAAATTGAAACTTTAGTCGCGGAAATTATTTCTCCTTCAGGAAAATCCTTTACCTCTTCCAGTTCCAGTTTATCCGGTAATTTATTGATAATCAAGGCGCTATCGTGACTTTTATAATCTTCTATTTTTTTTATTACAGGAATGGTTATAGAAACTTTTTCAGAAATAGTTCCAAATTTATCTGCGTGTCTTTTAAGAAATTTAAGATCAGAAGATAATCCAAAAGATTCGGAATCGAGATCGATTTCTAATCCTTCAAGTAAAAGTCCAAGAAAAGAATATTCACTATATCGAAAATCTTTTTTGTTTGTTCCCGTTATGAAAAGATAATTCATAGCGCGTGTTACTGCTACGTAAAAAAGTCTTTTTATTTCTGCAAGATCTTTTCTTCTTGCAATATGATTATGAATATTCACAACAGGCGCCGATTCATAATCTGCAAAATAATTTCCATTTAAAGGAACTTTAGTTAAGAGACCAATCTCTTTGCTCACAGTTATATTTTTTGAACGGACAGTGCTTATAGGTGAAGTTTCATGGCAGTTAAAAAGAAAAACAACTTTGTACTCCAAACCTTTTGCCTGGTGAATGGTCATCACCTTAACTGAGTTTGATTCTTCAGCAACAGCAGCTTGTGATTCATCGTCAATCTTATCAATCGATTCTTTTAGAAAGCTAACATAGTCGTACAAAGACCTGAAATCCTGTTGGTTAAATGATGTTGTAAGACTTAACAGTTTATCAATGTTTGCTAATTCCTGTTGCCCATTTATTTTTGAAGTTAGTACAGCAAGATAATTTGTTTCATCAAAGATCTTCCTTAACAAGCTTGCCGGATTGTAGCTTTTAGAAAGTATAAGGTTTTCTTCAATTGAATCGATTACAAAACTTAATTTGGAATATATCTTGCTAAAGCTTTTTAATTTGTCCCAATATTTGATTTCTCTTTGGCGGGAAATTTCAAATATCTGCGCATCGGAAATATTAAAGAACGGAGATCTCAATATTCCAATAAGAGCAGTATCATTATTCTTATCTAAAAGAAAAGAAAAATAATTATAGACATCGTAAACGCTTTGCCGCTGGTAAAAACCTGTTCCTCCAACAACATTAAAAGGAATTCTGTATTTCGAAAAAACTTTCTCCAGATCTTTAAATGATTTTCTCTTTCTTACAAGAACAGCAATGTCGCTCCAGATAATTTCTTTATGTTCATCAAGTAAGTTTAAAATGCGCTTGGCTACTAATTCAGCTTCAGTATCCGGCGAAGTTTCATCTTCGTCTCCTATAAGTATTTCGATCTTTCCTTTAATATCATCTTCTCTTGCACAAATTAATTCGGAGTATTCAACTTCATTGTACATTTCATTAGGTAGGGAAAAAAGATTCTTGAAAAGATGATTCGTAAATAAGCAAACAGCAGGAGCCATTCTGAAACTGTCAGGAAGATTTAAAAGAAACTGCGCTCCGGAAGTATCCTGGATATTCTTTTTTGTTTCCGTGAAAACTTCAAGTTCCGCATCACGAAACATATAAATGCTTTGTTTCTCATCCCCAACCACAAAGAGATTACCTGTTTTTAAGTAATCAAGAATCGGTAAAAATATTTTGTATTGAATTTCATTTGTATCCTGGTATTCATCGATCATTATGTATTTATATTTTTCAGACAACAAATTCCGGACATAACTATTTTTCAAAATTTCTTTTGTGTAAAGTAGAATGTCTTCATAATCCACATAGCCGTTTTCTTTTTTCTTTTGTTCGTACAAAGCAGCAGTCTTATTAAAAAATTTGATCACTGTTTTTCCAAGTCTTGCCAATTCATTCTCAATATCTTCATGATTAGGAGGAATATTTATTCCTTCAGTTTCTTTAATAAATTTTTCAACTTCATCTATTTCATCGGTAATTCCTCTTCTAAAATCTTTCTCTGCATAACCCCGGATTTTTATTGTCCCACTTTTTGTGCAAATAAGGTCGCGAATCTCTCCAAAAGTCATTAAAAAATTTTCGGTATTTGTTTCATTATTTAGTTTATTCAGCAGGTTCTTAATTGATTTTGCAGTCTGGTTCCAATGAGATTTTGAAAGGACAGCATCATTTATAATCCGAATATTCTTTAGCACCAGATCTTTTCTCTTCAGGAATATTTTTTTTGCCAGTACTAAAAAAGAATTATAGAAATGTTCGGAAATTTCCTTTTCGGATTTGTTATAAACTTTATCAACAAGCTCAGCAACATTTTTTCTGTTCTTAATAAGAAAGAATAATTCCTCGGCAAAAATCTTTCTAGATGCAAAATTTCTTATAAGATATTTTAGCTCATTAACTTCTTTGGGATTTTCAAACGCAGATTTTATTACTTCTTCTACGGAAAGCTCAACCAATTCATTTGAAAGATTTTCATCAATCGGTTGGAAGTTGGCGTCGAGAGAAGCTTCAACAGGAAATTCTCTAAGTATGTCAACACAAAATGCATGAATTGTTGAAATGTTTGCTGAGACAAGCTGTCTTCTGATCCGTTCCAGCTTTTTCCGCAATTCATCAGTGGGAGAAAGAGTTAATCTATACTCCACTTCCCCGGCTATCTTTTTATAAAGCTCGCTTGCAGCTTTATCAGTAAAAGTAATAGCGGCAATATTCCTGAGAGGAATTTCTTCATTAACAGCAATCTCGAGATATCTTTGCGAAAGAACAAACGTTTTACCTGAGCCGGCATTTGCAGTTAAAGAGATATGATTTTTATAATGTAATGCCGCTTCCTGGTGAGGCGTTAAAACTGCTTTTTCCTGTTTCATGATTTGCCAAGCTTCGGAATAGTTATTTTAAAAGTAGTCCCCTTATCCGAAGTTTCAAGCAAGATAATGTTCCCATTAATTCCTTCAAGAAATCTTTTAATCAACTTAAGACCAATTCCCATTCCTTTCTTTTTTGTTGTAAAGCTCGGTTCAAAAATTTTGTCTTTGTCCTTTGCCGATATTCCTTTGCCGTTATCTGAAAATAATAAAACAAAGTTACTATCAATTGGTTTAACATGAATAGAAACTTCACTTGCTTCCGCCTGGATTGAATTTCTGATAAGATTAATTATCATTCTTCTGAATTGATTTACATCCGTTTCAATTAAAGCAGAATCAACTTCACTATTTAATTTAATATTGACTCTTTCTTCACTAAAAAGATTGAGCGTATCTTTAAGCACAGGCAATAAATCTGACAACTCGAGTTTTAAGCTCGGCATTTTTGCAAACCTGGAAAACTCTGTTGCTATAGAGCTCAGGTTTTCAATTTGTGCTAAAATTGTCTGTGTTACTTTTTCAAAAACAGAGTCAAACTTATCCGATTTATCTCGAAACGTTGCTACCAATTGCTGAACAGAAAGCTTCAAAGGCGTAAGAGGATTTTTGATTTCGTGTGCAACCTGTTTAGCCATTTCTTTCCATGCATTTTCGCGTTCGAGTTCCGCAAGCTCAATTTGATTTTTCTGCAATTCTTTTGTCATCGAATTAAAACTTTGAACAAGGTCTCTTATCTCACCTTTTTCCTTATGAACAATTTCAACATTCATATCTCCCTGTGCAATTGCAACTGTAGCTTTGGTTAATCTTCTTATTGGTGCGGAAATATTATTCGCAAGGATAGTGCTAATAATTATTATTATCAGCACTGCAAGAGAATATATTCCAAACAAAAATGTATCCATATCAAGAGTAGAAAAAATAACATCGACTTTGTTGAAAGCATCATTCACATTTATGATAAAATCTTTGTTGTCGATACTAATTTTTTTGTAAAAAGAATCATACTCGAAATTTTCTATTTTTTCTTCTGTCAGATATTCCCTGTAACTCAAATAATTTAAATGATAATAAGCCTGTGGATTCAGCTTTTCCGGAAACAATCCTGATGAATAATATTGGTCGCTCGAGTTGAATGTTTGGTCAGTCACTTTATAGGCGCCGAATGAAATGCCAAGTTCTTTTCCTGCGCTGCTGAATAAATATTTTATATCTCTATCTGGATGTTCTTCATATTGAACGTGAATATGATTTTCCAAGTAATTTGCTCTCTCGCTCAGTTCATCAACTATGGCGGTGCGGCTTCTTTCTTTAACAACCTGCCTGTTGTAAATGGCAAGCAGGACAACAGGTATTATTGAGATCAAAAGGAAAGCAATTAAAACCTGTGCTTTAAAAGTATATTTTACTTTTTTTATTCTTGAAACAAAGATGAATGCGAAAAGAATTAAAATGAAAATACTATGAATTACAAAAATTTTGAAGAAGTTGAAGAGATTCCATGTAAATTGTTTTTCACGTAAAAGAACTGCAATTATTTTTTGACTATCACCGTTCATCGTTTTTACAAGATAGGTAAGATATTGCTCATCATTTAAAGTTCAGAGTTAACCATGCATCATTATCCTGAGAATATTTAATTCTCCAAATTGGTCTTACGTGGTCGCGGGAAGGATAAATATCTCCATAAATTCTGCTTACTCTCGAATCTGTAAACTCAAATATCTTTAGCTGTTTTATATCAACTACAGGACTAAGAATATTTTCTTTTGATTCTAAAAATTCAGGAATGCCTTTATTCCCTATTAATTGCAAATCGAAAGCAACTGTTGCGGAAATATATCCTACAATTATTTCGTTTACCAAAACAGGAATTATTCCGGTAAAAATCTGGTCATAATTCTCCGATGTTTTTTGGGGTGTAAATATTTTTGATTTCCCTTTTTCTAATCCATAAAAATTTGAGTCAGACAAAACGGGGTGAGCAATTCCCATGGAAAAGTTGCCAACCAACTCCATATTACGGTTATAAAGTGAAACAGAAGAATGTAATGATTCGCTTTGCAGAGAACTATTACACCAGATTAAAAAAGCGACAGCATCATAATTAGTGTTTCTTCTTAAAAAATAATTAACAATAGTTGGGTTTGACTCAGCATTGTCTAAAGTTTCTTCTATATGAAAATGCAAAAGATTATCGTTCGGTCTCGTGATTTCATAAGCGACTGTTTTTAATGAATCTCTTTCGAGTTGAAGATTAAAATGATTTAAAAGTAATATTGTTAATAAGGAAGCTACAAGTGTTGCATAAATATAATTGTAAGAACTCTCTTCTCTTTTATAAAAATGATATGAAAGAAGAAAAATAAATCCTACAACGATAAACATAATCAGAGGCGTTACGAGAGGTTCATTCTGAACAAATAAAAAAATAAATCCAAGAATTTCAAAGGCTATAAATGAAATAAAAAAACTTTTTATTCTATCTCTTTTACTGAGTTTTGAGAAAAAGAAAACCACTAGCATTATAAAAGAGCATAACAACAATACACTTCCGGCACCATAAATCAATACGTTCAGATTCATAAAAAGAGAAAGAAAGTTTGGTATGATATCCGGTTCTTTAAAATATCTTATTGCGGAATCGAAAATTATACTCTTCATTGTTGCAGCCACTGCTCTTATCGATAAGAAAAAAACAATTGTTAAAGATATAATTATTGCAGCCTGGAAAAATTTAACTTCAGTTTTATTTACAGCATCGTCTTTCAAATAATGAAGAATATTTCTGAACAAATAGACTCCTATTATCAGGAAGAATAAAGAAGTTATAAATAATTCTACAGGAGATTTAACAATACCTCCTCCAAATGCAGAAGAAAAATAAGCCGGATCTGTAAGATCCCCTTTTATAAAACGAGCCGGTATTGCAAGTACATAAAGAAGTAACCTAAGAACAGATAAATAAATCAGAAGAAGGGCAAATCTGAATGTTCTGAGTTTAATATTTTTAAAATCTTTCCTGAAACCAAAAGCAACAATTAAACATGCTAATATCACAAGCACTGCCTGGAAATCATCTGCAAGATTATTTATAGAATTTATATAGGAAGAGAGTGAAGGTTTAATGAAGCTTACGACTCCGATTTTTTTATCTGCATTGTTTAACAAATCAAAAGAGTATTTTCTGCCGTCTTTTGATTTTTCGGAATATGGATTAAAACCAATATTAAATTGTGTGTAGAACTTGTTGGAAAGATCACTAATGAAACTGATATTCTTAAAGTATGAATTCTGTATAGTATAATGCTTTTCAAATGGCGAAGAAAGTACAAGATAAAATGCGTCGTGCTCGATTAAAATTGTATCAACTACAGAAAGGTATGTAACTAATTCAGTATTGTGAAAGAAAACCTGTCCTAACGGAAAAGCAAGTGGAAAAATATTTTCTTCCTTTATAGCAATGTTTGCATTCCATGCAATTATTCTTCCGTTCGGAGCTAAAACTTCGACAGAGTATTCACTGTATTTTTCTTCATTTACAAGTCTGATTAATCCTCTGTAGGAAGTGTTCGGCGGGCTCAATGTTACTAACAGATTTTCTTTCAGCGTTTTGTGAATTTGAAGAAGCTGCGCTTCCTTATCTTTAAAAAGATTTTTAGTCGTTGTTTCGATATCCCGGACTTTAGAATCGAGTTCTGTTTTCCAGCTATTTTCATTATGACTAATAATTACAGGAGTAATAATCCCGATCGCCAAAACAAGGATTAAAATAAAAAAGACGATAGTAAAAAATTTTCCATCGCCTTTCAGATACCTTAAAATTATTCCGGACATTAGTTTATTGTTATTTGAGTTATCTTCCAGCTATTCCCAAATTTCTTTAAAGAAATGTACGCCTGCGTTTCATTTCTCTTTCCCCTGAATTCATAATTATAAATTCCTGTTGCGTAAGGAATATTTTCATTTGTATTGAGGTTATCAAAACGGAATGAAGTAACATCATAAATTGTAAAAAAATCTTCTAAAACATAATACGCCTGGTTCGAGGAATAGTAACCTCTTATGCCATTTGATAAACTCAGGTAAGTTTGTGGACAAAAGTAAGATGATAGAATCCCTACATCGCCGTGTGAAATTGCAGATTCAATTCTCGTAAATATTGTCTTTACAGGGGAAACAGTATTTCTGCTCGAATCAAAATTGTTTAAAAAATTTTTCCCCTGGGCAGAAGCAGCTCCACCCAGGAAAATGTTTAATACGAAGATCAAAATTATCAGCGTACTACTAACTTTATTCATTATGTAATTAAATTTAAAGAATAATTAAATCGAAATCTATCACATCAGTTCTTACCTGCACTATGTCTTCCTGATAAATTTTCCTTGTTTAATGGTTCTCTCTTGGTTTTAGGATTTGCTTTAAGTTCTTTATTGCCTTCCACAAGCTGATAAGCCCAATCAAAAACTACTCTCTGACCTGTAATGTTTTTAACTCTTATTTTTGCAAAATGATTATCCCATGTCCAGATAACGTAAGTGTGCCCAACTATTGCAGGTTCATATTTAGAAGAATCCCAACCGGACGAAGGAGCATAAGTAATATCATAAATATCACTTGTATGTCCCATGTCCTGAATGTCTGTATCGTCCCAAACATCCAGATAAAAATCGCCGTTATAATTTTCAAAGAAGAAATCCGAACTTTGATCATCATAAGGAACGACAGAATAATTTGCAAACGAGTATCCTGAGTTTTCAGGGAAATTATTATAATCAAAAATTGCCTGGTTAAATCCTTCCGGTCTTGGAGTTGCATAAGCGGCATCGTAGCTTAAATCACTTTCATTGCCGTTATAATCATAAGCAGTAACTGCATAATAATAAGTAACTCCGTTTGCAGGTCCCCAATCAGTAAAATAATTTGACTGCGTTGAACCAAGTAAAGTGTACTTACCATCATAACTATAACTATAATAAACATTGTAGCCGGCGAGATCATCTTCGTAGTTATCGTTCCAATAAATATCAACCCTGTTATCACCGTTTAGCACTTCTATTCCTGAAGGCGGAGAAGGTGGAGTATAATCGTGATGTAAATTTGGGTCGTTTACATTACAAGCTGCGAACAACCCGGCGACTATTAAAGACAAGAAGTAAACATATATCTTTTTCATTTTCGTCATCCTTTTTTCTTCAGTTTCTATTTAAGGAGTGCCAAATGAAATGCCACCAAAGAAGAGCCGTTTTCCTTTATTTTGAGATGTTTTTAGGGATTTAGTGTCCAAATTCATATACAGTATGTATAGAGTATTATTAGAAATTTTTGTTTGCTCACCATATATGGTATACGGGAATCAGTTATATATAGTGCAATATTAATCGATTGTGTGTATATTTACTATAATCATACACAACATAAATTGGAGAAAAATGAGAACTAATATTGTAATTGATGATAAACTTATGGCAGTCGCTCTTAAAACTTCCGGGTTAAAAACAAAAAAAGAAGTTGTTGAGGAAGCTTTAAGATTATTAGTAAAAGTAAAAAATCAAAACAGCCTTAGAAAATTGAGAGGAAAATTAAAATGGGAGGGCGATTTAGATGAGATGAGGAAAGATAAATGATATTTGTCGATTCTTCTGTATTGATAGATTATTTTAACGGAAAAGGTAATTGGCAAGTTGAAAAACTAGATGAGATTTTAGAAAAAGAAATATTAATTATAGGCGATTATGTTTTGGTTGAAGTCTTACAAGGGTTTAGAAATGACAAAGACTACAACACAGCAAAAAGCGTACTTGATTCTTTCCCTTGCATGAGCATTTGTGGTGAGGAAATTGCTATCAAAAGCGCCAACAATTATAGAATACTTCGGAAAAAAGGAATTACTGTCCGTAAAACCATAGATGTAATAATAAGTACATTTTGTATTGAAAATGATTTCCTTTTGCTTCACAACGATAAAGATTTCTTTCCCATAGAAAAACATCTTGGTTTGCAATCGGTAACTTTAAAAAGTAATTAAACCCAAAATTAGATAGAATAAAAAATGAAAATAACAGATATAAAAGCAACAACAGTTACTGTTCCTCTCGAAGCTCCATTACGTCATGCAAACGGCGCTCACTGGGGAAGATTTGTAAGAACAATTGTAGAGATATTCACTGACGATGGATTAATTGGCTATGGCGAAATGGGCGGAGGAGGTGCTTCCGCAGAAGATGCGATAAAAGGATTGAAGCCTTACCTCGTTGGACACGATCCTTTGCAGCTTGAAATGCTTCGCTGGAAAATTATGAACCCGGTTGCCTCGCTTTATAATAATCGTTACCAGATTCACGCAGCTATAGAATTTGCCTGTATGGATCTTGCTGGGAAAAAACTTGGAATAAGAGCCTGCGATCTTTTAGGAGGAGCTGTAAGAGACGAAATTCCTTTTGCGGCTTATCTCTTTTACAGGTACAATAATAAGAAGAACGGTAAAGGCGGCGAAGCTTCACCTGAAGAAATGACTACTCACGCAAAACAGCTTGCAAAAGTAAATGGTTTTAAAACCTTTAAACTTAAAGGCGGTGTTTTCCCTCCCGATCATGATATTGAAGTTTACCGTTCTCTTGCAAAAACTTTCCCCGGCTCTTCTTTCCGTCTCGATCCTAACAGCACCTGGAGTGTTGAGGAAGCAATAAGAGTTGGTAAAGCTATTGAAGATATTAATAACGATTATTTTGAAGATCCGACATTCGGTTTGGAAGGAATGCGGCGCGTTCGCAATTTTGTTAAGATACCAACCGCTACAAATACTGTAGTTATAAATTTTGAACAGCTTGCTTCCTGTATAAGAACTGAAGCTGTCGATGTTATTCTTCTCGATACAACATTCTGGGGAGGATTAAGACAAGCATACAAAGCCGGACAGGTTCTGGAAACATTCCAGTGGGGTGCGAGTGTGCATTCATCAGGTGAGCTTGGAATTCAGCTTGCGACAATGCTGCATCTCGGAGCTGCACTGCCAAATCTCGGCTTTGCTGCAGATGCTCATTATCATCATCTTACAGATGATATTATTAAAGGTGGAAAATTAAAATATGAAAATGGAAAAATGAAACTCCCTCAAGGTCCCGGGCTTGGAGTAGAATTAGATTACGATAAGCTAAAACAATATTCTGAACTTTATAAAGAGCTTGGCGGATATCCTTACGACCGCGATCCCGGAAGACTTGATTGGGTTTGCATTATGCCGGAAAGAAATTATGCGGATCCTAAAGTGAAGAAGGAATTTTAGCGTTTATCTGGATAATACCAGTTGATAAAGTCATAATATTGGACTAAATTATGATCTGTATTAAGACTTAAAAAGGACTTAAAATGAAGAACATAGCAGTTGCAACCGATATAATTCCTGTTGGTCAATTCAAATCGAGTTTGGCAAAATATCTTAAAGAAATTCAGGAAAAGAAAAATTCTTTGATCATTACTCAGAATGGGAAACCGGCAGGCGTACTCATTTCACCTTCAGAATTTGATGAATTACGTCAGACCAAATTATTCATTGATTCAATTTCACGAGGATTGTATGATTCGGAAAAGGGTGAAAAATATACAACATCTCAATTAGAAAAAGAATTGAAGAAAGCGAGGGCTAGCCGGGATAAATGAAGCTGTATTGGACAAAGGAAGCTTTGATCCGCCTTCAGGAAATTGAAGAATACATTACACGCGATAATCCACAGGCTGCAATAAAATTTATAGATAAAATAATATCAGTTTCAAAAACAATTCCTGATAATCCGGATAAAGGGAGAATAGTACCGGAACTTGCCATAGAACAAATCAGAGAAATATTATATAAAAATTACAGAGTAGTTTATTATCGAAAGCAGACAACAATAGAAATACTAACAGTCTTTGAAGGACATCAGCTTCTAAGGAGAGAAGAAATATTCGAGAAGTTATGAGATAATGTGATGATGAGATTGTTAATGCTATGCTCTTTGTCCCCTGCATTTTCCATCTTCCATCATACATTTTACATTTTCCATCATACATCATCGATCTTCCATCCCTTCTGCCTTTTGCCATCTGCCGTTTGACATAGTAACCCAATTAGTTTAAGTTTATAGCCAACAATTAACAACCCCCTATTTCTGCTTTGTTTGGGTTGGGGAAAAGGACAAAAATGAGTTACAAAACATTCCACAAGAAACACACGTATCAAAACTATTATCTAGGTGTTATAATTTTTTAATTAATAAAGAGGTCGAGAATGTCCGAATATCAATCACTTAAAAATGAATTATCAGAAATATCAAAAATTCTTGAGAAATATCCTGATCAATTAAAGGAAAAAGTATTTGATATGTTGGTCAAGGAGTACTATGGCATTCAGGTACGGAAAGAAGAGCCAAAAAAGCAAACAGATGGCGAGAAAAGTAAATTGAATAATGGAACAAGTAAAAAGTCACCAAGAATTAAAAGTGCTGAATCATATACTTTAATTAAAGACCTAGATTTGAGAGGTAATAAATCAATTCCTTCATTTACTCAATTTGTAGAGGAGAAAAAACCTCCTCATAATATTCAATTTAATGCTGTAGCTGTTTATTACCTTTCTAAACTACTAAACATAAAACCGGTTACGTTTGATCATATATATACTTGTTACAATTTCGTAAGACGCAAAACATCGAATAAGTTTAAGCAAAGTATATTTGATACGTCAAGCACCAAATATGGATATCTTGATACAAATGATACAAATGATATTAAAATACCACTACTAGGTGCAAACTTTGTAGAACACGATTTGCCCCCAGATAAAAAAGGAAATAAAAGTTGACTGAGAAAGAGTTCTTAGACGAAATTCATTTTTATAAAGTAACAGAAATAGACAAAATAAAATATCTGGCTTACTATTATTACATTACAAAATCCGTTAAAGAGTTCTCCTATGAGGATATAAAAAATTGGTTTGATAACTTGTCATTGCCACGCCCAAATAAATGGAGACTTATTGAAAGAATTAAAAAATTCGCGGGAAATAATTAAGTCTAAAAACCAAAAAAATAGATATTGTCTCCATGCAAATACTCTAGAAGATCTTAAAAACGAAATCCCACATTTAAAAACTAGTCCAAAGCCAATAATTAAGACAAATAAAAATGAATACGTTAGTTCTTCTAGAATCAAGGAAATATTATCAATTAAAAACAAAAATTATGACTTATCTAAATTGATTAAATTATGTGAGGAAATAAATGTGGCATACTCATTCGATAACTATCTTACCATGATATTGATTACAAGAGCTATTATTGATCACGTTCCTCCCATATTTAATTGTAAAACATTTGCTGAAGTTTGTAATAATTACAACGGGGCAAAATCATTTAAGGAATCTATGACTCATCTAAACAACTCGTCTCGAAAAATTGCCGATCTTCATTTACATACACAAATAAGAAAAAAAGAGGTGTTGCCAAATATAACTCAAGTAGATTTTTCAAATGATATCGATGTTCTCCTATGTGAAATTATAAGAATATTGAAATAATTTGCTTCTAGATAATACTAGTTTTTTCCCCTTTATAAAACATTTGCTTGTTGTTTATTACCCCCACAGCTTTGCCGGTTAAAAGCTTTTTATCAAATGGTGAGTTTACAGATTTGCTTTTAAACTTGGATATATCAACTGTCCATATTTCGTCGGGATCAATTAAGGTAAAGTTGGCTGCTTCTCCTTCTTCAAATTTTGGAACGGGTAAATTCAAAATCTTACGTGGGTTAATTGCGAACTTCTCAATCAATTGAGTTAATGTTAAAACTTTTTTGTGATATAATTCTGTTAAAGCCAAGCCAACTTCTGTTTCAAGTCCGATGATTCCGTTTGGGGCATAATCAAATTCACTTTCTTTTTCCTCAATAGAATGAGGAGCGTGGTCACTTGCAATGCAGTCAATTGTTCCGTCTTTTAATCCTTTAATAATTTCTTCAACATCTGCTTTTGTTCTTAAAGGAGGATTCATTTTTGTATTTGTATCATAAGTTTTTACTGCATCATCTGTCAATGTAAAATGATGAGGTGTAACTTCGGCAGTAACTTTAATGCCTTTCTTTTTCGCTTCCCTAACCATCTCCACAGATCTTTTAGTACTAATATGAGCGATGTGGACTTTCCCCCCTGTGTATTCAGCCATCAGAATATCTCTCATAACAATCAGGTCTTCTGCAACAGCAGGAATTGGATTTAATCCCAATGTAGTCGAGTTCAACCCTTCATTCATCGAACCGCCTGCAAGCGATTCATCTTCGCAATGTTCAATTATCGGAGTATCGAACATCCGGGAATATTCCAGTGCTCTCCGCAAAACTGCAGAAGATTTTATCGCAACTCCATCATCAGAAAAACCGACAGCGCCAGTTTCAAAAAGTTCTGCCATTGGAGAAATTACTTCACCTTTGCGCGCAACAGTTGCCGCAGCAACCGGGTGAACATCGACAAGATGTCCCAGAGCTTTTTTCTTAATCAATAAAATCACTTCTGCGGAATCAATTGCAGGTTCGGTATTTGGCATGCAAGCAACTCCCGTAAAACCTCCGTTAGCTGCACTGTCACATCCGGTAACGACTGTTTCTTCATCTTCCCTTCCCGGCTCCCTTAGATGAACATGCATATCGAATAATCCCGGCACAACACAAATATTAGTAAGATCGAATTCCTTTGCTTCACCGTAATCTTCTTTCTTTAAATTCCCGATTTTAGATATGATGCCGTCAGATAAAAGAATGTCAACATTTTTCTTATCTATATTTTCTCCCGGGTGTAGAATATTTGCGTTCTTTAAGACTACGTTCATTTATTTCACCTTTAGTTCATTGTGCCAAGCAAGTAAAGCACCGCCATTCTTACAGCTACACCGTTAGTTACCTGCTTCAGGATTATCTGCTTCAAACCGTCCGCAACACCTGAGGAAAGTTCAACTCCCCTGTTAATCGGACCGGGATGCAGAATCAAAATATCTTCTTTACCTATTTTCTCAAGTCTGTCTTCAGTAATACCAAAATAATTTGAGTATTCCCTGATGGAAGGAAAATATTCACGTGCTTTTCTTTCAAGCTGAATCCTAAGAACATTTAGAACATCATTTTCTCTAATAGCTTCATCTATATTATAAAGAACTTTCACTCCAAGTTCTTCAATATTTCTCGGAATCATTGTAGAAGGACCACACACTGAAACTTCTGCGCCTACAGCTTTAAGCCCGAAAATATTTGATAAGGCAACTCTGCTGTGAGCGATATCTCCTACGATACAAACTTTTACTCCTTCGAGTTTTCCAAGCTTTTCTCTGATCGAATACATATCGAGAAGACCTTGCGTAGGATGTTCATGCGCACCATCGCCCGCATTAATAATATTTGAATCACAAACTTTAGTTAAGAAAAGCGGCGTACCCGGAACTGAATGTCGAACAACTACCATATCAACTTTCATCGCTTCGATGTTGCGGATTGTATCTTTTAAAGTTTCGCCTTTACTAACACTGCTCGCAGATAACGAAAAATTAACAGAGTCGGCGGAAAGTCTTTTCTCAGCAAGCTCAAATGATATTCTTGTGCGTGTGGAATTTTCATAAAAAAGATTTACAACTGTTTTACCCTGGAGTGTCGGAACTTTTTTAATCGGTCTGTCCAGAACTTCACGGAAAGTGGTTGCAGTATCCAGAATTAAAAAAATATCTTCTTTAGGAACTCCCTGCAACCCGAGCAAATGTCTGCTTGATAACGGCATATAATTTTAGTTTTATTTTTCTTCAGCTTCAATTAAATAGACGGCATCCTCGCCATCTATTTCTTTCAACTTAACTTTAATTTCTTCGTCATTAGATGTGGGAATGTTCTTCCCAACATAATCAGCCCTTATCGGAAGTTCTCGGTGTCCCCTGTCAATAAGAACAAGCAGTTGAATTGAATTCGGTCTTCCCATATCCATTACTGCATTAAGTGCGGAACGAACAGTTCTGCCTGTATAAAGAACATCATCAATAAGAATAATGTCTTTATCATTTATATCGAAAGTAATATTAGAAAAGGAAACCTCAGGCTGCTTCAATCTTGTTCTGAAATCATCGCGGTAAAGAGTAACATCAAGAATCCCAAAAGGAATTTCAATATTTTCAATTTGTTTGATCGATGAGAAAACTCTTTTAGCAAGAAACTCTCCTCTTGTTCTCATTCCAAGTAGAACAAGTGTTTTCGATCCTTTATTCTTTTCAAGAATTTCATGAGAAAACCTGGTGATTATTCTCGCTAATCCCTGTTCATCTATAACTTTTGCTTTTATGTTCATACAAAAAAAATCCTCCCCGAAATCTTTCGAGGAGGATTCCTATAGTAATTAATATTTAGTTTCGTGTTCAACTTTTCCTTCCCTATCTCGCCGGATAGAATTAAAGGTAATCAAAATTTATTAGTGTTAAGTTAAAGTAATTTAATTGAATTGTAAAGAATGTAGGATAGAAAGTTAAGCAAATTTTTTACGCATATCTACATAACATAAGAAATTTATTTAGAAATTTGTGACTTTTAGCACTTTTCTTTTAAGAGAAAGGTACATTAAATTTTTCTTACTAAGTTGAAATCCAACCTTCCAAGCCATACTTTTGAAACTCAAAAAAATCTTTTACCTATTTGAAAAAAATCTTAAAAGAAATATGAAACTTGTTCCTATTGCAAATAAAAATTTTGATACGCTATCACGCTAACAAAAATAATTATTCCGCTTTTAATTTTAAGCTGCATTAAGATTTTAGCTCAAGAGAAAAACACGTATCAGCTTGACGAAGTAATAGTAACTGCAAGTCGTATCCCTTTGAATTATTCTGATCTGACCAGGAGCGTGGTGGTAATTGATACAAATGAAATAAAACAGGCGCCCGTCAGCAGTTTACAGGATTTGCTGAAGTATGTATCGGGAGTTGAACTAAAAAGAAGAGGAGTGGACGGCGTACAGGGTGATGTCAGCATAAGAGGCGGTTCCTTTGAAGAAACTCTTATTATGATTGATGGAGTGAAAGTGAGTGATCCTCAATCTGCTCATCATAACCTGAATATTCCCTTATCTTTGAATGATGTCGAAAGAATTGAAATTCTTAAAGGACAGGGTTCACATATTTTCGGTCCTGATGCTTTCAGCGGAGTAATAAATATCATAACCAAAAAAGGAAATAAAAAGTCACTTTCTTTAGAATCCACAGGAGGACAAAATAGTTATTACGATGGAGGGATAAGTTTATCATATCCTTTAGGAATTTTAAGCAATCACATATCTGCTTCGCGACAAAAGTCAGACGGTTACATTCACGACTCTGACTTTGAGATCTCAAATTTTGCTTATAACTCTTCATTAAAATTAAGCATTGGAGTGTTGAATCTTTTCTTCGGTTATAACGATAAGAAATTCGGTGCAAATACTTTTTACTCAGATATATTTCCAAATCAATGGGAACATACAACCACAAAGTTTCTAAATTTTAGCGGGGAATTAGGAAGTAATATAATCAGGTTCTCTCCTAAAATTTACTGGCGCAGAAATGATGATGATTACTTACTGGATTATACTAATCCTTCATTTTATGAAAACATTCATCAGTCAAATACATACGGTGCTGAATTACAAACATCTATTATCACCAGCGCCGGTACTATTGCTCTTGGAGGAGAATACGTCGAAGACAAACTGATGAGTACAAATCTGGGTGATCACAGACGATACAAAAAAGGAGTGTTTGCAGAGTATAATTTTTCACCAGTTCAAAACTTAACTGTTGTGGTAGGTGGTTTTGAATATAATTACTCTGAGATCGGCTGGAAACTCTGGCCTGGAATTGATCTTGCTTACAGGCTCTCGGAAAAATTAAGATTACATGGTTCGATAGGCAAAGCATTCCGTATACCTACATACACCGAACTCTTTTATAAATCACCAACAATACTCGGCAATCCTGACCTGAAACCAGAAGAAACTCTTAATTATGAAACGGGGATAAATTACGATGCTGCAAAAATAAATGCAGGAGTAGCAATATTCAGAAAAGAAGGAAAGAATATAATTGATTATGCGCGAATGACTAATACACAGCCCTGGACAGCAAGAAACATAGCTGATGTAAATACAACCGGGTTTGAAATAAATGTTGGAATTAATCCATCAGCTTTTATTGAAGATTTTCCTATTGTCAATGTAAGCATGGGATACACTTACATAAACTCAGACAAAAAAACTGCGGAATACAACTCGTTATATGTAATTGATTATCTGAGAGACCAGGTAACAATAAACATTAATGATGAACTATGGTTTGGAATAAAGCAAAGCATAAATCTGAGATATGAGAACAGGGTGAACTTTGAAGACAACTTCACTGTTGATACAAAAATCTCGAAAACATTTAACAATCTTGAAATATTTTTAAACGCAACAAACCTGTTTAACAAAACTTATCACGAAATTGGCGGCGTGCCGATGCCTGGTCGCTGGCTAAAAGCTGGGGCAAAGTTTAATATCTCTTTGTAAATTAAAAATGATCTTTATTTAATTGGGTAAAGGGAAATGATTGGTGAAGTCTTAGAAATCAGGGAAGTGAAATCCAATAATTCATATTTAGGATTTTATGTCGGGGTGGAGAGATTTGAACTCTCGACCTCTTCGTCCCGAACGAAGCGCGCTAAACCGGGCTGCGCTACACCCCGCCTGAAAACAATCTAAATCAAAGTAAAAAATAGCTTTTAAGAGTTTAAGATTCAAATTATTAAGATTGAAATTCGTTTCTATTTTTAAGCAATTCATCTATAAGGTCACAATAGAGAAAGATTCTTTTAAAACAAAAAAGCCCGGAACAACCGGGCTGATAAAATCAAATTATATTTATACTTCTTGCTCCACGGGAGGTAGATGAACTTTTTCAACTTTTTCTCGTTCACCACCAATTACTTTTTCAACTATATACTCCTGAGTATCCTTGGAATGTGTAAAGATTATTATCTCTGCCACCAAACCAATAGCAAAAAGCTGAATACCAAAAACTATAAGTAAAATGCTTACCAATACAATTGGTCTGTCTGCTAAAGGAGTATCGTAAAAACATTCTCTGGTAAAATAATAATAGACCAAGAAGAGATCCAATGCTGAAAATAATAAACCCGGGAACGCCAAAAAATCTGAGAGGTTTCTTAGTAAACTTTATTAAGAAAAATATTGAAATAAGGTCTACTAATCTTTCAGTATAATGCTTTATGGAATAAACAGTATGAGCGGCATCGGATTGAAACTGTTCAACATTAAACTCCTTTACTCTGAAACCATACTTATCTGCAAGAAGTGGAAGAAAGCGAATTTGGTCACCGTAAAGATGTACATGTTCAAGCACCTCTCTTTTAAAGAGTCTCACCCTGCAGCCGAGATCATGATAGTACATTCCGAACATTACTTTAACAATGTAATGAAATACGCTTGTTTGAAAACGCTGGAAGAAATTGTCCTTCTCACGTTTTCGATTGGCTATAATCATATCTGTATCAGCAAAGGAATTAATTATCCTGAGAATTTCACTTACATTAACTTGTTGAAAAGCAGGTAGAGTTAGAATCAACCTTCCTGAAGATTCATCGTAACCAATATTCAGTGCCGTTGCATCACCAAACCATCTTGCAAGCTTAACTATTTTAATATCTTCATTCCTCTGCTGCAATGCTTGTAATGAACTAAGTAAGTCGCTAAGTCCACTGTCTGTAACATAAATAAATTCATGGCTAAGTTTTGATTTTTCCAAAATCGTTTTATAAGTACTATATAACTCTTCGACATTGCTCCTGTTTTGTTTCTCTGAAACAGTTATGATTACAGATACGTCGACCTTTTTATTCATTTTAATTCGCTCCGGTCATTAATAATTTTTATAATCTAATGATTATTTCTTACTTCTTAAAAGTTTCTCAATTTTGATGTCGCCGGTTTTATAAACCATTTCACTTATCAGGCCCATAAACACAAGGAACATACTTAAAGAAGCCAGCAGAATACTGCTGCCCATAGTTGTAACTAATGAATGTCCTGGGAACAAAATAAGATTTACAATACCTAAAGCAAAAACACCTAATGATAAAATCCCAAAGAAAATTGCAAAGATTCCAAACCCATAAAGTGGTAGATGAAAGAATGAAAATATAATTTTCAATGCTACCATATCGATCAAAACTTTATATATTCTTGAAAGACCATATTTAGATTTTCCAAATTGCCTGGGATGATGTTTAACTTTAATCTGCGCAAATCTTGCACCTGATAAAGCAGTGATTACAGGCATAAGGCGATGCATTTCGGAATACATAGGAAATTTCTTTACTACTTCCCCTCTGTAAGCCCGGATTGCGCACCCATTATCTTTAACTGGAATACCTGTAACTCGACTTATCAACCAGTTAGCAATTTTTGAAGGAATCTTTCTAGATATAAGAGGATCTTTTCGGCTATGTCTCCACCCAAGCACAATGTCGAACCCATCATCAATTTTTCTTACCATGGTTTCAATATCTGTAGGATCATTTTGTAAATCCCCATCCATAGTAATAACTATTCTTCCTTGTGCTATCTGAAATCCTGAATGCAGCCCTATAGTTTGTCCATAATTTCTTTTCAGTTTTACAACTCTTAATCTATTATCCTTCCGTGCAAGTTCGGATGCATTATTAAAAGTATTATCGTTGCTGCCATCATCAACCAAAATGATTTCATATTCGAATTCAAGCGGAGGCTAAAGAATCCACTATCTGCCTGTACAATGGCTCAACAGATGCTTCTTCATTATAAACAGGAATTACTATTGAAATATCCATTAATAAATTATTTACTGATAATGATTATCTTCTTTAAACAGATTGCACAAAATGCTTTTGACAAGCTCTGGTTACAACCCATAAACTATGCCATTTTGAGACTAATCATTTGTCCTCAAAATAAGAAAAAATATAAATAGTTGTCCGTATTAATTACGTTTGACTAAAAAAAATTCCATTTTGAGAATCAATTCTGCTTGAAATTCGACACACTTGAAATTCGACACACCAAGTAAAAGGGAAATAAGGCTTTCAAAAATAAAAACAGAAAAATTTCTTTGCCCCAACAATAAGATTATTCATAATAATCTTGGAATATTTTTTAACTAAAAACTTTATTTCTTTCAACTCTGAGATACGTCAATTTCTTAATTAAAAATTAACATGTATGTGTTTTCTCAAGCATAAATTTTATGTAAATATTACGAGGTTAGTATTATATTTTACGCAGGTTGAACACTGAAAAGGATCCATTTGTTCTATGTTGAGACAATAATGATGATTTTTCTTATATTTAATAGCGAAATGGAAAACTTTTCTGAAAAAATCTCTAAATGGTACAAATCTTGTCATTAGTGTTACTTAACTATGTTTTACAACTTTTAACTAACAAATCAATAATTAGGGAGATATATAATGAGCAAAAGATTTATTCTACTGCTTAGTACAATCACATTAATTTTTTCATCTTTTAGTTTTGTACAAGCTCAAATAATTACGGTGCAACCTCAAACACAAGGTGTAATACAAAATAGTACCGCAACTTTTTCAGTTCATACCTCTGGTGGAACGAGCTTCCAATGGTATAGGAATGACACACTCATCGTTAGTGCAAATGATTCTATTTACACTACACCGCCTAGCATCTTTAGCATTAAATGGAGCTTAATACAAGGTTGTAGTTTCCGATGGTGTAAATCCTAACGATACAAGTGATGCTGCTATATTATATGTTACCGCTACAAACAAAAGAGTAACAGGAGGACTAATTGCTTTATATAATTTCGACGAAGGTAGTGGAACAACTATACACGACATTTCAGGTTTTGGAACCCCATTAGATCTAACAATAAATAATCCTTCAGGTGCTTCATGGACATCGGCTGGTCTTTTTGTTAAAGATAGTGCCGTAATTAATTCTTCCGTAGCCACTAAGGTTATTGATGCAATTACAGCAAGTAATGAAATTACTATTGAACTATGGATAAGACCTTTGACATATAAAATTAATAAAATATTTGAATCTAACAAACTATAATAGTGAGATTAACTTTAATGTAGAACAACTCTCGTCTAATTATAATGTAGGATTAAGAACTTCTACCACAGATAATTTAGGTATCCCGGGAACGTTTGATACTACATCAGTTGTTATGAATATAACTCATTTTGTCTTTACCTTTAAAGATGGTATAACGAAAATATATAGAAATGGAATTGAAGTAATGTCTTCAAATATTGGAGGAGATTTTTCCAATTGGAACAATGAAGCCCGTTTATCGATAGGCAAGCGCGTTAG
Source organism: uncultured Ignavibacteria bacterium (assembly GCA_963792755.1). Lineage (GTDB taxonomy): Bacteria > Bacteroidota > Ignavibacteria > Ignavibacteriales > Ignavibacteriaceae > RBG-16-34-14. The sequence continues at coordinate 349,328 of CAWBXQ010000001.1, forward strand.
GTGGCAACTTGACCATGGAAAGGTATATTTTATTTAGCTGCTATTTATAGTCGTGCTCTTGACTCGGCTGAGGTTGCACATAATTTTGCAAGAGGCGATACATGTTGACGACGCTCCAATTCATAACAGATCAACCACAAAATAAAAAGATATCTGAAGGAACTACTGCAATATTTAAAGTTGCTGCAATTGGCGACGCCACTCTTTCTTATCAATGGCAAAAGAATGGAGCAGATATCTCCGGAGCTACGGATAGTTCTTATACCACACCAGTTACAACCTCAGCAGACAGTGGTGATGTTTTCAGAGTTATAGTTACAAATTCAAGTGGCAGTGATACAAGCCAAGAGTGTAACTTTGGAAGTTGTAGCAGCCGGTATAGCTGGTACACCAAAAGGAATGACTCATTACTACAAACTTGAGGAATCAGCTCCTCTTATATGTAGATTCATTTGGTTTTACAGATGCTAACAGCAGTAATCCTCCTACTCAGGTAACAGGAATAGTTGGTAATGCGCAAAGCTTTACTGGTGTTGAAAAAGTTGATATTCCAGATGATAATGTTTCTGACTGGGAATCTAATGGAAGTTTCTCTTTAGAATTTTGGATGAACACAACTGCCACTCCGCCGGATATCGAAGTAGCAATCGGAAGAAATGATGCTTCATCTAATCTTCACTGGTGGGTTGGATATGGTCCTGATGGGAAAGCATCTTTTCAATTAAAAGATATAAATAGTGATGGCGTTTTAATCGGAGATAAAGGACCTGTGGTTAATGATGGAAGCTGGCATTTGATTACAGCAGTAAGAGATGGTGATCTGAGCAAGAATTATCTTTATATTGATGGAAGCAAAGTTGATAGTGCAGGTCAAACTTACACTACTTCATTTGATGGAAGTGTAGCATGTAAATATAGGATATCTTAATGTTGCCCCATATTATTATTATTATGGTTCAGCTTGATGAAGTAGCAATGTATAATATTGCTCTACCGCAATCTGAAATTCAGAAACATTACAATTATGGCTTAGGCGGTAATGGATATAATGAAATGGTTAAAGCTCCCAATAATCTGGTAGCAATTAAAAGTGTAGCTGATACAACTAATGTTGATTTAAGCTGGGCCGATAGTTCTTCCAACGAATTAGGATTTATAATTCAAAGAGCTTTAGGTGACACAAATGCTACTGGCTATACAAATATTGACACTGTAGGGGCAAACGTTACTACATATACAGACACAACTGTAAGTGATACGACAACTTATACTTATAGGGTTTATGCTTATAGTGTAGACGCTGTTTCTGGCTTTAGTAACAAAGCTCAGATAACTACTGCAGTCCCAGTAGAGTTAACATCATTTACAGCAAATATATCTGAAGGAAAAGTTATCCTTAACTGGCAAACCGCCACTGAGATAAATAACTCTGGCTTCAGCATCCAAAGAAGCAATGATAATATCTCCTTCAAAGAAATAGCCTTTGTCCGCGGTCACGGTACTACTACTGATAAATCTGCTTATAGTTATACAGACAACTCTGCTATGTCAGGTAAATTCTATTACAGGTTAAAACAGGTGGATTTCAATGGTTCCTTTAGTTACACATCATCAATAGAAGTTAACATAGGAATTCCAAAGAATTTCTCACTGGATCAAAATTATCCAAACCCATTTAATCCATCTACAACCATCAGGTTTGCACTTCCGACAAATGCAAGGGTAAGCATAAAGTTATATAATACACTTGGACAGGAAGTAGTAAATATTCTGAACAATGAACAAATGAATGCAGGAGTACACGAAACAGTATTTAATGCATCTAATTTCTCAAGTGGAATATATTTCTACAGGTTGGAAGCTAAGGGTGATGATGGTTCTTCTTTTGCCAATGCTAAAAGAATGGTTCTGATAAAATAGAGAATAGATAATAAAAAATTATAAGCCGGCTTGTCAACCACATTGCCGGCTTTTTTTTATAATAAAAAAACGGATATTTACCTCTCAAAACATTAACTACTATCGTGGGACTTGTTTCATATTTCAACATTTATTTTAAGATAATTTCAATATGAGAAATTTTTCATTTTGATTAAATGTAAAGCTCAGATAATCTAATGGCATATTAATTGTGTATATAAAAGTGGTCAATTAATGCAAAAGAATCCAATTTATTAATTATTGGTCTTTTAATTTCTACTCTATCATATCCTTGCAGACCAAGGCACTACGAAATGAAATTATGTTTAAGATACATGCAAATATTTATCAGAAATAAAAATATTTTAAAAGGAACTATTCTCTACTTCGTATTTCTATTTACTTTCTTGGGAAATGTGGAAATACCCGCACAATTTATTACTGTCATTTCTCCAAATGGTGGAGAGAACTGGGAGGCTAATTCGACTCAGCTAATTAAATGGCAAAGTAAAGATGTTAGTAAAGTTAAAATTGAATATTCATTAGACGGTGGTCTTAGCTGGGAAATTATTTCACAATCAGTTGATGCCTCATTCGGGAAATATCAGTTGGACAACGGCTGATGCAAAAACTCCTTACGTCTTAGTCAGAATAAGTGATGCATCGAATCCTCTTATTTATGATGTTAGCGACAAAAGTTTTAGCTTAAATATTATAGAAGTAAGCAGACAGATTAATCAAAATACACAAATAAGCAGCTCAACTATTAAACTAATGCCTTTAGGAGATTCTATAACCTGGGGAACAAATCCTGACAACTCAAATAGTTCTGGGTATAGAAGGTCATTATTCTTACAATTAGGCAATGCAGGTTATAATGTTGATTTCGTCGGCAGTTTAAATGGAGGTTTACCTAATGATTTTGACAGAGACAATGAAGGTCATCCCGGTTGGGTATCCGGACTACCGGCTTATGATACGTCTCTTGTACTTAGTACTAAAATAACAGGATTTCTAAATAGTAATCCCCCGGATGTTGTGCTATTAATAATAGGAACAAATGATTGTACCGAGCAAGATAATCAATGGGAAAAAACTGCTTCTGAACTTACAGCATCAATAGGAAAACTTCTTGATTCAATTTATGTATTTAATCCTAATGCAAAAATTTTTCTAGGTACTATAATCGATAGGGCGGATAACCAATATCAGACATGACAAAACAGTATCGACCAATAGTTTACTTCCAGGTATGATAAATTCTCTTCCTACCGCACAAAAAGAAAAAATTACTTTAGTCGACATGTATAGCGCATTAGGAGATTATTATTACAATCACTCAAATAGCAACTTCACTTATCAGTCAGGAAGTAGTTTACATAATGCACATCCTAATACAAACGGTTACCAGGTATTGGCAAATACATGGTTCAATGCTATTCAAAATTATTACCAGCCTGCTTTAGCACTACCAGGAGATGAAGTACGTAAACCAGGCAGTTAATGTTGCGTTAAACTGGTACTGCACCTCCTGCTGCCTCTGTAACAAATGTTGTTTATGATTTACAAGTTGCTTCTGATACAAATTTTTCAAACATAGTTTTTGAAAACCAAAATATTTCAGGAACTTCTATACAGCCTTCCGGATTAATGTTTGGAACAAAGTATTTCTGGAGAGTAAGAATTCCGAATTACGGATGGTCTGTAATAAGGAAATTTACAACCATACCATTGACACTTTCCGTAAAAGTATTTTTACAGGGTCCATACATTGGAAACAGTACAATGAGTACAACACTCAATTCAAAAGGGCTATTGCCTATTTCCCAGCCATACAATAATCCACCGTGGAATTATAGTGGGACTGAAAGTGTAACCCAAATTCCTTCAGGAGTTGTGGATTGGATTTTACTAAAATTAAAAGAGAATGACTCAACAAGTGTAAAAACAAGAGCTGCGTTCCTTAAAAATAATGGCAATATTGTTGACCTTGATGGAACTAGCCCGGTAACCTTAAATGATATTTTACCTGATAATTACTATGTAGTTGTTAAACATAGAAATCATCTTTCAGTAATGAGTTCCGATCCCTGTTGCATTAACAAACAATATCATTACTTATGATTTCACAACTGACAGCAGCAAGTTCTATGGTGGTTGTTTTGGTTCAAAATTGCTTGAAACTACCCCAACCAAAGTGTGGGGTATGATAGCTAGTGATGGGAACTCAGACGGACTTGTAAATGCAGAAGACTTAAACTTAACCTGGAGACCTGAAAATGGTTTCGACCAATATCTGAATGGCGATTATAACCTAGACGGTTATGTAAACGCGATAGATAAAAATTTATTTTGGCGTTCAAACAACGGGACAGACTCCCAGACAAAATAATGTACCTAATTATGAAATTAAAAATCTTAACTTTTTGCTTAATAGTTCTCTTTGTATTCTTTATGTTCTGCTCAGACGAATATCAATGGGCGTTTTGTAGTAATGGTAAACAATGGCATAAATTATTCAGTCAAAATTCAAATAAGTTCTACTACCGCAAACAATCGTCTTGGGTCTTCAAATTTAAGATTTAGTTTTGATGGAGGTATTTCATATCCTTTGAACCCGGTTCAGGATACAAATTATACTTTTTACAACTTCAGTGGCGGGAACTATGAAGCAGGAAAAATTGTAAGACCTGCACCAAACCAAATTGGTATTAATATTGAACTAAATAATTTAAACGGTGGAACTGTGATTGCTCAATATCCTAACTGGACAGATATAGTTACAATTGATTTTACTACGGAAGAAGCTGATAGTTCTGCCTATTTAACCTGGGACCCTCCTGCATGTGTTTTCTTCGCTGATGATGAATCTACTCTACTGAACAAACAAAATTTCGGTGATGAAGTAACTACCCCTGTCCCAGTAGAGTTAACATCATTTGCAGCAAATATATCTGAAGGAAAAGTTATCCTTAATTGGCAAACCGCCACTGAGATAAATAACTCTGGCTTCAGCATCCAAAGAAGCAGTGACAACACTTCCTTCAAAGAAATAGCCTTTGTCCGCGGACACGGTACTACTACTGATAAATCTGCTTATAGTTATACCGACAACTCTACTATGTCAGGTAAATACTATTACAGGTTAAAACAGGTGGATTTCAACGGTTCCTTTAGTTATACATCATCAATAGAAGTTAACATAGGAATACCAAAGAACTTCTCACTGGATCAGAATTATCCAAACCCATTTAATCCATCTACAACCATCAGGTTTGCACTTCCGACAAATGCAAGGGTAAGCATAAAGTTATATAATACACTTGGACAGGAAGTAGTAAATATTCTGAACAATGAACAAATGAATGCAGGAGTACACGAAACAGTATTTAATGCATCTAATTTTTCAAGTGGAGTATATTTCTACAGGTTGGAAGCTAAAGGTGATGATGGTTCTTCTTTTGCCAAAGCTAAAAGAATGGTTCTGGTTAAATAGTAAACTTGTTTCTAAGTTACTCTAAGGAAGTTTTTTCTCTTTTTTATTTTATAATATTTTTAGAAACTATATAGTCAAAATAATTCTTTGCTAATTCTTTAATTCCCAACTTTGTATAGTGAACCTCATCAATAAAATATTTTGAATCTCCTCCGAACAAAGAATCATTATCTATAAAATATGCATTCGTACTTTTAGCTACTTCTTTTATTATTTTATTATAAAATTCGTGATGCTCTTTTCTTTCGGAGTCTAAAGGTAATCTTACGGTTTTTATTTTTTCATTCCAATAAGAATAGCCGAAACTTCCCGTTATAGAATTTAGCGGTTCCGTAGAATATAATACCGGAATATTCCACTTATTAGCTATATAATAGAAGTTCAATAAATTTCTTTTGTAAATCTCCTGACCAAGTTTTGGGGGTTCATTTCCGTACGAAATTCTTGTCATTTCTTTCTTCTGTTGAAACTTTTCTGAGTAGTACCGTACTCTATCCTTTAAATACCAATAAAAACTAGACCACTGAAATAATACATTCAGAGTCGTAAATTTTTCATAATAATCAGGAAGAAATTGTAGAGTACCATATTTATTAGAATAATCGAAATTCAAATCATCCCAATACGCAGCATCCAAATCATTAATATTTTCACTAATCACAACGAGATCCGGATTCCATGATATAACATCAAGTAATAACAATACTAGCAAATGTGCGCTGGAATAGGCTGCATAACTAGTATTAATGACTTCAATATTTTTATCCGGATACTTTTGCTGAAGCATTCTTTGCAACTCTAAGGGATAATGCATTTTATAATCTCTGTAAGCCACGTCATTTTCAGTAGTAGATTCCCCCATACAAACAATCCTGAATGTATTCTTTGGCTTTATTAACGGATAAAGTTCATTATGAGTGCTGGATATATATTTAACTCCATCCTTTTTTGTATAAAAATGTGGACCGAAAACAGTAAAGGGAATAATTGGATTTCCATTTTTTGCCGATAGCCGATTCTGTTCATTTGAAAAAAAATTATCACCTTTGAGCGCATCACTAGTCCTTATTGCTAACTCACCAACTGCAAAAAAAACCAGAATAAAAACTATTCCTCTTTTTATTAATCTGTTCATATTAATTAGAATAAAACATAAATAAATCCGGGATTTGGCGTGCTAACCCCGAAATAAATAATTAAAAACATTACCGCATAATAAAATGCCCATTTTATAAAAAATGGGAACTTTAAATTTGTAAATTCCATCCCGTGCTGCTTATCGCGCTGCAACCATTCTATCCCAATCGTAATTAGAATTAATGGAACTACCTTTAATCCTAATACTTCCGGTTTTTTAAATAATGAATTCGAAAATATTCTTGAAATATATTCAAATGCACCGGATATACTTTCCGATCTGAAAAATATCCAGGCAAATACAGTTATTAAGAATGTTACTGTAATTTGAATCAACTCTTTAAGGGAAGGTAGGAAACGATTTTTTACAATGATTGCTATAGGATTTGAATTCTTATTAAAGAGCATAAAGAAAACCAAATAAATACCGTTTAGTAAACCCCATATAATAAATGTCCAATTAGCTCCATGCCATAAACCAACTAAAAGAAATGTTAAAATAATTGCGATTGTATTTCCAATTACTCTTAAATTTCTATACTTCATTTGAACAGGTGTAAAAATATAATCTGTTAACCATTTGGTAAGTGAGATATGCCATCTTCTCCAGAATTCAGAAATATTCCTTGAGAAATATGGATATGCAAAATTTCTCATCAAGTCAAAACTAAATAGTCTTCCAGTCCCGATTGCAATATCCGAATATCCTGAAAAGTCACAATATATTTGAACAGCATAAAGAACTGCTCCAATAAATAAGGTACTTCCGTTGTAATGATGATAATTATTAAAAATATCATTTACATAAACTGCACAGTTATCAGCTATTACAATTTTTTTAAACAATCCCCAAAGAATTTGTCTGAGCCCATCAACAGTTTTATCATAATCAAATTTTCTTTCATTCAAAAATTGCGGTAATATATTACCAGGTTTTTCTATTGGTCCCATAACTAGTTTTGGGAAGAAACTTAGAAATGCAGCATATACAATTATGTTTTTTGTTGGTTCTATCTTGCCCAAATATACATCAAAAACATAACCCAGACTTTGAAAGATATAAAAGCTCAATCCCAATGGTAATAAAATATTTAAAGTGGAAATATTAAATTTTATTCCCAGTAAGGAAAAATCTGCTACAAAATTTTGTACAAAGAAATCATAATATTTAAAGAAGAAAAGAAATCCAAGGTTAACTATTAAACTTATTGAAAGGAAGAAACGCTGTACTTTAACAGAATCCGATTTATAAATCTGGCGAGCAGTAAAAAAATCTACTATAGTTATACCAATAAGCAAGAAAAGAAATCGCCAATCCCACCATGCATAAAAAAAGTAACTGGCAGCAAGAAGAAATAAATTTTGTATTCTTAAACTTTTATTAAATACAAACCAGTAAAGGAAGTATACGACGGGTAAAAATATCGCAAAGTCTATTGAATTGAATTGCATCTATAAGCTTGTAAGAATTTGTTATTTTGTACTAATCACTTTTATTTGAATTATTCTCATAAACGATCGAATTGGATAATGAATCAGAAGACACAAAGATTAACCTTGTAATTTGGATGTAACTAATCTTTGCAAATCCCCAATGTTCTTTAACCGAAGAACTTCTCTATTATTAAAACGTATATTGAAATGTTTTTCTACTGCAAGGATAACATTTATGTGACTTAGTGAATCCCATCCGGGAACCAGTGAAGCAACTGTTTCATCCTTAAAATCGAAATCATCCAATTTTAAAGCTTCTATGATTACTTTTTTTAATTCGTCTGAAATCATTTACTTCCATTTTATTTTCTTTCAAATTAAATATTCTTTCACGATTAGCTTTTCTGCTTGGTTTACCTGCAGAACTTTTAATTAACCATCTTGGAGGGACAAGATAAACTTTCCTTGATTGTAATATCTATACCCATACCAGCTTTTATTATATTCATTTTTAACTTCTTTTGTTCATCCTCATCTAAAAAATTAGTTTCTGCAATTACACTAATCTGCTCACTTCCTATTTCCAAATCTTCTTCACCAAATGCTACTACTCTTCCGGCAATAACACCTTCTACTTTACTTACCGCATCTTCAATATCTTCGGGATAAACATTATTTCCTGTTACAATAATAATATCTTTTTTCCTGCCAATTATATAATATTCATCTTTATATTTAAACCCATAATCACCACTATAATACCAGCCATCCTGCAAACTTCGGCTGTCTTTTCAGGATAATTACGGTAACCATCAAACATTGATACAGATTTAATTGCAATCTCACCAATCGAATCGTTACTTACTTCATTTCTATTTTCATCAACTATTTTAATTATACATCCTTTAATAGTTTTACCTGAGGATACACAAACTCTTGAAGTTTCAGCATCATCGCTTACTTTGATTTTCCCTTTTGACATTTCCTGTCTATCAACCATCAATACAGAGGGTTCAGCCCCTGGTTCAACTTGTGTAATTCCATATGTTGTTTCAGCCATTGCATAGCAGGCAGACAAAGAATTCGCTTTTAATCCATATTGCTTGAAGCGGTCATAAAACTTTTTGTGACTTTCTTCGCGTACTGGTTCACTACAATTTATAAACATCCGCACACTTTCAAGAGATATATTTTCAAGTTCATCATCCTGAATTTTATCTGCCATCATATTATAAGAAAAATTAGGCAGCCAGGAAACAGTGCCTCTTTCTTTAGATATGGCTTCAAAAAGCAACGATGGAACCATTACCCACTCAAAAGGATCAACCTGAACACAAGGAATTCCGAATGCTAAAGGCAGATGAAAAGCAGCTATTAAACCCATATCATGATAGAGTGGAAGCCAACTTACTACCTTATCATTCTCTCTCAGATGAATTGCTTCTGCATAATTCTCGACATGATTTAAAACAGCTCTATGAGATAATAAGACAGGTTTTTGCAATCCAGTTGTCCCGGATGAATGTTGCAAAAGAAATGGATCTGTATTTTTTATTTCCTGATGTAATTCTCTTATTTCACTCAAAAAATTATCATCAGGAATTAATAATTTATTCCACTCCAACGGAAAATGAATTCCCTTTATTGTGCTTCCCTCTTTTTCAACAAGTGGTCTTATAATTGGATCAAGCTCTTTTTCCGTTAAGATCCAATCAAGCCCCGAGCGATGCGACATTCCTTCTATTCCCTGCCTGAATTTATCTGGATGCAGACGTGGATTTGGATATGCAAGCACTGCAGGAATTGCCCCAAGACTTGAAATTGCCATGTATAAAGGATAAAAATCCGGATTATGCCTAATGATTAAAGCACAAACTTCACCTTGCTTAATTCCGTGTTCGTGAAGTAGAAAAGAAAATTTTTCTGCTGAGGAAATTAAAGAAGAGAAAGTCCATCTAAATGGTTCTTCTCCTGCCACCCAATGTATAATCGCTTCCTTGTCGGGAAATTTCTCAGCATTCTTGCACCATCTTTTCCAAGCTATTTCATTTTTTAAATCTTTATTCTGCAGGATAAACCTCTTACTGCTGTTTAAATTAATTTTTAAATTAGCTAAGAAATATGATATTAATAATTGCTAAAAATTTGATCGGATATATTAAGTTTCTTTTTTCCGATTATTAGAAATTTAATATAATGCTGGGTAAGAAGTAAAATTTTAGTCGGTAAAAATCGTCTTACATATTTGACACTATTAAAGGTCAAAAATGTAATTATATATTTTTCATTTTTACTTAGTCATAGTATTCGATTTTACTGATTCATTGTCAATTTTAACTATTAGGGAATAAGACCTTTTCAAGCGAATCTATAAGTTTTTCCCTTAAAATGGGCTTTGAAATAAAATCAGTAAACCCGGCATTAATAAATTTATCTGTATCACCCTGCAAAAGATATGCCGTAACTGCGATAATTGGTGTGTTATCGTAACCGGGCATAGTCCTTATAATTTTAAGAATGTCGAGTCCGTTATAATCGCCTTGAAGATTTATATCTATAACAACAAAATCGAAATGCTTACTCTTAAGAAGTGGCAATGCCTGTTCAAATCCTGGGGCAAAATTAATTTCTTTCAAATCTTTCATCTCAACGGAAAAGAGCATTTGTGAGTCGATCTGGTCCTCAAGATAAAGACAACTTAAACCGGAAATATCAACTGACTGCTTGATTACTACTGTTTCTTTGCTCTCGGGCTCTTTAAGAAAAGTCACTTCTTCAAATTTGGTTACTTGTATTTTTTCTTCTTTAATATCGTTCTGTCCTTTTTCCTCTTTTTCTTCTTCTTCTAATATAGTTCCATCTATTTCAACTTCCTGTTTGGCAAATTCTATTCTTTTTGCTAAATCCAAAGGGAAAATAAATCCAGATTCCCTTTCGTCAAATACCTTAAACTCTCCTCCTAAAAGTTGCATTAAACTTTTGCATAGGTTAAATGTCAATAAAGAAATGCCTGATTCCCTTCCTGAAAACCTTTTGCCATCACTAAAAACAGAATCTAATTTTTTCGCAAAAGTCTCTGTCATTAAAGAATATTCATCTCTGACATAAAAGACAAAAAATTCTTTGGTAAGAGAAGAAGCAGATAAATATATTTTACTCTTCCCACTGACCTTTGAAATAATCCCGATAATTAATAAAAATAGTTTTTGAAATTTCTGTAAATCGGTTTTTATTTCAAGAGACATCGAAATCTTTCCAAACTCTATTTCAATATTCTCAATTTTATTTTTCCGGATTTCATTCTTTAATTTTTCTATTACCTCGATAATTTTAGAAGTGTCATATTTCAATTCGGCCTGTTTCTTGGTAATCTGTGTTAGTTCGATTATTGCATTCATAGAGCTTAAAAGATTTAACCTGTTCTGATTAATAATTTCTACAGCTTCTTTCTGCTCAGGTGTAGAATGCTCAATATTATCAGTTAGTTCCTGTACAAAACCGAGAATTACATTTATTGGTGTCAATAGATCATGAAAAATTCCTGATAAAAAAGTAGCCTCATGTGCGACCTCCAAGTAATCTTCCGCGGTTGTATTAACTTCTACAGGGACTTCTTTAATTACTTCTCTTATTACTTCCTTAACTTCTTTTTCTCGCTTCGGAGTACATATAATTGTATATGAATCAACTTCGTTTTTATAATCAAAAACAGGGGTTGAAATAAACCGCACTTCTAAAAATTCGTTTCCTGCTTTCTTCAACGAAGCATCAAAAGATAATTTTTCCTTAGAATGAGATTTAAAAACAGAAGAATTTATTTTTCCTCTATCTTCGTCAATAACCATTGAAGTGAATGAAGATCCTTTCAAAGTTTCAAAAGAATAACCAAGAGTTTCAATCACTGAATCATTAATTGATTTTATAAATCCTTCACTATCTGTTATAAAAAATAAATCGCCCGAATTCTTATATATGGCATTATACTCTTGACTTTCTTTTTCAAGCTTAAGTTTATCAGTTACATTTCTTATTACATTGAAAAGAGCGTCTTCGTTATAGTATTTAATTTTAACTCTGCTTAACTCAACAAAAATTGTTGTTCCATCTTTACGTTTTTGCCTGTAAGGTTTGGTAACATAAACTTTCCCATATTCTTCTCCATTCTTGTCAAGTAAGGTTTGAATATCATCAGGTGCATAAAGATCTGTTAAATCGAGTTGTAAAAATTCATCCTTTGTATAACCATATAATTTAAGAGCTGAATTATTTACTTCAAGAAAACGAAGATCGGCTTTATCATATATAAAAACGGGATCAGGGTTATTTTGCACTAGAAAATCGTAAATTCTGGCATCCTCTGCTTTTTGATCAGAATCTTTGATAACTTCAGGTGTACTCTTAATCTCCTGAGGTTCTAACACAATTTTTTGTGCAACTCCAATTATTGCAACAACATTGCCTTCCGAACCTGTAACCGGTATTTCAATTGTCTGATAATCTTCCCCTGCCGAAACTCCAGCAAATGGAAAGCCTTCTATAATGAATGCATTTCTCGATTCCTTAATGTAATCATCCAATGCTTTGTTAAAGTTCAGAAGATAACCGGGAATAAATTTATCCACAGGTTTACCTTCTATTTGAGAAGCAGCAAAATGTAAAGTTGAAGAAAACCGGGTATTCACTATAAGATATTTGCCCTCTTCATCTTTTATCCAGAATAATTCATCAAGTTGTTCTATTTCTTTTCTTAATCTTTCGAGATCAACAAAAGTAAGAGGATAAGTAGAAATAACTTTATCAATTATATCTATTAAACTTTTATTAGATAAAGCTTCTTTATAATTATTTAATTTTAACCGAACAGTTGACATATTTTAATCCGAAATGAAATATTTTTTTAAGTTTTAATAAATCGTAACATCCATTAGCGCCATTTTGATTTCTTTTTGTCTTTATCCTCTTCAATATTAATATAGCCGGATGGAGTATATCTAAGATATTTTTGTTTCTTCTTATCCTTCACTTGTTTTTCCTGAGAAAGATCTTTCTTTTCAACTACCGGAACAGGCTTTTGATATTGCTTCTGAACTTCTGGTTCGCTTTTTTCTAACCTCGAAGCTTCTTCTTTAACTTTAGTAGTTTCACTTAACTTAGTTGGAGAGACCGGGGGCTTAACTTTCCTGCCTCCCCTTTTACAAATTAAATACGCAACAAGAGATACAACTATAGTATTAATTACAATAATAAAAATTATTTGATATAAAAGTGGAATTGATTCCATATAATTTTTTTTCGGCCTTTAAAAATTTTAACTCGCACATTTCTTACTAAAAAAATCAAAAAGCAACGAATGATTAGCTTGATTTACTTATAAACCCTTTTATAAAAATCAATTACTGCCCTCGATTTTTGCTTAAAAAGGACAATTATGATGCCATCAGGACACTTTCATTTTTATTTTATTATGAGTTTATCCTTGTAACAGTATTAGATGCGTGATACAATTTGTATCATTATAGCACAAAATTAAAAAGGAATTTTGGAAGGGGGTTTAGCTAACTACTTTAGTAGTAGAAGTTTGCTTTAATAAATCATCAGCGTTATTTACGGAATCATCAACCTGAAGTGTAAAAACAGAAATATATTGAGAAACTTTACTTAAGTAGTCACGATCCGTGCCTGGCAAATTTTCTTTTATTCTGGAGATCAAATTATTAACATTCTTTTGATCTTCTTTTGTAATAAGAACTACAACTCTGTTATCAATAACACATATCTTATCTTTTTTATTTGTAGATAACCTGACTGCATTCTTCAATTGTGCAAGAGTTAAGAGTCCTTGATTCATTGCCGTCTCATCTAGCATAAATGATGCAATTACAAAAGGCTGTCCCGTACTCTTATAAAAAGCAATTTGATTATTAAGAATCAAATAAAAATCATCATAATCATAGTAATTAGTAAAAGAAAAATCATCTATTCTGGTTTCAATCTCTGAAAGAGATTTATAATGACTTTCATCTTTTGTTTCAGGAATACTTATCTCTACAGAAGGGTGCTGTAATGGCTCCTTGTCAGTAACAAATCCTTTGTTTGGTTCAATATGAAAATCTGTTTTGAACTGCCCTTCAGTGTGACCTACATTTGGGGTAATAGTTATTGTCCCCTCGGTAAAAAAGCTTTCTTCATTATTTTCGTTCTTCTGCAGATGTATTGTCCCAGTCGAATTTTCTGATAAAGACCGCACTATTTTCCCCGCAGAAGGTGTTGCGGGTTCGCCTATAACAAACAAACTTGTAATTCCATACTCTTCAATCTCTTCGCAAGTTCTTATGAAAGCTTCTTTTAATTTTTCAATATTATTAAATCCTATAAAGGGAGTCATTTCATCAAAGACTAACTTGGCAGGCTGATACTGTTCAACTACAGGAACAATATCTCTCAGATATTCGGACAGATATTCATCGGATTCAGAATCTGAATTTGAATCTACAGGAGAATTAACGCGTACAACAACAACTTTATTTTCACTCATGCAAGACTGAAGATCAAAATCAATTGAAGAAGCATTGATCATCAAATCCTTAGGACGCATGCTCGTAAAATAAAGACATACTTCCTGTTGCTCTACGCATTCTTTTGTAAACTGCAAGCCGAGCAAAGTTCTGCCGGATTTCCTGGGACCAACGAGTAAATACGTTCCTCCCCTATAGAACCCACCCCAGGCTTCGTCAATAAAGGATATTCCGGAAGGTACCAATTGGATCTTTTTCCTCATATAATTATTTGGATTATTGACCGGTTTAAGCCAAATATTATGCCGGACAGAAGGATTCATACAGACTTATTATCCCAAATTTTAATATAAATTGAAAGTCGCAAAATGAATAAAACATTATAATTTGTACTATAATGCTACACAATATTAATTATAGATTTTGATACTTAATATCTCTATTTAAGAGAGAAGATTTGAAATCTTAATCGTGAAATTAAGAAAGAAAACTCCTCAAACAAACTTATCTTTCTAACTTTTATTCTGAGCCGGTGAATGTTTCAGGTTTAATAATTCTTTTACATCTTCCTGAGTCTTATCAAAATTCGTTCTTAGTACATCATCCCACGCAGGAGAACTTACTCCAAATCCTTTTGTAGCATCCTGAAAATGATGACGCATATGATGTTTTTTTAAAACAAGCCAAAATCTATTTTTTATATTAAAATGATGAACTGCATAATGAGTCATGTCATAAAAAAGATAACCAATAATAAAACCTATAAAGAATGGAGAAACAAGATCTTTTCCTAAAATTAGCTCGAACAAAAAATAAAATAAAACAGCCAATGGCAAACTAACAGACGGGGGCATTACAAGTCTACGCGAATCACTCGGATAATCATGATGAACACCATGGAAAATAAAATGTATTCTTTCTCCAAACTTTGAATGGGGTTCAAAATGAAAAACAAAACGGTGAAGTGTATATTCGGCAAGGGACCAAACAACGATACCTAATAAAACAAGCGTAAAAATAGTAATGAACGAAAACTCGAAGGTAACAATAGATCTATACATGAAAAATGTTATAACAGGAAGATATATTACTAACGGAACTGCCGGATGAACTCTAGACAATGATTCCATAAAATCACTATTAAACATCCGGACTGTTTCATCTTTATTAGATTTATAATTTTTTGACATAACTAATTATCCTCTTTTCCTTTAATCCACACTAATTTAAGAATATTTTTTTCAAGAATAAAATAGATATTTGCTCCCCCAATGCAACTAAATTTACAAAGAATAATTTATAAAATAGACAACTTTTATTTGATATTATAAGCTAAAGTTTTAATATTTTGTTCAATATTCTTTGTTTTTATCTTTTACTATTCGAAACCGGAGGTAAAATGCCCAATAACGTTGAAAGGGAAAAATGGGGAACCAAAATAGGTTTAATACTTGCCGTTGCAGGAAATGCAATTGGGCTTGGAAATTTCCTTAGATTTCCTGTTCAGGCAGCCCAAAACGGAGGTGGTGCTTTTATGATTCCGTATTTCATTTTCTTCTTAATACTCGGTATTCCTTTGATGTGGATTGAATGGGGAATTGGAAGAAACGGTGGAAGATACAGACACGGAAGCGCTCCGGGAATGTTTGATGTAATCTGGAAAAATAAACTTGCAAAATATTTTGGTGCTCTTGGTCTGTTTATATCTATGACTATAATGATTTACTACACTTACATCGAATCTTGGACTTTAGGTTTTAGTTTTTTTTCAATCGGGAAAATGTACTTCGGTGAAACCACTGCGGAAACCATGAGAGCTTTTCTTTACGGTTACCAGGGAAGAGAAATAAATCAATACTTTTCCAGTTTACTTCCCGCTTATGGTTTAATGGTGGTTACTTTTCTTCTGAACTTTTGGGTTTTGTACAAAGGAATTTCAAAAGGAATTGAGAAGCTTGCTAAAATTGCTTTGCCTTTGTTATTCCTTTTTGCTTTTATTCTTGCTATAAGAATTATGACACTCGGAACTCCTGATCCATCAATTCCTGAAAATTCTGTATGGAATGGATTCGCTTTTATCTGGAATCCTGACTTCAGCCAACTTGGTAATCCTTCAATCTGGTTAGCAGCAGCGGGACAAATATTTTTTACTCTTTCAGTTGGAATGGGAACCATACATGCTTATGCAAGTTATCTTACGCCAAAGGATGATATAGCCCTTTCGGGATTAACAACTGCCGCAACAAATGAATTTGCAGAAGTTATTTTAGGCGGAAGCATTGCTATCCCCGTTGCCGTCGCATTTTTTGGATTACATCAAACACAGGAATTTGCTAAAGGCGGTGCATTCGATCTTGGGTTTGTATCTATGCCATCTGATTTTTCAAAAAATACCATTTGGAGAGTTATTTGGATTTCTCTGGTTCCTGCTTTTATTCTTTGCAGGAATAACTTCTTCAGTTGCAATGGGGCAGCCGGTTGTTGCTTTCTTAGAAGATGAGTTTGGAATGAGCAGGCAAAAAGCTGTTACTACTTTAGCAGTTAGTTGTTTTGATTGCTGTTCAGTTTGTTGTGTTCTTTCTTAAGTTCGGTTTCCTTGATGAAATGGACTACTGGGCGGGTACTTTTGGTCTTGTAGTTTTTGCTCTTGTAGAAACAATTTTGTTTATGTGGGTCTTTGGTGCAGATAAAGCATGGAAAGAAATGAATGCAGGAGGTGACTTCGCAATACCAAAAATATTTTATTACATAATGAAATATATAACCCCTATCGTACTTTTCACAGTGATGGTATGGTGGTTTGTAAATGATGCATTGCCAATATTGTTGTTATCAAAAGTAGCACCTGAATCTGTTCCATATATCTGGGGTGCAAGAGTTTTAATGGTTTTAATAATGGCAGGTTTAATCTTTATGGTTAAAAAAGCATGGAGTGCTCATTCTGAAGAAAGTAACATTGATAAATTAATTTTTTTAAAATGATTTAATCATCAAAGGAGAAAGATGAATACCGGAGGCGTAATATTTATCACGTTAGCCTGGGGCTGTATTATTACTTTAACAGCCTACTGCTTTTACAAAGTAATAAAATCAGAAAGGAAGCAAAACAACTAAATACCTTGTGATTTAACCTGGTCTATTATCAGGTTGTTAATATCATTAGACTGCTCATTTTTTACTTTTGGCAAAGGCTTATAAACTGTATTAGAATCTGCAGTCGCAAGTTTTATCTTACCTTCCTTCAGAAACTTGTACAGCAAATCATTCTCTATAAGATAGTAGAATTGTTTCCTGAATTCTTCAAGAGAAATTCCACAAGTGGCAGCATATTTTGCTAACTCATGCGGGTCATCAAAATCCGCCTGATTTAGCCTGAGCATATATCTTCTTGCTATATAAAAAGTTTCTGAACTCGGATCAACCATTCTTACTCTCGTTCTTCCTGTGGCAGGATCAAAATCTCATTAAAATAAAGAGGAACAAAATATCCATTTTGTATTGAGACCATTGCCCCGCTACCACCATTAATAATAAACTGTGCGGCGGAAAAACCGAGATCACGTGTATATTCCATATCGAAAGGAATTGGATCGGCACATCTTAATTCATAGCCAATATTTTTAGCAACGATAGTAACTTTAAGCCCAAACTGCTTTCAATTTTTCCTGGACTTTGTATTTAAGAATTTCACCGAAATTAATTTCTGCAATTCTGATATTATCGTGCGCATCTCTTTCAATATCAACCAAAGATTCCAGATCATCTTATATCTAATTTTTCAACAAGACCTTCTGCAAGAATTGCAACACCGTCACTTTTTCCATAACTCAATCTTTTAATAATTGCGCCAACAAGAACATCAACCATATGTGAAAGTTTAATTACATTGCCCGGAAATTCTTCCGGAATAAGGGTTAAAGTTGCACCCGCTGCTTTACCAATGCTGAGAGCAAGGTGCCCGGCTTTCCTACCCATTGAAACTACAAAATACCATCTCGAAGTTGTCGTGGCATCAACCATAAGATTTTTAACAACTTCAACTCCAATATGTCTTGCAGTTTGAAAACCAAAAGTAGGAATACCATGTGGAAGATCAAGATCATTATCAATAGTTTTAGGAACGTGAACAACTTTTATTCTCGACCGCCGCCATCTCATCAACTTTTAATGCGCTGAATGCTGTATCATCTCCGCCGATAGTAATAAGCTTATCAACATTTAATCTTAAAAGTGAAGTAACAGTATTCTCAAGATGTTTTTTATCTTTTGTAGGATTTGAACTCGAAATTCCAATATAAGAACCGCCTCTGAAATGTATCCGGCTCACATTATCAATAGTTAATTCTTTTATGTGGGAAATATCTCCTTCCATTATCCATTTAAAGCCATCTTTTACACCAATTACTTCAATGCCTTCAACAACAGCTCTGATAGTTGCTGCACCTATAACACTATTAATACCGGGAGCAGGACCTCCGCCAACAAGAATCGCAAGTTTTTTAGGGGCAATCGACATTTTATATTTTCTCCTTCATAACAAATCATTATCAAAGTTTAACCAGTTGTTATTACTCTTAACTTACAGAATTTTTAATTTTGCAAATTTAAGCATTAGTTGTTTAACATTATTACCTTCAAATACTACAGTTGCCTTTTGCATATCCCTGGCACCATGTAACTTGTGTAACTTTTCCAAGTCCAAATTTTTCGTGCATTACCCTGCTGCCGGGTCTCACAGATTTATTATCCTGATCAAAATCTTCATAATCAACTTTTTCAAAGTATTCATAGTAGATTTCTTTTTTAGATTTTCTTTGGAAGATTTTCTTCCAATACTTCCATTAACTTCTTTAAGAACTGAAGGTTCAATTCATCAATAAATCTTGATCGGCTTTGATAAGCAACTTCACCGAAACGGTATCTTGACCGGGCATGAGAAATATATACTTTCTGTTTGCCCTGGTTATTGCCACATAAAACAGTCTTCTTTCCTCTTCAACAGTTGCATCGGGGTTGAAACGATTTGAAAGACGGGAAAATATCTTCTTCGCAACCGGAGATAAATACAATAGGAAACTCAATCCTTTTGCACTATGTACAGTAAGCAAAGTAACAGACATTGGAAGTGACTCTTCATATAAATCTATATCTGAAACCAAAGATACATCTTCAAGATATTGTTCAAGTTTTGCATCTTTATTAGAATTTGAAAATTCACTTATTGAATTTAACAAGCTCACCTATATTATCCGACCGTGCTCGTGATTCTGGAGTATTTTCACCCTTAAACATTTTAAGAACACCTAAGGTCATCCACCATTGCCCGCGAAAGTTCACCTAAAGATAATTTATCTTTAAGTCCAATATATTTTTCAAGAAGCAAGTCTGAAAGCTTTACATTTTTCTGGATTCTTTCTTTAATATCAATTACTTCAAAAACTCCTTGCCATAGTATCGTATAAGAGAAATGTCATGTTTACGTGCAAAAGACAATCATTCTCTTAATAGTAGTACTGCCAATTCCCCTCTGAGGGAAATTCATTATTCGTAACAAACTTTCTTCATCATTTTGATTTGCAAGAACTCTTAAGATAAGCAACAATATCTTTTACTTCTTTTCTTTTATAGAATTCAACACCGCCAATAATTTTATAAGGAATTTTTTCTCTTCTGAAGATATCTTCAAGCGCACGCGATTGTGCATTTGTCCTGTAAAGAATTGCAATATCCTTTAGAGAAAGTTTTTTCTTGGAAATTTCCATGCTTAATATATTTTGCAATCTGGAAAGCTTCATCTTTTTCATCAGCACATTTAATTAAAGTAAGAGTTCGCCATCATTATTTTCCGTCCATAGAGTTTTAATCAACTGATCTTTATTATTCTTTATTACAGAATCAGCAGCGACCAGGATAGTTTTTGTTGAACGATAATTTTGTTCAAGCTTAAATACTTTTCTTTTAGGGAAATCTTTTTCAAAGTCGAGCATATTACCAATGATTTGCACCGCGCCAGCTGTAAATACTTTGAGCATCATCCCCGACAACACAAATATTCCCATCTTTGCTTACAAGCATTTTTATAATTTCATACTGAGCTTTATTCGTATCCTGAAATTCATCAACAAGGATATATTGAAATTTCTTTTTGTACTTCTGATGTACCTTGCTTTTTTTATTAAAAAGCTCAATAGGTTTAAGAAGAAGATCTTCAAAATCCATTGCATTATTTTCAACCAGACGCTTTTCTGATATTCATTCGAAAATTTCAGCGATTTTTTCATCAATGAAAGATGTGGCACATGTTTTTTCTTAAACTCAGCGGCAAGAACCATATTGTTTTTGAAAAAGCTTATCTTATGTCTGATAGCATTGGGAGTAATTGCTTCAAGTTCAATGTTAAAATTTGAAATAATATTCTGAACAAGTGAATGGGAATCTTCCGCATCATAAATTGAAAAATTACTTTCATAATCCAATACTGCTTCGATTCAATTCTTAGAATCCTTGCAAAGATAGAATGGAAAGTTCCCATCCAGATAGAATTTGCTTTACTGCCGACAAGTTCAGTAATTCTTTCCTTCATTTCATTTGCAGCTTTATTAGTAAAGGTAATGCAAGAATATTTTCCGGGTTTACTCCATTATCAATCAAATATGCAACTTTATAAGTAAGAACCCTTGTTTTTCCCGAACCGGCACCGGCAACAATCATAATCGGTCCGTCGGATTGTTTTACAGCATTTTTTTGTTCCTCATTGAGAGATTTTAAGACTTATCATATACCCTTTTTTATGTAGTAATTTTCAGCATTTTAGAGTGCAAATATAAGGAAGGGTAATACGAATTAAAAGGACAATGGTGAGTGTTACTCGATACTACTTGCTAGTTAGTATTGTCATATTGAGCGTTTACCTGCCGTAACTTTAGTGAAGGCAGGAAGCGAAATATCTCAAATCGAAAGAGATTCTTCGCCGTTGAATAGTCAGGTATTGGTCATTAGTCATTGGTAGTCAATTTTACCACAATCCACTTCATAAATTTTCCATTTTCCATCATACATCTTCCATCCATTGGTCATTCGATTGTCATTTTGGTCAATAGACATTGTTGTCATACAGAGGTTAGAGGGAAGTTCCTACTTTGAGCCGAATGTTTGCGAAGACTGAAATTAAACCAAAGCTACCGCTTGTAGTATTTGAAAAGATTAAGGAGGGACCAAAGGCTATTGCGCTAAATGCATAACCTTCTGCAATTTTTTGAACTAATGCTTCGAGAATAAATTGAGGCTGTCTTACATCACTGTGAGGCATAACATCGAACCTGAAGTCGAATGTACTGCCGGCAAGGGATAATTCCCTTCCGGTAAAACCAATATGCCATTCGTCAAGATAATTTGCCAGGTAAAATTTTCCCCTGGTTGATCCAAGCACACTGATAGGATAACGAAATTCCCAGTTAAAATAGGAACCTGTTAATATTTTCACTTTGTAATTTCCAACTTCATACTTACGCCATCTTTCAATTTCCGTTTCTGACGCTTCTTCCAAAACTTTCGTATAGCTTACTTGTAAAAAATTACCGAGCGGCACAACATAGCCAAGCTGCAATCCATTAGTAGCGAAAAGATTATTATAGTTATTTTGATCCTTAAGGTCCGTCATTGCATCAATAGAGTTGAACATTCCTCCAAAGAAACCGAGAATATGAAAATTCGCTTCGACGAAATTCGTTTCGAGAGGACCGGTATAAGGAGTTCCGCTTCCAATCGAGATTCCTATATCTTTCCTGATTGCGAATCCGAATCTTTCCCCGCCGAATATCTGGAAAAAAGGATTTATATATTGTAAGGTTGAAGATATCTGCAGAGCAGTAGGAGGAGCAAACACTTTTCCGAAGCGCATTCTTTCAATAACTCTGGTAAATACACTTCCCATATTAATCGTTTCCTGAAGATTTATTTTAAAAGGAAAAGTTATAATCTTGGCTCTTATCTCCGGGGTAAAAGCAAGAAAGGGATAAAGCGTTCCTTTTATAGATACAGTTTGATTATTTGCATCGCGGAGGTCAACAATGATTTCTGCTTTTGGATCCGGCGGATCGATGAAGACCTCATTCTGTATTTTGATGAAAAGGCTGTCATCAAGTGGTTCCATCTGATAGTATAATATTTTTTCTTCTTCATCCTGGGCACAAACAGGAATTATGTATAAAATCATCAAAACAAAAATCAGTGAAAAAAAATAAATCGGTTTCATCTGCAAGGTCCATTAATACTGTATGAAGAATAATTAAAAAACACTAAAGTGATGTTCCTACTTTAAATCTTATGTTTGCAAATATAGAAATAACACCGAGATGCCCTTTTTCTGTATTTGAAAATGTTATCGAAGGGCCCAGGGCAAATGCACTAAATGCCCAGCTTTGTGCAATCTTTTGAACCAGAAAATCTATAACACACTGCGGCTGTCTTACATCGCTGTGTGGCATTACATCTATTCTTAAATCAAAAGTGCTTCCTGCAAAAGAGAGTTCTCTGCCCGTTACACCTACATGCCATTCATTAAGATATTGAGCGACATAAAATTTTCCACGCGTAGAACCCATAATACTGACAGGATACCTTAATTCCCAATTGATACTGGAACCTTTAAAAATTTTAGCTTTATACTTATCAGTATTAAATTTTGTAAACGCTAAACTGTCTGTTTCGGAAAGCCCCTCTACAGCTTTTGTATAACTGAACTGAAAAAAATTACCGAGAGGAATAGTATATCCAACCTGAAAGCCGCCCGTTGTGTAAAGGTTGTTATAAATATTATCCTGCTTTATTTCTGTAAGTTCGGCAAGTTTTGTAAAAAGTCCTCCAAACAATCCAAGTAAATGAACGTTAAGCTCTAAAAAATTAGTTTCTAAAGGCCCCGAATAAGGAGTACCGGATCCGAATGAAATACCGAAATCATCTTTTATAGGTAGTCCGAATCTTTCTCCGCCAAACAACTGAAGAAACGGATTAATATATCCTTTGGTTGAGGAAATCTGCAATGCAGTAGGGGGAGATAAAAATTTATTTACCCTCATTCTTTCAAATACTTTCGTGAACACACTTCCGTAATTAATATTTTCTTCAAGATTAAGCTTAAATGGATAGGTAATAATATTTGCACGTGTTTCCGGCGTTAAAGCGAGCAAAGGATAAAGCACTCCTTTAATTGAAACTGTTTGATTATTAGGATCCCTCAGATCAATTATTATTTCCGCTTTCGGGTCAGGTGGATCTATAAACAATTCCTCCTGTATTTTTATAAAAAGACTATCGTCAAAAGGTTCCATCTGGAAATACATTATTTTTTCTTCTTCATCCTGTGCCATTAGTTTGCATAAAGGTAAAGCAGCAATGATAAAGAATATTAAAAAGAGTATTTTAGTTTTCATATTCAAATGGAATAGTCATTTGGAAAAGTCAGTAAAGACGAAAGAATCTCCAACCTGAACTCGATCTTTCGATCTTTCATCAACAACAGTGAAAAAGAAATTTACTTTATATCTTCCCTCCTGATCCTTAATATCTCCATACCTGTTAAGCCAATCATCAAATCTGTTTTCATTAGGAGCAAGATTTAGTGAAACATTATAAACGGGATCTCCCTTGTTGTTTTTTATCGGTCCTGTTACTGATATTGGACCTGAGTATGTTACTTTTAACTGATCCGGTCTTTCATCTACAATTGTCACTGTAAAAACAGTTATCCGTTGAAGATCTTTTACATAAATATCTGAACCACTCATTTTTGTTGTAACTTTTTCAATTTTAACCTCCGGTGGCCTGTTGTGTATAACTTTTATTCTTTGTTCCTGTGTTCCGAATCTCGCAATAACTTCTGTTTGATCTGTTAAATCGAAAGTCTTTTCCTCTCCCGGAGGAATAACAGCGATAGGCTTAGTTATGTTTTTAGGATCGAGAATATAAGTCGGAACACTACCGGTGTTTTTCGCTTTATTCCAGGTATACTGGATAAAAGTTTGCGTTAATGAAATAGGAAACTGCATTAAAGTTTGTTCTTCTACAGTTTTTTTACCGGTTTTTTTCGGGAGGTATCTCTTTTACTTTTTCAGATAATGCCTGAATTTTTTTATTCATCGATGCCAGCTTTTCTTTTAGCTCTTCATTTTCAACCTTAACATTTGGATCGATTTTTACATGAGAATTTTACATTTTGTGCATAAAGAGAATCCATAAGAACTACAAGTGAATCTCTGACAGATTTTAGAGACTGCCTGATCTTTAGAAACAACCCTGTTTAAATCAAGGTCAGCGCCTTTTAGAGCCAGCACAGTAATTACAAAAATGTAAAGCACCTGATATATTATGAATTTACTATCTCTTTTTTTCTTAACCATTTTGATTTTGTTATCTTTTTTTAACTATTGATTCAAGGTGTTTTAGACCAGCTCATTGTTTTTTCATCACCTAAGTGAATTTGAAGCCTGTACAATTGAATTTGCAAGCTCTTTTAACTGTTGAATCTTTTCCTGACTTATATTTTGTGTCGTATTAATCTTATCTAAGATTTGTACTTATATGATTAAAATTATCCTGAATTAATTCGCTGAGTTGTAAAGTCTTTTCCAGAAGCAGCTTTATAGTTTTCAAGATCTTTAAGAGTGAATTCGGCACCTTTTCCTGCAGAACCAGGACCGCTTCCCAATTGTTTTAAGAAGATTTTTTGAATTCTCTATTTGTATTCTTGAAAAATATCTTTCTTTTATATCTCTTACATGATTAACAATATTCTGAAATTCTACACCAAGCTGATCGAGAACAGGTTCAAACAATTTTCCAAGGGCAAGTACTATTAATGCTTTTACTTCAAAAGGAACAGAAAGACCTAGAAAAATTTCTTCTCCAAGCTTAATACTTATAAGCAATATTGCAGCACCTATAAGAGGCAAAGCAGTTGAGATACTGTCTGTTACACTTGTATATGAAGATATGATCCGATCAATTGTTTCGGAAGCAGGAGTTCTTATTATTTCCAATTTTAATTTATTATAAGCCAGGTAAGAAAGGAAAATAAACAGTGCATAAATAACAAAAGGAAGCCACCAAAAACTATATGGAGTGATTGCACTTTTTCCGGGTTCCATGCAGGAAATAAACTGTGTGCGATCTTAACTGTGATATCTCCAAGCAAAGGAACATTTGAAAGGTCGAGAAAGAACGAAATAACGAGAGCAATCAAAGATATAATTGCAGGTTTAATTATTAACTGAAAAATGGAAATCTCATTTAAAGCAGTTTGTGTATAACGTTCAAGCTCCTCTTCAAATCCATCCTTTGAGTAAATGTCAGGATACTTTGGGCTGCTAATTTCAGCATCTTCTTTTGTTTGTCCGGTTTTTAACATTAATTGCCTTTCGATTTAATGTTCTAAAGGAAATTTGAAGTTATGAAAACAAATAAAAGCCAACTATCGCACAAATATTTCTCCCACCAAAATGTTTGCTGGAAAACTTCGATAAACTTCTGGTTTCGGCGAGAATTTTAGAAAAAACCATTACTACACACTCGAATTAAAAATATTAAAAAAAGAATTCACCTGAAAGAATACAATATATCTTTATGAAAATTAATTTGATACTGTTAATGTGAAAAGTGAGATGGCAGAAGGCAGAGGGAAAAGGTCAAAGACAGATAGTCCCGAAGGGACGAAATATTTATAGAAAAAATTAATAACAATAAAATATTAAAATCCCGTAGGGATGACATATAAGAATCCTGAAAATGGGATGGGTTAAGAATGATAATGAGTTATGAGATGATGGTTAATAGGTTAATGGTTATTAAGTTATTGTTATTAAGTTATTGGATTGGATTGACAGGCAAAATGTTTTACGATTCCCTAAATATTTGCAAAGGAAAAACTGTGAAGCAAGTGTCTCAAATTAAGATGTAATTGTAGATTTATTCAACTATCTTCCTTCCACGAGTTAAAATATTTAACACTTCCTTAATAACAATTTCTAAAAAAAATTGTGGGTGTAAAAAAAATTGTGTATAATTCAAGCCAGAGGGCAATAGTTTTATATGGTGGTCCTCATATACCTCCCCGCGTAAGTGAGAAATTTTAAAATATTACTGAAGATTTTTATCATTCAGGAGGGTGAGGGATGTGATGGATAATAAATTGCGGGTTAAAAATTCTTCTTTGAATTTTGGGGATGACTATAAAATAAATTATCAGATTGTATTTGATAATATTCCTCTTCCTATGACCTTGTGGGAATTGAAAGGGGAAGATTATTTTCTTATCTATTTAAACAAGGCGGCTGAAGAAAAGATTGAACGTGTATTATTACCTGGAGTCTCTTTAAGCAAAGCATTACCTGCAGAATATAAAAAAGTCTTCTATCCTTTGTCGTCTTCGGAACCTGCTTCTTCACAAATAATTATAGACAACGACCTGCTTTTACTTATCAGGAATAAGACTGAAGAAGATTTTATCGAACAATATTCGTTTAATTATAGCAGAGAACCATTTAAAACACTTATTGATTTAAGTCCTCTCTCAATTATTATTACGGACATTCTGGGGAATATTGAATTTGTAAATAAAAAATTCGTTGAAATTACAGGTTACTCCGGAGATGAAGTAGTCGGTATGAATCCCAGGATTCTTAAGTCTGGTAATAACGATCCGTCAGAATATAAAGTACTTTGGGATACAATTCTTTCCGGAAAAGTCTGGGAAAGGCCAATTTTGTAATAAAAGAAAGAATGGCGAGTTGTACTTTGAATATGCAATTATCTCCCCTTTGCCGGGTCCAAAAGGGAAAATAAATAATTTTATTGCTATAAAGGAAGATATAACCGAGTTAAAAAGAACTGCCAATGAATTAAAACAATCTGAGAAATTCGCCGGGTTAGGGAAAATGGCAGCTTATATAACTCATGAATTAAAAACTCCATTAGCTTCAATAAAAATGAACATTGACCGGCTTGAAAAAGATAAGTCTTTTGATGATGATTCAAAAAGATTGTTCTCAAGTATCCAGGAAGAAGTTGCACGCCTGACAAATTTGTTAAAAAATATTCTGCAATTTTCCAACCAATCAAGTTTACCTTTTTCAGAAATAAACCTTTATAAAAAAATTGAAAATGTCCGGGAGTTTTTAGATCCGCTGTTAAATGAAAAGGGAATTATAATATTAAATAAGGCTTCGAACCATAATGTTTTTGCAGATGCCCAGCAATTACGATCTCTGTTTATACACTTAATAGAAAATTCAATCGACTCAATGCATTCAGGCGGAGAAATTGAAATATCTTCAGAAATCAAAGGAGAACTTTGTTATATATATGTTAAAGATAACGGATGCGGATTAAGCTGCACTAAAAATATTTTTGAACCATTCGTTACAACAAAACCAACCGGCACAGGTCTCGGTTTACCAATAGTAAAAAATATTGTAGATAAACATAGTGGGACTATAAGATTAGTTTCATCGAGACCGGGTGAGACAATTTTCGAAATAGTACTTCCAACCAGGGGAAAAGAAAAATGGAAAAATTACTAATAATCGATGACGATGAATTTATAAAGGAGGGGCTAAGGATTGCTTTAGCGGAAGTTGGATATAACGTATTTGTAGCCGAAGATTCACGAAGCGGATTAGAAAAAGTTAAAAGGTTTCAACCGGATTTAATAATATGCGATTTAAAACTTCCCGGGGAAAACGGAATCGAACTGCTTAAAAAAGTAAGAGCAAACGACCCTAATTTTCCATGCATAATTATTACTGCATACGATGATACGCAATCCACAATTGAATC
>CAWBXQ010000002.1:0-451142 GCA_963792755.1 uncultured Ignavibacteria bacterium
CGAAAACAACAAAGGAGTCTTCATAAACTTGTGCAGGGTAGTTTAGTTGTTTACCAAGGTTCAGGTTTACAACCTTTATAAGTAGGTGAGCTGTCTAACATACGTAGCAATAAAAAAGCCCACTGAGGGCTGTTTAGTTGTTTACTAAGGATTAGGTTGTCAACCTTCGCAATAATAAAAAACCCGTAATCGCTAAGGGTTTTATTGTTGTAAAAGCTAAGAAACTTAAACGACAAAGGAGCCCACAG
Source organism: uncultured Ignavibacteria bacterium (assembly GCA_963792755.1). Taxonomy (GTDB): domain Bacteria; phylum Bacteroidota; class Ignavibacteria; order Ignavibacteriales; family Ignavibacteriaceae; genus RBG-16-34-14. Next base: position 249 of record CAWBXQ010000002.1, read on the forward strand.
GGCATTTACTATTTCAGTATGGAATTATTATCTTTTGGGAAATAATTTACTCTTGACATTTATTTTTATTATCAAAAATTGGTATCTTTGTAATTATTGGAGACCTACAAAAAATGTTGCATTTATCATCTGTTAGCCTTCGTCCAAAAATAATCAGCTTAGTTTATCTAGTAATTTTGATTGTTGCATTGATGATACTCTTTAAAATCTGATTATACATGTATAAACAACCCCATCGGCAATATGCCCCGCGGATTTCCTCGCATAAAATGTTACAATTAAATTTTATTTATTTGATTTACTAAACTTTAGCAGCCATTCATACAGTTCCGGATTATTATAGGCATTCACCCATGCCCAATGTCCAACATCAGGATATTTTGTAAACCTCACATTACCGCCACATTGCTTTAAGGCATCGACCATATCGCTGTCTTCTTTAATCGGTACTACATCATCCTTCTCACCGTGAAAGACCCAGACGGGAACATCTTTCAAAGTGCAGACATCTTCAGGCTCACCACTTGCAGAGATTGGAACGATGGCGGCGAACTTTTCCGGGTATTCAATAGCAAGTGACCAGGTGCTGGAACCGCCCATACTCAAGCCGGTCAGGTATATTCTATTTTCATCAACTTTATATTTGGTAATAATATCATTCAGAAGAGCTATCAGAATTGTGTTATTCCATGATATATTTTCAGGACACTGTGGAGATAAAATAATAAATGGAAATTCTTTCCCCTCTGAAACTAATTTTGGGGGTCCATTTCTTTTTACAAGATTTATATCCGTTCCTCTTTCCCCTGAACCATGCAGGAATAAAATAAGAGGCCATTTTTTATTTATAGTATTATAATCCTTTGGTAAATAGATAAGGTATTGATAATTAACATTGATGGTAAGTGTTTTTTCAAATTTCCCACTTACCTGTTTTCCTGCCTCAACATCGGCAACCTCTTTTACTGTAGAACAAGAATAAAGATTAAATAACAGGTAAACACTGCATAACAAAAATATTATTTTATTCATTATAAAATATCCATCCAGTTTTTAAAGTTTCAGGTTATTGCCGGAATGATCATCGAAATAAAACATTTTATTTTTATTTAGATATAAGGTTAATTTTTCACTTTCTCTTAAATTATCTACTGGCTTTAACCTGGCGATTAACTGCTTTCCGTCTAATCTAAAGTAAAGAAAATTTTCATTCCCCATCGGTTCAACAAGTTCTATACTTACATTTACAGGAATTTCATCGGCAGTTTTTTCAAGGCTAAAATCCTCAGGTCTTATTCCAATAGTTATTGATTTATCCTTGTAATTCTGGGAAAAAGATGATTTATCTTTTAGCAATTCAAATGCCAAATCACCTGATTCACTTCTGAAACTCCCTGCGTTTGTTATTTTACCATTAATAAAATTCATCGATGGACTGCCTATAAATCCTGCAACAAACTGATTTTGAGGTTTCTTATACAAATTCATAGGTGTATCAACTTGCTGAACAATTCCGTCTTTCATTACTACAATTCTATCCCCCATTGTCATCGCTTCCGTCTGGTCATGCGTAACATATATCATTGTTGCACCAAGATCGTTATGTAAACGGGAAATTTCTGTTCGCATTTGTACCCGAAGTTTTGCATCGAGATTTGATAAAGGTTCATCAAAAAGAAAAACTTTTGGTTTTCTTACTATCGCTCTTCCGACCGCTACTCTTTGTCTTTGACCTCCGGATAAAGCTTTTGGTTTTCTATCAAGATAATCTTCTAATCCCAGAATTTTTGCAGCTTCCTTTACTCTCTTTTCGATTTCATCTTTATCAAATTTTCTCAGTTTTAATCCGAAAGCCATATTTTCAAATACTGTCATATGCGGATATAAGGCATAATTTTGAAAGACCATTGCTATATCCCTGTTTTTAGGAGGCACATCATTTACAAGTTTGTCATCAATGTATATTTCTCCCTCACTTATCTCTTCCAAACCGGCAATCATTCTTAGAGTAGTTGTCTTACCACATCCTGACGGACCAACAAGTACAACAAACTCTTTATCTTTTATAGTAACATTCACATCCTCAACTGCCCGGTTTTTACTTTCATATGTTTTTGAAACATTTTTTAATACAACTTCTGCCATTTTATCATCCTTCTTTTATCTATTCATAAAAGAATATTAATTAAACGATAACTTATTTCAATAATCTTTTAATTTTGAAATCAATCTTGTAATTAAAATTATTCTTTAACACTTCCCATCATAATTCCCTTTATATAGTACCGCTGAAGAACGAGAAATACTATTATAACAGGAATAATCGTTATCACTGAACCAGCCATCATTAATTCCGGGTCCTTTGTATGTTCAAGCATTAAACTGGAAAGAGCAACAGGGAGCGTGTACATTGAATCATCAGTTAAAGCAATAAGTGGCCATAGAAAATCGTTCCATGTTCCAAGAAATGTTATTATTCCTAAAGTTACAAGCACAGGCACAGCTAATGGAAGAATTATTTTCCTGTAAACCTGAAAATCAGTTGCTCCATCCATTCTGGCTGCTTCAATTAAACTATCGGGTATCGACAAGCAATGCTGTCTTATTAAAAAGATGCCGAATATGTTTGCTAACCCGGTTACGAGAATTGCAAAATAAGTATTTATTAATCCTACTGATTTTAACATAAGAAAGAGAGGAAGCATAGTTACCTGGCTTGGAACAATCATATTGACAAGAAGCAAGTTGAATAATTTACTTTTTCCCACAAACCTGTATTTTGCAAAGGCATAACCTGCCATCGAATTGAAAAACAATGAAAAGAAAGTAACCATAGTTGAAAGCAGAATGCTGTTCAGAAAACTTCTTGCAACATTTAGTCGTGTTAAAAGATGAACGTACTGATCGAATACAAATTCTGTTGGAAAAAATACGGGAGGATAAACGCTTGCTTTTCCATCAGGCATAAATGAAGCCGAAATCATCCATAGAAAAGGAATAAGAGTTAATATTGAGCTGATTACTAAAAATATGTAAAGAAAAACTTTCTTCATTTTTAAGCCAAACGATTTTTCTGCAGTTTAAATTGAAGAACTGTGACAATCAGAATTATAAAAAATAATACAAAAGAAATTGATGCCGAATACCCCATGTTCCACCAGCGAAAACCTTCCTGGTACATATATCCGACAATGCTAAGCGTTTTATTTAATGGACCTCCCTGCGTCATAATGTACGGTTCTGCAAAAAGTTGGAAGTAACCGACAATCGTAATAATACTCACAAATAATGTCGTTGGTGCAAGCATTGGAATTGTTATCGTCTTAAACTTCTGCCATTCATTTGCACCTTCAAGTGATGCAGCTTCATAAAGATCCTCTGGAATGTTTTGTAACCCGACAATAAAAATTATCATATTGTATCCGAAAGTTTTCCAGACAGACATTATAACAATTGCGGGCATTGCAAGATTAGGATTCCCAAGCCAGTCAATAGGATTAATCCCAAAGAAACTGAGAAAGTAATTTAATATTCCAAATTTAGGATGGTAGATAAACCTCCATACTATAGCAACTGCAACCAATGTTGTTATATAAGGAATAAAATAACTTAACCTGAAAAACCCTTTATATTTTATCAGCTTTGAATTTAAGAGTATTGCTGCTCCAAGTGAAACTGCAATTGCAAGCGGAGTTGCCAGTACAACATAATAAACAGTGTTTTGTAAAGACTGCCAGAAAAGAGGGTCTTCAAAAAGTTTCGAATAATTATTGAAGACCGATAAATCTGACTGTGTTAAAATCTCCAAGTGCATAAATATCAAAATCAGTAAAGCTCATTACAAAAGCAGCAATAACCGGAATGAAAAAGAATATGAATATTGCAATCACTGCCGGGGCAAGAAAGAAGTACGCCGCTTTTGATGAAAACGAATATGAATCCTTCATTTAAACTCTTAAAGTTATTTAGCTTTGCTTAAAAGCCATCTTCTTTTTTCTAGAATTTGATCAACATCTTTATCGAGGTTTGCCAATGCTTCATCAACCGGCATTGCACCACGAACTACTATCTCAGCATACTGCTGAACTTTGTCAAATGCAATCTGTTCCCATTCAGGAACTTTTGGAGTTGCAACAACATTTTCAAACTGTTCGTAAAATGCTTTAATATATTTATTATCAGCAAGTGAAGAATCTTTCCATGCTTCCTTTACTGCAGGAAGATTATACAACAGTTGGTAAAATTCTAACTGTGTAGATGTTTGTGAAAGAAACTCAATAAATTTCCAGGCTTCATCTTTGTGTTTAGAATTTTTAAAGATTACAAGACTTGAACCACCCGCAAGAGAAACTCCGGGATATTTATCACCATATTTTGATGGCATAGGAGCTGTTGACCATTTGCCTGCAAGATCACCTGTCATCCATTTCTTGAATTCATTAATATTCCATGGACCTGAAATATAGATGGAAAAATATTTTTCGGCAAAAGCCTGATAAACATTTGTTACCTCCGAAATTCCAAGTGGAGCCAGATTTTCTTTATGGAATTTATCTGCAAATTCAAATGCTTCTTTAAATTCTTTTGAACTGAAATTACCAAGCGAGTTGTTATCTTTCAAAAGTAAAGCATGATTTTGTAAAGCAAATATTATAAAAGGTGCCCACTCATTTGTTGGCAGGTAAATCGCATATTTGTCCTCATTTGGATAGAGAGCTTTTATTTTTTCACAAAGATCTAATAATTCACTCCAGGACCTTGGTGGATTCTTATATCCTACTTCATCAAAAACATCTTTTCGGTAAAACATTACACGTGTATCTATATACCAGGGAATTCCATAAACAATCGAATCCATAACATTAGTATCCCAGATACCGGCAAAATAATTTTCTTTCTTTATAGTTTTTGATTTGGCAACAAAATCATCCAGAGCTATTATTGCATGAAGAGAAGAAAACTGAGGTATCCACGTATTTCCAAGCTGACAAATATCCGGTGTATTATCACTTGCAAAAGCAGTAACAAGTTTTTCCTGTGCTGCGTTCCACGGAATTTGTTGAACATCTATCTTAATTCTTGGATTTTCTTTTTCAAATTCAGGTACAAGTTTAGTTACATACTCAGCTTCAGTTCCCATTGCCCAAAATTTAATTGTTATATTATCGTCTTTATTAGTGTTACAACTTAATGTAAACAGTGAAGTCACAAAAACAAAAATAATTGCTAACAATTTTCTATATATAATTAAGTGGAATTTCATTTCTTTTTTACAATCTCAATTTCAAAATCATTCTTCGATATAATATTTTTATTCTGAATTAACTCTACATCAACTTTGTACCTCCCTGTTTTAATTTTTACAGGGAGTTTAATTTCATTTGATTCCTGTCTATAAAGAGTGATTGAATTTCCCGAAATATTTTTAACAGGAAGCATAACAATTGTATTCTTCCCAATCCTGAAAACTAATTTACAGGAATTAAATTTTTTGTGGTAATCATTGATTATCCAGTAATCAATATTAAGCTTTTGTCCCGCAAAATATTTTTTTTGTCTAACGTTAATTGAAACATACAAAGGCTGAAAGGCTTTTTGAACAGCAAAATAACCTTTTTTCTTTTTCCCAAAATAGTCAACAACAGACCAGGTTATTGAAGGCCAGCAGTCAATAAACATAAACTGGAAAATTCCGGTTATGTCTTTATTCTTTCCCCTTCGATAAAAATCAATTGCTGTCTTAAGAAGTTTCGCCTGGTAGGTTTGCGAATTATTTACAAACTCTTTAATATTTTTTCCGTAGTCAACTCCTGCAATATTAAAAGTCTGTTCATATTGAAAATTGTGATAAGCCCAGATTTCTTTTGCCGGGTTAGATAAATCTTTTTTAGGTATGATTTTCTTTAAGGATCGAAATTCTGGCAAAGCCTGTGCACCAAATTCTGTAACTAGTGGACCCATTGGTTTTGCAGCAAAGTGTTCCCTGTTTCCCCAGTACCATCCGTCGTAAGGATGCTCTTCATAATTTGAAGCTTTTCTAATTATCCGGCTTTTATCCGCACTTAATACTGCATTAAACAAGACTGGATCAACAATTTCAATTTGTTTACCGGGCTCGTTATGGCAGCACCAGAAAGCAATTGAAGGATGATTATAATGTAGCTTCACCATATCTTTTATTTGTGATGAAGCATTCGTGATGAATTCCGGCGATTCATCATAAGTCCACTGAAGTGCAAAATCCTGCCATATAAGAATTCCTTGACGGTCACATTCATCATAATATTCTTTCCTGTTCACGTGAGCGTGCATTCTTAAAATATTAATATTTGCTTCCCTGATAGCAGTTACCTGCTCTTCAATTTTCTTGTGGCTTAGTTCTGACAAAAACTGAGTTGGAATTACATTGGTTCCCCTGAGAAAAAGTTTTTTCCCATTTAGATAGAACTCTTTTTTCTCATTTAGTTTTACCTCGCGAATCCCGAATAACACATTTCCAACATTAAAATATTTTCCAGCAATATCTAATCGATAAAGATTTGGTTCACCTAAATCCCAGCTCCACCACAATTCCGGTTTAACAATTTCAACTGCAAAATTGATTTTACCCCTAATATTTTTTAAGGAAATTTCTTTTTTTAGTTTTAACTTTTGCTTAGAAGGAGAAGTAATTAGAATTTCTATTTTATCTTTTAAAGACGATTTTGTTCTTCTGTAATAATTAACGGAAATTTTTAATAGAGCTTTGTTTTGATCAAAATTAATTTTTGGTGTTATATTGACAAATTCAATAAATAAATCATCAACTGAATGAAGTAATACATCATTCCAGATACCACCCGTATTCTGATCCTGCCCAAATTTATAACTCCACGCTCCGGGCCTGCAATCGTGATGATTAAATATTCCTTTAATTAATTTTTTCTTTTAAAGGCCAGACTTTTTTAGGCTCTTCAAGAGGAGAATTAACTTTTACGACTAAAAAATTCTCTCCCTTTTTGTTTAACAAATCAGAAACATCAAAATAAAAAGACTGAAAATAGCCTTCATGGTTTCCGAGATAATTATTGTCTAGCCATACATCAGCAAAGTAATCAACTCCTTTAAATTCCAGAATATTCAATTTATTTGATGAAAATTTTGGATTAAAAGTTTTTGTAAACCAAATACTTCCTGAGAAATTATGAAGTCCGGTAAGCTCCCAGTTTGTTGGAATTTTAATCTTGCTTACATTTTTCTTTTGTAGTGATAGAACTGCTTTTTTATAAGTCAGTTTATTTTTAGCATCGGTAACAAATTTCCATTCACCATTGAGTAATTTTGTATTCATCTATTTGTTTTCATCCAGGCTATGTGCGAGAAGCCATTTGTATAATTCTTCATTGTTGTATGTCTCTGTCCACGCATTATGATTTGCTTTCGGATAAACTGTAAATTTAACATCGTTACCACATTTCTCTAATGCCTTTACCATTCGGACTGACTCATCAAGTGAAACAACATCATCCATTGCGCCATGAAAAACCCAGATTGGAAGATTTTTTAATTTGCATGCATCCAAGTAGGAAGAACCTGTTCTGCCACAAACCGGAGCTGCGGCAGCAAAACGGTCAGGTTCTGCCATAATAAGTTTCCAGGTTCCTTCGCCTCCCATACTCAATCCTGTTACATAAACTTTGTTTTCATCAACCCGATAAATCTTTTCAACTTCATCAAGTAACGTGGAAAGTTCCAAGGCATCCCATCTTTGTCCTAAAGGACATTGAGGTGAAATCAAAATGAAAGGAAAATCTTTACCCTGTTCAACAAGCATAGGTGGACCGTGACGTTTTACAAAGCTCAAATCATCTCCTCTCTCACCAGCACCATGCAAAAATAAAACCAACGGCCATTTTTTATTATCATTTTTATATTCGGGAGGAAGATAGAAAAGATATCGAAGTTCAACTTTTAACGTTACTTCTTTTTCAAGTTTACCTGAGACTTGTCTTGCAGAATCTGTTTGAGCAAAAAGTGGAAATGAAACTAAAACGAGCAGCAGTAAGAATAATTTTTTCATTATATAGAATTTTTATTTGTTAATAAGTTATTTCAATTGTAGCCGGAAATTGATTAACCCTGATATTATTTTTATCAAAACCCTTTATCGAATTACCATTTACAGTAACTGAGAAAGGAGTTTTATCTACAGGAAAATTTTTGATAATTAATCCACCCGGGGGCAAGCTAATATTTCCATAAAATTTGATGTCGTATTTATTTTCATTTTTTTTAATTGAATAGGATAACTCACCATAATATGTTGGCAGATTTTCAACAGACATTCCATTAGGTGAATCAATCCAATCTTTATATAAAGCAGCACCAATTACAATGGAAGAATCATATTCATAAACAAACATTGACCGGACAGCATTTATAAAATCAGAACCAACCCAAGTATGGGGCATATCTCCAATGTAGCCGGGATTTCTTTCATTTTTCCAAACAACTTCAGCCCATTCATTCCAGCTTTGAGGTTTTTGATCATTTAAGAAGAATTTAATTAATTCGTGAGCTCTTTCAGGTTCATCTAAAAATATAAATGAACCTATCAGACGGTTCTCATAAGGAGTATACCCTGTCCAATCAATTTTATTATCTCTTCTGTTTTTGAAAAATTCAAAATACTTGTCGAAAGTATTTTTTGCGTAAGGTTCTGGCAAATTAGAGAGTTCGTTACATGGAGAGATTGCTATTGTTGTCGAGGTTGCATCAAAATCTCCAAGTTCGACACAGCCCGGAATATAGTTAATATTTCTTGTCTTTATTGCAAGATTAATAGAGTTATATAAATTTTCTTTAAATGTATTTCTGAACTTTGTTACTTTCTCATACGATTTTTCATCTCCTAAAATCCTTTCAATTTCTGTCGCGTCTTTCAATCCCTTCATTGTAAAGAAATCATCCCAGAATGAATGCATAGGTTTTGCTGAATACCCTTCATGACTAATTGATTCAGGCATTATTCCATAATATGCGCGAACACTGTCATTCCCATTCCTAAAATGGTCAGTTGTTCTTTGCGAAATGAGTGTATCCATATAATCAACATCCTTCAAAACATGTTCATTCATCTCTCGCAGAAAAGAAGTGTCTTTGGTAAAGTTGAAATATTCTTTTACTAAGTAAATAAACTCGCCGTTGCTATCATTTTCCGGTACAGGATCAGGACCTCTTGTATCAACAACGCATGGAACTTTCCCATTTTTATATAGATGATCTGCATACCAATAAATAAAATCTTTCACTTCTTTTACAATTCCTGATTTCAGCAATGCCGAAGATGTAAGTGCTCCATCTCTTATCCACGATCTTTCATAGGATCTGGAACCGGGCTGAATTCCTGCTTTGTCTCTGTTTATTAAAATATAAGCGAGGTTAGATTTCCAGCTATTAATAATTCTGTCAGCTGATTCAGGAAGATTGAACCTGATATGATCAACTTTGGATTTCCAGAAGTCAATAGTCTTATTCAATTTCTTTTCAACATCTTCACGAGAAATATTTTCGGGATTGATTGAATAATTATAAAACGGAACTGCAATATAAACAGTTTTAGCTTCAAGGGGCATTAAATCAAATGAATAACATAAGACAACCGCTTGCAAATTTTCTTTTATCAATAACTGATTTTTCAGCCGGTATTTTACCATCGGATATAAATGAAGAAATATCTCCTTTGTCAAATTCTGCTGCACCAAAATCATCGGGTTTTGTTATAGGAATAACTACTTTATCATCATTAACAAAAATTTTCCCATCTTCATATTTGATTGAATCAATCTCAGAAGCACCACCAATTATGTTTAACTGCTGATAATAAGGATCAACCTGAAATGGTCTGATCGTTAGATAAAGATTTGCTTTTTGTTCTTTTGAAGAATTATTTTTTAAACTAAAAATAAGATAAAGAACAGAATTTTTGTTCGCTTCTCCATTTGCAAATGCTTTAGTCTCAAGTTGTAAATCATTGTAATGCCAGGTAACGGATCGGAACAGGAAGATAATTTTCTTGAAGTGATTGTTCTTTTTTTACATCATTCCAGGTAACAAATTTTCCATCGACAGAAAGAAAAGGTTCAATCGAAAAATGTTTCTTATCAACTTCTACCATTCCGTCTTCATTCATCAAAGCTTCTTTTGTATCATTATTAACTCCTACAATAGTCCAGAATGTGCCTTCTTCATTTAAATATCGCGGAAAGTATCCGCGTGGATAATCTTTTGCCATATTTATAAAAAATTTATTTATATCCTCTGAATAATCAACATTCTTAATGCTTATTTCTTTTATGCCATAACCATTGCCGCCACTGCTTTTTAACAATTCTATTTTGATTTTTTCTGCGTCTTCTTCTTTTAACCTGATGTAACTTCTGTTTCCAACTGCATCACTTACAGAGTAAACTTTTTCCCAATCTTCACCACCCGGAGAAAGATAAACATTATAATCTTTTGCATAATTTTCTTTATCCCAGTCTATTACAATTGCACCAAACTCTCTTCTTCTTTGCAAATCGAGAATTACATTTTGATTTTCATAGTTGTTACTCTTCCATTCTGTTTCTGTATTATTATCCACTAAATTTTTAGCAGAAAACTTTGGATTCAGTTCAGATGAAGCTGAAGCTATTGGAACGATAGGAGAATTATCTTCGGGCGGGAGTTTTTCAAACTCAAAATCATCAATCCAGATAGTCCCTTTACCGCCGACATAAGGATGAAATTGTAAATTCTAGTCTGTCAATTTTCTTTGGGGTTTTATCATGTGTTGGTCCCCATGCAAATGCTATATGTCTTTTCTTAATTTTTATTTTTGTCCATTCAGTTGGGAAATTATAATTTCTTTCAATCTTCCACCATACACTTTGTCCGGTACTATCGAGCAGTTTAAACTCAAGATTGTTTGCAGGCGATTCGGCTTTAATCCAGAATGTAAATTGGTAATTATCCGGGAGATCTATTGGAAATATTTTTTGAATTCCGCCGTAACCTGTACCCTTGGTAAAATTATAATCAAATCTAATCGCCTTCCCTATATGTCCATTATCTAGACTAATGTTAGTTTCTACACCATCTGATTTATAAACTTTCCAAGTCGCTGTAGTTTCAAACTTATCAATTATAGTCTGAGAATAAAGAGTGATTCCTGGAACGAATAAAATCAGCTGGAATAACCAAAAGCGCCAAATAAAAATTAGTCCTATTTTTTGAAATAATAAACTCAAGATTGCTCTACCTTATTGTTTGTTTAACTTAATTGCTTTTTACAACACTCGTTCGCGGAGATATTCCATTTTCATTAAATGCTTCCACAGCAAAATAATAATCCGGTTTTATGTTGAGCGAATTCAATCTATAAGATGAATTACTGTAAACCATAGCCGAGCTATAAAGTTTATCCGGAGCTATTCCAAAATAAATCATATAGCCTTGTGCATTTATAACAGGATCCCACTTAAGTTCAGCTGTCCTTCTATCTCTTTTTCTATCAATCAAAAAATTTTCCGGGGTTTGGGGTTTAGCTCCAAATCCATTTCCAAAAATTCTTAAACCTGATATAGCCAGATAAGGTGTAGGCACATGAATATTTTTAAACCTAACGAATCTTGCCTTTTGAGGTGACGAAAGTTCGACATAATCGTTAGGAACATCCTTTTTGTTTTTACTTTTATCTACGAGAGTATTCCATTCAATTCCATCAGTAGAAAACTCCAGGATATATTGAATATAAATCGTATCTCGCTTTCCATATATATTTGATTTATAATCCGAATAGTTAATCTGTACAGCTTTTATTTCATTCTCTTTTTCTAAATCAATTATAAGCCATTCGTTTTTAGAATTTGTCTTAGCAACCCAGAATGTTTTAATATTTTCATCAGTTACATTTTCAGGCTTAAAATCCTCAAGAAAAGAAGAAGCTTTGACAGTTTTTTTGTAAGATAACAGCATCCAGCCCGTGAATAAATCATTCGGATTTTTTCTTTTATTTGAATAAATATAATGAGGATAATCTCCGTAAGCTGTGTTTGTAAAAAGTTCTTCATCTTTATCAAAACCTGTCGGGAACATCCCAATTCTTCGTTCAAACTTGTAATTGATTCCAATTACCATTGTTCCAAAATGCCAGTAATTTCCGTAATAATCTTTAACTGTGCTGCCGTGACCTGCACCTGTTATAAATCCTCCGGGTTTATATGAAAACGGATTATACTCTGCATAAGTAAATGGTCCTAATGGATTATCCGATGTATAAACTCCGTCCCCATAAATATTAAATTCAGTTCCCGGTGCTCCATACTGCAAAAAATATTTATCGTTATGTTTTGTCATCCAGGCACCTTCTATGTAACCAGAAACGGAAGAATCTGAATGATTTTCACCAAAACGTTCCCACCCATGTTCTTTAGGATGCAGTTTTATTAACGGTTTAAAATCGCCTTTAGGAAGGAAATAATTATTGGGGTCAAGCTCTACTCCCTGAATGGGATAAACATTCGAAGAACCTTCATAAAGAAATACACGATTGTCATCATCAACAAAAAGTGCGGGATCGTGAAGATCAATCGGAATGAGAGATGGAACTCCTTTCCAGTTTCCGAGTTTAGGATTATCTGTATAAATAACACATTGCCATCCCGAAGGATTTCCAAGTGCAATTAAAATTGAGTCTTTATAAGACCATGCTGTTGGAGCGTTTGACGATTCAAAGTACCAGGATTGCGGATGAATAAAATCCCATTTAATAAAATCTTTTGTATGCCAGTAACCAAAAGATCTTGTGACAAATAGATAATATTCCCCACGAAATTCTATACAAGTCGGATCCGCTCCCGATCTATAAGATAAACCTTTTGATGTATTAACTATGCTGTAAGTGTAATCAATGTTTATAGGATTGCAATATGTTGATGGATTTTTCTCAGTATTATCTGAACAGAAATTTAGAATCAAAAAGTAGAGAAACAAACAACAGAAAAAAATAATATTTAGAAATTTCTTTTTTACAATAGTCAATTTATTTCAAAATAAATAAGATCAATAACTATTCAACTTTTAGTTTTTTGAATCCTAATTTTTTAAGACCTTTTTTAATTACAGAATCTTTCATTGCATACTTCCACACAAGACCCGATTTATAATTTTCAATCATAATTACAATTGGTCCCTCATCCAGACCAAGATAATCTTTGTCATACCAATCAGCTGTAAGATTAAATGCATCTTTAAAACCATACTTTCCCCAAAGTCCTTTTCCCCATATTTATCGTACATATTTTTCAGAGTTGGAATACAAACTTCAGGCGCAAATGGAACTGAACCGCCAACTGCTTCCGGTGAAATAGTCCCGTCATCAATTATTGTATTATCAGGACCACTGGCTCCTCTGCCGCCGTACCCATAAAATCTTTTTCCGTCTTTTTCAAAGTCGCCAGGTCCATCACAAGCACTTATTCCCCAGGTAAGAGAATCATAACCAATCCATCCTTTAAGATTTTGAATACAATACAAACGGTTGGATAAAGTTGCTCTTCTTGAATTTTCAAAATAGTCAATACCTTTTTTTGCTAAAAATTTATCCGCAAGTCCTCTCAAGTCAATAAACATCTGTGAAAATTGATGTCCAAAAAGCGGAGGGAAAATAACGTGTGCAAGACCCTTGTAAGTTTCTTTCCAATTGTAACCGGAAAGCCATGTATCATAGGCTTTCATTGGGTTACTTAGGTTTGTCCCGGCAGCCAGAACGTAGAGATACAATCCTTCAGTGTAACCGAACCAGCCAAAATCACCGACACCTTCATATGGATTATAACCCATAGAAACTAATCCAACATGACCATTATGTTTTGATTTGTTAATTATTGTCCAGTCCCAGTTAACCCTATCCGTAATCTTTTCTCCAAGTTCACGAATTTTCTTTTCAGCATTATTATCACGATTGTAATATTGCATCGCAAAACGGATACCTGCTAAAAGCCAGGCGGTATCAATAGTTGAAAGTTCACAATTCCATTCCCGCTTGCCGGTTTTCATATTTAGGAAATGATAATAGAATCCTTTATAACCAGTCGCATCAGGCTTTGCACTTTGATCCGAGTTAATTAAAAAATGTAAAAGATTTAATGTTAATTTTGCGGCTTTTTCGCGGGTTATCCAGTTGTGTTCTGCCCCAATAGCCCAGGCAACCACGCCCCAACCGACTGCAGTCATCGAAGCTGGAGAATCTTCAGTGCTGCGGTCTTTAACTAATCCATTCTGTGGATTTATCTCATTTAGGAAATAAAGGAATGAATGATATTGTAAAGTATCAAGAAATTTTTCTTCTTCTTTGGTTGGGATATATTGAGCGAAGCTGAATTGAAATGATATCAGAAACAGACCGAGCAGAATTTTTTTCATTACTTAATTCCCTTATTCTTAAATAGCATTTTGATTATTTAAGAAGACACATTTTTTTACAGAAAGTTTTCCCACCCGCATTCAAAACATAAAAATAAATCCCACTCGAAAGATTTCTTCCATCAAATCTTATTTTATAATTACCAGGACTCTTTTCTTCATTAACTAGTGTTTCTAATTCATTTCCTAAGACATCATAAACTTTTAAAGTAACAAATCCACTATTCGAAATTGCGAATTCAATACTGGTTGATGGATTGAAGGGATTCGGATAATTATTCTTCAAATCATAATTCCCCGGAATTCTATTTCCTATTCGTTCAGATACATCTGTATTATCGGAAACGAAACCGATAGAATCCAGCATGGGTTGAATTTCAGGATTTGCCATAAAATTATTCCAAAGCAATTGTGATCTGTAATTTTCAATCATATCTATTACCGGGCCCTCATCAATTGCTATATAGCTGGTAGCATACCAATTTTGACTCAGATTAAATGCATCATAAAAACCATACTGTCCCCAAAGCTTATTACCATAAACATAATAAAAACTCTTTAATGCATTCATTGATAGTTCCGGTGTATATGGCATAGAGGATAATGCAGCAGTTGGTGAAATTGTTCCGTTATCGTTTGTTGGACTTTGTGCGCCATAACCCCATGGATTATCGCTTGCAGTCAATCCCCAAGTATCAGTGCTGTATCCAGGATAATTTTTAGGATTATCTGCACAATATGCTTGATCGATGAGTGTATAATTTTTGTTATTAATAAAATAATTTGTGTAGATATCTTTTTTATCCCTCGGGTCAAATCCTAAGAATGAATAATGAACAAAGAATAAAGGCCCGCCGTAATCCCATCCAACATACAATGGAATACCGTAAAATGATTTTCCATTTTGATAATTAGAGCTTGCCCAGCCTTTATAATATAAATCTGCCGGCACCGGATGAGTTGGAGAAGCAATAGCCAGAAGATATACAATCATAGTTTCATTGAAGCCTGATATGGGGAAATTCATATCCCAATTATAATTTGGCGACCAATGCCAGTATATAAAATCTCCGTTGTCTTTTCTATACCAATCCCATTCAACCGATTCCCAGATGGAAGTTATAAGATCTCTTATTTGTTTTTCATCAGAATTATCCTGGTTAAAATATTGACGGGCAGTTAATAAGCCTTCTATCATATATGA
Organism: uncultured Ignavibacteria bacterium; assembly: GCA_963792755.1. Lineage (GTDB taxonomy): Bacteria > Bacteroidota > Ignavibacteria > Ignavibacteriales > Ignavibacteriaceae > RBG-16-34-14. Next base: position 15,898 of record CAWBXQ010000002.1, read on the forward strand.
TGTCTCTACGATATCACCACCGTCATCTTTTGTACTAAATGGAATTACTTTGCCGGTTGTCCCATTCATCCAATGCGGAAAGGCTCCGTGAAACCTATCTGCTTTAGTTGTAAGAAAATTTAATATGGTTAACATTCTTGTAACGCCTTGAGTTCTATTAATAAATCCTCTCTCTATTCCAACTATTATTGCCATAACTCCAAATCCAGAGCCTCCAATTGCACAAGTTTCACCTGAACTTAACCTTTCACGCGCAAGACCTGAAACAGGGTGAGCATAATCCCAAAAATATTTGAATGTAGCTCTCTGTACCATATCCAATAAAGAGCTGTCGGTTGCAGAAATTGTTGTAATCGTAACAGAATCGCTTAATACAGATTCATTCCCGCTAAGGTCATAAGCAGAAATTTTATAACTGAAAGTCTGGGGTGGAATACCTGTATCATCACTATAGCTTGTATCAAAGTTTGAAGTAAATCCAATTATATCATAATTGTTGCCATTCGATCTGTAAATTCTATATCCCGAAACATCTGTTTCAGTATTTGGATTCCAGGAAAGTTTTATAAAAGTATTGGATGGCGAAGCTGCCAATCCGGTCGGAACTGCCGGTGGGGTTGTATCGATGTCGCCGTTTGCTACCATTCTAATCTCGTCAATATAAACTATATGTAAACTGTTATCAGCAAAACCTTGTCCGAAATAAATAGTTTTTATTTTTGTTAAATCAACGCTGCCTGGATTTGATACAAAAACACTGAGCGGGATAGAAACTTTCATCCATTTATTCTTTTCAATTTTATTAATAAATTTTGAAAGATTTTGTTTTGGTGTTTTATTGTTTTGAATGTCTTCAATATATATTGAAAACAATGCGGAAGAATCTATTTCATTTCCGCTATAAATTCTGAACGTAATTGAGTCTTTTGTTGTAACATCATGTGCTATCCATCCTTCTTCAGCAACAGCTAATGCCCAATCACCCCCGGAAACAGATTTCCACATTAATCTTAAAGCATTTACTCCGGAATATTTATGATTGACATCTACAGGAAATTTGTTTGAATTAGCAAGAATTACGGTACTACCATTCTGATCGAATCCGAAGCTTGGATCGTAATAAGACTTGTTAGGACTGTCACTAAAAAACACGAAATCAGATGCATTCCCAACGAAGGGTATAAGTAATAAAAATGCTAATAATAATTTCATTATTTCGATTTAATTAAAAATTTAAAATACAAATCAACAAGTTTAGATTTTAAACTTGTCATATCCATATAATTTTATGGGACTAATTTGTTTTCCATACTCTTATATTCATCATACCATTTAGCAAAAAGAGGCGAGTATGGAAAAGCTAAAATACGGCCGCCGAAACCAATCATTCTGTATGTTATAGTATTTATCTCTAATACGGGAATCGATTTAAAGACATCCTGATTAATTTTTATACCGTAACTGACAGCTAAATTTGCAACATAATCTTTAAGCTTATTTGCAAATCGAATTTTCTTCATTGTTTCAATTATGTCAGATTTGTTTTTTGTAAAAGATGTATCCGGAGGATCATCAGATTTTTGTATATCATTTAACTTAATTAAAGCATAACCTTCAGGCACTTTAATAGGTCCATAAACATCCCCGGGTTTCATCTTTTCAGAAATCTTACCGATTTCTCCAAGCTGGTTTACAGGTAAATAGCCAAGTTCACCACCTCGTTGTTTTATTGAATCAACCATACAATATTTTTCGGCAGCTTCATTAAATGAAAGACCATTATTAATCTCATTTAAAGCTTTTTTTATTACATCAAGATCATTTGTAATTATTTCTTTCAAACTTATTCTATCAGGTTTATAAATCTCATCATGATTCTTAGAAAAAAATTCACGTGCTTCCGTATCACTGATTTTAATAGAATCATAAATCACACTTTGCAACTCTTGCGAAAGGTAATAACTTTCCCATATGCTTAGATCATTGTTAACATCAGAACTGGTTTCCAGACCCAGTTTATAACCTTCTCTTACAAGAAGCTGACTTTCTAAAAAATTTTTTACGGTTTCATTAAGAATGAAGACAAAACTATTTATGTTTGAGGTATCAACTTTTAGATCATCATATTTTAAATTTTCCAAAAATCCTTTTACTGTAATGGGGTTCTCTTCAAATTTTACAAAAATTGAATTTAAAACTTTGCCACCCAGAGAGTCTTCAATTTTATTAATATCGTACGCGAAAAGATCAATGGAGCTGGAATTACCACTACTGTCTAAAGATGACTTTTTTACTTTTAAATATTTTTCTACTTCATTTGCAACAATCATTAACAATTGACGGTCTACATTTACATTAAACTTACCTAAAAAAGTTTGCAGATATTTATTCTCTAATGCATTCGACTCTTGTTTTTCAACTGTCTTTTTTAGTTTTGCAATGTTTTCTGAAGTAGGAAAAAACGGTTGTTTTAATACTTGATATAATCTAAAAACATACCATCTATTGCCTGTATAAATCGGCGACATATATTGACCTGGTTTTAAATTGTACAATGAATCTTCCACATAACCATCAAGAGTTCCATATTCAACTTTACCAAGAGTTTTTTGTTCATCTGCCTCAGGTCTGCCGATCAATAATGAATCTAGAGATGCCCCCTTATTAAGTTGGGAATACAAATACAAAATTTCATTTTTGTTTGTCGAGTATAAATACTTAACTAACAAAATTTCTGAAGAACGTTTTTCTGCTTTTGCAATTAGTTCGGGAGTTATTTTTACTTTATTTGAAACTTCTTTTTTATATAAAGCATCTCTTATAAAAAGTTTTTCCAGATGTGTCAATTGGGTTTTAACATCTTTAACAGTATCAAGCTTAAGCGATTCTGCTTTTTGAGCTAAAAGTTTTTCTGCTATTAAAGTATATAGATATTCCTTTTTATCAAGCGAACTATCGAGTGATCCTGTTGAACGCGGGTGAGGGCTGAATTCATATCTATTAGAAAATTCTTCAGCAGTAATTTTAATATTTCCAGCTGCAGCAACTATACGATTGTCAATTTTATTTTCCTGCTGTCCAAAAGAATTTATAGTTAAGGTCAGAAATAGGAACAGCAATAATAACAATTTCATGTAATCATCATTTTAAATTCAAATCAATTTTCAAATTAGTCTGCATAAAGCTTAAAATAAATTATCAAAAACCAACGCTAACAGTAAACCTGTCTACCTTCAACAATAAACCGTAATCAGCCCAGGCATAATCAAAGCGAAATGCGTAACCGGAAAAATCATAATTTATGCCTGCCCCAAGTTCAAGCCCTCCTTCAGAATCTACTAGAAAAAGATTACGATAGCCGCCTCTAATTGAAAAGTTTTTCATTAAAGTTACTTCAGCACCTACATTCATGCTTTCATTATTATCATTTGGATGAAGCGCATCTAATACAACTACAACACTATTATCATCATCAAATTTATATGGATAAGAAAGTCCAATTCTAAATAAAGTGGGCATTGGAAAATCTTCTGTTCTCAATTCTGCAGGAAGCTGATCATTTTGACCATGTATGGATGGGTTTTGATTATAATCAACATATAAATCTCTTCCACTATAACTAGCCCTGGGCCCAAAGTTTAATAAACTTGCTCCAATGGTAGGACCATCGGCTACAATCTGGTACTGAACTCCCAAATTAAAATCAAAGTTTGTCAGAGAATTATGCCAGATATTCTCTGACAAATAATTAATTAAAAAACCAACCGAAACTCTGTCAGTAAGCATTAGGCCATAACCTATACCTAATGCAAAATCTTGAACGTTATAATATTCACCTGTGCCTAATGGTTGAGCGACAGTACGAACAGCAATATCTCCTGAGTTCAATGAAATTGCCTGAAGAGAAAATGTTCCAATGTTTTCAACTTTAATTCCAACCGCAGCATAATTATAAGTTATGCCCGCAAGCCAATCTGAATAAGTAAATTGAGCGTCGATTTGATTTAATCTTCCCATACTTGCCGGGTTATAATAAATTGATGATGCTTCCCCAAAAGTAGCCGTTCCGGCATTACCCATTCCGGAAATTTTTGCACTTGGATCTATTTTTAAAAACTGTCCGATTGTTGTGCCGACTTTACTTTGTGCAATAATAGAAATATTTAAAAGCAGTACAGCTATAATAGATATTGCAAGTTTAGATATTGTAGATTTATTTTTCATTTTAAAATCACCACAAATTTATTTCACTATTGCAAATTTGCCTAAGTAAGAACCGATCCCGGCTGCTTCAACATGAAAAATATATAAACCCGGAGCAACTTCAAGATTGTCTTTAGTTCGCAGATCCCACGGCTCATATCCTTGTAAGCTGTTATGATATAATTGTTTTACTAATTCTCCATTAATAGTATAAATCCTAATTATACAATTTTCGGGAAGGCCTCTAAATTCAATTCTTCTTTCTCCGCGACCTGAAACGGCATATCTTTGAGGCTCAAAGCTTGCTTGCCCTATGTATGGATTGGGAACAACATAAGGTTGTTTAAATTGTTCCTTAGCTAATTGATTATCAATTTTTTGAGCAGACGTTGTAAATGTAAATGCATCGCTACCTGAATATGGAATTTTAATTTTCAAATTATAAACATCGCCGTTTGTTGGAGATTGGAACGAAGAAGGTGTTGCATCTTTATTAACTTCAATATGCCAAGTAGGAAGAAATTTTGTTGGAGCTTCACTGCTTGCAGTTAAAACTTCTATATAATCATTAACACTTGAAAGGTTTCCTGAGTTATCAGCATGCCTAAACCTGAATTTCATTTTCATATCGCCATTAGCAGTTTTCCCAATTATCTTGAATTTAGTTGGGATCGAAGGTAAGCCTATTGCAGCAATAGATGTATCCACTATTTGATCGCTAAAAACTATTTGCACATCATTTGGATAACCTGGCCTTCTTAAAGCAATGGGTAAAGAAGTTGCATAACGTGTAGATAAAACCAAATTTGTGGTACTAGTAGAAGTAAATCCGCTTGTGATTGAATCTACAGATACTTCTTGAGGAGTACTAATAACCGGTAATATTCCATCTGCAACCGGGCCAATGCCTTCTCCATTAAGATCATAACCTAATGAAAATAAAGTATCCCCTACCGTCTCGTCTACCATTGAATAATATTCCGCTCTAACTGTATCAGGTTTGTTTGTAAAAATAATCTTCAGAGTATGATTGTCCGGAACAAGTGCCGAGTTTTTAACTACAATTTTTATATCTCCCGTTCCAACAGTTCCTTCAACTGGTTGCACATTTGATACCTCTGCAGGTCTGTATCCAAGCGGTAAAGCATTCGGTACTACAGAAACAACATTCTTTGGAAGAATAATTCCGCCTCTTAATGTTTGACTAACAGATATTGCATCTTCTGAAGGATAAATATATATTGAATCTGAACCTTTATCGTATGCAGTTACAGCATAATAATAAGTTTGTCCATTCGTTACAGTTGAATCTGTATATGTGTGTGATAATCCGGTATCATCACCTAAATAAAATGATACTCCATCAACCGTAACCCCGGAATAGCCTAATGTTCCATCTTTAAGATCAAACACTGCTAACGCTTTACCATGTCCAATTGGACTTGAACCAGTTGCAGTATAAACTACTTGCGGATCAAGAAAAGTTGGATCTGTACTCCTGTATATTTTATATCCTTCAAAATCATTAGTGTTAGTTAAAGGATCGAAGGCAGTTTCCGCTAAATTATCCCATGTTAATGTTACATATCCATCCCCCGTAAAAGCTTTTACTGCAGGAGCTGGAGGTGGAACAGCAAATAAGTAGTTAGCTTTATAAATTTGAGAAACAATTTTAATTGTTGTTTTTAATTCGTTAAAATTTGCACCCCAGCCTAAAGCAAGGCTAAATCTTTCTCTATCGCCGGCTGGTAAAATAAATGGGCCTGAAGCAAATAAGAACCCTATGTTATAATTGCTAACTAACGGATTATCAAAAGATGAATCAGCACTTGTGAAAAGCGAATAAAGTCTTTGAGGCCAATGAGTACGTCCATCATCAAAGAAGACAATATTGTCAGTCGGACTCACACCATCACCTGCTGCTATTCTATTAATCTTGAAACTGGTTAGACCTATTTGGTCAGATTCATCAATATCGGTTTTATCAAAATTTGGTTCACCTTCAGTTGGTTTACCATCGTTTTCTCCTGTATCGTGGGTGCCAAAAATTCCATCTGCACCGGTATCATGAAATCGAGCCACCCAATCCATATCTTCATCACCTGTCCACCAAACACCTTCTTTATATGCAAGCATGTTTTCCAAAGGTCCATAGAATGCTTTGAAATTAGTCATGTTATAATGTGATTGAACGTAAGCCCTAATGTTGTCTTGCCCTATTATTTCCTCCCCTGGCCCGCTATTCCTTTTTTCATCAGTTATTCCGTCCTGGTCGTTATCAATACCGTCAAAAGGATTTCCAGGTGTTTCAAGATATGAATAACCTAAATACCCTGTTGGACCTTCCATTCCAATTCCGTCTTTTTCCCAATTGTAAACGATATTCAATCCAATTTCCTTTGTAAAGAATGCATTATTGTGATCATTAGGAATAATTCCATTTGGAGCATATGCTTCACCACCAACTCCGGTATCATTATAAATTCCAAAGATTATGTTATTTGAATAATCAGTTGTACTTTCGTTCGAAATATCATAATGCGAAAAAAGTACATTTCCAGATTGAACATTAGCCCATTGAAAATTTCTTTGTTCGACTCTTAATCCCATTCCCCTTCTTCGTTTTAAGGGGTCTAACCCTACATCACGATTGTCAGGGAAGAAATCCCATGCATCATAGTATTGATCATCATAAACGTAATAGCTTTCTTGGTCGGCAGCATCTGCCTTTTTTCCAAAGTATCCGTCCCACGAACCAGGCCACCCGGGATCATCGGGGTCATCCATTTTATCAATCCAGTAATCTGGCCATGTACGAGGATCATTGCTTAGAGCTGGCGAACGCCCGGCGTTTATTGCTGGATCAGGTTGAAAATAACCAACCCATTTACCTCCCCAATTGTATGGGGGTCTAGGTTCATAACGCATTACTCTATTAAAAAATGGACTTTGAGCTTGTCTTTCTCTGTACCCTGTTTCCATAATATAAGAATCTGTCCCATTTTGTTGTGTTATTTTGGCAAGTACATAAGGTGTATATCCATCACTGTTATTTTGCCCGGAACCTTTTGGAACTTCCACAGAGTGAAAAACTGTTACATCAACATGAATAGGATCAGGCGGATAATCCCCAACCATTCCATAATTATAAAAGAATGTTCTGATATTGTTTGCATCGTGAGTCCCCTGTCGCTCCGCATTAGAGGTTCCTCTTAAGGAATCAGGAATTAACGGTAAAAATTGTGAGTATAATTTACCCGGAAATAATTCCACTATAATTACAAGAGGAACTATTTTTTTTAACAATAAATTTTTCATATTAAAATTAATAAATTAAATTTTATAGAAATTAATTTGAACTAAACGAAATACCAACTTCAATTCTTCTTGGTTCATAAAATCTTGAAGGATCAAGTAATTGTGATGCATCCGCGGTAGGAGTTAACGAATAATCCGGACTTCCGGTTCCTGCAAAAACAAAACCGTTAACTGTATTTTCGTTAAGTAAATTATGTACACGGGCAAATATGCTGAAATTAATAAAAGCCAAATTGAAAAATTTTTCAGCCCGTAAGTCTACAATCACATAACTAGATTTCCGGCCTGAGTTAGTTTGTAAATCCGATGTAAAACTCGCCGGCCCAATTTGTGGTGTATACGGTTGTCCGCTTCCAAATCTTATGATCGTACTAATTGAAAGATCATCTGGTACATAATAAATTGCTTGTAAATTTAAAGTGTGTCTTTGATCCCAACTAAATGGTACATCACGCGGGCGTGAATCTTTACCTGCCTGTGCTCTGTTCGCTGTTTCTCTTGGATCACTAGAATTTCCATAAGCAAACTGAAGAGTATAATCAAGGTTAGCACTAAAAGGTCCTAGGTGGCGTTCATTCAATGAAAGTGTAATTCCAAATACATTACCAAAATCAACATTAGTTAATCTGGCATATTCAGCATCAGTGTAAGTATTTATAAATTCAACTCCTAAAAGATCACGAATATCTTTGCTGAAAAATGTAAGTTGTGCACCTAAATCTTCATTTAAAGCTTGCTTTAATCCCACTTCATATTGAACTGTAAATTGAGGTTTAAGATCAGGATTACCTAAAACGCCATAATCAATGCCACCGGCTTGCAATTGGTCGAGCACTAAATAATTTGAATTTGTATAAAGATCTGTTAGTCCCGGCATTTGGTAAAAGTGACCATATGAAAAATATATTGATGCCGAAGAAGTTAAAGGAAAGCTTAAACCTATTCTCGGAGCTATACAATTTTTAACAGTCGTTTTCTTTAAATAAGATAGAGGGGCACCTGGAATTGCGTTTGCAGGATTTTCAAGATCGCTAGGAACCCTGGCATTAGCATCAAATACTTGAAGCCTTAATCCACATCTAACAACAAGATCGCCAAGTTCAATCCTATCCTGTAAATAAGCCACCCCTTGCCTTGGATAATAAGTTTCTACTTTTTGATCGTGCGGATCTGTAGAAACATGAGGTTGAAGAATTTGTACACCATTTACTGTGGTCTGTTTTAAAAATCCTGGCTGACCAAAAGAAATTTTGGTAATCTCTCCTTCCAATCCTGCTTCAATTAAATTAGCTCTATCCGCCTGCCAGCTATAATCTAACTTTGCAATTCCGTCATTTGTTTTTTGGATAAATCTATCCAGAGATACACCTTGAACAACAGCTCCATGTTCATAATTTCCGTCACCTGTGGGTTGGCCTGCAATTAAGTAACGCGGATCAAAAACATCTTCATATTTATAATTTTTATAATCAAAATAATTATACCTCAGGTTAAGCTTATAAAACATTTGTTCTGTAATAGTATGTGTAATATCAAAACCCTGAGTTAAAGAAAAAGTTTTTTTAGGGGCAATTCCATCTGGATCTAACCTGAAGCTATTATCATATGTGGTTTCGTCAAAGCTATTTAAAATTGCTACATAGCTTAGTTGAACTTTAGAAATCGAACGGTTTGAAATTTTAAATTGCCCGCTCCATTCATGATGGGTTTGCATTGGAACTAATGCATTATCTCCAGTAGGATTGAAAACCTTATTCTGAAAATCACTTACATCGGTTGGAACAAATCTTCTCTCGCCAAATAAATAGCCGTCATTTATATATCTTCTTCCGCTTATAAAAAAATAAGTGTTATCAAAAATTGCTGGACCGCTTAAAGTTAGCTGGTAATTTTGAATTTGATAAGGTCTATAAATATTGTCATGAGGATATCTATTGACGTCTGTTGTGTAATAGCTTCCGGTATAAACTTCACCGGAGTACTGAAAATTTTCAGAACCTGTTTTTAATACAGCATTAACAACACCGCTCATTGCCTGTCCATATTTAGCATCAAATGTACCGCTAATAACCTGAACTTCTTGCAAGATGGATTTATCAAGCTGCAATGTTGAAGAGTTATCATAAGGATTATTAACTGTAACTCCATCAACCTGAATCTGGACTTCTCCGGCTCTTCCTCCCCTAAAATGTAAATCACCATTTGCATCGGTTATAACTCCCGCCTGTAAACCCACCACATCATTTAAACTTTGAACAGGTAATTTCTGAATATCTGCTGTGCTTATCGATACAACTGAACTCGTTTGATTAAATTCCACCAGGGGCTTTTTAGCAACTACAGTAACAGTTTTACTTTCAACTGCTTTTTCCTCAAGAGTTACATTAATCTCAGTTGTTTGATCCGGGGTAATATTTACATTTGTAACGATTTGACTCTGATATCCAACATAACGATACTCAACAGAATAAATGCCGGTTCTTAAATTTAAAATTGTATAATAGCCATCAACATCAGTAGTAGTTCCTGTTGTAGTACCCGTAACTAAAATGTTAGCTCCAATTAAAGGATCCCCGTTTGAATCCACTACTCTACCTTTCAATTTCCCTGAAGTTTGTGCATACGCTGAAAAGGCAAATAAAAATATGATAGCTAAAATTTGAAGAGATAGTAAAACAAATTTTTGTTTATAAAGCTCATTAATTAACATAATTTAATCCAAAAAAATTCCTAATTTTAATTGGCTATAGGATTAAACCGGGCAACCTTCAAGACGGGTTTAGTTTTTCACTGCAAACATCTTGAAGGTTTTTTTAAGACCCGATATTACATAACACCGTAATCAGAATTTTTACAGAACGCTTCAAACCTAGACAATATTATTTAAGCAAAATCATTTTTGCTGTTTTACTCAATAGGTTCTGTTTATTACTGCCTGAATTTAACGTCAATCTATAGAAGTAAACTCCGGATGCAAGTGTGCTGGCATTGAACTTATAAACATGATTCCCAGAAGTTTGCTGATATAGATTTATAGTAGATACTAATTGCCCAAGAACATTATAAACTAATAAATTCACTTCTCCTTCTTTTGGTATTGAATAACTTATCATAGTTGAAGGATTAAATGGATTCGGATAATTTCCATATAATTCCATCTTCGCCGGAATTATATTATTTGTTGCATCATTAACACCAGTGACCAATTTATTTGGATCCATGTACATCCATGCTGTAGGACCGGCGTCTTTATTTTCTTTATAGAACCAGGTCCTGCTTCCATAATTTTGTGCCGGGTCATCAAATTCATCCCGATCAAGTACGCAAACTCCTCCAAATAATAAATGATCACCTAAATCCATTGGATAACCTAGTGCAGTAAGATCAACTTTTATTTCAACAGTATAACCATTATCTATATCAGAATTGTCGTTTACAGTTCCATCTACTTTCATTGCCAGACTTGCTTCACCCCTACTTACCAATGAATCAAGATCCTCGTCAGCTCTGGCATTGCCTGATGAATCAAAATCAGCCAATAGATTTAAAAATACCATTGCATGATCACCATTTGTGCTGTCTTTTAATCCAAGTATAAAACGTACACCATCCTTATTATCTTGATTAGTGGATCCACCTTGAATTAAACCATCAGCAACGTTAGCGGACATATATAAATAATTGTCTTTAAAGAACATTTTTATAGTTGACTTAGCTGGATCAAGAACATCCGGGCATGGGGTTAGAAGCGGCTTCAAACCATGCACTTAAATTTTTACCGATACCAGAATAACTTCTGATATTAGCAGTGTCCCCGAAATTAATTTGAAATGTATAAGCACCAGCCCATACAGAATCACTTAAGTCGCCATCAATATTTGGATCAGATTTAGAGACTCCATTTGGAAGCACCGCATCCGGTTCGATTTCGGGAGCCGGGCCAGAATCAATTGTAACATCCGGTCTTATATAAATTCTACCGGCATTTTCATTCTGATCACTCCATGGATGTTGCCACCAGGCTCTACCAACTGATCTTTTAGCAGGGATATTTAGAAAATACCAATCACAATCGTAGATTTGAATATTTGTACCTACAATGTCACCGTCTGTCTGGGTTGTATTATAACCCAAAGAGTCAAGATTTATCCTCATTTCAAAAATATATCCAGTATCAGCTACGATTCCTCCGCCACTTGTGGTATCTTGATTTGAAGTCCCTTGAACCGAGTATCCCATATCCCATTTAGCAATATCTGAAGCAGAACGTTGATCTCTAAAAGGTCCGAAATAACTGAATCTCGGCCCAACACCGACTCCGGTTGGAGAAGTTGTATCTGTCCCAAGCCAGGATGGAAATATTTCTTCACGACCAACAGGAATAGTTCTTATATCTTTCACGTTCATCAATACTCCATCCCACCAAGCCGGTCCGGGCCAAAGGTCACCGCCAATTGAAGAGTCGGGAACAATGAATGCAATATAAAGCTGATTATTTTGAGAAAGAAACTTTAATGTTGCTCGAGTTGAATCAAAGTATCCGCTTGGATTTGTGAAGCCATCCGTGTTCCACCCGCTTGTTGGTAGACCTGAGCTTTTACCATAAGTAATTTGAATAGAATCAGCTTTTGCCCATGAGGCTTCATTTAACTTTCCATCTAATGTAATTGTTTCTGTTGTGCTTCGTGCCCAGATTGCATCTTGTCTAGTCGTTGGCTGGCTGTAAATAGAAATAGTAGAAATAAGAAATAAAAATTGTACAAAGAATAAAAATTTCAAGTACCGTTTCATTGTTGCCTCCTTATAGTTAAAAAAGTTTATATGGCTCCTTCCATTTCTGATTGCTCAAACTAAATACAATTTTAAAACAATGTCCCTTTTCTTATTAAACATCATGTATTTTATAAAAAGAAAATGTATTGTTTAGTACAAATTTATAAGAAATGAATTCCCGGATAATTAAATTCCAAAAGATCAGATATGGTAAAAACGGTAAAAAAATATTCATATATGTAAACGTTTACATTTTGTTTAATCAAAGTACAAAACAGTATTTTATTTGTCAAGCTAAGTAGATATGATTTTTACATTTCGTTTAATTTTCATACTCACCAATCATATCTAATTAAAGTTAACCCATGTAAACTTCAACATTTACAGAGCTTTTGCTTTTTATGTTTAATATGTTACAATTAGTTTCTTTCCCATCAACAAGTAGATATTTAATCCCTGTTGAAACATTGTCTTTATTAAATATTTTTATTTGATACGTTGTATTTCTGAAAGTCCTTTTTATAGAGAGTTCATTCCACTCATTGGGAATACAGGGATCAATTAACAATCCTTTATCGGTTGCTCTTACACCTATGATCCAGTCTACTATAACTTTCTGAAACCATGATGCCGAACCTGTATACCACGTCCATCCGCCCATTCCATAATCGGGAGAATCGGGACCATCAATATTGCCCGGGGTAACATAAGGTTCAGCACAATATTCATCGGGGTTTAAACCATTATATACCGGACATAATCTTTTAAATGTTTCGAAAGCCAGATTATTTTTCTTCTGCAGAGCAGGAAGCCCAGATAAGCCATGTGGCTGCATGAGTATAAACTCCACCATTTTCCCTTCTCCCCGGTGCATAGCGAGATAAATATCCAATCATTTCATCAGGCCTGGTATATGCCGGATAAAGCAGAATGGGACCGTTCTTTTTGAGCAGATTTTTTTCAACTGACTTCAAAGCTTTTTGAACCAACTTCTCTTCGGCAATTCTACTGATAATTGCCCAAGACTGGGAATTCAGATAAATCTTACCTTCCTTGTTCTGTTTACTTCCAATATTTTCCCCATTATCTTTTGTTGCTCTCAGGAACCAACTTCCATCCCATGCATGTTTTTTGAAAGATACTTTTAATTTTTTTGCACGATCAGAATATTTTGAGGCTAGTTTATTCTTACCAGTCTCCTCACATAAATTTGAGAATCTTACCAAGATCATATAAAAAAATTCTGCAAGCCATATTGATTCTCCTTTCATATCTAACCCGACTGCGCTTAATCCATCATTCCAATCGCCTGCACCTATTAACGGCAACCCGCGTTTACTAAATCTATTTAAAACAACTTCAATCGCTTTTACGCAATGATTAAATAGTAAATCTTTTTTGTTTTGATTATCATAGTAAGGCTCTTCAACTTTCAAAATTTTGAAATCGCCTGTTTCGTCTATATACTGAAGAATAACAAATGGCAGCCATAAAAGATCATCTGTCATTTTAGTTGGTAATCCCGTTTCAGTTATTGGATGCCACCAGTGTAAAACTGTCCCGTCTGAGAACTGATGCCTGGCATGCAATCTTATTTGCTTTTTTGTCAATGCAGAATCGATTGGAAGAAAAACCAGACTATCCTGTAATTGATCGCGGAAACCATAAGCGCCGCTTTGTTGATAATAAGCAGTCCTTGCCCAAAGTCTCCCGGATATCGCCTGATACTTTAGCCACTTATTTACCATAAGGTTCATAGCATCGTCAGGCGTATTTATTAAGAGTGTATTTAATTTTTCAGACCAAAATTCTTTTACATTATCAAGTTCGACTTGAATCGTCTTATTATCCTGGAATTTCCGGGTAGTTTTTTTTATTTGATTCTTGTTTTCTTTTAATCCTATTATAAAACTAAGTTCATGTTCGCCTGATGGTTCAATATTAATATTGGTCATAACAGAAGCAATTGAATCATTCCATTTACCTGTTCTTTTAGCTAATGATGTTGATAAAATTCCCTGTGGTTTTTCAACAGAACCAAGCTTGCCTATGAATGTTTCTTTATCGCCATCATAACTATTTATTTGATTTGTACAACTTATAAATCCAATATAAGGATACTGGATATTCCAATGTCCCCTGTTATTAATTGGAATTTCCCATAATCTTTTTTTTGCAGTCATACAATTAAGTTCTAGGTCAAAGTCTGTTTCCAGAAAAGTTTTATGGAATTCTCTATGATGATCTGCTGAAGAGCCAAGGCACCATTCAAAATAGGAATAAAGTGATAAATCTATTTGAGTTGAGTTCTGGTTGAATATCTTGAAATTCCAAACTTCAATTTGTTCATCCAGTGGAACGAAGACAGTTAAAACTATTCTAATCTTATTAAATTCACTCGTAAATTGTGAGTATCCAAAACCATAATTTACTCTGTAATAATCGAGAGATGTTTTTGAAGGCATCCAGGTTGGTGACCAGACCTGATTAGTCCCATTATTTTTTATATAAAAATATTTTCCCCAATTATCCTGAATCAAATCCTGATGCCATCTGTTTAATCTATTAAATTCAGAGTGGTCAAGCCAGCTAAAACCTCCACCGACCTGAGAAACGACCAATGCATATCTTCCATTTGAAATAACATTTATCCATGGTCTTGGAGTTTTATAATCAGTAATAATGTATTCATTTCCGTCATCAGAAAAGTAGCCGTATTTAGTTTGAAATTTTGGCATTAATAAATATTTCTTTTCAACATGATTCTCTGATAACTAATTCACTCGAAACCTTAATATTTACTTTTGCTGATTTCATTTCTTCTTTAATTCTTTTAAGAAGAATATCCGCAGCATTTTTCCCTATCTCTTCTATGCGAACTCTGACAGTTGTAAGTGGCGGCGTCAGGTATTGGGAAACAAAGATATCATCAAATCCAACTACACCTAAATCCATTGGTATTTTTAATCCTGTCTCTTTAATAAAATCGTAGCAACCAATTGCCATCATGTCGTTTGCTGCAAAAATGACCTGCGGCCTTTTTTTTGATTTCATCTGAAGTTTACAACCCTCATAGCCACTCTCTTTTGTAAAATTACCTTGTTCTATTAAATACTCTGCATTGTATTTTTTACAAGCGCTAATAAATCCTTCTTTCCTAAGAAGCGAGTCATCATTCGGTGAAGGACCAGTTATATGACCTAATCTTGTATAACCTTTTTTAGTAATTAAATATTTAGTCATCTCATAGGAACCTTCGTAATTGTCAATAGCAATCGTATCAAAATTTTTTACTTTGGTATTTGAATTAATCAGGACAACCGGGATATGGCTTTCAAGTAAAACAGATTCTAACTTAGGTTTTAGATCTGATAAAAGAAGTATTAATCCTGAGAAAAGTCCATTGTGTATAAAAGTAACAATTTCATCTGCAAGACTTTCATACTTGTGAGAACTGGCCACAATTGAATAGTAATCTTTTTTATATGTAACTTCATCGACTCCCTTGATAACCTCAGTGAAGAATTCGTCAGAAATCTCAGGAAGTATCATTCCAATAATATTTGATTTTTTCTTAACGAAATTACGGGCAAGAATATTGGGTCTGTAATTCAGTTGATTGGCAAGGTCTAATATCTTTTTTTTTGTTTCTTCTGCGACACTCGAATCATTGTTCAGCGCTCTGGAAACTGTGGCAATGGATACCTTAGCTTTAGAGGCTATTTCCTTTATTGTAGAAGCCATATTAAGAAATTCTAATATCTAATAATATTATAAAAAAGGCACAACCGTTAAGTTAAAAGTTGTGCCTTTTAAATGTTACTTCAGGAAGAATTATTTCAGCAGAGTCATTTTTTTGGCTGATGTAAAGTTGGCTCCATTTTCTCCTGCCACTACTAATCTATATACATAAACCCCTGATGATAATTTTGAACCGTCTATAGTATAATCGTAATTTCCTGCTTCCAGGTTTCCGTTTACTACTGTCATAACTTTTTCACCAACAAGGTTGTATACATCTAATGAAACATTAGAATTTATTGGAAGACTAACGTTGATCTTAGTAGATGGGTTAAAAGGATTTGGATAATTTTGACTAAGTTCAAAATTTACTGGTAATGATCTTCCCAGATTCACAACACCAGAATAATGAAAACTACCGTCCAAATCCATTTGTTTTAATCTATAACTGTAAATAGTGTTTGCAGAAATTGCTTTATCTATAAATGAATAACTATTGCTTTCAGTCGTTGTTCCCTTACCCTGAACAAATCCTATAGTTATGAAGTCGCTTCCTGCAATGCTACGTTGAACGTCGAATCTTTTGTTGTTAAGTTCTGTTGCTGTTGACCATTTTAACTGAACAGTATTACCAACATAATTTCCTCTAAAAGATGTTAGCTCAACCGGAACAACAGTCGTAGCAAAAGTAATTATATCAAAATAGTTTACACTGCTGTAAGTTCTGGGATTTGCTGTAGCAAAATCAGGAATTACAGTTATAGTTTTTACCGTATCTCCAATATGTGCACTGAAATCATATGAAACTTTCTGCCATTGATTAACGACTGTATTGGAATCAAAAGTATCTCCTGTTGACCATCCGGTCCCTTCATATTTAAAATCGACTCGCGAAGTTACGTCTTTATAAACTAGTAATGTGGGATAAGCGTTTTGAGCTGTAACGACAAATGGAGGAGTTACTTTGTTATTGAAAACCCCTTCCCAAGGTGCGCCAGCTTGATCAACAGTAAATTTCGCAACATTGGCAGTAGTATTCAAACCGGACATATCAGGATTAGGTACTACTGAAAATGTATCTGTAGCAGGAGTAAAGACAGTCCACCCTGTATCTTGCGCAGTTGTTTCGAAATCCCAAACAGGCTGTGCAAAAATTGAAATAGAAAAAGAAAATATGAAAAGTAACAGTAAGTTCTTCATATAATACCTCCGCTTATTTATAAAGGATTAATGTTGATAGAAAATGTAAACGTTTACATTATTGCTCTCAATATATCTTTTAAAAATAATAATGTCAACTAAGAATTTCTTAAAAAATCTAATTGGTGAACGATTTAATATAATAAAAAAGTTCTTGTGAAATTCACTTAACCCAGAAGGAATTATACTTATTTTAGTACAATGTGAATTATCGACATACCTCTTGATAGTACTTGAGTTCCATTCAATAGCATAAAAATGAAAATCATCTGAATAAGTTCCGGATGATAAACTTTTTGATCCCATATTGTACATGCTGCCCATTGTTATCACAATGTGATATTCATAAACTGTATTTCCTCTCCCGTCTCCTCCGATCATTTCCATAATATCAATTTCACGGTAAGCAGGCCATCCTACAGAAGAAATACTCTTTCCAAGCATCCAGAAAGCCGGCTTCGGTGCTTACCTCTCCCTTTGTCAGCAATTATTATTTTGCTTATATTAAAAATACTTCATCACTTTATTAATAATTCTTAAGGGCACAAAAATTGCCTAAAAATTCATCAGAATTTTTGAATAAGAAAATTCGTTTGGGTTTTTTCAGTTTTTATTCTAAAATATTCAGATAAAAAGCTTAAAAGGTAGGTAATGAAGCTCACCAAAAAAATCTTACTACTGGCTTTTTTATTACTACTTTCTCAGGGATTTATAAAATATGTCCCACATGATAATCCAGAAGCTAAGATAATCTCCCGTGTCGACTCTGTCCTTTCTTTAATGACACTTGAAGAAAAAGTAGGACAACTTAATCAACTTTCTTATGGGTCAGGTTGGGGTCCCACTGTCAAAGTTCAGGTGTCTTCAGAATATAAAGAAATGATTAAAGAAGGAAAAATAGGGTCTTTTCTTAATGCTTCCGGAGCAGAGTTAACTTATGAATTACAAAAAGTAGCAGTAAACGAATCCAGATTAAAAATTCCTTTAATATTCGGACTCGATGTTATCCATGGCTTTAGAACAACTTTTCCTGTTCCGCTTGCAGAAGCAAGCACTTGGGATCCTGCCCTTGTTGAAATGTCGGCTCATTACCAGGCACTTGAAGCTTCTTCCGCAGGTATAGATTGGACATTTTCACCCATGGTAGATATTGCAAGAGATCCTCGCTGGGGAAGAATAGTTGAAGGCTCTGGTGAAGATCCATATCTCGGTTCTCTTATGGCCGCTGCCCGTGTAAGAGGCTATCAGGGAAATCTTTCAAATGAAAATATTATTGCCTGTGCAAAACATTTTGCTGCTTATGGAGGTGCCGAAGGAGGAAGAGATTATAACACAGTCGATATATCGGGAAAAACCTTAAGAGATATTTATTTACCTCCCTTTAAATCTGCCCTAGACGCAGGCGTGGAAACTTTTATGGCATCCTTCAACGAAATTGACGGGATTCCTTCTTCAGGCAACAAGTGTTTATTGACAAATATTTTAAGAAATGAATGGGGATTTAAAGGATTTGTTGTAAGTGATTGGAATTCCGTTGGTGAAATGATTAATCATGGCTTTGCTGCCGATCTTAATGATGCAGCTTCTATTTCAATAAATGCCGGACTTGATATGGATATGGAATCCCGCGCATTTGTTAATAATCTCGCCAATCTTGTTAAAGAAAATAAAGTTTCAGAAGAAGTTTTAAATGAAGCTGTTAGAAGAGTACTAAGAATAAAATTTTTATTGGGCTTGTTTGATGATCCTTTCAAATACTGCAACAAAGAACGTGAGAAAAAAAATATAATGAGTAATGAAGCACAAAATGCAGCACTTAAAGTTGCAGAAAGATCAATTGTACTTCTAAAAAATGAAGGCTCGTTACTCCCGTTAAAAAAAGATTTAAAGAATATTGCAGTAATAGGACCTCTTGCTGATTCTAAAACCGATCCTTTAGGAGCGTGGGCAGGTTTCGGCAACCCTGATGATGTAATCACTTTGCTTGATGGAATAAAAAATTATGTTTCAAATAAAACAGAAGTCCATTATGCGAAAGGATGTGAAATTGAAGGAGAATCAACAGAAGGTTTTAATGAGGCAATTAAGGCTGCCAAAGAATCAGATGTTGTAATTCTTTGTATTGGAGAGAATAAAAACATGACTGGCGAGGCTAGCTGTCGTTCTTCTCTGGACCTTCCGGGTGTTCAGGAAAAACTTGTTGAGGAAATTTATAAAACAGGGAAACCGGTAGTAGTGATTTTAATGAATGGACGACCTCTCTCGATTGAATGGATTGATAAAAATATTCCAGCTATAGTCGAAGCATGGTTTCTTGGAATAAAATCAGGTGAAGCAATAACTCAGGTTCTTTTCGGAGAATATAATCCATCCGGCAAACTTCCGGTAACTTTTCCGAGGACTGTCGGACAAGTTCCCATTTATTACAACCATAAAAATACAGGAAGACCTGGTGACAAAAAAGACCATTTTACTTCTCAATACATTGATCTTCCGTTAACTCCCCTTTATCCATTTGGATATGGACTTAGCTATACAAAATTCGAGTACTCTGATCTCTCTCTTAGCAAATCTAAAATTTCTGATGATGATAAACTCGGTGTTTCAATTAAGGTAAAGAACACTGGCAATTATGATGGCGAAGAAGTTGTTCAATTATATATCCGGGATTTGGTTGGATGCGTTACAAGACCAGTCAAAGAATTAAAAAGATTTAAAAAGATCTTTCTTAAGAAAGGTGAAGAACAAACTCTTTCATTCACTTTAAGTGAAGCAGATTTAAGATTTACAGGCCCTGATATGAAATCAATTAGTGAAGCTGGCGATTTTAATGTTTTTGTCGGTTCTAATTCTAGAGATGTTCTTACAGCCAAATTTGAACTTGTAAAATAAATTTAAGGCTGACTTCTATTTTTATTCTGTCTCCTTTAAAAACAAATTTGAGTAGTCAGCCTATTAATCTTATTTCTAATTAAAATCAACAAAAAAGATTGGTAATTAAAAAAACCAGCAAATTATGAGTCCATAGAATTACATAGTTATTATAAATCATTTAATTTTATTTGAATATTCTGGTCTATTTAAAATCTAAAGTATTTTCGAAGAAAACATGAATTTCTATATGAAATTTCTTTAGAAAACAAGCGAAAATCCTATTCTTTAGTTATTGTTTCGGGCCCCCGCTACAATAACTACAGAAGCTGAAAACAATGAGTTTTCAGCTTTTTTTATTTTAAGATAATAACTATTAACAATTTACTTTGTTGAGTATGAGTAAGAACGAGCTGATTTTTACTGAAGTATTTAAGTTTAGAAAGCAGTTCACTTTTCTTATCTAAACCTATACGAGGGAACTAACCAAATGGTTTTAGCCGAACAAGAATATAAACTAGCAATCAAAAATTCATGAATCAGACGAATTCGTGAGAACATTCCTTAACAACTCTGGAAACACAGCGCACAAGGTTATCACGGTCAATAGGTTTCCTTATCAGACTTACAGGATTTAAACAAAATGAAGTAATCAATCTGCTGTAATCATCAAATGAAGTAATAAAGATATATGGAATTCCCGATAACCGGTAAGCATACGAATATGCATAATTATTATATGAATTAATTTTTATAGAATTATCAAATGCATTTGAGTGTAGCAGTGTTGCTCATTGCCTTGCAGCACCTTCGCTCCACACCTACCAAAAGAAGAAATGCATATAGAAAATAATGTAAAGAGTTTTACTTATTACTTTAAAAATTACAATGATTTTTTTCTCGTTCGGTTAAGTATCATTATGATATTCTCCGTTTTTTTCATTAAATGCAAAATATATGTCATTGTTATTTTGGTCTGAATTATGTCGAATCATCTGATAAAAAAGAGTCAAAAAATGAAAAAAATTGTTTTTATAATTTCACTATCATTCCTGTTAATCAACTCATCATATTCCCAAAACGAAGGACTAGGATTAGGTATCGTATTAGGTGAACCTATAGGAATCAGTGCAAAGCTCAAAACAGGATTCTATAACTCTTTTGATTTTGCAATTGCTTCGTCAGCCAGAGAAAATAGAACAATGTTACTGCAAGCTGATTACTTATGGCACAATTTTGATCCCACAAATGTTGAATCGGGAAGTATTCCTTTTTACTATGGTTTGGGATTAAGATTAATATTTTCGAATGATGCTATACTTGGTATAAGAGTTCCCATCGGGTTAAATCATCAACTTACTACTGCACCGGTTGATATTTTTGCTGAGCTCGTTCCGATTCTCGACCTTACACCATCAATAAGTTTTAATTTTGGAGCTGGTTTAGGTGTGCGTTTTTGGATTAATTAAAAATTATTATTGTAAATGAGAGATTACTCAGCCACAGGTCTTACGGATATTGGATTTAATAAAAAATAGCCCCCTGATCTGCCAACCAGGGGCTACTCTTTATTAACCTATTAAGTATGCGGAAATTGGTGCCGTGCCTCTGTTCAGTTTCCTAAATCAACTAACCGACAAATAAATCCCCATCCGCCACCGAGTTCACTCACTGCTAACACCAGTTCATTATTTCCTTTTTTTAACGGAAGATAGACTGCATCGTTTTCAGGGTTAACAATCCCAAGAAAACCGGGATCGCGGAAATTCTGTGCGCTTCTGCCGCGGAAAAGAATTCTACCATTCAGGAAAACACTAACATCGTCGCTATAACCTATATAAAGTTTTTTCATTTGGTCACGATCGGAATTTATATTTGTACGAGCGTACACCAACTTCATTCCGGGTTGAGGCTCAAGACGTTTAGAGAAATCGTTCGCAAATGAAACTCTTATATGTGGAGCCTGATAATAACGATATAACACCACAAATCCTGGTGGTTCAGCTTCCACATCTTGCCAATGTATAGTATCTTCCTCAGCAGGTAGGAGCGGTCTTTCAAGGTTAAGTGCTAGTGCGTCGTACGAAGGTGAAATACTCCATTTTGTTAATGTGTTTTGTGGCATTGATGGAAGGTGCCGTTCCCAGGCAACATCAGGAGTAGAACGTAATTCAAAATTCGAGAAATAAGTTGCCCCTAACAGGACAGCCAAACCAATTTGACCTTTCTGAACACCGCTTTTCAGATCATTCATAACGAGTGCCGGCTTATCCATATCCTTGACATAGAGCTTAGCCTGCGCTCCGGTTACCTCCAACCGTATATGGAACCAAACATCTTTTGGAATATCGACCGCACCAGTGAAACCCTGACCATTATAAATTTGCCAGTTGAAACCACCACCAAGAATTGGGGTATACTGCATTGCATCCGGAAGACCGGATTTATGCGGACGTAGATAAACAAACTCTGAATTATTTCCATCATTATCGATCCTGAACTCAATACCAAAAAACCCACGTCCTGCCGTGGTTGCTACATCAACATCTATAACACCATCACGCATTTCAAAGTCGTTTAACAATGCTTCACCCCCGTTAATGAAGAAACACTTTCGACCTTGATATTCGGTTACATTAACTCGTCCCTGTAAATTCCAGTAAGTTGTATCTGCGGGTACCGATACCGTTTGCGACTGACCAAACATTGGAGTAGCTGTAAGCAAAAGTCCCATCGAAATGGCCATCAAGAACCTCAAGTTGCATTTTATACGCATTTCAGTCTCCAGTAAATTATTATTGAATTGCCCGCTAATGTTTTTACTTTATCAAATTTCTATCACGTTTGAGTGGGTTTATCTCTTTCCAGAGGATATAGTACTCAAGTAGACAATATCAATTTTTAATTCACAGCGTCTTAGGCTTCAAATGATTTTAGTTTAATTTTTTTCCTTTAGATAAGTTTATTTGAAGAATTCTAGTAATCCAAAACAAAATCAATGACAGGCTACAAACAGTGTTAAGAGGTTTTGGGGGCAGTCCTTAGGAGTAAGATTTTCCCCAAAAAATATTCACTCTTTTTTTTTAACAGGTAAAATTTTGTGTTTATAAAAATAGCCCACTGATCTGGCGACCAGGGGCTACACTGCTTAATAAGTTCGGTTACTCAATTAGCTCAAAAGTTATTCAAATGCAAAAACTTACTGTAGGGATAAATGCCAAAGAAATCTAATGCCCAGATAATTGTAACTATTCCAAGCAACGTGCTGATAATAACCTTAGGTACTGTTTGTGGTTTCATCAACAAAGTGAGTGCATAAAAAACAGCTATTATCGCAAGAGCTAAAATCTTCTCGTTTATTATACCCACAACACCTCCTTATAATCATACTTTCTTTACCTAATCAGACTTAACAAAAAATCTAATTTATACTAATCAAAAAGATCAGTTCCATCAAAAATAAATTTCATCGGGTCCTGCTTGATTCCGTTATGTTCAACTTCATAATGAAGATGCGGACCTGTTGACAATCCTGTATTGCCCGTTTGTGCAATTACATCTCCCCTGGATACTTTGCTTCCTTTTTTAGTAAGTATTTTTGACAGGTGACCATATATACTTATGTAACCAAATCCATGGTCAATCTCTACAGCCAGACCAAGCCCTCCTTTTAACCCCGCGTAGACTACTCTGCCCTGCCCGGATGCATGAACCGGCGTTCCAACATCCGCGACAATGTCGATTCCTTCATGCATCATGATTCTGTGTAGAATCGGATGCATCCTCATACCGAACCCATGGACTCCTATCGTGCCTGTACAAGGTTTAATTGCAGGTAAAGAAGAATAAAGTTTTTTATTCTCCTCAAGTTTGTTTGCTATTTCCAGGTAATTCGATTTTTCAAAATCCACTCTCCTCGTTAAATCATCTGCAAGCTTATAAGCAGCTTCAAGTTCATCGGAATCTTTAATAAAAAGCAATGGCTTATCATCGTACAGTCCTCCACCGTAACCTAACATTTTTACTTCATCGGAAATAAGGGGAAGACCTGCGGCTACTCTCAAATCAGAATTAGAACTAACAATACTATCCATATCGTGACCCAGAATTTTATATTGTTTTGTTAATTCTTCCAGCCTGGTTTTAAGAGCCTCATTTGTGTTCTTAAGTGTATTAATATCACGGCTACTATTTATAAGTGAAAATGTATATGAATAACCCCCCGATATGATCAGAGATATTACTATAACAAAAATTGTAACTAAAGATGCTAATTTATATTTGAAATGCTTTATCTCAACAAACTGAAGTTTTGCCTTTGAGAAATAATAAATTTTATTCATACTCGCTCCGTATTGTTTCAAATTAAAAATCTAAACCTTGCCATCTACTCTTTATCTTGTTTCCCCTTGTAAAATTCTGAGAAAAGAAACTTATTCTCTGTAATAATTCCCAGAAAGTATCCTTTTTACCTTTGAAAAAATTGTGAGAAAACGTCTCACCTTTTTTAACTATAAGCTAATTACCTGCAAACTAAATCAAATAGTTCGAGTCTTTTAATGAGAAACGAATTTATTAACCTTTTCTGTATGAGGTACAAAATGAATACCACTTAATCTTTAGGTTGTGTATCAATATGGATTTGAGGAGTTTATTTTAAGAGATATGATATACTTTGAGATTTTTTAATCTGGTTAAAGATATTAAGGAATAAAAATATTTATGTTTTCCTCCTTCATTAAATTCAGTTCTTGTTGAAATTTTTCTGTTTTACTTTCATTAAAAGTTTCAGCTAACTCCGGGTTCAACTCAATTGCCTTCACATAATCTAAAGCAGCACCTTCATTATCATTTAAAATAGTTTTTATATCCGCACGTCTGTAATATGCTTCTGCGAAGTTGGGATTGTACTTTATCGCTTTTGTGAAATCGGTTATTGCACCATTATAATCGTTGAGAAGTTTTTTGCAGTTCCCCCTGCTGTAATATTGGAGAGATTTCTGGCAAAGCCTGTTGGCTTTAAGTCCTGATTTCATCCATTATCCTCTTTATTTACTGAGTAGATAAATTTCATCCTAATGATGATAGAGAAGTTAAACGGATTTGATAGTCACAATTTAATCTTCAGTATTTTCATAACATCCGGAAGCGGCTTCAGGTGCAGGAATCTGTAATGCATCTTTATCGATCAAAAGATTCCAGATCTTATTGGAAATTGACATGGAATCCAACAACCCTTTTGTAAGGGCATCTTTATACTCCATCTCGATAACCATTTTTATAAGCTGCCTGACTTCTTCCATTTTTGTCCCGACATACATAATCATTCTCTGATTATTAATTCTGTTTATATATCTTTTGTGAAGGTATTTAAAAACCTTCTGTAGGTTATGGGGGACATGAATTATGCCATAGCACAATTTTTAATACTCCATAAATCCTTAATTTTGAAATAGTTAAGAGTGTATCAATTTGTTTTATTTTATACATTTGGAGCAACTGATACTGATCATAACGACAAGCTTATTTAGTTTCCCACTAACAAACAAAATATTTTTTTCTCTCACCGGGTAAAAATTACTTTGTTCAAATCATAAAGCGATCTACACAGACAATCATTTTTTACTATATTTTTAATGCAGATTATATAAACAGATTATATATTAATGCCCTATTTTGATATTACTTTTGAATTTTCTTATTAAATTAAACCAATGAATTTATGACCCTCTCACAAATTAAAAAGGACGCAGGTTATTAGATGAGTGGAACGCTGCCTCCCCGCGGATACAAAAAAGAAGATACCGAAAAAAGAAAAAAGTGGATCGAGGAGAAAACCGGTTTTCATCTTAATGAAGTTGGACCGGATGAACCCGGCGACCTAAGAGGAATTATTGAAAACCACGTTGGTTTCATGCATCTTCCTCTGGCAGTTACGGGACCACTGTTAATTGACGGTACTTATGCTAAAGGAGAATTATATGTTCCTCTCTGTACTTTGGAGGGAACACTAACAATGTCTATGACACGAGGACTTTTCCTCACTCATCTTTCCGGCGGAATTATGACAAGACACATCAAACAGGAAATGTCGAGATCTCCCATATTTATTTTTGATGACATAGATAAAAGCAAACCTTTTCTCGAATGGATTGACCAAAATTTTGAAAGCATCAAGCGGGAGGCAGAATCGACAACTAAACATGGCAAGCTTATAAGAATTGATAAATATCCTTCTCAAAACAGTGTGATTCTCGATTTCATCTTTTCTACAGGTGAAGCAGCCGGGCAAAATATGGTAACGATAGCGACTCATAAAGGCTGTTACTATATAAAGGAAAATTATAAATGTGATTCGGGCTTCAGGTATTTTATAGAAAGTAATTTTAATGGAGATAAAAACCCGGCTTATAAATCTTTACTTCTTGGAAGAAGTCACTATGTAGTCGGAAGCGCTTTAATTAAGGGAAAATTTTTAAGTCGCGTTTTAAGAGTTAATGCAAAACAATATTTCGACGGCTGGAGGCAATGCACACGCGGCTCACAGGAAGCAGGAATTTTTGGAATGAACATGCACGTTGCAAATGCACTTACAGCAATTTATCTGGCTACAGGGCAGGACGCAGCAAGTGTTGTTGAAAATTCCGGGGGAATCGTTTCTTATGAAGTAAGAAATAATGACGATCTTTATGCAACAATCACAATGCCTTCCATAACCGTTGGAACTGTTGGCGGAGGAACAAAATTAAAACAAGCCAGGAAAAATCTTGAGCTTTTAGGTTGTACCGGTAAAGATTCTTCCAAGAAACTTGCAGAAATTGTCTGTGCTTGTGCTCTTGCTTTAGAGTTATCTCTTGGAGGGGCTATAATAACAGACGAGTTCGCTTCAGCTCATGCCAGGTACGGGAGAAAATGAGTGAGCAGTTTCCATTCAGAACTGGAGAATTCTGTCGTTCCTCCCGAATATTCTCATGTACTTAAGAAACCTTCTCTCCTCAGCAGATCTATTAAAAAAATCTTCGAGATTTACTGCAAAACTACTTTTTACTTTTTACTGTCCTCTTAAAGTATCGGGAAAAGAAAATATATTCAAAGTCTTCATCTTTTATTTTTTGCAGCAACCATAACAGCCATATGGACAGCGGCATTTTAATGGTTTCTTCCGGTTTACCTTTTAAGAACTTTGCAATGATGGCAGCTAAAGATTATTTCTTCGGCAGTGATAAAAGAAAAGAATATTTAAATCTTTTGATGAACTTAATACCTATTGACCGTGATGCAGACAGGAAATCAATTATTGATTATCTGACAGCCTGCAGAGAGTTTACAAAAATTGACAACCGCAGTTTAATTATTTATCCTGAAGGGACACGCTCAAAAACAGGTAAGATGCAATCATTTAAAAAGGGACCGGCGATGATCTCGGCAGAACTTAGTCTTCCAATTATTCCGGCTCATATTAAAGGAACTTTTAATGCCTGGCCTAAAGGGAAAAAATTTATGAGACCTTCAAGAATTACAATTAAGATTGGTAAACCGATTTATCCAAAAGAGTTTTTGTGTAACGATGAAAATGATTCGAATAATTTTCATGCTTACCGTAAAATTACAGAAGAGCTTGAAAAAAGAATTCATGAATTGATGGAGAATTAAAAATAATGCTTAACCTTGAACAAATGAAGTGGTGGGGTTGGGGCGGTGAAAACATAGAATTTGTTATGTCTGATAAACCTGAACTATGGCCTTACGTTAAAAAAGTCGTTGGCATTGAAGGAGAGCCCACACTTACTCCTCCAATCAAATTTGAAGATATTGAATTGCCGCAGCAAACTCTTAATGAAAAATTCATCAACGAAATAAAAACCATAATTGATAAGGAGCGATTTACATTCGATGAAAAAGACAGACTGGTTCACTCTTATGGAAAAAGTTTCAGAGATTTGTGGAGAATAAGACATGGAATTGTAAACACTGCACCTGATTGTATAATTTATCCTTTATCTGAAGATGAAATTGTAAAAGTAATTAATGCTGCAAAAGAATATGATGTTGTTCTTATTACTTTCGGGGCAGGTTCGAATATTGCCGGCTGCCTTGAAGCCAACAACGGCAACGGAAGAATGATCGCTTCCCTAGATATGAAATTAATGGATAGAGTAATTAGTGTTGATAAAGTTTCCAACACTGCAAGAATACAAGCCGGTGCTCTGGGTCCGCAAATGGAAGTACAATTAAATTCTTTTGGAGTGACTTTGGGACATTTTCCCGATTCATTTGAATTCTCAACTCTCGGCGGATGGATTGCAACAAGATCGGCAGGGATGCAAAGTGATAAGTATGGCAAGATTGAAGATATGGTTCTTTCTTTAAGAATGGTTACACCTGAGGGAACAATAGTTACGCGCACTGTACCAAAATCTTCCAATGGAATAGATGTTAATCATATTTGCATTGGCAGCGAAGGAACTCTCGGAATAATTACAGAAGCTGTAATGAGTATCCATAAGCTTCCTGAAGAGAGAAAATCTTATGGTTATCTCTTCCCTGATTTTGAAAGCGGAGTTAAAGCTGTTCAGGAGTGTGTTGAAAAATATACGGCTCCTGTTGTAACAAGATTAAATGATCCCGGAAAAACTGCGCTCTCTCTTGCATACAGAACTAAATCATCTTTCATAAATTCTTTGCTTGGCAAAGTTGTTAAATGGTATTTGAAAAGTGGGAAGAAATTTGATTTCAACAAATCCTGTTTAATGTTGACAGTATTTGAAGGTGACAAAGAAACATTTGCCAAGATGAAAAAGAAAGTAAATAAAATTTATAAAAAGCATGGCGCATTTAATCTTGGAACAAGTCCGGGACGCGCTTTTGAAAAGGGCAAGTATGATTTTCCTTACCTTCGTGATTATGTAATGGACAGAAATATTATGGCGGATGTCAGTGAAACTTCTACTGTGTGGAGTAACCTTCTTCCGCTTTACTATTTAACTTTTGATTCCATTGATAAAGCAATAAAAAAAACTGTAAAGACAGGATTTCTAGGCTGTCACATAAGTCATACTTATCACACAGGTGCAAGCCTTTATTTTACTTTTGGGTGTCAGCAAATTCCCGGTTATGAAATTGAACAATACCTTTACATAAAAAAAGCTGCCGAAGATGCTTTCATAAAAGGCGGAGCAACACTTTCACATCATCACGCAGTTGGCTTTGAACATATGCCATGGCTAAAAGATGATATTTCCGAAACAGGAATAAAAGCTGTAAAAGGATTAAAAGTTTCACTCGATCCCGGCAACATTATGAACCCGGGAAAAATAATTCCGCCGGATGGGGCAGAAATAAACTGGGGATTAAGCAAAGGCGATATAGAAAAATTTGAAGGCGGCATTAATGCTGGCGGGTAAAACAATTGTTATCACAGGAGCTTCATCCGGATTAGGTGCTTCTCTTGCCGAACAGCTTTCACTTCATAAAACAAATCTTGTTCTCTTCTCAAGAAATATTGATAAACTTCAAAGTGTAGCAAAAGCTTGCGAAGGAAATGGCGCAAAGACTTTAGTTGTTCAGGGAGATATAAGTAAACCGGAAGATTGCAAAAAACTTTACAACGAAACGATTAAAAATTTTAATACAATTGATCATCTTGTACTGAACGCGGGCATAAGTATGTGGGCAGAGTTTGAAGAGATTACAGACCTTTCTTTATTCCAAAAATTAATTGAAACAAATTATCTCGGTGCAGTTTATCTTACATATTACTGCCTTCCTTCTTTAATTAAGAGCAAAGGAATGATAACTGCAATTTCTTCTATCCAAGGAAAAATCGCTGTTCCAAATCACACAGGTTACGTTGCATCTAAACATGCTTTAACAGGATTTCTAAACACACTAAGAATGGAAGTTAAAGATAAAGGAGTTGATGTAATGCTTGTTATGCCTCACTGGTTAAGAGGAACAGATTTAAGAAAGAATGCTTTTGATAAAGACGGAAATCAAATTGGTGAATCGAAAAAAGGAGCATAGCAAAGAATCTATTACACTTGAAGAATGCAGCCGAAAAATTATAAAAGGAATGATAAACAGGAAAAGAGAATTAATTATTCCAGGAAAGCTAAAAGTATTAACCTGGCTTAATTTATTTTTTCCGAACGTAGCAGAGAAAATTATTATGGGGAAAGTGGATGAACAGGAATAACATTCATTAAGCCAAAAGTGATTCGGCAGGAATATTGAATTTCTTGCGAAGCCTTCTTGCCATATTAATTGTAAGTTCTCTTTTTTCACTCAAAACTTCCGAAGCTCTGTTTTTACCTCCCATGGCTTCCGCCAGATCAGACTGTTTCAGCCCCAATTGTTCCATCCGGAACCTGATCGCTTCTATAGGATCAGGTGGAGAAATCGCAAAATGTCTTTGTTCATAAGCTTCTATTAAAGTTACAAGAACATCCAGCATATCACCACCAGAAGTATTTGGCTTTGAATCAAAAAGCTCGTCAACTTTTTTTAAAGCTGCTTCATAATCTTTTCTTGTTTTAATAGGCTTAATTGTCATGTCAAATTACCTCTGCATTAATTTTATCATACTCTTTATGGGTTCCAACAAATCTTATATATGTAATATACTTATAAAAAAACTTGTTGTCCCCTCTTGGGAGGGGAAGAAGGGGTGGGTCACTTTTTGTGTCCATTTATCCACGCTTCAATCTTCTCCAACACCTTCTCAAGATCATACTTTACATCCAGGTCATCAAACCTTAAAACAGTAATGCCAAGTTGATTCAATTTTTTATCTCTCGCTACATCTTTGCTTTTTTTTCCATAATGACTTTCGCCATCAATTTCTATTGCCAGCATTAAATCCTTACAATAAAAATCAACAATATAATTATCAATCGGTTTCTGTCGATCAAAATCGTAGCCATACATTCTTTTTCCTTTTAGATAATCCCATAACAAAATTTCAGTGAATGTGCTATTGTTTCTGAGTTTTCTCGCGTACTCTTTTAGTTTAGGATTGTAAGGAATTATTTTTCTTCTTTTCATTGCTGCCCCCGGAATGTTTTTTAAATAAACTTACAAAAATTTATTTTAACATAACATTTACCCACCTCTAAATCTCCTCCAAGGAGGAGACTTTGTATTCAGTTTAAACATTACATTAGCAACATCAACTTTCCAAAAAAAAGAAATTGTCCCCTCCTCCGGAGGGGAAGAAGGGGTGGGTATACCACCTCAGAATTCCATTTTTACCGCTTCTACCTTTGCTTCACTTAAGCCAATATGGTTGCCTTCATTATCAAACAGAGCCAATGTTACAACTGAGCTGTAGGAATTCCCATCTTCGTTGAGAGAAATCTCTTCTACAATAACTCCATAACCTGCCGGACTGAAACCGCCGGAGCTTTTTAAATCTTCAAATGATGAAGGCGGGTTTGTAGTATAGAACTCATACTTTGCTTCGTATTTATTATCTCCTGTTTTCTTCCATATCCCGTAAGCAGGAGGTACAGGTGGAGTGCCGTCATAGTTTGAAGATTCTGTCATAGTCCCGCCGGCATTAAAGACATACATAAACTCAAGATCTTTAACTTCTGCAAATGCCCCGGATTTAAATTGCACTTTCCCTTTCCACGCACCGACAATATTATCAGTCTGGTGGGTTTTTATTTCCGCCACAGGAAAATGAAACAACAGAAAGAAATACCAGCAGCCCGGTTGAAAGAAGGTAATTTATCTTTTTCATAAAACCTCCGGAAGTTTAATTTATATTATCTGATTAAGATAGGAAGAAGATCGTGATCAAATCTCAACATTATTTGGTTGCAAAAAAATAGTTATCTGTTTCAATCCATAATTTTATTTCCTATTCGCATATAAAAAGAATTTTGTTGTTGAATAAATTGCTATAAATTCGGTTCCATTTATGTACTATCTGCAATTGATTTTGTAATAATTACACTAAAATTTAATATAGAGACCATAATACGATTCTCATTTTGGTATAAATATTGAAAACCAGATGAATAAAATTAATTAAAAATAAGGATCTTAGTTATGGGACAACAACAATTATTATTAATTGTACTTGGGGTAATTGTTGTAGGTATTGCTGTCTCTTTAGGGCTAAGCGCAACAACCTCCTATGCAGTATCGTCCAATAGAGATATGCTAGTTACAGATATGGTAAATCTATCAAATATGGCTATGGCTTATTACCGTAAACCAAAACTATTTGGAGGCGGAGACCATTCTTTCACTGGCTGGAAAATGCCCGATTACTATAAAAAATATGAAAATGGAAAAATCAAGTTTACATATCAGGCAAATA
Source organism: uncultured Ignavibacteria bacterium (assembly GCA_963792755.1). GTDB lineage: Bacteria > Bacteroidota > Ignavibacteria > Ignavibacteriales > Ignavibacteriaceae > RBG-16-34-14. The sequence continues at coordinate 48,332 of CAWBXQ010000002.1, forward strand.
AAAATCGCATTCGGTTTGTAGGACAAGGAACCGAAATTGGCAATGATGGGAAGAACGTCGTAAAAATTCGGGGATTCGTTTATGTAGACCGTTTTGAATCTGAAATTCTTAATTAAATTTACTTATGATGATTTTATATTAGTTAATTTATTATCTCCTGTTTTCTTCCAGATTCCATAAGCAGGAGGCACGTGTGGAGTGCCGCCGGCATTAAAGACATACATAAACTCAAGGTCTTTAACTTCTGCAAATGCCCCGGATTTAAATTGCACTTTCCCTTTCCACGCTCCAACAATATTGTCAGTCTGCGGGTTTTTATTCCCACCACACGAAAATGAAACCACGGAAAGAAATACTAGCAGCCCGCTTAAAAGAAGGTAATTTATCTTTTTCATAAAGTTCCTTAATTTTATTTTGGTTTAAGATAGGAAGATTGGGGGGATAGATAAAATCTTATTAGATTTTTTAAGATTATGTTTCATACAAAGTATTCTCACGTTTTCAGCTGTAAGAGATGTTCCTCCTTTTGAAAAAGGAAGATCATGATCGAAATGAAGATTTTCTTTTGAACCGCAAAGAACACATTGTCCTTTGTCTCTCGACCAAACTTCTACTTTAACGTGAGTTGGAATTAATCTTGAATGCGGAATTTCAATTTCTTTATGGAACGATTTTACTTGAACAGGTTTTAGATAGAACTTAAAAACGTTTCTTACTCCATCAAATATAATTTGTGCATCAATCAGACTGAAAAAACCTTTGTAACACCATATTCCTTCCTTTATTTTTTCGTACACTTTTACTTTGTGTGGATGCTCAACAATTTTCATTTTATATGCTTGTGCAGCGGTGAAGAATTTTCCATTCTCAGTCAAAGTACCTTTGGGAGTTGTGATCGGCTGGTCAGCCTCTTTTGGATCTCTTGTTAAGTTACTTGGCTTATCGTGTCCCTCATAGATAAGGGTATTCTTTTTTGTATCAAACTCATCTGCATAAGGTGCGTTTTTACGAACAGACATTAAGAAGATTGAATACTCAGGTTTGATTTGAAAGTTCATTCCCTTTTGAACATTTGCATTTTCTGCAGCAACCAATTCAGCATAAGAGATTATATCATCAATTTTGAATACGGGTTTTGGGAAGAAGGATTTCATAGCATTGTTTGTATAGTCACCAGTTCACTATTGAGATTAAGCAGTAATTTTGAGTGGAGAACTCTAAGATCAGAAACCGTTAATAAATTGAAAGTTTTTTTTGAACAATATTTGTGATAGATATCTGAAATAATTTGTTTCTTCTTCTTAATATCTTGAGACTTTCCATGTTCAACATCATGGTACATATCGGTTCTCAGATGTTTAATTTCTATAAAAATTGAATTATCATTTATAAGGGAAGTTGGAATTCTTTTCAAACCTCCACTACCTTCATAAAATATTTTGTAAAGGGCATCAATAAAAAATTTGTAATCTTCTTTGGAATTAATGGAGTTTCCAATTTTGGGCATACTTATGATGAGTTCATTTGTAAGCTTAAAAAGATCTTCAGCATTTTGGGAATCGTAGACTTTATTCAAATTAGCCATGTTCTCAAAACAGTTATCAGCAATTGCTTTAGTATCTCTTGCTATCTTCAATTGTGTGAACTCATCATCAATTTCACTGGTATCTAGATAATTTCTAAACGAACTATCATACAGAATCAAGCCCCTTGATAATATGTTATTCCGGATTTGTATTGATTCTCTACTGTCTGCGTCTTGACTGACTTTTGACTGGAAGATTATTAATTCTGCATCTGTTGCATTAGCTCCTTTTTCGACCTCACTCTGTAGTTTAGTATAGAAGTCTTCATAAAATTTTCTCAATGTATTTCTTGCACTCTCATCAATTTCCAATCCTTTTTCTTGTAGAGTATTTAATAATAGAAAGAAGCTAACAATTAATGCTCTGTTACGCAGGACATTACTTTTCTCAATAAATATTTTATCAAGTTCGCTTAACATTTTTTTAATATTCCGGCCTGCTTTACTATTCTCATCAAATGTTTTATTGTTGTTAAAAAAGTCGCTTAAATCTTTAAACTTAATGCTTCTAATTCCATCTGAAAGCAGCAATGTGATTTGTGCAGCTACAGCAAAATGTGATAGTCGATTGTTTTTCAAAATAATTTTATTCTTAAAAAAATTATGATTTGAAATCTTCTTAACAAACTGGGTCATTTTACCAGAGATTGCATTTAATTTTTCTGCAGTATTTGTAGGCACACCTAATTGTAATCTTAAAAATAAATCTCTTATTTCTTCTTCTGTGGCATCATTAATTTAATACTAAATCAATTTCATAGTCGTCGAATTTATCCTTTATACGATCATCCAATTGCTGATAAGTTAATCCCCCGATGCGATTAATATAATTAGGCAAAGCCAGCTTATCGTCATAGAATTTAAAGATAGCAGTTAGTCTTTGTTGACCATCTATAACCTCGAAATTTTCTTCATCGATAACATTAAGATAAATTTTGGGTATGTCCCAACCCTTAAATATTGTATCTAACAATTTGCCTTCTTTATCAGGGCTCCAAACTTTGCTTCTTTGAAAATCAGGCTGAAGATCATATCTATTTCTTCTCGTATATAGTTTATCTAGAGGTTTCTTCTCTTTTTGAATTCTCATTTTATTCCCTTAAAACCAATACAAATTTAACCAAGACAAAAATTTATCTCAAGAAAATTTATATGATATTACAAATCTCTTTCTTTTTTCTTCTCTTCCATCAGTGACTTTAAAAGTTTTCCTTTCATCCCAAGAAAACCAATATTAGCTCTAATCTCTTCGGACGTAATGAGAGGAATAATCTTTATTCCATCTTTTTCTTCTGTAAAACGCACACACCCGCCCGTAATAAGCTTGTACTTTTTCCGGAGTTCAATTGGGAGAGTTACTCGTCCGTTAGTCGTTAGTTTTGAGATTTTCATTTTATTAACCTGTCTGGTTAAGATGAAATTATTATTTCTTTAAAGTTGTATTAATCACAACTTAATACTCTCCTTCAAATATTCATCTGCAGTTTGATAAATGCTAACAGAAATTTTTTATTTTCTAACACATAAATAGCTTCTCTCTGTAACTTTTAAAGGTTTGCTAAAATCCTTTTTTTCTCTTCCTCAGTAAAATCATTTTCATAAAAGCGGAGAAATAATCTTTTCCTTATTTCATCTTCGGTAAGGTTCGGAGGGAAGGAAGACAATACAATTTTTCTTGCAGTCTCGAACATTTCAAGCCCCATCAATAGTCTTTCTTCGCCGGAAAGTTTTGCAAACAATTCATCCTGTATTTTTTTTGCCCAGGGGCTGGTGTCATTCATCTTTTAGACTCATAAAGAAAATTATAAAGATTTAACTTCTTAGCCCATTCTAATAAATACGCTTCATCATAACCTGTGTTTAATAAGCTCTTAATATCCCTTATCTGTAAATCGGAGTTAGATTCTTTTGCCCAGTTAAGTTTTGAGAGAATCAAATCCTCTTTACTTACGATATAAAGATCAATACCGGAAAAGGTAACTTTTTCCCTTCTATTAAATTCGACCAATCGATATTCTTCCGGTTTTCTTACAACAAAATCAATTTTGACAGAACTATCGCGGTGTATGAGATTGAATATAAAAAAAGTTTCAACAGAATCCTTTATCGCCTCAGATGCCAGGTAGTAATCTTTTTCAAATACTTAATAAATTTTTCTATTTGCAGTTTATTTAGTTCAACAACAATGTCTATGTCTCTTGTCATCCGCGGCTGTGCATAATACATCATTGCTAAAGAACCCGTCAACATATATGAAATATTTATAGAGGAAAGTTTTCCCGCTACATCTTTCAATATGTCAAGTTCTGTTTTCATTTATAATCTTTATAGTAAATTTACTGAAGATTCCGCATAATCATCAGCAGTTTCATAAATGCGGACAGATACTTTTTTAACATTCTGCGGAAAGTTTGTTTTTTTTATTTCATTCAAAAAATATTTGCAAATGTTCTCAACTGTGGACTGGGACTCAACAACAACCATTTTTGATTTCATCTTTTCAAGGAATGAGATTATTTCTTTATCTTCTTTGTAAACCATAAAAGCGTGGTCGAGCTTTTCAACAATCGGTTCTACAATTTTCTTAAGATCGTAATAATCCATTACCATTCCCGATTCTTCAACTTCCCCTTCAAGCTCAACAATCATTCTGTAGGAATGCCCGTGAATATTCTTGCATTTACCAAAATGTTCGGGAAGCCTGTGTCCCATTTCCCAGTGAAATTCTTTAGCGATTTTCATTAATAATTGTCAGCTTTCATTAACTTTATAAACCGTTAAAACGGTTACACATTAATTTATTTTTAGATTAACCCACGACTTAAGTCGTGGGTTAACGTGAAGGAGAAAAAACTTCATTAACTGTTTTAACAGTTTATTTTAATAGCAATATCTTTTACACACCTTTAGCGGCAGGGTCCCAGATGAACTTATGCATCTGGAGCTGGAAGCGGACGTTCAGCTTATCTTCCAGAACCCACTCAACTAAAGTTACGGGCTCAAGCTGATCAAAAACCACTGAGACAAGAATTTTAAATCTTTTACTCAGTTTATATTTCTCCATAATATCTTTCATCCAGTCATAATCTTCCCTGCTGCCTATCACGAACTTTAATTCATCATGTTGCTTTCAGGTAATTAATGTTCTCGTAATAATTCTTCTTCATCATTCCGCTCGATGGACATTTGAGATCCATAATTATCATCACTCTCGGATCGACTTCCTTAATGGAAAGACTGCCGCCGGTTTCAAGCATAACTTCATAGCCTTCATCACACAATCTTTTCATCAAATCAAGAGACTGTGTTTGTACAAGCGGCTCTCCGCCGGTCAGTTCAATAAGCTTGCAGTTATACTTTTTAATTTCTGAAATAATGCCGTCTATTGTATAATCCTCCCCCGCATAAAAGGCATACTCGGTATCGCAGTAAACACAGCGCAGGTTGCAGTAGGTGAGCCTTACAAAAACACAGGGCAGTCCGGCTTTTGAGCTTTCTCCCTGGATGGAGAAGTATATTTCGTTTACTTTAAGCAAATGTAGTCCTTTTAGTTAAAAAGCACGGATTCGTGTCCGTGCTACGGATAATCAATAATTGCAATAAAATTACGAAAAGATAAATTTGACATCAAACAGGTGAATGGATATATTTGGACTCGTTTTTCACAACTATTTAAGGTTCCCAACTAATGGCATCACATAAATCTGCAAAGAAAAGAATTCGTACAAATGAACGGAAAAGAGAAGTAAACCAAAGGATCGAATCGGGAATTAAGACGCTTTACAAAAAGACACTTAAAACAACTGATTTAGCTGAAGCCGAGAAAACTTATAAAGAAGCTGTTTCATATCTTGATAAGAATACTATAAAAGGTAAAATTCACAGGAATACTGCGGCGAGAAAAAAATCAGCTTTAACACGCCACTTAAATAGTCTTCAGAAAAGTACCAGCAAATCCAAGTAATTAATGTGTCAAGCTGAACTTGTTTCAGCTTCTATTTTTCCCGCCAGAATAAAAAGATTCCGAAACCCGTTTCGACTCAGTCGAAGACGAGGCGAGCAAGTTCGGAATGACAATCCCTTACAAATCATCAATAGCATCGATACCTTCCGGCATGGGCAAATAAAATTTTATCGGCTGAACATCTCCCGTTTTCTTTTCTAATCTTTGCACTTTCTTTTTTATAATGACACTGTGCTCTATCTGGATACTGTCTTCTATAATTGAACCGAAAACATAGCTGGTACCTTTTATAAGAACTCCGCCGCCTATTCTTAAAGGAAAGTCGTCGCTGCCAGTCATGTTAACACTGGATTCAATCCTGGTATTGTCCCCGATAATAATATTTCCTTTAATTATGTCGCTTGATAAAATCTGAACCGCGTTGCCTAACTTAAGGGTCTGTCCGGGGAAACATGAAAGATGAACATTCTGATCAATGAAAACATCTTTGCCGAACTGAACATTGCCGTCAACAAAAACATTTTTGCTCAATGTAAGATTATAGTTAAGCTTTACTCCCTGCCCAATGTAAACGCCTTTGCCAATTACAATATCGAGCGGGATATTTTGCTTATCAATTTTTATAATTTCATCTACAACATTCTCGTGAATAAAAAAATCATCCGGATCATTAATCTCAATTATATCTTTTAGTCTTTCATAAACCTGTCTTCTTGCAACTTCTTCCATTTCTTTCAGAACTGATTTATTGTTAAATCCCATAACAACGTGCTGTTGTTTGGGACTAATCGCATTAACAGTAAATCCTTTCTTATTAAAAAGAGAGATCATATCCGTTATGTAAATCTCCTTCTGAACATTATTGCTCTTGAGAGATCCAATTAAATTGACGAGCTTTTTATAATTAAAAGCATAAACACCGGAATTGAATTCGTTGTTCTCGACCAGTTCTTGCTTTGTATAAGAATATGTTCTTCCTTTGAATTTTAATTTATATGGTTTGCTCTCATCGAGAGCCAGAATATCTTTATTTTCAACAATCTCTATTACTTTACCTTCGTCTTCTCCGGAAGATTTTCCTTCATCATCATGTTTTTTAACACGGATAATTCTTCCGTAAGAATTGTTTTTCGGATCACCTTCAAATATTCCCGTTAGTACAAGCATATCGGATTTTGTTTTAAGGAACTCCCTTCTTAATTGCTTCACTGTTTCTTTATCAATTAATCCCATATCCCCGGGAAGCACATAAACAATTCCACCGTTAAATTTTTTGTTAAGTTTTTCAAGAGCTATTTGTACAGCGTGCCCGGTTCCGTTTTGTGTTTCCTGGTAAGCAAATGCAGTTGATGTTTTCTTACCAATAGCGCTCATTACATCTTTAGCTTTAATTCCAACTACGACAATAATGTTAACGCCTTTAATCCCCTTTTGGCATGCTTCGTAAACTCTTGCAACTGTAGGCACTTCCCATATTTTATGCAGCATTTTCGATTTCTGGGACTTAATTCTTTTGCCGTGACCTGCAGCTAAAACAATTGCAGTTTCTTTATAATTAGAATTAAGTTTTGAAGAGAGATCATTTACAAGCTTATATATTTCTTCTTTTCCGTTTCCGCGCATTTACTATACTCCGTTTAATAACATTCAAAAATAACAAATCTAAAGTATCGTTTCATAAAGAACCAACTTTCGCTAAATCGCTATCGCCTTTTTTATTTCTGAAACTCTCCGAAGTTAAAACAGAAACCAATAGAGCAAACACAATCGAAAGAATGGGTGAATCTATGAAACCAGAAAAAAGTGCCGAAAGCAGCAGAGCCGCAATAGAAACCAGTATACCAAGAACAATTGTTGCACTTTCTTCTGTTCTGTTTCTTTTAACAAAACTTATACCGGAAGAAAAAATTCCAATCATTAGTGCAAGATAAGCAGTCAATCCTGCCGCCCCGCTTTCAAAATAGACCTGAAGCAATTCGTTATGCCAGCCGCCGACTCCTTTATCGGCTAATTCATCTTTAAGTGGAAAAATTTCCTTAAATGTTCTTGGACCATACCCAAGCAAAGGATGTTCTCTGATTAATTCAACAGCACCTTTATAAAGGACATCTCTGTCCGAAAGCTGAGTCGGTGCTTCTACTCTTTGGGTAGCCTCGGTTGAATTATTAAAAAATGAAATTGAAGATAGAATTGCCGCTCCAAGAATTATCAGAAGAACCTGCCTGATTTTAATTCGCTTAAAAAATATTCCTGCAAGTAGAATCAGAACTGCAACTGCTATATCTGCTCTTCCAAGAGAAGAAACCATACCGGCTAAAATTACTGCAGACAAAATTATGTGAAGATAAAAATACCGCCTCTTAATTTCTGATAAACCGGACAAAATTATTGCAACTCCAAAAGCGGCAAGAAGATAAACAGAATAAACAGTGTATCCGGATGAAAGGGATTGCGCTCTTTCAACAGAACCCAAATTAAATCTTATGAGCCCGATAAGAGAATTTAAGGCAGCGCCAAGGATAAAAATGTAAATGATTTGTCTTGTTTTTTTTTCATCAAAGACTTTTAAATAAAACCCGAGTGAAAAAATGCTGAGGAAAAAAAGTCCTTCTTTATAAAAAGTTTGTATGCTTACTGAAGGATATTCTGAAAATATTATCGCCACTATTCTTACTAAACCGTAAATCACAATAAGAACTACAATTTTGTCAATAGCTTTTCTTTTTTCTGAATTCTTTTCAAGCAGCCAGAGTATTACTAATAATCCGGCAAACAACTGCAAAGCGAAAATCGAAAGGACAAAACTGACCGACAGTAAAATGGTTAAATAAAACGGGATGCGTATATCGAATCTGCTGGAAATCATTGAAGTTTAATTGAATTTGTCTTGCTAATTTAATTAAAAGTCACGCCAAAACAGCAACATCTTAAGTAATAAGTGATTATTTTTACTTAAACTAATTACGATTTTGATGAATATTTTTTGGCGTTTTTTTAAATATCTTAAACCTTATAAAAGGCCGCTCCTTTCGGCAAATCTTTGCATGCTGCTATTCGTGATATTCAACCTTCTTTCGATCGGTCTTATTATGCCGTTTATCGATCTGCTTTTTAATCAGAACAAACCGAAGTTTCATCCGGGTCAAAGTGTAAGCATCTTTGATATTAAAGATTTTCTTACTTATAAATTAAGCGAGTTCGTTTCCAAATATGATAAGCTCGACCTCTTAGTTTACCTATGCGTATTGATCGTCATCATCTTTCTGCTCAAAAATCTTTTTCAATACCTACAAACATACTTTATGTCCACTGTTGAGCAGGGTGTTATTAAAGATATACGGCTGGAATTATATACTCACTTTCATAAACTCTCGCTTGGCTATTTCACTGAAGAGAAAAAAGGAATACTAATCTCGAGGATTATGAATGATGTTCAGATAATCCGTGATTCTATGATAGCCGTGATAAACAGTGCCTTCAGAGATCCACTCTCAATAATAATTTTTACATTCGTACTGTTTGTATTTAACTGGAAGTTGACAATTCTCATATTTATTCTTCTTCCTGTTCTCGCTTTTATTCTTGCAAAAATCGGAGATTCTCTTAAAAGAAGAAGCATCCGTTCGCAGGAAAAAGTAGCAAGTATTACTTCGCTGCTTGATGAAACATTCGGGGCAATGCGGATTGTAAAAGCATTCAGCATGGAACAATATGAAATAAACAGGTTCACATCCTTTGAACAAAAATATTTTTCGATATTGAAAAGCCTTACGAGAAGGCGCGCGCTCGCAGGTCCTATTACAGAAGTTCTTGGAATGTTGTCAATCGCCGTTATTCTATATTTTATCGGGAGCGAAATAATCACAGGGAAAAGTGATATGACTCCCGGGGCTTTCTTTGTTTATCTCGGTGTCTTCTTCCAAATGCTTCCTTCTTTAAAATTATTCGGACAAATGTTTAATAGTGTAAAAGAAGGTTCTGCAGCTGCAGGTAGAGTCGATGATATATTAAGCACCGAGCCAAAAATATTTGATTTACCCAACGCTATTGAAGTAAATTCTTTCAAAGAAAAAATTGAATTCAAAGATGTAAGCTTTAAATATGAAAAGAGTGATATAATCCTGGACAATGTAAGTCTTGAAATAAACAAAGGGGATGTGCTCGCTATTGTAGGACCGAGCGGTGCCGGGAAATCAAGTCTTGTAGACCTTATCCCGCGTTTTTATGATGTCGATTCCGGTTCTATTTTAATTGATGGAATAGATATAAGAAAAATTAAAGTTGATTCTTTGAGATCTTTAATGGGGATTGTTACACAGGAGACAATACTCTTTAACGATACTATACGTAATAATATCGCATATGGACTTAGCGAGTTCTCAATTGAAAAAATTGAAGAAGCTGCCAAAGCTGCTAATGCGCATACTTTTATTTCCGGGTTTAAGGACGGTTACGATACTTTAATCGGTGACAGGGGGATTAAACTTTCCGGCGGCGAAAGACAAAGATTATCAATTGCGCGTGCTCTTCTGAAAAATCCTCCTATTTTAATTCTTGATGAAGCGACTTCTTCTCTCGATACAGAATCCGAGCTTCTTGTTCAGCAGGCTGTCGAAAGATTAATGAAAGGAAGAACTTCTATAGTAATTGCTCACAGACTTAGCACTGTTCAGAATGCCGATAAGATTATTGTTCTTGAAAAAGGAAATATTATTGAAAGAGGAACACACAGCGAACTGCTGGAACTAAAAGGGTTATATCATAAACTTTATAATATGCAGTTCAAGTTGTAATGAGAGTTTCCGGATTCAGCATAATAAGAAACGGCATCAAGTATTTTTATCCTTTCATCGAAGCTATAAAATCTATACTTCCTTTGTGTGATGAATTTATCGTTAACGTCGGAGATTCTGATGACGGAACGCTGGATGCTGTACTTGGATTAAAAGATGAAAAGATAAAGATCATCGAAAGCAAATGGGATATGAGCCTTCGCAAAGGAGGAGAAATTCTTTCAATCGAAACCAATAAGGCATTAAAGGTATGTACCGGCGACTGGTGTTTTTATATCCAGGCTGATGAAGTTTTGCACGAAAAATATTTTCCCGTTGTAAAAGCAGCAATGGAAAATAATCTTAATAAAAAATCTGTTGAAGGATTAAAATTTAAATACAGGCACTTTTACGGAAACTTTGATTACTACCAGGATAATTACAGGATATGGTACATTGCAGAAACAAGAATAATAAGAAGGAGTGATAATATAGTTTCAGCAGGGGACGCGATGAATTTCAAACATAGAGACGGCACATTTTTAAATGTTGTACCTATAAATGCCGAGATTTATCACTACGGATGGGTAAAGCCCCCCGATAAAATGGCACGCAAGAGAATCGATTTTAACAAACTTTATTTTACAGATAAAGAGATTGAAGTATTTGCAGAAGTTCCACAGGATGGATACACTCATTTCGGACATTTAAAAAAATTTACCGATACTCATCCTGCTATTATGCAGGAAAGAATCAAACAGAGCAACTGGAACTTTGACGCAAAACTCGATTCTCAGCCTCCCGACTGGATAAGAAAGATTTTTATTTTTCTTCATCCTGTTACAAAAAGACTTAAGAAATTATTTCATAAAAGCTGATAAGATTTTTACCCTCTTGGGTGAAACTGCTTGTGAACCTGTTTAATATAATCCCTGTCAATGTGAGTATAAATCTGAGTTGTTGATATATCGACATGACCGAGCATTTCCTGGACTGCTCTTAAATCAGCACCACCTTCTAGAAGATGTGTAGCAAATGAATGTCTGAACGTATGCGGGTGAACTTCTTTCTGAATACCCGCTTCTTTTACATAATGATCGACAATTTTCCACAAACCCATTCTCGATAATTTTGTCCCCCTGTTGTTAAGAAAAACTATGTTTCCGCTTTTTGCCTTTTTCATTAATAAAGGACGACTTTCCGTTAAATATTTTTTTGTCCATTTAACAGCGCTTCTCCCGATGGGTACTAATCTTTCTTTTGAGCCTTTCCCGAATACTCTTATTATTTCTTCATCAAAAAAAAGATCCGAGACTTTCATCTCAATTAATTCCGAAACTCTTAAACCACACGCATATAGAACTTCCAAAATTCCTTTATCACGTAATCCAAGTTTTTCTTTTACATCCGGTTTTGATAAAACAGAATCTACTTCTTCCACTGTAAGAACGGACGGAAGGGACTTGGAAAGCTTTGGAGGTAAAACTTTTTCAACAGGATTTACTTCAATATATTTATTCGAAAAAAGATAATTGAAAAATCCTTTTATGGAAGAATAATATCTTGCTGCTGAAGTATTGCTTAATCCGACTTCCTGGAGACTTACAAAAAATTTATTAAGAAGCTTGTGATCAATTAAGGAAGGATCGTCGATCTTATAGGAATCGAGAAAATTTATAAGAGATGTAATATCGTTTTTGTAAGAAGATATTGTATTCTCGGAAAGATTCTTTTCAAGGCGTAGAACATTAAGATATTCTTTTAGAAAGATGTTCATTTTTCTTCTTTATTTTCATCTTCTCCTTTTTCAATCTCATCCTGCTTTGGATATCTTATTCTCTTATGATGCTGTCCGAGTAAAATATTCATAAATACTTCTTTAATTTTTTTCAAATCAGTTAAAGTGATTGGGGAATCATCAAGCTGTCCGTCATCGACTCTTGCTTCCACAATGTTATCGATTATATTTTCTACTTTGGTTACATCCGGGTCTTCTATTGCTCTTACTGCAGATTCACAACCGTCAGCAAGCATAATAATTGCAGTTTCTTTTGTATTCGGTTTCGGACCGGGATACCTGTAATCGTGTATATTTACTTTTTCTTCACCATAAAGTTTTTTTGCTTTTTCATAGAAGAAAGACATCGTCATCGTTCCATGGTGCATCGGAATAAAATCTACTATTTCTTTAGGAAGATCATTTTCTTCTGCTAGTTTAATACCTTCCTCCACATGCTGCAAAATTATTTTAACACTTTCTTCAGGTGATAAATCTTCGTGAATGTTTCTATTACTCAACTGGTTCTCAACAAAATTTTGTGGTGCAAGTGTTTTACCAACATCGTGATAGTAAGCACCAACTCTCGCAAGTAAAGGATTAGCTTCGATTCTTTCAGCTGCAGCTTCTGCAAGTGTTCCCATCGTCATCGAATGATTAAATGTTCCGGGGGCTTTTCTCGATAAGTCCTTCAGCAAAGGTTTGTCAAAATTAGAAAGTTCCAAAAGTGTTAGATCGGTTGTTATCTTAAATAATCTCTCTAAGAAAATAAGAAGACCATAAGTTAGAACAGGGCTGATAAGTGCACTCGATCCTGCAAATGCAAGTTCAACCAACGTGTTCTCCCACGGCGCAAACCGCTCAAGGCTAAAAGCCAGAACAGTAACAGTATAACCGATTAGAATAAAAAGAAATGATCTGAAAATCTGCGAACGGTTTTTAATATCTCTCACAGTATAAACCGCTAGTGCTCCTGCAAAAAGATTCATAACCGAAAAAGTATAATCATTTCCCCTTAATGCCCCGGTTATCAAAACCATTATTACAGTAGAATAAAAACCGATGCGGGAATCAAAAACAATTGTAAGCAGCATAGATGCAGCGGGGACAAAAATAAAATATTGAATCGGGAAAGTCGCATCAATGTTATTAATAAGATAGGTTATAAAAGAAATAAAAACCAGGTGGAGTGCTATAAGAAGAATTTTCCGGTTATCATAAAAAATATTTTTCCTGAAAAGAGAAATATAAATCACAAGCAAAGCTATTAAAGATGCGATGTGAAGAAAGTTGCCGGCAATCTGGGTAATGAATCCTTCCTCTCCTGTCACTTCCCCTTTTGCAATTTTGTATGAATCTATTTTTAGCTTTGTTTCTTTTGTAACTCTGTCATGTTTGGCAATGATCCTTTCGTTTTCATTTACAATTCCCGCATAATTAGAAATATTACTTTTCGCCTGTTGAAGTTCTTCGTCAGTCAAATCTTTTCTGAATACTAAATTTGGAAAAACAAAATGAGTTGCATATTCCGATAGTACTTTTTTTACATCCTGTGGATATGCTTTACTGTTGATCTCATCAGCTACTTCATTTCTTGCATCTTCTATGTTATAGAATTTATTTGCGGGTTCTATTCTATCAACATTGCCCCGCCTGATGGCAATACTGTCATCAACCGGCATTTGACTAAGAATTCCTTTTTCAGATATTTCTTTAAAGATATTCTGAAGGGAATTAAAAAGTTCTTTTAGGTTTAGTTCTTTTCTCTGAAGAAGATTTACTTCGTGTCGGCGCAGCGTAAGGAACTTATTGAATGAATCTGAACTTAGGAATGTGGGGTTTAGCTTTACTGAATCAGAGTTGATTGCCTGATCAATCTCTTTAAAAAGTAAATTATTATAACTATTTAATGAATCAATTAACAGGTTGTGATCAATTTCTAAATAAACGGGATAAACACTTGCTTCTGCTTCACGAACTTCTTCACGGTAAACATTTGCATCTTTTATAATAGGAAAACTAAACGGCGCAATTAAATCATCGTGAGTCCAGATAGAACCAACTGCAACCTCCGATTCGATAGATTCTCCTCTCGGAAACATAAACGAAATCGCCAGAACGGTTAGCAACCCGAGCAGTAACTTAATTCTAAAACTTTTTCTAAAACTGAATTTTTCCGCCAATTTTATTTTTTTTGTTTACTGAAGAAAAATCGAAACAAATTAAACTATACTAAGCTTTCTCATTTTTTAATTCTTCAAAAGCTTCATCGACCGTTTCGCAAACTTCGAGTACCCGGTCGAGTTGAGTAATTCTTATAAGAGAATAAACTTTTTCACTTGGTGCTGCAATCCGCATACTTCCGCCGGTTGTGTTCAAAATCCTGTTTGCAACAAGTATTGCGCTCAGACCGGATGAATCGCAGGTTTCAACATCGCTTAAGTCAATGATAAGCTTTCCGGCTCCCTCCACTTTTAGAAGCAGGGTGAACTCTCCTTTTACAAGACCAGAAATATTTGTGTCCAGCCTTTTTTCATTAAGCTTAAATATTGTAATGTCATCGACTTTTTTTATTTCATAATTCATTTATTAGTCCTGAAACATTTTAAGGCAATTTAAGAAATTCTGGTAAGAAATCTCAGGGTTGTCCTCGTGATTTATAACCTGGAAGTTGTAAAATTTATCCGAATCGTTCTTAACGAAACCTATTTTTAACGGAGCTTTAACTATGTTAGCAATGTAGTTATGAAAAAGACTCTCTTTTCTGTTTAAGTCAATCAAAGCATTGTAGGGCATTTCACTTACCTTTTCAATCAACTTTCTGGCAGGCAGCTTCCATTTTGTTATGTCTTTTTCGGAATATTCAATAGCACGGGCTTTAAACTTTTGCGGCAACAAGCTGACCTTGAAATCACGGGATAAAATCATCGCACTCTTTTTATTTTCTGCAAGAAAATTTAAAACGGAAAGTGAATAAGTAAAATCCCTGTCATCTTCCGGCATTGTTATAAAAAAGGAATAAGAACTTTTAAAGAAACCGGTAAAAGTATGTGGTTCAAAACTCTGATCCTTTAAATGTTTTCTAATTACTTTTCCGGCAATCTTTTCTTTAAGAAATTCTAACATCTTCTTTACTTTGTTTTATTCAATTCATTAGCAAATTGTTTTTCAGAAAGTATTTTAACACCAAGTTTTTTTGCTTTATCTAATTTAGAGCCTGCATTTTCACCTACAAGAAGAAAATCGGTTTTGCTACTTACACTTGAAGTAACTTTTCCTCCAAGAGTAGTTATTCTATCTCCTGCTTCTTCTCTTGAAAAATTTTCCAATGTACCTGTAATTACAAAAGTTTTATCAGTAAAGAAATTCTCTTTTACTTCTTTCTTTTCAGCCTCAAAAACAAGTCCCTGTTTTTTTAGCCTCTTAATAATATCAATATTATGTTTATCAGAAAAGAACTTCTTTACACTTTTACTAATACTTGGACCGATTTCGTGCACTTCGGTTATTTCGTCTTCAGAAGCCTGGATTAGTTTATCGATCGAAAGAAAATAATCTGCAAGCTTTTTTGCCGCTCCGGCGCCAACATACCTTATTCCCAAAGCAAAAAGAACCTTTGAAAAAGACTGTTTTTTACTCGCTTCAATTGCAGTTAAAAGATTATCAACGCTTTTTTCTCCAAGCCTTTCAACGTTAATAAGTTCTTCCCTGCGTTCTTTTAAATCATATATATCGGCATAAGTTTTCAGAAATCCCATTTCAACAAAAAGATCTATCAAAGCTTCTCCCAATCCTTCGATATCCATTGCACCGCGAGCAGCAAAATGTTCTATCCTTCCCCTCACCTGCGCGGGGCATTCAGTGTTCTCACAATAAACAGCAACTTCATCTTCCCGTTTAAAAACAAAAGAACCGCATACAGGACATTTATCCGGCAACCTTCGGAATTTTACTATTCTTCGGTCTTTCACTTAAAACAACTGAAACAACTTTAGGAATTACATCTCCCCCTTTTTCAATTACAACTTTATCATTTTCTCTGATATCTTTTCTTCGAATCTCATCATAATTGTGAAGTGTTGCACGACTTATTGTTGATCCTGCTAAAAATGTCGGTTCAAGTTCTGCAACAGGAGTAATTGTTCCGATTCTTCCAACCTGCCAAGTAATTTTATTTAATTTTGTTATTGCCTGCTTTGCTTTGAACTTAAACGCAACTGCCCAGCGCGGAGATTTTGCAATATTTCCTAAGAATTTTTTGTTGCCTCAAAGAGTTTACTTTTATAACTGCCCCATCAACTTCATACTCAAGAGAGTTTCTTTTAGATTCAAGCTCACTGCAGAACTTTAAAACCTCATCAATATTTTTACACAGCCTAAATTCCGGGTTTACATTAAAACCAAGCTTTTTTAGTGTGTTTAAATTTTCAAGCTGAGAGTTCAATTCTTTCTCACGGCTTATTAAATAGTAAACAAAAATATTAAGCTTTCTCGACGCTACAATTCGCGGGTCCTGTATCTTCAAAGTTCCGGCAGCAAAGTTTCTTGGATTAGCAAACAGCTTCTTCTCCTTTTTCTTCTCTCTCTTTATTTAACTTTATGAAAATCTGCAATCTTCATAAAAATTTCGCCGCGGACTTCAAAGTCGGAAGGAATCTGATATGAAGAGTTTTTTTTTATCTTCAAAGGAACTGACTTTATTGTTTTTACATTGTTGGTTATTTCTTCTCCAACAGTTCCGTCACCTCTTGTTGCCGCAGTTTTTAAAAGACCGTCAACATATCTTAAACTTACAGATGCCCCGTCAATCTTAAACTCTACAACATATTCAACTTTTTCATCTTCAGGGAGAGTTTCTTTTACGCGTCTGTCAAAATCATATAATTCTTCTTCATTATATGTATTTGAAAGACTAAGCATCGGGACAATGTGCTCAACAGGGTTAAATTTTTTTGTAAGATCTTTCCCTACTCTCTGCGTTGGAGAATCAGGTGTTACAAGTTCAGGATTTTCATTCTCAAGCCTCTCAAGCTCTTTTACAAGTTTATCATATTCCTGATCACTAATTGTGGGCTCCGTAAGAACATAATATTTATAATCGTGATCTCTTACTTGTTCTCTGAGTTGTTCTATTCTCTTTTCAGCATGTTTATTCATTTGTCGGAGAATTTAAAATGGGAGGGGATTTTAAATAGGTTAACCCGCTTTTATTAATTTGAACGTGAATAACCGAGCCGGCCTTGGGGGAAAAATTCAGAGGCTTATCATTCATTTGAAATTTTATTGCACCTGCATTACCGAGAGTAATCTTGTAATCATCCAGAGCCTTTATAGATTTTTGTGAATGGGGAAAAAGAATGAATTCTACTTCACTCTTATCATCAAGTATAATCTTAACCCATGATGTATCGCTGGCCAAAATATTCAGAATAAGGCTGTCCTGTTGTTGTGGCGAGTTTGTTACGTCCTGCTTAGGTTTTTCCTCAGGAACAAACCGCTGCTGCGAATCTTTTACAACCTCTTCAATGGGCTTTTCAGCTACGACAATTTCACTTGAGCTCTTAAAAAAAATCAGGTAAATAAAAAGTAAAACAAAAATGGAGATAACTCCAATAGCTCCATATAATCTTACTTTAGGATTAATCGTTTTCTTTAAATTGTCGGAACTGCCCGGCGATGTAGCATCATATTTTTGTAACGGTTTTGGTTCTTCTTTTTTCTCATCAACACCCAATTTTTTTTCTTCTTCTATTTCTTCGGAAAGCTTACCTTGCTTTGCAGCTTCATATTTTAATATGATTTTATTTTCGTCGAGCCCGACCATTTTTGCAAAATCTTTAATGAAAGCTTTTACATAAGGCTCAGACAAGAAAGTGAAATCTCCGTTGTCAATAGCTTCAAGGAATTTAATATCAACCCTGCTCTTTCCAGCCATCTGCTGAAGAGTGATACCGCTTTTAAGACGCGCCTCGTGTAATTCTTCTGCGATTTTTTCTAACATATTAAATGTTGTTAGTTGTTATTCCCAAGAATATAATTATAAAATTTACTTTAAAAAACAATTACCCGATACGAAGTAACTTTGCAGCAAAAGTTCCATCCATCTGATTTACATGCGGATAAGTTTGAATGCATCCGTTTTCATTTATAAGTTCGCTTGGCAAAGTATTTTCTGCGCTAATCAATTTAAACTTATTATTCTTTTCCAGGAACTTCTGAACGATTTCGAAATTCTCTTCGGGTTCGATTGAACAAGTGCTGTAAACGAGAACACCATTTTCCTTAACTAGTGAAGCCGCTTTTTCAATATAGTTTAATTGAAATTCATTCATTCTTTTTATATCGAGCAAATCTCTCTTCCATTTTATGTCCGGCTTTTTAGAAAGCGTTCCTGTTCCTGAACATGGTACATCGGCAAGAACCCTGTCATAAGGTTCATCATTAAATTCAAGTGCATCGGAAACAAAAGTTTTTACAGATTTAAATCCCAATCTTTCCATATTACTTTTAAGAATATTTAAACGGCTTTCATATCTATCGACTGCGACAACTTCACCGTTATCGCCCATCAGACCGGTTAAGTAAGCGGTTTTACCACCGGGAGCTGCAAACAAATCAAGGACTCTCATTCCAGGTTGAACATCGAGCAATTTACAGGCGAGCCCGGCGCTTTCATCCTGAATATTAAAATATCCTTTTGCAAAATATTCCCAGGCTGTTATGTTTGTAAGATTCTGCAGTTTAAAAAACTCAGGCAAATATTTTCCGTGAATAAACCTGAGATTGACAGAATTCAGTAAAGATTTAAATTCCTCAGGATTAGTTTTAACAGCATTTATTTTTAAAGTAAGAAAAGGCTTTTCATTATTTGCAGCGAGCAGTTTTTCGGTATTCTCTCTACCAAATCGTTTAACATATCTTTTTACCATCCACGATGGATGTGAATAATAAGCGCTTAAGTATCCAACCAGATCTTCCTGGGGATCGGGATAGCGAATTCCGTTTTTGCTTTTTACAATATTTCTAAGAATAGCATTTGTAAGATCAGCAGGTTTCTGCCCCTGAAGTTTTTTTACAAATTCAACCGCTTCATTAACTACAGCGTAATCGGGAACCCGATCAAGAAAAAGTATTTGATAAAGAGCAACACGAAGTCCGTTTTTAAGATTGGGAATCGCTTTTGAAAATTGTCCCTTATAAAAACCATTCAGTATCCAATCTAATCTTCCCATCCATCTTACAACACCATGAACAATCTCATAAAGTAAAGCTTTATCCGGTCCACTTAGTTCATGGCTTCGCATTTCGTAATCGAGAAGTTTATCAAGATAGCTGTCCGTTCTTTCAATCCGATTTAAAATCTTAACTGATAATCCGCGAACACCCTCGTAAAGATCTATAATTTTATGTTCTTCAAGTTGAGTCATATTATCAGGCAATTTTTATAGTGCCTCTTTCCTGTTTAGTTAGTTCAAATATTTTATGGAAAAGTTTTTTATCATTTTCAGTCATTGCAATGTTTCGTCTCTGCATAACTATTTGTGCTGTTTCAATACCTTTGTCAACACTATAAATTTTAGATAACCCCGCTCCGCCCCAGGTAAATGAAGGAATATGGTTGCGCGGAAAACCTGCTCCAAAAATATTACATGAGAAACCGACAACGGTCCCTGTGTTAAACATAGTGTTTATCGCTGTCTTTGAGTGATCTCCCATCATTAATCCTAAAAATTGTGAACCGCTGTCAATCATTTTCCCATTAACATAAACTTTAACATTACTGTAATTATTTTTAAGATCACTGTTATTTGTATCCGCCCCGAGGTTAACCCAGCTTCCAAGATATGCATGACCTAAAAATCCTGAGTGCTGTTTATTGCTGTACGGCATAACTATAGTATCTTCGACCTCTCCGCCTATTTTACAAACTTTTCCGATGCTTACGTTTTCATAAATAGTTGCGGCACTTTTAACTTTAGAATATTCTCCGATATAAGCCGGACCTTCAATAACTGCGTTGGGAAAAATCTCAACATTCTTATCAATAAAGACAGAACCTTTTGAAGCATCAATTACAACTCCGGGTTTTACAATCGCACCTTTCTCAACAATAATTTCTTTTTTTTCTATAAGATGAATGCCGTCAAAAATTTTCCCGGTAATTCTCTTCTGATTTTTTCTTTTCTTTTTGTTGATCTGAATTTCAAATTCTTTATTCAGTTCTTCGCCGTTGTAATTAATTAAATCCCATAAATAATTAAAAGTTTTTTGTTCAACCGATTCTGTATGAATTCCTTCAAAATTTTCTAAATCAATCGAATCGCCAATTTTCTTTTTAAAGGAATTTAACCCTGTGCCGGACAGATATGCGGCTATAACTGTATCTCCCTGAACGTAAACAATGTTTTCTTTTTTCTTTTTAGAAAAGAGTTTAATTAGATTTCCATTGGCGGCAACCCTGCCATTAATAAATAAGCAATCATCGCCTTCAATAGAATTAACTAAAATTCCAGGATTATTCTGAATTGTAATGTTTTCTAAATAGCTTCTGCAATGAAGTGAAGGTTGTGCCGTAGGGAATAATCGGAAAATTTTATCCTTTAAAGATGTGTACCCGCATATTAAATCATAAACAGGTTTTGAATAAGTTAACGGGAAAAAATCGGAAGCCTTTTTATCTTCAAAGACACAAAGCTGCATTCTGCTTCAATAATAATAATTTTATTTTATAATTTAACATTTTTTAGTGTAAGAATCCCGAAGGATTTTACTGGTCGGAAACAAGCTGCCCGCTTATTCTCAGCAAGTCTGTCTCTGCAGATTTAGCTTCATACTGAGCTTCCACTAACCTGCTTTTTGCATTAAACAGGTTTATCTGAGTTTCTCTAAATTCCAATGGAGTTATATTTCCAAGGCGAAGTCTTTCGAGAGCAATATCGAGGTTTTCTTCAGCGGCCACAAGGTTTTCCTTCTCAAGCACTATAATTTTTCTGCTGTTTTCATACCTGTTAAAAGCATTAGAAAGATTTGCTTCAACAGCCTGTTCTGCTTCCTTATAACTTAGTTCATTATTCTTCAGTTCTATTTCTGCATTCTCAATATTCAAACTGGTAGTTAATCCATTAAAAAGATTTAAAGAGGCAGTTATCCCATAATTAAATCCATTGTTCCTGTTTATCTCCAACAAGCCTGCTTCTGATTGTGCCCTGCTGTAATTATAACCTGCACTTAAACTAATCTGAGGAAATATTTCCGAACGCAAAAGACTAATATTAAGTTCAGAAATTTTTTTATTCCTTGATACAATTCTTAGTCGACTGTTCTTTTCCATGGCAAAAGGTAAAAGATCTTCATATTTTAGATCTCCTTTGAGTATTATCGTATCTATTACGTTAAAATCGTTATTGGCCTTGAGCCCGAGAAGAGTATCAAGAGAAATTTTTGATTGCGATAAATTCAACTCTTCTCTAAGCAGAGAAGATTTATCTTCATTAAGATCTACCTGTGCCTGGCGCAAATCGAATCTGGAACCGGAGCCAACCTGCATCTTATCTTCAGCAATTTTAACTCTTTGTTCAGATATTATAATATTTGACTGGATCACTTTAACGACCTCATTTAATCTTACAATATTATGATAGGTAATAAGAATATTGGAAACATCATTTTCAACTTCTGATTTAAAATTCAGTTGACCAACTTCTCTTAGCGATTTTAATCTATCTAAGGAAGCAAACATTTTTAAGCCGTCGAATATAGTCCAGTTTAATGAAATACCCCCTGCTAAAGTTGATGATTGTGCACCGTTACGTTCTACTCTTCTTCCGTCATAATATTCCTGTGTGGTGTTATTTACAGTCTTTGAATATGAACCATTCACATCAAGGCTAGGCAACATTCCCGCATTACCAATTGTAGAGTTGTTTGAGGCAACTTCGGCTTCATTCTTTGCAATATTAATTGAGAAATTATTTTTGAGAGCTATTTTAATTGCATCTTCGGGAGTAAGAAGCTCCTGGGAGAAAGTGAATGAAGTAGTAACTATTAATAAAAGAATGAGTTTAAGATTCATGTAACAAAAAATAAAATGTTAAATCTATTAAGAGTGCGATTAGGATTAAGATTACAAGTATGGTTAAGAGTACGAATGTTTTGTTTAGGATCTATTTGCATCATACTCGATATTAGGTTCGAAAGTTCTATCTGAATTGCTTTTGATTAATCCAACAAGCATAGATACAATATCTGTAAGTAATTGTTTACCTTCTTTGATTCTCTGTTGATCAACTTTTCTTCTTCTAACTAATATATCTAAACTGCTTCCACATTCTAAAGCAGAACCTCTTGCTATATCAAAGTATTTGCATCTGTCCTTTGAAGTGTATTTACCGTTACCCTCAGCAATATTTAAAGAAATAGATGTTGAAGCTTCATCTAAATGGCTACAAACAGAAATCTTTTGAGTAATTTCATCAAGAAGAATTCCCGCCCATTCGACGAAATCAAGAGAATATTGATAAACCCTCAATTTTTCATGATCAAACATAACTCCTCCTTTTGTTCTTAGTCATAATCGTAATCATAATCTTACTCGATTTGAAGTTCGAGTGCGATTAGGATTAAGATTACGAGTAAGATTATTAATTAACAACAACTTCTTCCTCAGTCCCGGGCACATATTTGCCTTCCGTAACATTTGAAACTGCTGCAGTTTTACGGGATAAATAAGAATACATTACCGGCACAACAAACAGAGTTAAAAATGTCGAGAAAATTAATCCTCCGATAACTGCAATTCCCATCGAGACACGGCTTTCAGAACCTGCACCAAGTGCCAGTGCAATAGGCAAAGTTCCGAGTACAGTTGACAAACTTGTCATTAAAATCGGTCGCAATCTTGCAATTGAGGCATGTTTAATTGCTTCAAGTCTATCTTGCCCGACAGCTTTACGCTGATTTGCAAATTCAACTATAAGAATACCATTTTTAGTTACAAGACCGATGAGCATTATTATACCAATCTCACTGAAAATGTTTAATGTTTGACTAAAGTACCAGAGAGATAAAAGAGCGCCACCGAGAGCCAATGGAACTGTAAATAAAATTATAAAAGGATCTCTGAAACTTTCAAACTGTGCAGCGAGAACCAGATAAATTAAAACCAATGCAAGTACGAAAGCAAAATAGAGGCTTGATGAACTCTCTTCATAATCTTTAGATGCGCCATCGAGTGCAGTTGAAAAAGTCTCATCGAGTTGTTTAGATGCAATATTTCTCATAGCAGCAATTCCATCGCCTATAGTCTTGCCGGGGGCCAGACCTGCTGAGACTGTTGCGGAAACATACCTGTTAAACCTGTATAATTGAGGGGGCGAGCTTTCTTCTTTCAATACAACAACATTATCAAGCTGGACTAATTCATCACGGTTATTCTTTACATAAAGTGATTGCAGATCGATCGGGGCATCTCTGTTTTCTCTTGTAACCTGTCCGATCACCTGATATTGTTTCCCATCTTTAATAAAGTAGCCGAAACGCTGACCGCTGAAAGCAGCCTGTATAGTTTGAGCAATATCAATAGTTGAAACTCCTAGGTCCCTTGCTCTCTGCCTGTCAATTGAAATTCTTAATTCGGGTTTATTAAATTTTAAATTCGCATCCACTACTGTAAAAGTAGGATCACTGCTTGCCGCATCTAAAAATTTAGGAAGGACATCGCGAAGTTTTTCAAAGTTAGGAGCCTGAATTACAAACTGAACCGGCAAACCACCTCTTCTCCCGCCACCTATAGTTTGCGGTTGAGTAATGTAAATTCTTGCAGCTGTCATTTTACTCACGGCTCTCGTCAAATCTTCTGCGATTTGCTGCTGCGTTCTCTTTCTTTGATCGGGATCTTTTAATATTACATTTATGAATCCCGAATTGGTCGACCCCGAAAAGCCAGGTGATGTTAAAGATATTATTGCATCTGTTTCCGGTACTGAATCCTGAACAACAGTTATTAATTGGTCAATTATTCGGCTCATATATTCAAATGAAGTTCCTTCAGGTGCAGTTACATTCAGTGTAAACTGGCTCCTGTCTTCCAACGGTGCAATCTCTGATGGAAGTAGGCTGAAGAAAAGATAAATCATAACTATCGAACAACCCATTATTACTAAAGCCATCCATTTTTTATTCATAAAAGTATTAAGAGAATTAGCATATGTTTCATTTAGCTTTACAAAAAATGGCTCTGTTTTATAGTAGAACCATGAATGCTTTTCTCTTCTTTTAAGAATTTTAGAACTTAACATTGGGGTTAATGTAAGCGCAACAAAAGCAGATATAATAACGGCGGCCGCAATAACAATTCCAAACTCACGGAAAAGCCTACCTGTTAATCCCTGTAGAAAAATTACAGGGAGAAAAACAGAAGCAAGTGCAACTGTTGTTGAAATTATAGCAAAGAAAATTTCCGCTGAACCTTTCCTGCTTGCCTCCATGGGATCCATTTTATCTTCAACTTTTTTGTAGATGTTTTCAAGCACTACAATTGCATCATCTACAACTATTCCTATGGCAAGCACAATTCCAAGCAAAGTAAGAACGTTTATTGAAAAGTTCGCAAAGTACATTATAAAGAATGCCCCGATCAAAGAAATAGGAATAGCAATAACGGGAATAACTGTCGTACGCCAGTCTCTTAAGAAAAGAAATATGATAAGCACAACTAGAGAAAAAGCTAAAATAATTGTTTGTTTAACTTCGGAAATTGATTCCTTAATATACTTTGTAACGTCAAAGCCTATTCCTGTTTTTATGTCCGAAGGAAGGTTCTTCTTTATCTGTTCTAACCGTTTATAAAACTCATCCGTAATTGCAATATTGTTTGCACCTGGCTGTGCAATTAACACGACTCCAACCATAGGAATGCCATCCCGCTTGAGAATGGTCTTTTCATTCTCCGGACCTAGAGCAGCATAACCAATATCTTTGAACCTTACAACATTCCCCTGGTCCTCCTTAATAATCAGATTATTAAATTCATCTGCATCCTGAAGACGCCCAACGGTTCTTATTGTAAGTTCAGTACTATTCCCTTCAATAAAACCGGCAGGTAGTTCTATATTTTCTTTTCTTACCGCATTTTGTACATCAAGAGGTGTAATTTTATAAGCAGCGAGTTTTGCCGGATCCATCCACAACCGCATCGAATATTTTTTTTCTCCCCAGATTCTTACTTCACTTACGCCGGGAATAGTTTGTAATCTTTCTTTAAAAATATTATTTGCTATATCTGATATTTGCATCAGGTTTCTTGTATCGCTTTGCACATTCAAGAAAACTATTGGAGTTGAATTCGCATCAGCTTTAGAAATAATCGGGGGTTCGGCATCTTCGGGTAGATTTCTTACGGCACGGGAAACTCTGTCGCGAACATCATTAGCCGCTGCTTCAAGGTCAACATCAACATAAAACTCAACTGTAATCTGGCTTCTTCCGGTAGTGCTTGAGGAAGTTAATGAACGGATTCCCGCTATGCCATTTATAGATTCTTCAAGCGGCTCGGTTATCTGGGATTCAATAACATCGGCATTAGCTCCTACATAAGAAGTTGTTACTGTAATTATTGGGGGGTCTACAGAAGGGAATTCTCTAACACCAAGAAAAGCATATCCTATAATTCCAAAAAGCACAATTGCAATTGACATCACAATTGTAAGGACAGGCCGCCTTATACTTAGTGAAGAAAGACTCATAAATATTTTAATTAAATTCTGAAATGGTCACTGGAGAATCATCTTTTAACTGTAAAATTCCTGAGATAATTAATGTGTCATTGGGAGCTAAACCATTTGTTATTTGTACTCTCGTATCTGTTCTTATTCCTATTTCAACACTTTGCGAAAATGCTTTCCCGTTTTTACATAAGAAAACTTTTTGTCCTTTAAGTTCCGGTATGATTGAATAAGTCGGCACCATTAAAGCGCCCTGAATTTCATGCAATACAAGTTCAACATTTGCAAAAGATCCGGGAAAAATATTTCTAGATGCATTTGAATAAAGCGCTCTCAACTTTAAAGTTCTCGTTTGAGGATCTATCTTAGGTTCGATTGCATACACTTTCCCGGTATAAGTATCCTCTTTACCAACTATTTTAAATTTGATCTCATCACCAACTTTTACAGAACCGGAGTATTTTTCCGGAATTGAAAAATCAATTTTTATTGGATTAATATCCTGAAGTGTAGCAATAACAGTTTGAGTGTTTACAAAGGCTCCTTCACTTACATTCTTCAAACCTATTACACCATCAAATGGAGCTCTTATCTCCGTTTTGTCAATCTGTGCTTTCACTAATTCAGTATCAGATTTTACAACATTTAGCTCATTTAGAGAAACATCATAATCTTCCTGGCTTATCGCTTCTTTTTGGAGTAAGACTCTTTGCCTATATTCTCTGTCTTCAAGAAGCTTTAAATTATATTTCGCTTTTTCTAACTGTGCCCGAAGTTCAGCATCATTTATCTTTACAAGAAGATCACCTTTCTTAACGCTGGTTCCTTCCTTAAAATAAATATTAGTTATTTTCCCATCCACTTCACTTTTAAGTTCGACTTCCTCGTTTGCAAGCACAGTACCGGACGTTATTATATTGTTGGCTAATTCTTCCGCCTTAACTATATGAGCTTTGACTGAAAGAGATTTATCAGCATTTGATTCGGGGACTTTATCTTCGGATGAGCTTAGCCTGGGAAGGGCAAATAATACTGCAACTACTATAACAACTAGTGAAATAAGGACAATCTTAAATTTATTTTTCATATGCGGTTAGACAAAATACCATAGTTACAAGTTTATAAAATTAAAACATCAAACCAATCTAAATATCTATCGTGAAAGTTATCTACAAAATAAGAAAAGCCAGGGCATTCCTGGCTCATTAAATAATTGTGAAGAATAAAATAAACTTATTTTTTTGAATATTTTTTCTTGAACTTCTCTACTCGCCCGGCTGTATCGACTAACTTTTGCTTTCCTGTAAAAAAAGGATGCGAAGCACTGGAGATTTCCAATCTTATAAGCGGGTACGTCTTTCCATCTTCCCACTGAATCGTATCAGATGATTTAATAGTGCTGCGTGTTAAAAACGAATAGTTAGCTGAAGCATCCTGGAAAACTACAGGTCTGTACTCCGGGTGTATTCCTTTTTTCATTTGTTCTCTAACCTTAAAATTTATTTAAACGTTCAAAAATGTAGGGCTAAATATATGGAAGTCGGGTTTTAATTCCAATGCCAATAAGGATATTACAGGCTAAAATTAGTTGTTTTTGCCGTTTTCCATAAGCTTAATGAAACGGTTTTTTACCCGGGTTAGGCTCTCTCTCTCTTCTTTGCTAAGATTCACCTGCCTGAAATTAAGTCCCTTTTTATCAATTGAATATTCAAAATTAGATAAAACTAAAACGCTATTTCTTTTGTCAGAATCTGTATATGTTTTTTGATCTCTGAACTTATCCGAATTTGAGCTTAATGATTTTTCGCTTTGAGATTTAACTGTATTTTGATCGGGAGATAATTCAACCCGGGATATATCATCTGTAGAAATAATATCTGTTCTAACT
This sequence comes from uncultured Ignavibacteria bacterium, assembly GCA_963792755.1. Classification (GTDB taxonomy): domain Bacteria; phylum Bacteroidota; class Ignavibacteria; order Ignavibacteriales; family Ignavibacteriaceae; genus RBG-16-34-14. The sequence continues at coordinate 76,039 of CAWBXQ010000002.1, forward strand.
CTGGGATTGGTTAACAAAGGATCTTCATACTTACTATTAGTATTAAAAACAAAAAGTAATACAACAGCACTAACTGCAAGCGCCGCAGTAGGAATTAATCTCGAAGGCACAAAAAATCTTTCCCAAAAACTCTCTTTCTTTTCAGGAACAAGCGAATTAATTCTTCTCGTTAAGTTTGTTTCAAAGTTTGCCGGCGCACTTACTTTTTTTAAACCTTTAAGAGAATCAATCACATCTTTATATTTTAACTCATCATCTTTATTAATCATTATTGAACCTACTCATTGTAAATATCTTTCAGCAATTTTTGTAACTGTGCTCTGCCCCTGTTTATTCTCGATTTAACTGTTCCAACATTTAGCCCTGTTATTTCTGCAATTTCCTCGTAAGACATTTCTTGTATATCTCTGAGGATTACAACTTCCCGATATGATTTTGAAATTTTTAATAATGCATTCTGAATTATTTTATCTTTAATTCCACTGTCTGTTATAATATCCGGACGATAACTTTCATCGGGTATGTCGTAAGTTTCGTTTTTATTTTCACCATAAGAGTTTATCGAAAATATGTTTCTTCTTTTTCTTCTTTGATATTCCGTTCTGGCTAAATTACCGGCTATTGTATAAATCCACGTAGAGAATTTTGCAACGGCATTATAAGAATCTTTATACCTGTAAACCTTGATCATCGTTTCCTGAACAATATCAACACAAGCCTCATAATCTCCAACAAACCTGTAAACATAATTGGTTAAAGGGTTTTTATACCTTTGAACCAGAATTTCGAAAGCCTTTACATTATTATTTTTCTGAAATTCAATGATCAGCTCTTCATCGGAAAGATCATTAAGATTTTTATCGGTCAACTGGTTTATACTCTCGGGATTGTTAAAAGTTTCCAGAATCAGGCGATAAATTAATTAAAAACTCAACCAAAGGCATTATCTTCAAAATATTGCAGAAAACGATGAATCTGGTGAGGTGTTTCAAAAATTATAAACCGCTAAGCCATTATTTCAGCAATGAGGATTGCTATTACGTTGCGAGGATCAGCAGATGTTGTTTTGGTTGAAATGTCCGCTTTCAGAAGTGCTCTCACAGAATCAAAAACCTTATCGTCGGAATAAAGTGATCTTGCACTTAAATAATCTTTATAATAATAAGGATGAGTTCCGACAATTCTTGCAGCTGCCTGATCGGGTACATTCTTTTCATTTAGCTCTTTTATTCTTGATAAACCTGTAAAATATTTTGTAATCATATAGATAATAAAAGTTGGTTCGGCTCCGCCATCAATTAATTTATAAGCAATTTTAAGAGCGTTTTTCTTATCTCTTTTTGAAAGCGCATTCTGAAGATCAAAAATTGAAAACTCTTTTAATGAAGATGAGACTTCTGTTATTGTCTTGTGATCGATTTCTTTTTTATCACCGAGAAAAGTGAAGATCTTTTCTATTTGGGCTTCAAGTATGTTTCTGTTTTCGCCTGCCGTATCTATTAAAAGTTGTGCATTATCTTCTGAAAGAATTTTCTCTTTTGATTCGGCATAATCGATCAGCCAATCAGCGAGATTTTTTCCTTTTAATTCTTTTGCTTCAAAAAGATAACCATTATCAGCAAGGCTTTTATAAACCAGTGATTCGGGATTTGATATTTTCCCATAATGAAGAAAAACGAGAACTGTAAATTCCGGTGGAGAAGAAATAAACTGCGGCAGAGCTTTTTTATCTTTTATTTTTTCACTCTCTTTAACAACTATGAACTTTTTAGATGAGCCAAAAGGAAAAGCTAAAGCGGAGGATAAAATTTCATCTAAAGTTTTTCCTTCCCCGTAAAAAATTTCTTTATCAAAGTCGGATGTTAGTAAAGGCGTAACTTTCCCTTCCAATATTTTATAGGCAGAATCAATACCGAAAGAATCATCACCTGAAAAGTAATAGACAGGTTTGAGCTTTCCTTTCTTTATTTCCTTAACTGCTTCAAGTATAGAAGGAACATTTACTCTACTCTTCGCCAACTTTTACTTTCTCCTTTTCATATTTCATTGCTTTGATTATAAAATAAATCAATCCGCCCCAAACAGTTCCTGCAACAATAATTAACGTTATTATTGATTCAGGATTCATACATCACCGTTAAAAATTCTGTTTGTCATTTTTTTGTTCAGCAAAACAAATATAACAATTACAACTGCCCATTGTGCTATACAGGTTCCTGCATTTTCCGCATGAAAAGGATTCCACCACTGCGGATCCCACGAAACAGAAGATATTAACCACCAGAGGATAAGAACAATAACCTGGAACGGAATAAGCAAACTAATAACATAATTATACCACTTGCCGATTTTTACATCGCTGCCGTATCCATTAATAATTTCTGTTCTGAATTTATCAACTCCATATCTGATTATTGAAAAGGAAATAAAGGCTCCGCTAAGTATCAAACCAACTCCCCAGACCCAATCCTGATTTAGAAAAATATTCATATCTAAAGCTGAAGGAACTCCGAGCAGAAACCCTAAAGAAGCAACTATTGCAATAGCTCTTCTTCTTGCCATACCGAAATCAATAAGTGTTCTTGTTGCAAGTTCCACCATTGAGATAAGCGAAGTTATTGCCGCAAAAAATAATGCAAGAAAGAAAATTGAAGCGAAGAAAATATTTACGGCATTGCTCGAAGAAATTTTAGAAAACAAAAGTGGCAGATAAATAAATGTCAGTCCTGTATTCGCCGGACCAGATTGTGTTACCTGGCTCATTGCATCAACTGAACTCAAAGCAAATACTGTAGAGAAGATTGTTATTCCTGCAATCAAAGAAACAGAATTATTACCAAATCCGATTAAAGCAGCATTGAGAGAAATATCCTCTTTCTTTCTCATATAAATTGCATAAGTCAAAATTAATCCCCACCCTGCGCCTGTGTCCCAGGCGTTCTGTGTAAGTGCGTTTAACCAAACTTTATAATCAAGAATTATTTTTAAATCAGGTGTGAAGAAATATTTTATTCCTTGCATTGCATTTGGAAGAGTTATTGCTCTCACGAAAAGAATCAACAAAATTATTAATAAGGATGGGACGAGAAGCTTTGTGACTTTTTCAATTCCTTTTGTGATTCCCCTGTAAATGATAAGGGCTACTATAGACATTGAAACAAAATGAGATACAACCGGCTCGAAACTACTTGAGAAATTATTCCAGTAAGCAAGATGATCTGCCGTATTAAAAAGATTTCCCGAAACTGCAGAAATGAAATAACGTAAGCACCAGCCTGTAACAACTGAGTAATAAAACATTATCGCTGTCGAGACAAGAACAATAAAAGCCCCCATCCAGGCGAATTGTTTTCCCGCAGTTTTTGAGATTGCGCCAATCGGTCCTAAACGTGAAGACTTGCCAATTGCAAACTCAGCAATAATTAAAGGAACAGACCAGATGAGAAGAAAAATAACCCACGGAATTAAAAAGGAACCGCCGCCGTTTTGAGCAACAACCCTGGAGAACCGCCAAATATTTCCTGTGCCTACTGCAATACCGATAGTAGCAATAATAAGCGACCAGCGTGAAGAAAAAAATTCCTGTTTACCTTCGGGTTGTTTCATAGTTTGAAAGGAAAATTAAGGAATGGAAAGTACTATCAAAAGTGAAGTTCACAGTAAAAGTGAACTTCACTTCAAATATTATCTACTTAAGACGAAGCTCTCTTTTCAATAATCACATCATTAATAACAACATCTTTAAGGGGTTTGTCACCCGGCTTTGATGTTCGAACTTTGCTTATTGCATAAACCACATCCATCCCACCAATTACTTCACCAAAAATTGTATGATGACCATTTAGCCATGGAGTCGAAATAACAGTAATAAAGAACTGGCTGCCGTTTGTATTCGGTCCTGAATTTGCCATTGCAAGGTAACCCGGCTTATCAAACATAAGTGAAGGAACAATTTCATCTTCAAAACTTTTGCCCCAGATACTTTGTCCGCCTCTTCCCGTTCCGGTCGGGTCACCGCCCTGAATCATAAATTGATCTATTACCCTATGAAATATTACTCCGTTGTAATATCCCTTTTTTGCAAGTCCGACAAAGTTTTCTACTGTTTTGGGAGTAAGCTTTTCGAACAGCTTTATCTCGATATCTCCCATATTTGTTTTCATGGTTGCAACAAGAATAGAATCATTAGTTGCTGTTGAATCAGTCATTATTTTACTTTCGCTATTATTATTTGAGTTTGAAGCTTTGCATCCTATAATAAACAGAACAAAAAGAAATGAAAAGAAAAACGATTTCATATTTCGCCTCCTACGGTTGAATGAATCCAGATGTTATTAAAATTATTATTGCAATTCCCAAAGCTATTCTATAATAAATAAAAAGAAAGGTCGTATTTTTTCTTAAATATTTGAGAAGAAAATCTATTGCAGCATATCCGCAAACTCCTGATACAATAGTTGAAACAATCATGTTCAACATCATAGATGTATCAATGAATTTTAATGCTTCATAAAGTTCAAAAATTCCACTTAAAAAAACAGCCGGTATGCTTAGAAGAAAAGAAAATCTTGCTGCTGATTCTCTATCTAATCCCACAAATAAACCTCCTGTAATTGTTGTACCTGATCTTGATGAACCCGGTATTAATGCAAAAGCCTGTGCAATTCCAATAATTATGGAGTCTTTTATTGTAATATCTTTAATCTCTTTTTTGAACTTCGCGATTTTTTCTGCAATTGCAAGAATTATTGCGAGACCAATTAGGCTTCCTGCAATTACATATAAGTTTTTTGTAAGACTACCTTCAATAATATGTTTAAATGAAAGACCGAAAACTATAACGGGGATCGTTCCAATAATAATAAACCATCCGAGTTTTGAGTTAAGACTTTGACTTGAAAAACTTTTTCTTTCTTTAAGATTATCGGAAAGAAAACTATTAATAATATTAAAGATATCTTTTCTAAAATAAATTAATATGGAAATCAATGTACCAAGTTGTATAACAGCAATAAATGACGTCCATCTTTCCGGTGCTTCGGGAGAAACAAGATGCATCAACTTTCCGGCAAGTGTAAGATGACCCGTGCTGCTGATTGGTAAAAATTCTGAAAAACCCTGAATTATTCCAAGAACAATTGCTTCAATAATACTCAATGTTTTCTCCTAAAATATGTAAGATACACCAAGACTTAATCCAACAGAAAGAGAATTAAAATTTACAGCCTCGTTGAGCATTCCCTAAAGTTGTCCATTATTTTTTGGTTCACCGTTTATATCATACCCTGCCTGCGCAGCAATCTTTGCATAAATATTTCCGCCTAACAAGGTATTTCCTTCAGCACGTAATAGAACTCCATAACCTGTAGAAGAATATTGTCGTTGTCAATGTAGTACCGGGAAGTTTTTCATCTGCACTAAGAAACCGTAAACCAGCACCTCCTCCGAATTTAAAGCTGTATCCATCTCCATGAAGTACATAAAAGTTAAGAACAGAAAACATAAGGTTTCCATAGTTTATGTTATACTGCCCAATATCAAGCGATGACGTGTAAGAATTAATAAGATATCCAATCTCTATAGCTGCTTCGTATGTTTCGCTCACCATATATCCGCCTTCTCCGGAAAAAATAACTGCGGCATTAAATCCGTTTACAGTTACCCCAGGTGCAGCATAATTCTGGCTAATGTAATCTGAAAATGAAGGAGAATTAACGAAATCAATTCCCATAGAAGCACTAATATCATACTGTGCAAAAGAAAATTCGCTGAAAATTAAAAAGCATGTTAATAAAAAATATTTTTTCACAATTCTTCTATTTCCGTTTCAACTACTTTTAAAAGATTGTCGTGTTGTTTGTTTATTATGAAAAAGACAATCAACCCAGAAAAGATATACAAAAAATAAGTAACGATGTGGGTAAGAAAAGCATATGCTAAGCTCACAACTTCACCAAAACCAAAAAGCAAGACGAGTGTAGATTTAGCAAGAGCATGATATGAACCTGTTCCACCCGGTGTGGGTATCACAACACCTATTGCACTGATGCTCATAAAAACCCACGCCATTTGAAAAGACACAGGTTGAATATTCTGCATCCCAACCATGAAAAACCCAACATAAGAGTTTAAAGCATAAAGGATCATTATTAATGCACTCAGGGTAAAGGTTGATATATAATTTTTTGTTCCCTTAAGGCTTCCAAAACCGTCTCCAAGCATCTGGAAAATATAAGCAACTTTATGTGCAAACTTTTCAGAAAATCTTCCTAAAAATTTAACAACAACACTGTAAAATTTCTCTTTATACTTTATGACCAGATAAAAAAACAAAAAGACCACAATAATAAAGAAGAAAGTTATATATAAAGTATCTTTAAGCCATGGAAAGCTTGTCATAATCCTGGTACTATAAAAGAGCAGCGCAATCAGAACCGAAAATCCTAAAAACATAATATCTATAACTCTCTCGAGAATTACAGTTCCGAACATAGATGAACGCGAAAGGTTCTCCCATTTACCTACAAGAACAGCCCTTGAAACCTCTCCTAGTCTCGGCACAACACAGTTAATACCGTAACCAACCATTATTGCACCAAAAAGATTTTTGACTGAAGTGTCACTTTTGACTGAACTCAAAATAATTTTCCAGCGAATGGCCCTTATGTAATGTGCAAACATCAATATTACTATGAAAACAAAAATCCACAATAAAGAAGCATTAGAAACTATTTTAAGAACATCGCTAAAATTTACATCATGAAATGCAAGATAAAGAAACACCACAGCAAGGATCAGGGAAAGTGTATACTTCAGTATTCCCTTTAACCTGCTTTTAGGTTTATCACCTGAGATCAATAATACTGCTTCCTTCCGGCGGATTAAATTTGAACTTTGAATCAGCCAGGTTTTGATTCAGTTTATAATTTGAAAAATCTACTTCTGTTTTTTCAGAGCCTGAACCCGTTAATTCTACTTTACTTATAAGATCATCTTTGCCTATCGAAACTTTTGCTTCATCAAAACCTAAATTAGAATTTTGCTTCGGTACAAAAATTAAAACATCAAAGTCTCCGTCTTTCTCAGAACTCAAATCACATTTTTGCGGATAATCATAAACTATCCTCTGAAAAGAAAAGAATGAAGGATCTGTTTCATCAACATCGTTAATAATTACTTTTTTATTCCCTTTATTATAATTCCAAATCGTTGAGCCATCAGAAACGATCAGGTTGCTTTTCAGATCAAGATAAAATTGATTTTCTTTTTTATAAGAAAGCTTACCGGATAAAATTTCTTTCCCATGAGATTTCTGGAAAACATCAACAGTTAGGTCATTTATTGTCCCAAATTTTTTCTGAAGCCTGTTTACAAGTTCATTTTCTTTCTCACCAGCTAAAGAAGAAACTGCAAAAAAAAGAAATACAATGATCAATCGTCTTATCATAATTACCTTGCTCTTACAAGTTTCTTAAGATTGTTTCAAGTTGTTCTTCGTTTTCTACAATTACTGTACGTGCTTTACTTCCATCATTTGGACCAACAATTCCAGCCTCTTCAAGCTGATCTACAATACGCGCAGCTCTCGAATATCCTAACTTTAATCGTCTCTGCAAAAGAGAAACAGAACCTTGCTGATGCCGCACAATTACTTTTGCTGCATCTTCAAACATTGGATCGAGATCAGAAAGAAATCCGCTTGAAGTGTGTTTTTTCTTTTCATAAATAGACGGCAGATAATACGGTTTTGAAAATCCCTGTTGAGAATAAATATAATTTGTAATCTTTTCTACCTCATCTGTAGAAATAAAAGCGTTTTGCATTCTTATCGGTTTTGGGGAACCAGTAGGAAGAAAAAGCATATCGCCTCTTCCCAAAAGCTGTTCGGCTCCGTTCATATCGAGAATAGTTCTCGAATCAATTTTTGTTGCAACCTGGTAAGCAATTCTTGAACTGAAATTCGCTTTGATAACTCCAGTAATTACATTAACCGAAGGACGCTGAGTTGCGAGCACAAGGTGAATTCCCACAGCACGGGCTAATTGCGCTAATCTTGTAATCGGTTCTTCAACTTCTTTACCGGCGGTTATCATAAGGTCGGCAAGCTCATCGACAATTACAATTATATATGGCATTGTATGATGTTTCATATCTTCCGTATCCTTTGGCCTTTTGGAAGGATCGGAAACTCTTTTATTGTAATCAACAATATTTCTCACACCTGCTTTTGCAAGCTTATCGTATCTTTTTTCCATTTCAATTTCAACCGACTTTAGCAAAAGTACCGCATTCTGAGGTGCAGTTATAATTTCTTCATCAAGATCAGGAGATACAGCAAGAAAATGTCTTCTTAACTTTTTATAAAATGATAATTCAATTTTCTTAGGATCGATCATAGCAAGCTTAACTTCTAATGGTTCCTTTGAATAAAGCAAGCTGCTTATAATCATATTGATTCCGACACTTTTGCCGGAACCTGTAGAACCCGCAATAAGAAGATGCGGCATCTTTGACAAATCTGTAATATAAACATCGCCGCTAATTGTTTTACCAAGCGAAATCGGCAGTTCATATTTAGACTCCGATATTTTGGCTAAAACAGAACGTGCGTTTACGAGTGAAGCTTCAGCATTTGGAATCTCCACACCAATGGCACTCTTCCCCGGGATTGGAGCGATAATTCTTATTCCTCTTGCAGCTAATGCAAGTGCTATATCATTTTCAAGTCCAACAATCCTGCTGATCTTCACTCCCGGCGCCGGAACAATTTCATATAGAGTGACTACCGGACCTGGTGTTACAGAAATATCCTGAATTTCAATATCAAATAGTTGAAGCTTTTCTTTAAGAAGTTCTGCATTTCTTTTTAATTCCTCTTCTGCTACAACAAAATCTTCTTCCGGGTTTGGATCAAGTAAATCGAGTGTTGGTTTTTTATAATTTATCTTTTCTTCCCACTGGTTTGGTAAAGAGGATTCGCTTTCTTTATCAAATTCATTCTCTGGTATTTCCCCAACTTTTTCCAGGTCAACTTTTTTCACTTCATCTTCCTGGATAGCATTTTTAATCTCAGGTTCCGGTTCATCTTTTCTTATAATCCTGATTCTTGTTTGTTCTTCGGTTTCCTCATCTATAAGATCTTCGGCAGTAACTGCGATCTCTTCAGGAACTTTTTTGCGTTTTTTCTTATCACTACTTCTCAGGGCTTTAATCTTTTTAAGATTGGAATTATCTTCAACCACTTCTTCAGTCTCAATAGCACTGGCTTCAAACATATTTTTGAAAAAGCCGGAAATGCCTTCAAGGCTTATATTAAAGGTTAGAATGATTAGGGCAGCTAATCCAGCTATTAAAAAAATAATTCCACCGATTCCGCCGAGTAACCTTCCGAGAACTTCGCCGAGATAATTTCCAACTGATCCGGAAAGCTCTATCATACCTGGAAAAAGATTATAGTTTGTTCTTAAAACACCAAACAAAGTAGAAAGCATTATTCCCAATGCTAACAGAAAGTTGGAGGTTTTAATAAGAGTTTTATACGGTATTTTGAAAAACAAAGCTATCCCCCATACTAACATTAGTAAAGGAATAACTGCTGAGAAAATTCCAAGTGTTGAGCTAATAAAAAAGTTGGAAAGGTGTGCCCCGAAAATTCCAAGCCAGTTATGAACGCTAACCGCATCACTATTATGACCGAGAGAATTAAAAAGATCACTCCAAAAGGAAGAGAGGTTTGCTTCATCGAAACGTGAATATGAAATTATACTTAAGAGAAGAAGAATTGAAGAGAAAATAAAAAGAAGTCCTATTAACTTCTTTTTTTGTTCAGTCGAAAGAAGAGATTTGCTCTTGCCGTTTGATTTTGATTTTGATTTTCTTTTCACAACTATTCAAATACTATTTATTCCCGTTGGAGGAATTTGAAAGAGCTTTGAGAACATTCGCCGAAAAATAAGGTATAATATCATAACTATTATTCTTGCTACAGAAATTTAAGTCATCCTCAAAACCGTTTTCAAGAAGTAATTTCCCGTGCTCTGTATCTTTGAGCATTTTCAAAGTGCTTTTGCCGAATGTTTTACTTAAAGAAACACACGCCCTTGAAGAATCCGACAACTCAGCCGATTCATTCAACTTTGTAACTTCAGTAATCAACTTACCCGCACAAATTGAATCTTCCATGGAATAATAATTATTTCTACCGGCACAAAGTATTTCAAAATCTTTATTAAGATTTACTAGATGTTTTGCAACTGCTTCAAGATTAAGAAAAGAGCAAACAAAAAGATTTTCGGAGAACTTGGCTTTAACAATTGCTTTTGAGCCATTCGTTGTATAAAGAATTATGGTCTTACCTGAAACTACTTCCGGTAAATATTCAAGCGGCGAATTTCCAAGGGCAAAACCTTCAACTTTTATTGTGTGTCTCTCCCCGCCAAGCAGTGTCTGTCCGCCAAACATTCCTCCGGATACTTTTACTGCAAATTCTACAGTGGCAACAGGAACAACTTCCCGGGCTCCGTTATACAATGCAGTAACTATTGTGCTCGATGCACGCAAAACATCTATAACAATTGTCGTTTTACCTGCAAATGAAAGTTCATCAGCGCCGACAGGAGAAAAAAGAACATTTATCTTCATGCTGATTCTTGTGATTATTTCCGGATAAATATAAAAATTATATCTTAACTATTAATTAATTTTCAACAAACGGTAGCTTAACAACTTCACAGGAAACTTTTTTTTCTCTGATTGATATTTCAATCTTAGTTCCGGGAGATGAGTAATTTGTTTCCAGGTAACCTAATGCAATTGGTTTTTCAAGAACAGGGCTTACAGTTCCGCTTGTTACATTCCCAATCTTTTTTCCATTACTATCGATTTCATAACCGTGACGAGGAAAAACTTTTTCAGTCGAAATCATTCCTGAAAGTTTTCTCTTCAATCCTTCCAGATTTAATTTTTAATAAAGCTTCTTTGCCGATAAAATTTTCTTTATCGAGTTTAGTTATCCAGCCAAGCCCTGCTTCTAAAGGATTTGTAGTCTGATCAATATCATTTCCATAAAGACAATATCCTTTTTCGAGTCGTAAAGAATCTCTTGCTGCTAAACCTATAGGCAAAATATTAAATTCTTTTCCGGCATTGAAAATTTTTGTCCAGAGATCTTCCGCTTGTTTTTCATTTCCTTTAAAATATAACTCGTAACCGAGCTCTCCGGTATAACCTGTTCTCGAAAGGATCATATCGATTCCTGCAACTTCAGCAATTATAAAATGATAATATTCAAGCTTGTCTAAATCTGTATTGGTTAACTTCATCATCACACTTTTTGAATTGGGGCCCTGCACGGCGAGCAAAGAATATTCGTCACTTAAATTTTCAAGCTTTGCACTGACTTTATTATTTTCATTCATCCATTTAAAATCTTTATCTGTATTTGCAGCATTAATTACAAGCATAAATTCTTTTTCACCAAGCCGGTAAACTAAAAGATCATCAACAATTCCTCCATCCGGATAGCACATCGCAGAATATTGAACTCTGCCAGGAAAAAGTTTTGACGCATCATTCGTTGTAATCTCCTGAACAAAATCCAAAGCTTTATCTCCTGAAATAAATACTTCCCCCATATGCGAAACATCGAACACTCCGACTGAATTTCTAACAGCTTTGTGTTCTGCAATTATAGAAAAATATTGAACCGGCATTTCGAAGCCTGCATATTCAATTATCTTCGCTCCAAGTTCTTTATGAACACTATAAAATCTCGTCTTTTTCATGCGGATCTTGTCAGGATTGTTCAAGAATAATTTCTTTGCCGGTTTTCTTGGAGAAAAACTTGAACTGATCTAAAGGCAACGTATCATCGGACTGAACTCTCAAAGTCATTTGGTATTTAAGCCTTAGTTTTGTTTTAGTTTTAATAAAGCCTTCATTAAGTTTTTCGGCAACAACTGAATGACATTTTATAATTAAAGCTCTTTCTTTTGTCTGCCGTTTAATCTTTTTTAGCAAATCCTCGAGGTTGTATAAAACATGCGAATGCTTTGTTAAAAGTCCAGTTCCGGAACAATAAGGACAAATTTCTTTCATTGCCTGCATAATGTTCTGACGTATTCTTTGGCGCGTAATCTGAATCAAACCAAAATCGGACATAGGAAGAATGGAAACTTTCGCCCTGTCTTTTCTGAATTCTTTTTTCAACTCATCATAAACTTTTTTCCTGTTCTTATCGTCTTCAAGATCTATAAAATCTATTACTATGATCCCGCCAATATCTCTCAAACGTAATTGCCGTGTAATTTCACGTGCAGCTTCGAGATCAGTTTTAAGAGAATTTTGTTCCTGCTCTTTACTTTTAGCATATCTTCCGCTGTTCACATCGATAACAACCATAGCTTCAGTATGTTCAATAATAACGTAACCTCCACTTGGCAAAGGCACTTTCCTGCCCATCAGCGTTTTTATTTGTTCCTCGATATGGAAATCATCAAAGATTGAATCTGAAGCGCGGAAACTTTCTATTTTTTCTGCGGCTTCAGGTTGAACAAGCTGTACATAATTTTTTATCTGCTTGAACATTTTTTTTGAATCTATAAATACTTTTGAAACATCAGCTGAAAACAAGTCTCTAATAACACTCGATGTTGTACTAAGATCCTGATAGATGAGTGATGGAGGTTTCTCAGACTTAGCTGTGGATTCAATATCAGCCCAGGTTTTCATTAAATTTTTAAGATCATCATGCAAAGCTTCTTCTGTTTGATTTCTGGCTACAGTCCTGATAATTAATCCGTAATTGTTTGGAAGGATACCCCTTGCAATATAACGCAGTCTTTTTTTCTCCTTGTAGTCAACAATTCTTTTGGAAACTCCTACTTTGTTATCAAAAGGAAGAAGCACACAAAACCTTCCGGGCAAAGAAATAGAAGAAGTAACTCGTACTCCTTTATTGTCTACCGGCTCCTTAATAATTTGAATAAGAATATCCTGTCCTTTGCTAAGCTTAGGTACTGCAAATTGTTCCCTGTGTGAGTCATTTAACTTATTATCTGTGATTTGTTTGGCATGGGGACTGCCATTTGGGTCATCATCATCAACATCCTCAACATCAGAATCATCTTCACCAAGCATTTCCTGGAATTGATGAGTGCGTTCTCCAATGTCGGAAAAGTGAAGGAAGGCATCGTGTTTCATCCCGATATCAATAAATGCCGCTCTTATGCCGGGTAATACCCTTGCAACTTTCCCCAGGTATATGTCCCCCACCATACGGCGGTTTTCAGGATAGTCGACAAAGAAGTCGACCAGATTTCCATCTTCTGTTATCGCAACACGTGTTTGTGCTGACGTCGAGTTTATTATAATTTCTTTTATCATAAAGGACAAACTCTTTGATTGAAATTTTATATTCCAACAACAATTTTTTTAAAAGATGGCTTAACCCGTGAAATTGATTCTCTTTTGGAGAAGAATAAAACTCTCCCGGCATAAAAAGAGAAAAACAAAAAGGGATTAAATATTCATTCACAGTTAAACACATCTTTAGTTAAACTAAACTTACTTGCTAAAATGCCAAACTTAATTAGTTACGGGATTCATCTTTAGAACCGTTTGAATTATTCGCTTCCTTAAGAAGCTCTTTCCTGCTCAAAGAAAACTTACCGTTTTCTACTTTCAAAAGCTTAACCGTAACTTTATCTCCTTGTTTAAAATAATCTGAAACTTTTTCAACGCGTTTATTATCTATCTGAGATATATGCAGCAGACCTTCTTTGCCCGGAAGTATCTCAACAAAAGCGCCGAAGTCCATAATCTTTGTTACAACTCCATCGTAAACTTCTCCAACTTCGGGAGTAGCTGTAAGCTTCTTTAAATAATCTTTACACTTAGAAGCATTTTCCTTATTAGGAGAAGCAATGCTGATCGTTCCGTCATCATCAATATTAATATCAACACCAAATAATCTTTGCATTCCCTGTATTGTTTTTCCACCGGGACCAATTACCAAACCAATCTGATCTGTTTCAACTTTCATGGTAATCAATCTTGGGGCAAACGGTGAGAGGTTTTCTCTTGGGGTACTTAGTGCTTCATTCATTATTCCAAGTATATGCATTCTTCCTTCTTTGGCCTGGTGCAGTGCCTTTTCCATAATTTCGAAAGAAACACCTTTAATTTTTATATCCATTTGGAAAGCTGTGATGCCGTCTTGGGTCCCAGCAACTTTAAAATCCATATCACCAAGATGATCTTCGTTTCCAAGAATATCAGAAAGAACTGCATACCTATCGCCTTCCTTAACAAGTCCCATTGCAATTCCAGCAACGGCTTTACTCATCGGCACACCCGCATCCATTAAAGCAAGAGAACCCGCACACACAGTTGCCATAGACGAAGAACCATTTGATTCAAGAATATCAGAAATTACTCTAACTGTATATGGAAAATCTTTTTCTTGTGGAAATACAATTTTTAATCCTCTTTCTGCCAGATTACCGTGACCAATTTCTCTTCTTCCAACTCCGGTCATTCTCCCAACTTCGCCAACACTAAACGGTGGAAAATTATAATGAAGCATGAACTTCTTACTATACTCTTCTAATAATCCTTCGACAGACTGCTCATCATTTTTAGTTCCCAATGTAACAGTCGTTAAGCTTTGAGTTTCACCCCTTGTAAAAAGGGCAGAACCATGAGTTCTTGGTAAAACAGAAGTTTCAATTGTGATAGGGCGAATCTGTGTTGTGTTTCTTCCATCAAGCCTAATACCCTCAGAAAGAATTCTCTCACGCATAAGATCTTTTTCAAGATCATGAAGAATTTCACTAATAACTTTTTCCTGCTCAGGATATTTTTCTGCAAGAGAAGTTTGAACTGATTCTGCAAGTTCTTTATTCTTTTGGCTTCTTTCTTCTTTCGCTAAAACCGAATGAACAATTTCTTTGAACTTTTCACTTGCAAGACCATAGACATCTTTCTTTAAAGATTCATCAATCGCAACAGCAGTGATCTCCATTTTCTCTTTTTTAACTTCGTTAATAAGATCAAGCTGAAGCTGAACAAGTTTCCCAATTTCTACCTGTGCAAACTTAAGTGCATCGAGTAAATCGGTTTCACTGACTTCTTTAGATTCACCTTCAACCATAATTATAGAATCTGCTGTTC
This sequence comes from uncultured Ignavibacteria bacterium, assembly GCA_963792755.1. Lineage (GTDB taxonomy): Bacteria > Bacteroidota > Ignavibacteria > Ignavibacteriales > Ignavibacteriaceae > RBG-16-34-14. The sequence continues at coordinate 91,210 of CAWBXQ010000002.1, forward strand.
CTGCTACAACAAGTTCTAAATCACTTTGCTGAAGTTGTTGATGTGTAGGATTAATTATGAACTCGCCATTAATTCTTCCAACTCTGACTTCAGCCATTGGTCCATCGAAAGGAATATCCGAAATAGAAAGCGCAACGGAAGCACCCGTTGCTGCTATAACATCGGGATCATTTTCTCCATCATAAGAAAGAACCAGGGCAACTACCTGGGTTTCATTATTGAATTCGTTGGGGAAAAGCGGCCTGATCGGTCTGTCAATCAACCGGGAACTTAATATTTCTTTTTCGGTTGGTCTTCCTTCCCTTTTAATATAACCGCCAGGAAATTTTCCTGCTGCAGATGTCTTTTCTCTATATTCAACCTGTAGAGGAAAATAATCGAGCCCTTCGGGTGCACTGTTTGCAGCAACCGCAGTAACCAGGACCATTGTATCGCCATAGCGAACCATCACTGAACCGCTCGCCTGTTTGGCAAATTTTCCAATCTCTACTGAAAAATTTGTTCCCCCAAGTAAAACTTCTTTAATTACGGACATTTTCAAAACCTCTTATTTTCTGATATTCAATTCTTTAATTATTCCTCTGTACCTCTCAATGTCCTTTCTCATCAAGTAATCAAGAAGTCTTCTCCTTTTACCAACCATCATCATCAAACCTCTTCGAGAGTGATGGTCCTTAGCGTGCTTGTTAAAATGCTCCGTAAGATCATTGATCCTCTTCGTAAGCAGTGCGATCTGAACTTCGGATTTGCCGGTATCCTTTTCGCTTTCACCAAATTTCTTGACTATGTCAAGTTTTTCATCTTTTGTCATTTTTACTTTACCTTTTTTTGTTGTACGATATAATCCCAGAAACTCCGGGGTTAATTAATTTTCTTACTTAAAATCTCTAAGCCGGATGCCTTATCTTTATTCATCTGTTCTATTAATTCTTCTGCAGATGAAAACTTTTCTTCTCCTCTTAATCTTTCAATAACGTTAACAGTTACATATTCATCGTAAATATCTTCATCGAAATCATAAATATATACTTCCGGTACTATTTTCCCTTCATCATAAAACGTTGGTCTTTTCCCTATACTTAACAAACCAAAAAAGCTTTTACCACTGATTAAAATTTCAACAAGGTAAATACCCAGTGCAGGCAAAAGTTTTTCAGGATCATCGGGTTGAATATTGGCAGTAGGAAATCCAAGCGTACGACCTCTTTTGTCACCACTCACAACTATACCGCTAAAAGAATATTGCCCGCCAAGATATCTGTTTGCTAATTCTATATTTCCTTCCACAAGAGCATTCCTGATTTTTGTGCTACTTACCGTATCATCATTAATTTTAATTTCTTCTATCCGGTTTACAGAAAAGTCGTTTTCCTTTCCCATCTTCATCAAAGTTTCAACACTTCCGCCTCTTCCTTTTCCAAAATGATAATCATAACCAATAATAATTTCTTTAAGACCTATTCCGTTAATAATATAATCACTAAAAAAATTTTCTGCTGTTAATTGGGAAAATTCCCTGGTAAATTCAATTACATAAACATGCTCTACTCCTAAATTTTCGAGAGCAATCATTTTTTCCCTGAGTGTACTTAAAATCTTAATATTACTTGCTTCCGAGAGTATCTTCCTTGGATGAGGATTAAAGGTAACAACGAAATTTCTTGCTCCATAAGCAGTTGCGTTTTTTTTTACCTTCTCAATTATATTTTGATGACCTAAATGAATGCCGTCAAAAGTCCCAATTGTTAAAACAGTATTTTTATCCTTCTTTATCGAAGCTAAATCATGAAAAACTTGCATATTACCGAATTTGCGTGCAATAACTTGTAAATATAAACTTTTTATGCCTTAAAGTGAAATTGATTAATTATGATTATGCGCCCAAATTCTACATTATTCTGCATTTTTTAGAGTACAAAACTCGGTAAACTTTTCAACTGTGAAAGCATCATCAACTGAATAATTCCCGATTTTTGTTCTTCTTAATGAACTGAGCAAACCTCCGCAGCCAAGCTTGTCGCCAAAATCATTCGCAATAACCCGGATGTAAGTCCCTTTAGAACAGGTAATTTCAAAATTAATATCGGGAAGATTTATATTTAAAATTTTAAAACCATAAATAACAATTTCCCTCGGCTCTCTTTCAATTTCTTTTCCTTTTCTTGCAAGATGATATAAGCTTTTCCCTTTATATTTTATTGCTGAATACATCGGGGGAATTTGTTTAATCGAACCGACAAATTCATCTCTTACTTTATAAATCATTTCTTCGGATATATGAGCAAAAGATTTTTCAGAAGTGATCTCTGTTTCATTATCCATTGAAGGAGAAGTTTTACCCAAAGTTATTGTGCCGGTATAAGTTTTTTCGAGAGCTTGAAATTCAGAAATTGATTTCGTTTTCTTCCCTGTTGCTACAATTAAAAGACCTGTTGCTGCGGGGTCAAGTGTACCTGCATGACCAACTTTTTTCACGCCTACTGCCTGTCTTATTTTTCTTATCACTTTAAATGAAGACCAGCCGGCAGGTTTATCTATAAGAATTACTTCGCCGTTACCAAAATCAATTCCATTAAAATCATTCGTCTCCTTTGTTATCATCCTTATGAATCTTCTTTATTAGATTTTCAATTTTTTCTACATAGTCAAGAGTATCGTCAATATAAAATCTTAATTCGGGAATAAATCTTATTCTTATTTTTGATGCGAGCTCCGATCTTATATAGCCTGTGACGGAACTTATCTTTTCAAGGACAAATTCTCTCTTCTCTTTTTCAAAAACAGAAATATAAACTTTGGCAACTCGAAGATCGGGACTAAGCTTAACGTTTGTTATGGTTATTAATCCTAAAGAGGAATCCTGAAGTTTACGAAGAAAGATTAAACTGATTTCTTCTTTAATTAAATGTTCAACTTTTTCAATACGGTGAGACATCTTTACAATTCCTTTCGAAGAACCTTCAGAGGTTAACACATTGGTAACCAGTTTTTAACCTTGAAGGTCTATAGCTTAAGCAAGCTTTTTCTTAGTCTCTATAAATTTATATGCTTCAATTATATCGCCCACTTTAATGTCGTTATAGTTTGCGATATTCAAACCACATTCATAACCTGAATCAACTTCTCTAACATCATCTTTAAATCTTCTTAATGATCCTATTTCCCCTTCCTGTATTACAATTCCATCTCTGATTAATCTTATCTTATTGTTCCTTACAATCTTACCTTCCAGTACGTAGCATCCTGCAACTGTTCCGAATTTTGGAACTTTAAATGTATCTCTTACTTCCAGAGTAGCAACAACTTCTTCTGTTATTACAGGAGAGAGCAGGCCTTCGAGAGCAGATTTAACTTCGTTAATTGCATCATAAATTACATTATATAAACGAATATCAACTTTCTGGCTTTCAGCAAGTTTTCTTGCGTTTATATTTGGTCTTACATGGAAACCAATTATAATAGCATCAGAAGCAGAAGCAAGTAATACATCGCTTTCGGAAATTCCACCAACACCTTTATGAATTACTCTTATAACAACTTCTTCGTTCGATATTTTCATCAGAGAATCGGACAAAGCTTCAACAGAACCATCGACATCACCTTTAACTATAAGGGCTAATTCTTTTACACCTCCAATAGTAATCCTCTTTGCAATCTCATCGAGAGTAATATGTCTAACCTGTTTTTGATCCTGCTCTCTTTTCAATTGTTGTCTTCTAACAGATATATCACGCGCTTCTCTTTCAGATTCAACAACAATAAAAGTATCTCCAGCCTGCGGTGATCCTTCAAAACCAAGTACTTGTACAGGAGTCGATGGTTCAGCTTCAGTAACTTTATTTCCTCTCTCATCGAACATTGCTCTTACTTTTCCATGATAAACACCTGCAACAAAAGAATCTCCTATCTTCAAAGTTCCTTTTTGAACCAGGATTGTTCCTGTAATTCCTCTTCCTTTATCGAGTTCTGATTCTACAACTGCACCTCTTGCTTCTCTATCCGGGTTAGCTTTTAAATCAAGAAGTTCAGCCTCAAGCAAAAGTTTCTCAAGCAGTGAATCGACATTCTTTCCTGACTTCGCAGAAATTTCAACACATTGAAATTTTCCACCCCATTCTTCAACAAGAACATTTCTATCTGCAAGTTGCTGCTTAATCTTTTCAGGATTAGCACCCGGCTTATCAATTTTATTAATCGCTATTACCATTGGCACATTTGCAGCCTGTGCATGATTAATCGCTTCAACAGTTTGGGGCATAACTGCATCATCTGCAGCTACGACAATAACAACTATATCCGTAAGCTGGGCTCCTCTTGCACGCATTGCTGTAAAAGCTTCGTGACCCGGAGTATCCAAAAAAGTAATAAACTTATTATTACCAACATCAACACGGTACGCACCTATATGCTGTGTAATACCGCCTGCTTCTCCTGCAACAACATTTGTTCTCCTGATATAATCCAACAATGAAGTTTTACCATGATCTACATGCCCCATAATTGTAATTACCGGCGGGCGCGGTTTCAATGTCTCCGGATCATCAGGAATATCTTCAAGAACTTCAGATGTATATTCTTCTTCTATTTCAACTTCAAAGCCGAATTCATCAGCAACAAGTGTTATAGTATCTATATCAAGTCTTTGATTTATCGAAACCATTAAACCTAATTCTATACATTTTGATATTACGTCCGCGACCGGAACGTTCATTAGATTTGCCAATTCATTAACAGCTATGTATTCATTAACCTTAATTTTATTCTTTTCAAGAGATTTTAGCTCAAGCTGTTTTTCCTGCTCTGCTTCTCGTTCCCTTCTCTTCTTTTTGCGCTGCAACGCTCTACCCGACATCGCAGAATCGTCCATACTCAGAAGAGTTTTTCTTATAGCTTCTTTAACTTCTTTTTCATCTATTTCAAATCTTTTAACTCTCTTTTTCTTTTTAGTTGCAACAGTCTCTTCCGGCGGCGCATCGGTAGTTTTCTTTTTTGCTTTGGGTTTCTTTTTCTTTTTAACAGCAGGTCTTACTTTTTCCTTATCAGTGTCTCCTCCGGATTTTTTCCCTTCTCCCCCAAGGTCCATTTTGCCAACAACTTTTAACCCTTTTCTTTTATCAGCTTCCTGATCTTTAGGAGCTTTAAAGCTTTTCTCTTCAGCTTTGGGAGTTTCGACAACTGTAGTTCCATCAGTTTGTGCTACATTAGTTTCAACTTCTTCTTTTACTTTCCCTTCAACTTTTGTCTGAACTTGTATCTCCTCGGTAGGAACTCCTACTTCTGATTCTTCAATCTTAACTGACTTCTCATCCCCTTCTTGTTCTGCCTTTTCATTTCTTTTCTTATTAAACTCAGCAATTTTTTTATAATGCTTTTCCGCCTTCTCAATTTCTTTTTTAAAATGATCATTTATGTCTTTGACCATGTCATCATCGAGCATAGACATATGCGATTTCACATCGTGACCTTTACTCCGCAAAAATTCTACAAGATTCTCCACAGAGAGATTATACTCTGATGCAATTTTGTAAACTCTTGGGTTCCTGGTTTTCGCTTCGGGCATAAAGTATCCTGTTAGTCTTCCTCTTCTTCAAACTGAGATTTAATTATCTCAATAATTTCTTCGATCTTTGCTTCATCGAGTCCTTCAATTTCTTTTAGTTTCTCGGGACCCGCAGTTAATACTTCAATCGCAGTATCGTAACGGTTATTAATCAATAATTCATATATATCATCACCGAGTTCTTCTTTAAGGTCAATTAATTCAATATCTTCTTCATACTCTTCAAATGGTTTTTCTTCTCTTATTACTTCAACTTCGTAGCCAGTCAACTTCATAGCGAGGCGAATGTTTACTCCATTTCTTCCAACTAAAAGAGAAACCTGGTCGCTGTCTGCATTAACTATTGCTTTCTTGTTATCTTCATCTACTTCTATCTTTTTAAGTTTGGCAGGGGCTAACGCTCTCTGAATAAAAACATACGGATCCTCGGAATAATTTATTACATCTATATTTTCATTATTAAGTTCTCTTACAATTGCATGAATACGAACTCCTTTCATTCCAACACAAGCGCCTACTGCATCGATCCTGCTGTCCTGTGATTGTACGGCTATCTTTGCTCTTTCCCCTGGCTCCCTTGCAATTGATTTTATCTCGATAATCCCGTCATAAATTTCGGGTATTTCAATTTCAAAAAGTCTTCTTAAAAACATATTATCAGAGCGTGAAATAATAATTAAAGGACCACTGTTTCCTTTTTTAACTTCTTTTACGATAGCTCTTATTGTCTCACCTTTTTTATATCTCTCATAAGGAATTTGTTCGGGACGCGGAAGCAGAAGCTCATTCTTATTATGATTTACAAGTATGTCGCTTCTTCTTATCTGGTAAATATCTCCAACTACAATTTCACCAAGCAATTCTTTGTATTCATTATATATAACATCTTTTTCTATCTCGCGTATTTTTTGATTAAGACTTTGCTTTGCAAGAGTAATTAGTCTTCTTCCTAAAGAAACTAATTCTATTTTCTCTACAAAATCTTCTCCCACCCCAAGCCCTTCATCATTTCCTTTTTTGTTAACATCAGCAAGGCTTATCTGTCTGTTTGGATCTTCAACCACATCTACAATTTCCCGCTCTATGTATAATTCAATATCTCCTCTGTCCATATTTACAACCACATCATACTTCGCTTCTTCACCATATTTCTTTTTAATCAGAAGTCCAAACACTTCCTCAAGAATACCGCCTAAAACGTCTTTATCAATTCCTTTTTCCCTTACCATCTGGGCAAAGGATTCGACAATATCCATGTTCATTGTTAAAAATCTCCTCTATGAAAAACTTATTATTACTTTTGCTTTTATAATATCCTTAAAATCTAACACTAACTCTTCATTATTGCTTAACAAAAATTTGAGTACTTCACCTTTTACTTCAGTTAATCTGCCAACAGCCTTTTTAGTTTCAGTTTGTTGTTTATAACTTAATTCGAATTTTTTATTAAGATGTTTAGGAAACTGTTGAATAAATTTCAGCGGTTTATCAACTCCTGGTGAAGAAACATCGAGCCTGTAATTGTCTTGCTGTTGAATTAAGTTACTCAGCCTGTTATTTATTTCTCTGCTCACCTTTGAACAATCGTCAGCAGAAATATAATTTTCTCCATCAATAAAAATTTCAATAACTGTATTTTTGGCAAACCCTCTTACTGAAAAATCAATCAAGAAATAACCGGAATTGTTTATAACATTTTCGGCTATTTCCTTAATATTTTCAGTAGACAAATTCATACAAACAAAAATCGCCCTTATAAGGGCGAAAAACAACTTAGTAAAGCTACTATGAAATAAGTCAATATGCAAGGAATATGTCAAATTCAGTAAGAATTTAACACTTTGTTATTTGGGTTAAGTTTCGATTTTATTTTTCAAATATTTTTTAGCATCTCTTATTATTCTTTGAATGATGCCGGTTAATCCCATATTCTTTCCCATTGAAAGAGATTCACCAAAAATTTTATAAACCAGATCCTCATCTATTTTGATAATGTTTTCCGGCTTTTCTCCCGACAATGTTGAAGCAAGAATTGTACAAAGAGATTTTGCAGAAATTCCCTGAGGATTTTCAACCGCAAAAAATAATTTTAAAGTTCCGTCATCCTGTGGTAAAGTCCACACATAAGCACCCGATTCACAAAACGGAACTTTGTTATCTTCGGGGAAAGGACGACTTGAAATTTCAGAAGGAACTTCTTTAAATCTTTCTGCATAGTCTACAAGAATATCTCTTCTTTCTTGTTGGTCGGAAAGAAGAGATAAAGTTTCAACAACATCTTCTAATTTTTTAGGATAGTCACTCATACCTTAATTACTTTTCTATAGGAACATTTACAAGATTTCCCCATTCGGTCCAGCTTCCATCATAATTTCTTACATTCTTATATCCGAGTAAGTTTTTCAGAACAAACCAGGAGTGACTGCTTCTTTCACCAATTCGGCAGTACGCGATTATCTCATCATTAGGTTTAAGATTATTTTCCTTTTCATAAATCGATTTTAATTCATCTGCAGTTTTAAAGGTACCATCATCAGCGTTTATTGCTTTAGCCCACGGAATACTTTTAGCACCGGGAATATGTCCGCCTCTTAATGCGCCTTCGTTAGGATAATCCGGCATATGAAGTCTTTTACCGGAATATTCTTCCGGACTTCTTACATCAACAAGAGGAAGTTTTTTATTAATATGTTCTAACACATTATCTCTGAAAGCTCTTATCTTTTTATCATCTCTTTCGGGTGCATTATATTTTGTTGCAGGATATTGCGGAACTTCTTTTGTCATCTCACGGTTTTCTTTTTGCCACTTAATTCTGCCACCATCCATTACCTTAGCATTCTTGTGACCGAAAAGCTGGAATACCCAGTAAGCATAACAAGCCCACCAGTTATTTTTATCACCATAAAAAACTACTATTATATCTGGCGTTACACCAATTCTAGACATAAGACTCTCGAAACCATCTTTCTGTAAATAATCTCTTCGGACAGGATCATTTAAATCTGTTGTCCAGTCTACATGCACAGCCCCTCTAATGTGCCCTGTCGAATAAAGAAGTTGATCTTCATTCGATTCGATAATTCTTACATTTTTATCATTAAGATGTTCGGCAACCCAATCGGTAGAAACCAAAACATCCGGATTAGCATATCCCCTGTCTTTAATATCACTCATAGTTTACCTCCTTTTTGTTCCTACAATATATTATAAGAACTAAATTATTCAACACAGAATAAAATCAATTCAGATCAGGTTTGGCTGAAATTTCTTTTTTATCTTTTCTTTTATCAGAATCGGTAAAAACTTTTAGCAGGATAAAACCGGCAATTGCCCCGATTAAACAGGAAAGTGTCATCAAAACAATTAAGGACATTTCAAACTTCCAGAAGAAAGCATTTACACTAACAACCTCTGTATTTTGAGTTACAAAAATTGTAAACAAAACAATGATCACCATCAGAACTATTACCTTAGCTCGCATACAACCTCCTCCGGGTTATTTATCCTTTGATTGAATTACAATAGGCACATCACTACTTTTAAAATGAATATCTCTCTGCGGGAAAGGAATTTTAATTCCATGTTCTTTAAACTTCTCGAAGATTGCATAATACAATTGGCTTTTCAAAACACCGGGACGATTAATAAATTCTCTTGTCCATACTCTCAAATTAAACACGAGTGAACTCTCACCAAACTTATCGAATAAAACATCTGACTTTGGTTCTTTTAATACACCAGTATTTTCAGACGCAACCTCAAGAAGCAATTTCTTCACAACTTGCGGATCTTCATCATAAGAAACGTCAACAGGGAAATTTAAACGGATGTTTCTATCAATATGGCTCCAGTTAATAACTGTTGAGGAAATAAATTCAGAATTGGGAACAATAATAGAAATATTATCGTTGGTTATAATAGTTGTTGAGCGTATAGATATTCTTATAACATCCCCAGCAATTTTCCCTACTTCAATTCTATCTCCAACTTTAATCGGTCTTTCAAAAAGTATTATAATACCGCTGACAAGATTGTTAGTTATGTTCTGCAGACCGAAGCCGATACCAATACCCAACGCACCGGCTAAAATTGTTAACGTACTTAAGTCTAATCCAACAGTTTGTAGAACTATAATTAGCCCAACACCTAAAATTATATATCTAACAATTGTACCTGTCGCGATCCTAACGCCAAGATCGATTTTACTTTTAGCAAGAAGTTTGTAGACAACCCATTTTCTAAGCTTCCCCGTTACATAAAAAAGAATAATAGTCAGAAAGAAGAAATAAACAATTATCCAAAGAGTAATTTCGGTCTTTCCAACTGAAATGACTGGAACACTTAGAAAATCTCTAAGCTGAAAAAAAATATTTGTTATTCCCTGCCACATATTATTAATTGTTGAAATCAAAACAGATATTTACACTGAAGTCACAGACTAAAAGTTACTTAAAAGCAGTTTCAAAAAAAAGAATATAAACGGAAATTAAAACGGGAAGAAATAGGGTATTAACAAAGATGCAGCCAGCCAGAAAATAAAATTAAGAGGAGCTCCAACTTTAAGAAAATCTGAGAACTTATATCTGCCGACACTAAAAATCATTGTATTTGTCTGATAACCAACAGGGGTCATAAAACTTGCAGACGAACCAAACATAACAGCAATGATAAAAGGACGGGGATCAACATGCATAGCGGCAGCGGCAGTTATTGCAATCGGGGTAAGCAAAACAGCAGTAGCATTGTTCGACATTGTTTCCGTTAGAAGCGAAGTAAGCAAATATAAAGCTGCTACAATTGCTATAGGGCCCAGACTTCCCAGCCCGCTAATTAATAAATTTGAAACCAAAACAGCAGCCCCTGTTTTTTCTAATGCTAACCCCAACGAGAGAATTCCCCCCAATAGAAAAATTATCTTCCAATCAATTGCATGGTAAGCTTCTTCAAGCTTTATACAGCCGATAAGAACAAGTAATGTACAACCAATTAATGCTGAAGCCATTATTGGCAATGTACCGGAAGAAGCAGCTAAAACAACTCCCACAACTATAGCTACAGCAGGAATAATTTTTCTTTTCCTGTATTTTTCAACTTTAACATCAGAGACAAACACAAAGTTTCGATTGTTCTTTATTAAATCATAATTCTCTTTTCTTACATCAATTAGTAAAGCGTCTCCCGAACTAAGTCTTGTCTTGCTGAATCCCCTATGAAGTAATTGCCCTCTATGTCTTAGAGCTAATGCGGTAGCCCCAAATTTATTTCTGAAATCAATTGATTTTATTGTTTGCCCTTCAAGCTCAGAGTTAGGGGCAACTATAGCTTCAACAAGCATTGCATCAACAGCTTCCATATCCTTCTGTTTTATTTTTAAGTCTGATTTTAAAACAACCCCTTCTTTTTCCTGGATCGTCCTTATCTTTTCAATATCACATCTTACTCTTAAAACATCATTCGGTTCAAGAAAGATTGTTCTTACTGGTCTAAGCAATCTTACACCATTTCTTACAACATAAAGTACATCGAGATCGAGCTCTTTTACTAAGTGAGAATCAATTATCTTTTTGCCAATTGATTTTGATGCGGATAAAACGACAATATCTGTAAGATAATCGTTCATTCTAAAACTTTGTGTAAGATCAGAATCTTCCCGTCTTTCAGGTATAAGTCTTACACCAATAAAAACCATGTAAAGTGTTCCAATTGCAAAGAAAACAATTCCCATAGTTGTAAATTCGAACATGCCGAGCGGGCGTAAACCGTGTTGCGCTACTATCGAGCTTACAAGAATGTTTGTCGAAGTCCCGATCAATGTGCAAACCCCGCCAAATATAGACGCGAATGAAAGAGGCATCAAAAGTTTAGAGGGACTAATGTTATTTTTCCTTGCAGTATTTAATAAGATTGGGATAAAGACGGCAACTACCGGGGTATTATTAATGAAAGCAGAAACCATGGCAATAACACACATCATAACAATTAGCGCAAGCCAAAAACCATATTTAAACATTCTTGTAGAAAGGTCGCCTAAAAAAAGTAGAGCGCCTGTTTTATTTAACGCAGCGCTGATTATAAACATTGCTCCAACTGTTATTGTAGCAGGATTACTAAAGCCTGAAACAGCTTCTCCCGGTGTTAGTATTCCTGTAGCTATGAGCGCTACCATAACGACAATGGCTGTAAGATCCACGGGCATTTTTTCGAGCGCAAAAAGTACTATTGTCCCGAGAAGAATTAGAAAAACTATTACAATTTCTAATGTCATAAAAGTTGTTTTGTTCGAAAAGTTTTAGTAAGGATAAGATAATGATATTATTGCGTTTAGCAAATAGGAAAAGTTCTGAAATCGATTTAAAATAAATAAATTAGATTAAGCCTGCGAAAAGGCAGAGTGATTAAGATAATGATTATTAAGTTATTTAGTTATTAGTTGTTTGATTCTAAATAATTTCCTTTATAATTACCAAGTACGCTACAACTATTTATTTACCAACTTCTTATTAAGCTGAGATAATTTTTCTTCAACTTCGGATTTTTCTTTATCAGATAATTTTAATTCTTTTATCGAAGTAAACTCATCATAAGCTTCTTCATTCAATCCAAATTTATACAACAAATTTGCGAAATAGATTCTGTAGTTTGCCATTTCTTTTGTTGCAGGATATTTCCTGAAAGTTTCTTTAGCAGTTACAACTGCCGACTCTTTAAAACCATTTTCTGCAAGTTGCATTGCACCATTTATTCTTTTTATTCCAAAATCATCTGAGCCTGCAATATCACTTTCGTTCCCGCCTTCCTTGCTGCCGTAAACAGCAGTCGACTTTCCGTTGTCGTTTTCCTTTTTTCTCGGAGCGTTTATCACATCTTCCATTGCAAGTGCAAGGAGCAATTCATCGATTGTCATTTTCTTAATGCTTGAAACCGGAATAGCAGATGATTCTTTTAAAGTAAAGTTTATTCCTTCACCTGATATCTTTACAGAAGATTTTTTATCAGCAACCAAAATTGAATTTAATGGAAGCGAAGTTCCTTCTTTTACTTCAATCCAGTTATCATTTGAATCAAGAGCTTTAACCGTTCCCGATTACTTTGTCTGCTTTAAATGATTGACAAAATGTTAAGCTCGTAATTGTTATAACTAATAAAAATGTTTTTTTCATTTTATGCCTCATTAATAAATATCTATTATTTGAACGGTTCCTTTGGCAATTCCCAAATCCCCGATTGCTTCTTTGTTAAACTTTTCAACACCAACATTCCATGCGTTATTAAAATTATCGAGAGATGTTGTTTCAACAGGTATCCAGATTTCTTCATTACCATCATCATTCTTTCTTAAAAAATATTTCGTGTCATTCTTTGTAATCAATCTCGCTTCTTCTGGTTTTAAGCCTGTATTTACAAGAATATTTACATGTCTTATTCCCAGTTAGTTTCTTTGTAATCAATAAAAGCAGTTTCAACACCGACACTTTCGAGAAGCGAACTAAACAAAACGGAAAGATCATCACAATCGCCGCCTTTAAGCTTTAATGTTTCATCCGGAAATTGAACATACTCCGCCGATGCTCTCGGATCGGAAGTATAAATAAGATTTTTTACAACTTCATTAAAAAGAATTTTTGTTTTATAAAAATTATAGAGAACATTTGGCAACGTGTCGAATTCAGCTTTGTATTTACTCAAGATTCCTTTTGCGTAAGCTAAAGAAAAGTTTTGATCTCTTTTTAAAAAATATTTCAGGTTGGATACTTTCCCATCCCAAGAATTATTCCCATTAATTAAAACAGCTTTTTGGAACTGGTCATCAGGTTCATCATTTGAAACAGAAACAAAAAAATCTGCATAAGAAATCTCAGGCTTCTTCTTGGAAAATGTTTCGGGAATAAGCGTATAGAATTTTACTTCAACCGTGTCGTTCCCGGATATCATAATTTCAGGGGATTGAATATTATCTGAATTCATTCCTTCAATTCGTGAATACGGTTTAACAGAAACCGGATCTTTTGTAAGATTTACAACTTTACCAATTGCAAAAGGATAATCAAGATAGAAGTCAGTGAGAGTTGGATAAATGTCATTTAAAACTTTAACATCCAGCAATTGAACAGACTGAATTTTTATTGTATTCAAAGCAAATGTCGCGGTAAGAATTGCTTTATCAAAGCTATACTTGTTATTTATAATATTAGTTAACCCTTCTTTGCTAAATTCTGAAAGAGGTTGAGTCGCATTGCGATCTGCAAAATATTTTATACCGGAGAATGTAATTCCAAAAAGATTATTGGAATAAGATACCGCAGGAATAATTCCTGCAAAAAAGGGAGTTTGAAATTCATCGTGAAAAGCTGTTAAACCAAACCCAAAATTATGATTCCCAAATTTAAAATACGTATTAAATCCTGCCTGTAAAGATTTATTCGTTTCATAAATAAAATTAAGCTCGAACTCATTTATAGGATCATATGAAACTCCGAACTGTGCTGCTTTATCTTTTTTTAATGAAAATGCTTTGTTCTCATCAGAAAAATCACTTTCACCAAAAGTAAAAAGATTTATCGAACCAACTGAAAGCAAAAGCTCTTTAAATGGGGAATAACTTACACCGATATCACCTTTCCAGAAATTATCTGTTTCTGTTTTGCTGTCTGTCATTATATAATTTGTATCGCCAAAAACCGGAAGTATAAATTGAGTCTCAAACTCCTGTGTAAAATATCTTAAAGACAAACCAACATTTATTTGGGAAGAAGCTTTATACGAATAAGCCAGCCCGAACAGTTCTTTATAGCTGAATTTTGAACTCAGTGTTTGTGTTGTCGAGTCCTCAAAAAAGAGAGACTCGCCTGTATTTATAACAAAATCCTTTTGATAGCCGGGAGTATATCTAAGAGAAATAAACTGATTTGAAAACCTTTTGGAGATAGAAACAAGATAAAGATTTGAATTAACCTGACCGCTGAATTCACCTCCGTATGAAACAGACAATCCCCAATCTTTTAATAAAAAATAATTTGAAGGATTAATTTCAAAGCTGTTTGATAAAGAGATATTTTCATTATTGAAACCGCGGTTTCCTGTAAGCTCAAACGAATTTTGAGATAATATATCTGTTTTAAAAACCATAACGATACAAACACAAATTAAAAGTTTTGTTCTCAAGGAATATCTATATCAACTCTGTGAATACTTTGTGACAACACATAAAAATCATTGTTATTTCTTTGGTTGTGAAACTCTGTTCGCCTGACAAAATAAAACATGAATTCATCAAACCGCGGAGGTATTTGATTAATCAATTCAGCAGGAATTATTAACTCGCCATCATCTTTTGTTTTCAGACGGAATAGTGGAAATATTTTATCACTTCCGCTAACAGAAGCTGCAACTATAATTTGAAATCCGGGATAATTTTCTCCATCCCAGTTGAGTTTTGCTCTTAGCGAATTATTATTTCTTTTCCCTTCGAGCATTACGCTTCCTGTGATTTCGGGAGGGGTTGGGATATCAAGGTTAAATGAAATAGCCCCAAGCAGAAAATCAAAACTAAAAGCTACTGATGAATTATATTGATAATTAAAATCCTGGTTCTGAAATGAACTATTTAAAACATGCTTCACTCCTAAAGTAATCTCCTGTAAAACGCCACTTTCATTATATCTTATTCTATAAGGAACAGATCTCGCTTCAACTCCGTTGAATTGTGCATTCCCGAGCAATCTTGTGTAATAACCGAGCAATCTTCCATTTCTCCGACGAACAGGTTTGCTTTTATCAAAGAAGATTGTTTGGGCAAATGCACTGCTTACAGTTGTTGATCCTTTTGTAATTTTGATTCCGCTTACAGTAACAACATTTGCATAACCATTTAAATCATCAACAACTCCGGATGAATCGGCACTATAATATTCATCATTTGTATCTTTTGCCAAAACTTCAACCTGAAGCTGCTGCTGATTCTCCTCAGTTAATTCTGTAACCGCAGGTTTATCACAACCGTTTATTACAATAAGACCGATGAAAAAAGCAAAATATGTTTTAAAGTGTTTCATTTTATTCAAACTTAATACTGGTTGTCTATATTATCAATCCACAGAAAAAAATATCCCCGCCCCAGAAGGGACAGGGATTGGAGAAAGATCGAGAAATCTTACAATAATTTTACATAGTAAGGAATTCCCCACATCGAGTTTTCTACAGGTGTAGAGTCATCAAATATAACCTGTTTGGGGAATGCATTTATTACTGCATGGTAAAATCCCGGGAAAGTATAAGTCATGAATGTCTGCTCGTATACTTTATCATAACCACCGGAAACCTGCGTTGAAGAAACAAGATCGAATTTTCTTTTATGTCTCTGACCGACAAATTCATTTTTTCCGAAAGTTACAGTTACAAAATCACTATCTTCATAAGCACTGAATAGCTCTACTCTTACTTTAACAGATGAATTTCTTGGAATGATCGGAATATCTCCCCAATGTAACCATCCATGATATCTTGCCAAGTAATAATCATTTGGAGAATCAATAACTATCTGGTCTCCACTTGGTAAAAAGACTGTTACTTTTGTAATAGTAATATTCGGGGATAATGTCCCGGTCGATGTTATTGCACCGCCTTCAGGCAAAGATATGGCTGCAAGTTTCCAGTTACGTAACGGACGATCCGTATTTGCAACTTTTACAAAAATCAGATTCCTGGTAACTACTGCATTAAATGGTTTTTGTATAACCGTGTCGGGAGATGTAGCAGTTGAATCATAAGACGCATTAATTATAAGTACGCCTTCATAATTTTTGGTAAGTTTTCCATAAGCTGTATCTCCCTGTATATCAACTGTAAGAGTTCTGCTTACAAGATGAACCCTGTGACCAACTTTAAACGGGTAAATATTAGCCTGAGTTTTCTCAAAGGACATAGCGTCTTCTTCATCATAATCCTGGTCGAAAGATTGAAGTGAAGAATCATCATCTGCTATTTTCTGCATCGCTTCCTGATTATTAGTTGGCTCGGAATCCTGAGGGTTTGTAACTGAGTCCTGGCATCCCACAATAAGCAAGACCGCAAGTACAGCAAAGACTCCCAAAAGTCGTCTATAAATTTTGCTGTTCAAAAAAGATTTTAATGTTTCCATTATACTTACTCCTTTATTTGTTAATAGATTTCGAGAAAATCATTCATTCTTTTCTTTCGACTACTAAAGTTTTGTGCCAGAAATGATAAAATCCCTAAACTCTTTTTTTATAACTATTTATAATTTTTAAGAGGTTTGATATATTGCATGGTAATTACAAACAATTCGCATGGAGAAAATTATTCCAGTCATTTTGTTGCGTAATTTAGTGTTACGAATTCAGGCTATATTTCTAAATAAAATCAGGAGGCTTTATGTGGAAAGAGTTTAAACAATTTGCAGTTAAAGGAAATGTTCTCGATATGGCAGTTGGTATAATTATAGGTGCAGCTTTTGGAACAATTGTAAAATCTCTTGTAAGCGATATTATAATGCCGCCGATTGGAATGGCGTTAGGTAATGTAGATTTCTCAAATCTGTTTATTGTTCTAAAATCCGGGCTTGAAGTTATGCCGCCATATGCTTCGCTCGAAGCTGCCCAAAAAGCAGGTGCAGTAACAATTAACTACGGAGTATTTCTGAATGCTTTGATTAGCTTTTTAATTATTGCTGTTGCAGTATTTATGATAGTAAAATCTTTCAACAAACTTAAAATGAAAGAAGAGGCCCCTGCTGCTGCGCCAACAACTAAAGACTGTCCTTATTGCTTATCGAGCATTCCGATTAAAAGCGACAAAATGTGCACATTGTACTTCGGCTCTTAGTGCTTAATTACTCTTTAGAATTTCTACTTCGCCCGGTGTAAGTTCGCGAACCTCACCGGGTTTTAAATTTCCAAGCTGAATATTCTTTATCCGGACACGAACGAGTCTTAATGTTGGATAACCAACGCTTGCAGTCATTTTTCTAACTTGTCTGTATCTGCCTTCTGTAACAACAACACTGATCCAGCAAACAGATTTATTTTTTCTCGGAAAAATCGGCGGTTTTCTTCGTGGAAAGTTTGGTTCATCAATAATTCCAACTTTTGCAGGCAAAGTTTTTTTTCCTTCTATTATAACTCCTACACCAAGTTGTTCAAGGCTTTCTTCATCAGGGATTCCTTCAACCTGAGCATAATATTCTTTTTCATGCCTGTTAACAGGATTCAACAGAAAATCAACCATTTCCTTATCATTAGAAAGCAAAAGTAAACCTTCACTATCCAGATCCAGCCTGCCAACAGGGTAAACATCTTTGGGAAAATCATAAAACCCGGCTAAAGTTTTTCTCTTAAGTTTATCAGTAAACTGAGATAAAACGCCATAAGGCTTATTTAAAATGAAATAAAATAATTTATTATCCATAATTCCGGGAACAGTGTTAATTAAAAATCCGTCCTAATAATACTTTTTTTCTTAACACAAGTTTGGTTAATTTGATTACTTAAATTTAAAAGATAAAGCCTTATCTAAAAAGCTAATATGTCTTACAGGGATCAACAAAAATATATTGAAACTCTGAAAAAACATGAAAGAAAGTTTGCTAAAAAAGAAAGCGAAGATTTTAAGATGTTTCTGAAGAGGCAAAAAGACGAGGAAGAATTCGATACTGTTTCTATGAAGAGACTAAAAGAACTTTATGATAAGTATAACGTGGCGGTAGATAAAAGCAAATACGATTCCTTCTTTAAGAAAAAAGAAGAATGATTGCAACTAACTTTGAATCCCTTTTCCGATTTGAGGTAATATG
This sequence comes from uncultured Ignavibacteria bacterium, assembly GCA_963792755.1. Taxonomy (GTDB): domain Bacteria; phylum Bacteroidota; class Ignavibacteria; order Ignavibacteriales; family Ignavibacteriaceae; genus RBG-16-34-14. The sequence continues at coordinate 109,581 of CAWBXQ010000002.1, forward strand.
AAATATAAGATCTTAAAGATTATTATCGGTGCAGCTGTTCTACTTTTTTCAGCTATTGTTTTATTCAGCACCGTGCAGCCTTCGGTTTCCTTCTGGGACTGCGGTGAGTTTACAGCAGCCGCCTATTATCTCCAGGTTCCTCACCCGCCGGGAGCCCCTTTCTTTACTATTCTAGGAAGAATATTTGCAATGTTACCTATTGCGGCAAACATTGCACTCAGGATAAATACAATATCGGTATTATCGAGTGCTGGTGCTGTTACCTTGCTATATCTAATCGCAGTTAAATTAATTGAGAACTATCGCGGCAAAGAATATAAAAATTTTCTCGAAGCCCTTACGACATTTATTGCAGCAGCTATTGGAGCCCTTTCTTTTTCTTTCAGCGATACATTCTGGTTCAACGGAGTTGAGGCTGAAGTTTACGCCTTCAGTACATTTATATTAGCTTTATCAATTTATCTTATGATGCGCTGGCATGAACGGGCTGACAGGAAAGACAGTGAAAAATATCTCCTTATGATAGCATATCTTATGGGACTTGCAACCGGTGTACATTTAATGAGTCTACTTGCCATGGTTCCCATTGTTATGGTTATTTTCTTCAGAAAATATATGGACGATGAGGAAACATTAAAGAAAACGGGGTACATCTTCCTAATTCACATTGCTGCAATTTTGTTGATTGCCATCGCAATGTGGAGTACACAAAAAGGGACTACTCCTCCGACTACTGAAGAGTTTCATGCTTATGATTCCAGGTTTGTAATGCTAACTATGGGATTAAGCGTTGTGTTTATAGCTGTTATGTGGAGAAAGCTACTAACCAGAAATTCATTTTACTTACCTTTGATAGTTGGCGGTATTAGCTTATTTGTTCTTTATCCCGGAGTTGTAAAATACATACCTGGTCTTTTAAGCCAGGTTGCGGGAAACGATGAAGTCATCGGAGTAATAATCATTTTGTTGATTTTTATAGCTCTCGGTTTAGGAATCCGCTATTCAGTTAAAGAAAATAAACCAACACTTAACTTAATATTTACTTCCATTGTTTTTGTTCTTAATCGGGTTTACTACGTTTGCAATGGTAATAATCAGAGCAAATCAATATCCTCCGATGAATGAAAATGAACCGGATAAATTAACTGAGCTTGTCTCTTACCTTAACCGTGAACAATATGGAGATTTCCCCATCTTCAAAAGAAGATTTTCTTCAGAAGCACATCAACAGGCAATCTATACAAATTACTCAAGTGATCTTGATTTCTTTTGGAAATACCAGATGAACCACATGATGACACGCTATTTATTATGGAATTATGCCGGGCGTGAAGGATGGACACAGGATGATGGCGCAAACATAGCTCCTTTTAATAAGATTGGAAATTTTTTCGGAAATATCATCAACGTAAATTTTAACGGTGATATTAAAGATTCGTTATTTGGAATTCCATTTCTCCTCGGTTTGATAGGAATTTATTTCCACTTCAGGCGGGACTGGAAAATGGCATCTGTATTTATGGTTATGTTTATCCTGATGGGATATCTTACTGCTTTTTACCAGAACCAGCAGGAACCTCAGCCGAGAGAAAGAGACTATTTCTATGTGGGAGCCTTTTTTGTTTTCTCAATCTGGATTGCCATTGCGATCCAGGGACTTGCAGATTTAATAAGGCAAAAGGTTAAGAAAATTTCTTTACAAAATGCAAGTGTTACCGGAATACTCTTAGCTGGATTTGTTCTTGTTCCATTAGTAATGCTTAGAGCAAATTATTTTACTCACGACCGTTCAAAGAATTGGGTTCCCTGGGATTATTCATATAACCTGCTGCAAACCTGTGCCCCAAATGCTATACTTTTTACAAATGGAGATAACGATACATTTCCGTTGTGGTATCTTCAGGATGTAGAAGGTGTAAGAAGAGATGTAAAGATCGCTAACCTTAGTCTTCTTAATACTTCCTGGTATATAAGATTGTTAAAAGATCATGATCCTTACGGGGTTGGAAAAGTTGATGTGAGACTTTCTGATGAACAGATTGAACAAATAAGACCGATACAATGGGAGCCGCAGGAAGTTACTATCGATCTTCCTCATTCCGGACCCGAGCTAAAAGACATTGCACAAAAATATGGCGTTTCAGATTCTTCGGTACTTAAAGAAGGTGAAATGAAATTTAAAATGAACAACACACTAACATTTGGCAATGTTAAAGCAATACGCGTTCAGGATATAATGGTGAAAGAAATTGTTGAAGCCAATATCTGGAAACGCCCAATATATTTTGCAGTTACTTGTTCGGATGATAGTAAAATCGGTCTCCAGGATTATTTAAGAATGGAAGGAATGGCTTTTAGAGTTGTGCCCGAAAAACGTAAGCAGGGAATTGAATTCATAAATGAAAAATTGCTAAGTGAAGAACTTCAGGAAAATCCGGGATACAGTAAAAACTTTGATCCTCATTTTAAATTCAGAGGAGTAAACAATCCAAAAATATTCTTTGATGAAAACCACGAAAGGTTACTTCAGAACTACCGCAATGCTTATATGAGACTGACTTTGTATTATCTGAATACAAATCAGGATGCTCTTGCAATTAAAACACTCAATTCGATGGATGAAAAAATTCCACATCAAATAAGAGAAATGCCTTTCGGGTTGTTGTATGAAGTTGCGAACTTATACTTGGATGCGGGTTCTAAAGAAAAATATGAGCAGTACGCAAAGGAAGTTGAAAAAATAGCGCTCGCTTCTCTTGAAAAAAATCCACAGGATGTACAATCTTACTATAATCCTTACCGCGTATTGATAGATATATATGGAACCCTGAAAGAGTATAAAAAGTCCTACGAAATTTGGCAGAGAATACAACTAATGTATCCGAACGACTCCAGTGTTAAAGCTAATGTCGAAAAATATCGCAAGCTTAGCGAGACAAATGTGAATGGAAACGGAAAAGATAGTTCGGCAAAAGTTAATTGACCATAAATCTTGAAATGCTATGCCCTGTCTTTTAAACAAGCAGGGCATTCTTATTTTTATTAAGCTATGAAAATTCTTATTATCGCACTTTCGGGTATCGGGGATGCACTAATGTTTTCGCCCGCATTAAAGCTACTGAGGAAAGAACTGCCTGATTCTACAATTGATATTCTTGTAATGATAAACAGCGCACAATCCTTATATCAAAGAAACCCGAATATCAATAATGTAATTTTCTTCGACTTTCTTAAAGAAGGGTTTCTTCCATCATTAAAGTTTATTTTATCACTTAAAAAAAAATATGGTGCGTCAATAAATGTTTATCCTTCCAACAGGAAAGAATATAACATCATCAACTTTCTTATCGGTGCTAAGAAAAGAGTAGGAGTAAAATATTTAAGAAGAGATAATCAAAACTTCGGTTTCTTAAACAATATAAGGATTGAAGAAAACGACTCGCTGCACAATGTTCAAACTAATATTAAGCTTGTTGAAAAACTACTTAACAAAAATTTCAAAGAAGAACCCTCTCTCGAATTTCCTCTTTCAAAAGAAGATCTATCTTTTTCAGGTGAGTATTTAAAAAGCTTTAACATTTCGGAAAATGATCTTGTAATTGGATTTCATCCGGGATGCGCAACCATAAAAAATCATATTAAAAGAAGATGGGAACCGGAAAAATTTGCAGGACTTGCAAAACTCTTAATTGAAAATGAAAACGCTAAAATATTATTATTCGGTGGACCAGAAGAAGATGAATTAAAAGAAAATATTTCCTCACAAGTAAATTCGCCGGCAGTTTCACTTATCAAAACAAAAGACCTTGCGAGTTCTGCTGCTGTTATGAAAAGATGTAACCTGTTTATTACAAACGATTCAAGCCTGATGCACGTTGCGTCAGCATTAAAGCTAAATGTTGTCGCAATAATAGGTCCCACAAACACACACTATATTCATCCATGGAAAACAGAACATAAAATTGTAACGTTAAACTTAGATTGCTCTCCATGCTTTTTCTATACTCCTAAACCTTTAAAGTGTTACAGAGATGATGTTCTGTTTAAATGTATTAAAGAGTTAAATGTGGAGATGGTTTATAATGCTGCAAAAGAAATGCTGCAGAATTAATTTCTTCTCCAGCTAATCCGTCCAATCTGTGTCTATCTTAGTTTAGAAACAATAAACTCAACCAACTTTTCAACATCATCAAAGAAAGAAACAAGATTTATATTTTTCCCTTCTTTCTTCAGTTGTTCATTCATTATCTCACCAACTCCCTTCCACATTGATGAATGACAAGCGACAGGTTTTCTATCAATAAGATCTTTGTTTAAATACTCCCAGACCGCAGCGAACTCAAGCAAAGTTCCAGTTCCTCCCTGCAGAATTACATAAGCATCACCAAGCTCAATCAGTTTACTTATTCTTTCAAAAAGATTATCACAGGAAATAATTTTAGTAAGAAACTCGTTGGGTTTTCTTTTAAGATATCTTAAAGTTATCCCGGTTGCCGAACTACCATTCTCTGTTGCTCCCTTTGAAACGGCTTCCATTATTCCAAAGTAACCGCCATTAACTACATCAAATCCATTTGCGGCTAAAAGTTTACCGAGCTTGTATGCAATTTTATATTCCTCATCTCCGGGCATTGGCATTGCGCTTCCAAAAACAGTAACGTTCTTTTTCATTTTTTATCTCTAAAATTAAATTCTCATCATCACATTACACATTATCTCATAATCTCCTTCACATCTTCCCATTCTTCAATTGGATCGGAGGTTTTAACAATATGCATTCCAGCATCTGAAAATTTCTTAAATGCTTTATCAGCATCTCCTGTATAATCAATTACACCTGGAACCACCACCGGTGAAGTTGTATCTTCAAGAAGATAAACTTTCTTTGTCAGCGTTTTATCTTTTGATAAGAAATATTGAAGCATATCTTCAATCGACCATGCAACACAATGACTTTTTGCTTGCCCGGTAATAATTATTGCATCATAAGAAGAAAGAGTTTCAAGCAAAGGTAAATTCTTTCCGGCAATTCTATTTTCTTCTGCATCAGTTTTTATTTCAGGACCAAAAACAGAATAGTGTTCCGTTAAAGGATTTCTCCCTTTAATTTGAAAATAGGGCTGACTATATCTCGCGATATTGTGAAAGAAAATCGCTTCTTCAATAGCAGGAACAAGTGCGTGTCCTATTCCGCCAAGCATTGCATGGTAAGGCCATATTGTAAGATCATATTTGCCGGTTTCTTTAAGTGTTTTTGTATAATGAAGAAGATATTCTTCTGCTTTCTTTTCATCAAATCCTAAAAACTTTATTGCATCAAAATTAATTTTCCATTTCCCTTTTTCAATATCATCAAAAGAAATCAAAGTATACGGCGCAGGATGTTCTCCTTCATCATTAATGAAAAATACAGAATGAAAAATTTGTATTGCCTGGTGCGTATCCATTGTAGGAACTATCTTTGTAATTACATCGAGGTTACGGTAAATAAATTCGCAAAGTCTTACATTATCATCTACGGCACCTTTGCCGGAGCGTCCGCCGACAAATAATTCAAACTCCGGAATACAAAAAGTATTTTGTACGTCAATTAAAAGAAGCGCAACTTTTATTTCATCTTCGGAAGCCGGATAGAGTTTATGTTTTTTACTCCACTCCATTGCTTCTCTTGCTCTCAACTGATAATTAGTCTTCCAGATTTTTCCTGTTTTTCCTTCATCAAAATGATCCGGGATCGGCAGTTCTGATCTTATCATAATCTACTTTTTCATGTTAAATAATTTTGTATAATAGTTTAATTTACAGGATATAAATCTTATTAGTAACATTCAAGTTAAACTTTTGAAAGATTAATTCTATATGTTATTAATTAGTTAATCTGTATTTACAACCAATTAAAAGTTCTTAAACTACAAGTGTAGATACTAAATTTTAGAAGGTAAAAAAATGGCACAATCAAAAAGAAAACTAACTGAGTTTGATGCGGTTATAATCGGCACGGGACAAGGAGGCGTTCCTTTAGCTGTCTCTCTTGCCAGTGCTGGCTGGAAAACAGCCGTCATAGAAAAAAGTTATGTCGGCGGCACATGCATTAATTATGGCTGCACCCCGACAAAAACAATGGTGGCAAGTGCAAAAGCAGCATACCTTGCTAATCATCTTTCAGATTATGGAATTAAAGGTTCGTCATTCAAAGTAAAAATGAATGAAGTGCGAAAACGCAAAGAACAAATTGTAAAAAGTTTTAGAAAAGGGACAAAGAGAAGATTAGAAGGAAACAAAAATCTATTTTTCTTTGAAGGTGAAGCATACTTCGAAGGTAAAAATACAATAGCTGTTAAAAAAAATAATAGCAAAACAGTAATACGTGGCAAAAAAGTTTTTGTCAACACCGGATGTCGTCCAGCAATTCCTTCAATAGAAGGTATAGAAAAAATATCATATCTCGATTCGACTTCCATAATGGATTTAAAGAAAGTACCGGAACATCTTATAATTATCGGCGGCGGCTACATCGGACTCGAATTCGGACAAATGTTCAGAAGATTCGGTAGTAAGGTTACAATCGTTCAGCACGGCAGTCAGCTTCTATCTAGAGAAGATAAAGATATTGCTGACGAAATCCTGAAAATAATTAAAGAAGACGGCATAAAAGTTTTGCTTAATGCCGAAGTATTAAAAGTTAAAAAGACGAAAAACGGACATATAAAAGCGACTCTAAAAAATTCCAAAAATAAATTTATAACAGGCACTCATCTGCTTATTGCTGCCGGAAGAACACCGAACACCGATTTTCTTAATCTTTCTGCCGCGGGAGTTGAATTAGACAAAAAAGGTTATATAAAAGTTAACGATAAACTGGAAACAAGCGTTGAAAATATTTATGCTATCGGTGATGTTAAGGGAGGACCGGCATTTACACATATTTCTTATGACGATTTTAGAATTCTGAAAAAAAACATTCTCGAAGACGGAAATGAAACTATTAAAGAGAGGTTTGTTCCATATACTGTTTTTACTGATCCACAACTTGGAAGGGTAGGGATAAGTGAAACCGAAGCAAAAGAAAATGGTTATGACATAGCCGTAGCAAAAATGCCGATGGATTATGTTACCCGTGCAATTGAGGTGGGTGAGACAAGAGGTTTAATGAAAGTTATTGTTGATAGAAAAACAGAACAGATTTTGGGTTGTGCAATTCTAGGAATAGAAGGTGGCGAAATTATGTCTATGCTTCAGATAGCAATGATGGCAAAACTTAGTTACACAAAGTTAAGAGATGGGACTTTTGCTCACCCTACACTTGCAGAATCTTTGAATAATCTTTTTGCAAACATTTGATAGATTTATCGTTTTCAAAATTCAGATTATCTTTGTTAACTTTCCTCTAACTTTTAGAAACTATTATACTACACTAAATTTAATTTCATAAAATGTTAAAACCCCAGTTGTTTTCTTCTCTTAAGGAGTATAACAAAAAATTATTCTTTTCGGATATCTCTTCCGGTTTAATTGTAGGAATTGTGGCGTTACCTTTAGCTATCGCGTTTGCAATTGCTTCGGGTGTAGCTCCTGAAAAAGGTTTGATAACCGCCATCATAGCCGGGTTTATTATTTCAGCTTTAGGAGGAAGTAAAGTTCAGATCGGGGGACCCACAGGTGCTTTTGTTGTAATCGTTTATTCAATAGTTCAAAATTATGGTATGAACGGATTATTAATCTCTACTGTAATGGCGGGGGTAATACTTGTTATTATGGGTCTGGCAAGATTCGGATCGGTCATTAAATTTATACCGCATCCTGTTATAGTGGGATTTACAAGCGGAATAGCTTTAATAATTTTTTCTTCACAGGTAAAAGATTTTCTCGGTCTTCAGGTAAAAAATATTCCAGCAGATTTTATTGGTAAGTGGACAGTGTTTGCTTCGTTCATTAATACAATTAATCTTTGGACTGTTTTTATTGCTGCAGGTTCATTATTAATTATTATATTCTGGCAAAAATTTTCTCACAAAATACCAGGTTCTATTATTGCTCTCTTAGTATCAACTTTAGCTGTAAACATTTTTAATTTACCTGTGGAAACGATTGGGAGCCGGTTTGGAGAAATTTCTTCAACACTTCCTTCGTTTCAGGGACTTGATATTAGTTTATCTACTATAAGAAATTTAATTCAGCCTGCAACTACAATTGCAATTCTTGCAGCCATAGAATCATTGCTTTCGGCTGTTGTTGCCGATGGAATGATAGGGGGAAAACATCGCTCTAACATGGAGCTTGTTGCACAGGGTGCGGCAAACATTATTACACCTTTGTTCGGGGGAATTCCAGCAACCGGTGCAATTGCAAGAACAGCAACAAATATTAAAAATGGTGGAAGAACTCCTGTTGCCGGAATAATTCATGCATTTGTCCTTTTATTAATAATGATCTCCTTCGGAAGATGGGTAAAGCTCATCCCTATGGCAGCACTTTCAGCAATACTTGTAATAGTTGCTTATAATATGAGCGAGTGGAGAACCTTCAGAACTCTTTTAAAAAGTCCCAAAAGTGATGTCGTGGTTTTATTAACTACTTTTGGTCTGACAGTAATTTTCGATCTTACAATAGCAATAGAAATAGGAATGGTGCTTGCCGTTTTTCTTTTTATGAGGCGGATGGCAATGGTTACAAATGTCGGTGTAATAACACGTGAACTTAACGATGATAATGAAACACCAGTTGATCCTATGTCTATCGATAAAAAAGATGTGCCTGCAAATGTAGAAGTTTTTGAAATCAACGGACCTTTTTTCTTTGGTGCGGTCGAAAAATTTAAAGAAGCAACCGAAATAATTGAAAACCCGCCGAAGGTTAGAATAATTAGAATGAGAAATGTTCCTGCTATTGATTCTACAGGTCTTCATGTTCTTGAAGAAGTTTTGCATGATTCAAGGAAAGAAGGAACCGAAATTGTCTTCTCGGGAGTTCATGCACAACCTTTAATCGCTTTTGAGAACTCGGGACTGTTAAAGAAGATCGGGGATGAAAATATTCACTCCAATATAGATGAAGCTTTAGACAGAGCAAAAGAAATACTTAATAAAAACAATTAATGATTTTAAGAATTTTTATATGAAAAAAATATCAATTTATCTTAGTTCTTTTTTACTCGGCTTTTTAATAAATAATAATTTTGCACAGTCCAGGGAAGTTGCAATTACTATTGATGACCTGCCTGTTGCATCCGGTATAAAGGATAATGATTTTCAGCAGAAACTAACTACTGAGCTGCTTGCAAAGCTTAAAAAATATAATGTGCCTGCAATCGGTTTTGTAAACGAAGGAAAATTATATAGAAACGACACTCTTGTTATCAGAAAGGGTCGATCTTCTGAAACAATGGCTTAATGCAGGTTTTGATTTGGGTAATCATACATACTCTCATAAAAGTTTGAATCAAATTCCGGCAAAAGATTATACAGAAGATTTACTAAAAGGTGAACGAATAATTAGAGGATTAATTGAAAGTGCAGGAAAAGAATTAATTTATTTCCGCCATCCCTTTTTACAAACAGGAAGAAATATTGAAGTGCGAGATTCACTTGAGAATTTTTTGAAAGAACACAATTACAAAATTGCACCTGTAACAATTGATAACTCCGACTGGGTATTTGCAAGCGGTTATGAGAAAGCACTGCGTGAAAATGACTCAACTATGATGAAGAAAATTTCGGATGCTTACATTCCATATATGGAAAGTAAGTTTGAGCATTTTGAATTTGTCTCAAGAGAGTTATTTGGTCGTGAAATAAAACAGATTCTTTTAATTCATGCAAGTAAATTAAATGCAGATCATTTTAATGAACTTGCTGAGATGATGATTAAGCATGGTTACAAATTTATTTCACTTAAAGAAGCTCTTGAAGATACGGCTTATAATTCTCCTGATACATTCTTCGGTGCCGGGGGAATTTCCTGGCTGCACAGATGGGCTTTAACACAGGGAAAAAATAAAGACATTTTCAAAACTGATTTCCCAGCACCTGAATTTATAATGAAATATGCGGGAATTGAGAGCGAGTAAATCAATATTTTAGATATGCCAGATTTTCAAAATTTGGCATATCTACTTTTTAATTATCCAATTTTTTATAAACAGTTCCAATATAATCCACAAAGTCCGGTTCAAGCCCTGCTGACGAATAAACAATTGTATTTGTGCACGGTGATATTTTCATTTCCATTTTATCCCCTTTAACTGTAGTTAACAAGTTGTTTTAAATGATGTTCAAGATGCCGGACATAATCTTCAATCAGCCATTCAAGAGTTACAATCTTTTCGTCGTCGGTTTTAGATTGTCTCGTTAAGTTTTCTTTTGGGATTAATTTGATAAGCTCGACCAGGTGCCGGTTATACAATTCCCAGAATTTTATAAGATGCTCTGAATCCATTTTATTATGATAACTGTGGTTGTTCCAGTTGTCCTGGTTGTAAATAATTTTTGGAACTTCTTCAAACTGTATTCTTACAAATCTCTGGTGGTTATTTGTTGCACTATCGATAAGATGTCCGAGAATTTCTTTTTTACTCCATTTGATCGGAGAAGCTTTAAAAGAAAAATCTTTTTCGGGAATTGCTGTTAACAATGGTGGAATAATTTCACAAAGATATTGAAGACGGTTAATTGATTTATGAACCATAACTTTCCCTGAAAATATTTTCTAAGTCGCCATTCAAAGTTAAACTAAAAGAATGACTACTTACAATAACTTTGAATTCCTTTCATTGTTTATTATTATTAAAATGTTATGCAGAGATTGAAAAGTATAATTGGTTTTCTTCTTTTATTTCTCATTTTACTTCCCGGCTGTTCAGAACATAAAAAAGAACTTACGATCTGGATAGGCGGTGCACCCAATGAAATCGCTTTCTGGGAGGAAACGATAAATGAATTTCAAAAATCTTCGGGTATTTCCGTTCAACTCATTAGACAACCAACATATACAGACCAAAGAAGACAAGCACTTATTATTTCTTTAGAAGCAAAACAACCTAATCCCGATCTCTTTTTAATGGATGTTGTGTGGATAAAACAATTCGTTGAATCGGGCTGGCTGCAGCCTCTTGATAGCCTTATTAAAGGAAGATAATTTCTCCACAGATATTTTCTTCAAGAAAATAATTGAACAGGTAAATAAGTATAACGGGAAGATTTATGCTTTACCTGTTTTCCTCGATGTTGCGCTTTTGTACTACAGAAGTGATCTTCTTAAAAAATATGGTTACGAAAATCCGCCCGAAACCTGGAAACAGCTTCTTAAAGATTCACAAAATATTATTCGGAAGGAAAAGATTAATGGTTTTGTCTGGCAAGGTGCTCAGTATGAAGGATTAGTCTGCTCATTTAATGAATTTATTAACTCAAACAACGGCGGATTTTTTCAGAACGGAGAATTAAAAATAAATACATCAGCAAAATATTGAAGCATTAAAGTTTATGCAGGATATTATTTGGAGATACAAAATCTCTCCCGAAAATACTTTTACAGAAATGAAAGAGGAAGAAGTAAGAAGAAATTTCCAATCTGGTAGTGCTTTGTTTGAAAGAAACTGGACTTATGCGTGGAAGCTCCATCAAAGTGATGATTCTCCGGTAAAAGGGAAAACCGGAGTAACAACTCTGCCCCATTTTGCAAATGGTAAATCAGTTTCAACTTTAGGAGGATGGCATATTGGTTTATCAAAATATTCCGATACAAAAAAAGAAGCGTGGAAATTAATCAAATATATAACTTCATATAAAGTTCAGAAGAAAATGATAATGAAGATTGGCTGGAACCCTGCCCGCAAAGATGTCTATTATGATCCTGACGTTAAAAAAGAAATCCCGCAAGTAAATATTCTTAAAGAAACTCTAGAAACTTCTGTCGCACGACCTTCTTTGCCATATTATTCTGAACTTTCAGAAATAATTCAGAGATATGTTAATAATTGTCTTGCAAATAAGATGAGTCCTGAAGAAGCATTAAATAAAATTCAGGCTGAAGCCGAAAAACTTAAAAAGCTTTACGGAAATGATTAAAAAAAGAGAAATAAAAAATACAATTGAAGCTTATTTGTATAATGTTCCGCTTCTTTTGATCATCTCGGTTTTTATTCTTATTCCCGTTGCCGGAACATTCATAATAAGCTTTTTCAGGGAATTAACCTTTCTTCCAACAAAATTTATAGGGCTCGATAATTATGTAAGACTTTTAGGCGATTCTCATTTTCTCGGTTCAACTTTATTCACTTTGCTTTTTACAATTGCTTCTGTATCAATAGAATTAATTCTCGGGTTAATCTTCGCGCTTGTTTTAAATGAGGCACTGCCGGGAAGAACTTTTCTTAGAATTACACTTTTAATTCCGTGGGTAATTCCGATTGCAATATCAGGAAGAATATGGGAGCTTATCTATAATTATGATTACGGGTTGCTCAATTATCTTGCGAACGTTTTAGGAATAACAAACGAACCGATAAGCTGGCTTGGTACAACTTCCGGTGCTTTTATATCCATTGTTATAAGTGATGTTTGGAAAACAACCCCTTTTATGAGCGTAATAATTCTCGCAGGACTTTCAACAATAAATGATGAACTTTATGAACAGGCAAAAATAGACGGTGCTAAAATTCTTCAAAGATTTTTCAATATAACACTTCCTTTGCTAAAACCTGTTTTAATTGTTGCGCTTCTTTTTAGGACTATAGATGCAGTAAGAATATTCGATTTGATTTATGTACTTACAGGCGGAGGTCCCGGCGGTAGCACAACTTCACTTTCACTTTACGCTTACAATTATTATGTCTCCGGCGATTCCGGTTATGGTTCCGCTGTTTCCATTATTGTTTTTCTTATCGCAATTACTTTATCTGCAATTTATTTAAAAACGATTAACCTAAAAGAAATCAGTTGAACGAAAAAAGATTAATAAAGCTATTAAAGTTTGCCGGAGCGGTTTTACTTGCTGCTTTTTGTCTTTTCCCTTTTATCTGGATGCTGATAATTTCTTTCAGCGGCAGCGCTGATTTTTTTGCAACAAAAAATTTCGTTTTTACTTTTAAGAATTATATCGATGTGCTTACTTATAAAAATGCACACCTGCTCGATTATCTAAAAAACAGCTTAATCATTTCCTTTTTTGCGTCTATCTTTGCTACATTTTTTGCCGGGCTATCTGCTTATTCCATTTCAAGATTTAAATTCAAAGGAAAAAACTTAATCCCGATACTTCTTTTAGGAATATCGATGTTTCCTCAAATAAGTATTGTAGGTTATTTGTTTCAAATGATGGTATGGCTCGGATGGATAAACACTTATCCCGGGTTAATTTTTCCTTACATTACTTTAACTCTGCCGCTTGCTTTGTGGATTATGTTAAGTTACTTTTCACAAATTTCAATAGATTTAGATCAGGCAGCACTTGTTGATGGAGCAACAAAATTCCAGGTTTTCCATAAAATACTTTTACCTCTTTCCTTGCCGGGATTCTTTTCCACTTTTATGCTAACATTTATTTTCTGCTTTAATGAATTTCTTTTCTCTTTAATGCTCACAATTGATTATAAAGCAAGAACTATTCCCGTTGGCATTGCTTTATTCGAAGGACTTCATGGACAAATTCCGTGGGGACAAATTATGGCAAGCTCAGTTATTGCAATAATTCCAGTACTTATTCTAATAGCATTCTTCCAGAGATTCATAATTGGCGGGTTAACAAGAGGAGCGATGAAAGGATAAAGATGGGTCATTCTGAGGGAGTCTTCGACCGAAGAATCTTTTACTAAAAATAGATTCTTCGCTATCGCTCAGAATGACAAGAAATAGTTTTTACATATACATCGATATTGTTGAAAAAAATATTTTACTCGACTGCTATATAAATATCCACTTCGGCATTTGCCGGATCTTGAGACTTCTCGCCATAAACTTCAAAGTCTGATGTATATGCACGTTTAAGTTCACTATCACTCCAGATTTCCATCCATTGATTTACTACTGCATCCGGCATTTTACCCTTAGCAGTATAAACCTTATAATTGTTGTCTTCTATTTCTTTTCCTGTCATGCCTTCGGGAATATTATTGAGCGAATTTACTTTACAACCAATTATTGTTGTGTAACTTCCTTTATAATCAGATTCATAATCGGTATAAACAGAATAAATATCTTCACTTATTTTTCCCAGAATTTTGGAAGCAACATTTTCTTTATAAAATCTTTCCCAAAGGGTTCCTATATCTTGTGAAGATTTTCCATTCTCATTAGTTGTCCTTACAGAAATCCCTATAATCTTGAATGATTCAATATTCATACTAAACCTTCACCTGAAAATTTAGTATTAATATACAAAGCATTTTACCTTTCCCATAAATTACGCTTGACATTTACCAAATCTTGCTATAATTTTGCCATTCGACTATTTCAGTATAATAGTCGAATATATAAGGTAAAGAAAAAATAATGTCAGAAGAAAAAATTAAAGAAAAAGCCATAATTAAGGCTGCAAGAGAAAGATTCGCTCACTTTGGGTTCTCCAAAGTAACGATGGATGAAATTGCCGCCGATATAGAAATGGGAAAAGCTTCCCTCTATTACTATTTCCCTACAAAGGAAAATCTTTTCCAGGCAGTTCTGGCACAAGAGCAGGATGAATTTGCTTGCGAGATAGAGAAAATACTGGAAAACGAATCCAAGGGAGAAGATAAATTACTTCAGTATGTCGAGCAGAGATTAAAATATTTTCATAAGCTGGTTAATCTCGGTACGCTTTCATTTTATTCTTTCATAGGGCAAAAATCTCAGTTTAAGCAATATCATAAAGATCTTGAAGAACAGGAACTCCGGTTAATGATGAAAATCTTTGAGGAGGGGAAAAAGAAAGGCGAATTTAAAAAGAATATTGACGAGAAACTCGTTAGGGTTCTTTTGCATGTTTTACAGGGACTCCGGCTCAGAACATTAAAATCAATCAGCGGACAACAAATAGACGCAAAATCTTATAAAGAGCTTAAAGAAGAAATGCTGCTTACAATAGAAACCTTTATAAACGGAATTAAGAGTTAGTTGGATAAAGAAAATTTTAAACTAAACATAATGGGAAACAATTTATGAATGGAAACGATAAAACAGAAAATGCAAAGCCAATTTATAAAAGCAAAAAAATATTAATCCCGGCAGTGATATTAATTGCTGCCATAATAGGTTTTTGGTTCTGGTACCAGGGACAGCTTGGCCATGTATCGACTGATGATGCTTTCATCGATGCTGACAAAGCAACTATCAGTGCAAAAATCTTAGGAAGAATTGATAGCCTTAATGTAGAAGAAGGCGATACAGTTAGGAGCGGAGATTTAATTGCGCAACTTAGTTCTTCCGATATTCTTGCACAGATAAAAGAAGCTGAAGCACAATTGAATCTTGCAAAAGATAATGTGAAACTCGCAGAGGTAAAGCTTGAAAAAGCAAAAGATGATTTTAACCGGACTGAACTGCAGTATAAAAATAATATTCTTCCAAAAGAACAATATGATCACGCACAAAAGGAAGTTCAAACACAGCAGGCGCAGATTAAATATTTCCCAATCGCAGGTAAGCACAGCGCTTGCAAAAATAAATGTATTACATACTAATCTAGAGAACTCAAAAATTATTTCTCCTATTGATGGCATTGTAGCAAAAAAATGGGTATTGCAAGGCGATGTTGTGCAGCCGGGGCAGCCAATTCTTTCTGTCTATAAAACAAGCAGCTTATGGATTACAGCAAACTTTGAAGAGACAAAACTTTCTTCTATAAATCTTGGAGACAGTGTTGAAATTTCCGTTGATGCATTTCCCAGATAACAAGTTTGAAGGAACCGTAATACAGATTGGATCAAATACTGCTTCACAATTTTCTCTTATTCCACCAAATAATGCTTCCGGAAATTTTACAAAAGTCACTCAAAGAGTGCCGGTTAAAATTTCTATTAAACAGGTCCAGACTCAGGGCAACAAAAAAATTGTTTTACTACCGGGAATGTCTGTCGAAGTTGACGTTCTGGAAAGAAAGTAAAGATGCGGAATTTTTTTAACACGCACTTAAGAAAATCAATTTTAGAAATGTTCCCTTCCATGACCCCGGGACACAAATCTTATAGTTGGTGGGTTTTGTGGAGTGTAATGATTGGAACATTTATGGCTGTGCTAGATGTAACTATCGTAAACGTTGCACTTCCCAAAATCATAGCATCCTTTGGTACAAGTATAGATAAAGCTGAATGGATATTGACAGGTTACTTATTAATTTTTGCAGTGATGCTTCCTTCTTCGGGTTGGATTGCTGATCATCTTGGATACAAAAGAACTTACTTTCTCGGATTGTTTCTCTTTACATTTGGATCTTTTCTCTGCAGCCTCTCCTGGAATGAAAACTCATTGATTTTCTTCAGGCTTATTCAAGGTTCGGGGGCAGGACTCGTAATGCCAGTCGGTATGGCAATAATAACCAGAGAATTCCCTCCTGAAAAAAGAGGTATGGCTCTCGGTTTCTGGGGAATTTCAGCTGCGGCATCAGTTTCGCTCGGACCTATGATCGGAGGATATTTAGTAGACTCTTATAGCTGGGAAGCAATTTTCGATGTCAATGTTCCTGTTGGTATTATTGCTCTAATTTCCGTTTACTTAATTTTAAGAGAACACAGAACCGAACATGCAAGATCTTTCGACTTCTTAGGATTAATATCTATGACCATTTTTCTTACTTCTTTGCTGCTTGCTTTTGCGGACGGCAATGCAGCCTGGAATACGGGCGGATGGACATCAAATTTTATTGTAACCTGTTTTACAATATCTGCAATAGGTTTCATTGTATTTATTATTGCAGAATTTTCAGTTAAACATCCTCTTATTGAATTGCGTTTGCTTAAAGACAGAAACTTTTCAATAGCATCTTTAATGATGTTTATTTTTGGTGCGGCATTATTTGGCAATTCTTTTTTACTGCCATTGTATCTACAAAATTCTCTCGGTTATACTGCTTTGCAGGCAGGGATGGTATTTTTCCCAATTGGAATAATACAGGCATTTATGTCACCAATTGCAGGAAGACTTTCCGATAAGGCAAATCCCAAAATTCCAATCTTTATAGGAATTACTTTACTTACTCTGAGTATGTTCTATTCATCATTCTTTTCAGAGTATTCAGAGTACGCACAAATTATGCTTCCTCTTTATTTAAGAGGGTTTGCTCTTGGATTTATTTTTATTCCGCTAACTAATATTGCCTTACAAAACATTCCAAGGCATGACCTTGCCCAGGCTTCGGGATTATTTAATACAATACGGCAAGTCGGTGGAAGTTTTGGAGTTGCTCTTTTAGGAACATATTTAACACAGCGGGTAATATTTCATACAACCGCTTTTAGCGAAGCCGTAAATCAATATTCAGCACAGTTTAAACATGTTTCGTATGGAATCGGGAGATTTGTACAGCACAATGCCGGCAGTACAGGATCGCAAATGTTAATGCAAACGAAAGCGCTGATTGCAAAGCATCTTACAAACCAGGCTTTTATTGAAGGGGTAAATGATGATTTTCTAATTGGAGCTGTATCTTACTGTAATTCTGATCATCCCGATATTTTTCTTTAAAGTTAAAAAGAGAAATAAAAATGAAAAGGTTCAGGTTCTTGAATAGGTTTTTTAAGAAAAGGATTGAAATGAAAAAGATTTTTTTAATAATGATAATTATTTCATTTGTTTCAGCAAATAATTATTCACAACAAAACGATATAATATATTAACGCTGGATAAAGCTGTTTCGCTTACTTTACAAAATTATCCTTTGATTAAAGAAGCACAGCAAAGAGCAGATGTTTATAATTCTATATTGAACGAACAAAAAAGCTATTACTACCCGAATGTTAATGCAGAAGCAACTTATTCGAGGATCGGACCTGTTCCGTCATTTGACTTGCCGGGTAGCGGTGCTTTCGATCTGTATCCCGAAAATAATTATGATGCTCATATAAGTGTCGATCACAACTTGTATGATTTTGGTAAGAAGGATGCTCAACTCGATTTGACTGAATCAAATAAAAAATCTGCAACTGATAATATTGAACTTGTAAAATCGAAACTCGCTTATGCAACAGTGCAGACTTACTACTCAATTCTGTTCATTGAAAAAAGCATTGCGATAAATGATACAAACGTCACAACATTAAATGAACATATAAACATTACAAATAAAAAAATTGAAAGCGGAACAGCAACTGACTATGATTTATTAGGAACAAAAGTTAATCTTACACAACTTGATAGCAGAAAAATCGATCTGCAAAATGAATTAAAAAAACAAAAAATTATTCTACAGCATTTAACGGGATTGAGCAACGGAGAAGATATAAATGTTTCGGGTGATTTGTCTTTACACATAATAAATGTTAATCCCGACTCACTCATCAATGTTGCATATCAACAAAGAACAGAAATGAAGCTTGCATCAGATGATGAGCAAACTTCACATCTGAAAGAAAGCCTCGCTTCATATAATGATTTGCCACAACTAAACCTGCATCTTAGTTACGGAGTTAAAAATGGCTACATTCCTAATCTCGATGTCTGGCGTGGGTAACTGGGTGGCAGGATTAAATCTTTCCGTTCCGATCTTTAATGGTTTTAGAAAAGATTACCAGGAAGAAGAGGCAAAAGCGGGAACGGTAATTTCAGAATCGAAAACAGAGAATATTAAGCAGCAAATTAAAGAAGATGTTAGAAAAGCTGTTGCAGATATTGATGCAAACTTGAGACAGCTTCAAACCGAAGCTACGCAGGTTAAATATGCAGAACAATTACTTGAGAAAGCAAAAGTACAATACACTCTTGGGGTTGGAACTAATTTAGATCTTCTAGATGCAGAAACACGTTTAGCCGAAGCAAGGTTTTCTTATCTAAAAGCTATCTATTATAATATACTGAATGGGTACGAGTTGAAACAGGTAGTCGGAGATGTAATTTGGAAATAAAACTGCTTTTTCTTTCCCCCGGTTCATATTTTTGTCTTATCAATTTTTGATAGTTGGGTAACGACTAAAATTATTTCATTGCTCATAAGATAAAGTCGTACTAATTTTAGGCGAATATTCAGGGAGACTTATGAAACCGGTAAATTTTCAAATCATTAAAAGAATCCTGTTCAACTATTTAAAAGTATTCATTGCTGTTTCATTAACCTTTTTTCTGAGTTCCTGTACAACCGTAACAGACTCATTGTATGTTCAGGATGTTAATGTAAAGGGACCGATTAACCAACCGCCTATTAGAATTGCAGGAAGAGATTCAACTACTTTTATTATTTCTCCAAAGTTTTTTATTAACTCAAATAGAATTTATAACGGAAGGATTGACGGACATACACAGGTAAATTCAGAAGGAATTTTCCAGGTCGATACTATTATAAACGGAAATGAAATTACATACAAAATAGCCCAGGGTAAAAATACCTTCGATTACAAAGGAGAAAATCTTCATTGGTCTATACCGGATTATATGGTTGGTCTTGATCTTGATATTGCATTATCTAAGAAAAGTTGCCCTCTCCGGAGGTTTCACTTTCTCCGGGAAGGACAAAACAAATCTATATGGATACAGAGTTGGACTCGGTTTCTTTTCAGCATCAAAAAATATCGGGGTTCGATTCGATGGTGGCTTGATCTGGCAGAAATATACTTATGATGCTGCTTCAGTAATTGTCCGGGAAAAAGATACAGAATTTGGTTCTTCAACATCAGAAGTTATTTTTTACAGAGACAAAGGGGAATCAATAAATCTTAATCCTTATCTAAGTCTTACAATAAATACTCTTTACGATAATCTCCCGGTAAACTTTCTTGTGAACGTCGGCTACAGCGGGCAAAGCCTTGTTGACTATGGACCTTCAACTCCCGACGAGAATTATTATATACTTAACCCATTTTACCGTGTTGAGGATTTGCGTGGTGAAGCGTATGCAGCTTTTGTAAATGTTTCACCGGGAATTTATATGAATCTCAACGAATGGAGTAGATTAGTTTTTGCAACAAGATTTTTCTTCCAGGTAGATCTTGAATCCTCATCAAACTCTATTTTTATAATTCCCATGCTTCAGTTTGACTTGAGTTTATAAAACAGAACCTTCGAGGTTAGCTTCGCTTAAACGGATTATTAACCTCGAAGGTTAAATCACCCTCACAAAATCTTACCTCAGACAACAAGTTAACATCATTGTTTTATAATTTTTATATTTAATAGAAACAATATTCAATTATAAAAAGATAAGACAATGAATTTAAATGAAATCAAAGTTGCAAAAGTAAATGATCTGAAAGATGGAGAGATGAAAGCAGTCTCTGTTGGAGAAGGAAAAGAAATTCTTTTAACCAAGGTTGATGGGAGCTACAATGCTCTTGGTGCAAATTGTACTCATTACCGCGGGAAATTAGCAGAAGGAGTTTTGTGCAACGGAGTGATTATGTGTCCGTTGCATCATGCGTGTTTTGATGCAAAAACCGGGAATCTGCTTGATCCGCCGGCAAGAGATTCTCTTCCAAGATATGAAACAAAAATAGTTGGGGATGATGTTATTGTTTTAGTCCCGGATGAACTTGAATTTTCAAGAACTCCTGAAATGGTAAAAGCAGATTCTTCAGATAAAAGAAATTATGTTATACTTGGAGGCGGTGCATCAGGGAATGCAGCAGCGCAATCGCTACGAGAAGGTGGTTATACTGGAAAAATTACAATGATAACCCAGGAAACCCGTGTGCCGTATGATCGTCCTAATTTAAGCAAAGATTATCTTTCCGGAGAAGCATTGCCGGAATGGATGCCGTTAAGAAGTGACGATTTTTATAAAGAAAATGGAATAGAAATTCTTTTCAACACAAAAGTAAAAGAGGTAAACATATCATCGAAAAAAGTTATTACTGACGACAAAGAAATAAGTTATGACAAAATACTGTTGGCAACCGGGGGGATTCCAAGAAAACTTAATATCCCGGGATCAGATTTAAAAAATATTTTTTACTTAAGAAATTTCGAGGACAGCGATAAAATAATTGAGGCTTGTACAAATGCTTCAAAAGTTGCCGTCATAGGCGCAAGTTTTATAGGAATGGAAGTCGCTCACAGCCTGTACGAAAGAAAATTAAATGTAACTGTTGTAGCTCCTGAAAAAGTTCCTTTCGAAAATATTTTCGGCAGAGAAATCGGTAAGCTTAGTTAAAAATATTCACGAAGAAAATGGTATTCAGTTTCAAACTAAATTCACAAGTATCAAAGTTTGAAGGAAATGAAGAAGTTAAATCTGTTGTCCTCTCTACAGGAGAAAAAATTGAATGTGATCTTGTTGTTGTTGGGATCGGTGTTAAACCGGCAACTGATTTTATAAAAGGAATTACACTTGAAAAGGACGGCAGCATCAAAGTTAATGAATATCTGCAGGTTAATGAAAATACTATTTGCTGCAGGTGACATTGCAACTTTCCCTTATGGCGGAAACAATATAAGAATAGAACACTGGCGTCTCGCAGAACAAATGGGAAGAATAGCCGGCTTCAATATGGCAGGAAAGAAAATAAATTTAAAAACAGCCGTACTTCTGGACAGTACAGTCAGGATTAAGCATCCGATATGTCGGTCATGCAAAAGAATGGGACGAAACATTAACCTGGGGAAATATCGCCTCAAAAGAGTTTTTATCTTTTTTAGTTAAGAACAACAAAGTTGAAGCCGCAATAGGATGCAAAGGGATAGAGAAATGGATGCAGTTGAATTTTTATTGCTTAATAATAAAATGCCTTCCGCGAGTGAGTTTAAGAAAAGGAGATTGATTTGGTGGAATTGCTATAAAAAATTTATTACAACATTTTTGCCGCTTATCAAAATAATTAACCAAAATTAAAAACATCTTTCTCATTCAGCTTGATTATTTTATTAACTTAGTCAAAATTAAAAATATATTTTACTATGAATGCACTTGAAGTAACAAATCTTACCAAAACTTTTGAAAAAGTAACCGCTGTTGATAACGCTTCTTTCGAAGTGCCTGAAGGTTCCGTATTTGGACTAATAGGAAGAAACGGTGCGGGGAAAACTACTACAATAAGAATGATTATGAATATCTACCAACCTGATTCCGGCGAAATTATGTTTAGAGGGGAAAAAAGTTGGACAGGATTTTAAAGACTCAGTAGGATACTTGCCGGAAGAACGTGGACTTTACAAAAAAATGAGAGTTTTCGATACGCTTCTTTTCCTTTCTGAATTAAAAGGGAAAACCGGGAAAGAAGTATCAAAAAAAGCTAACGATTATCTTAAAAGATTTGAATTGTTAGATAGAAAGAATTCTAAAGTTGAAGAACTTTCGAAAGGCAACCAGCAAAAAATTCAATTTATTTCTACAATTCTCCATAACCCGGAGTTTCTTATTTTTGATGAGCCTTTCTCCGGACTCGATCCTATAAATACAGATCTACTTCGCCAGATTATTTTAGAAATGAAAGACGAAGGAAAAGTAATAATTTTCTCAACTCACTTGATGGACTTTGCAGAAAAGATGTGCGACAATATTGCAATGATCGATCATGGAAAAATTATCCTGAATGGGAAGCTCGACGAAATAAAAAAGAAGTTCGCCAACAGAAACGTAAGCATAAACTACGAGGGGGATATTTCTTTCCTGAAAGGAAATTCTATCATTGAAAATATGGAAGACTTTGGAAATACAACCGGAATCAAGGTTAAGAAACCGGAACAGGTTCAGGAACTTCTAAAACTTCTTGTCGATCATAATATTGTTGTTAAGAAATTTAATGCAGATGAAATATCTCTTCATGAAATATTTGTTTCCTTAGCCGGAAAGGAGGCAAATAATGTTTAACAGAAGAACTCTTGCAATAATTAAACGTGAACTAAAAGCAAAACTTTTTAGCAGAACTTTTATAATAATGACTTTGCTCGTTCCTGTTTTTATGTTCGGACTTTTTGCCATACAAATATTTGTTTATTCTGTTTCGGAAGAAAAAAATCCAAATGTTCTAATCGTATCTGAAACAAATGATATTTCTCAAAAACTTAAAAATGAATTTGATGAATACAGTGAAGTTAAATCCGGGAATTATAAAATTACTTACGAAACTTCAGATACCACTGCCTTTACAAAGCGTTTGAATGAGCTTAAACCAGATCTGCTAAGCGAAAAACTAACCGGAGTTGTTTATGTACCCGAATCGGCTTTAATAAATAAAAATGTAAAATATTATTCGCCTAATCCTTCAAACCAGCCTTTGTTTAATAAAATAAAGCCTGCCATAAATAAGGCTCTTATTAATATTTACTTTGAAGGCAAGCAGCTTTCTCAAAAAGATGTTGACTATGCCCGGGATAATGTTGACATAACCGGTTACCGCATTACAAAAAGTGAAAATGTTAAAGAATCCGGCGCTGGCAACCTAATTGCCCTATTTCTTTTTACGTTCCTTCTTTATATGGCGCTTTTATTTTCGGGACAGTCTACGATGCATTCCGTTGTAGAAGAAAAAAGCAGCAGAATAATGGAAGTTCTTCTTTCGTCTGCATCCAGCACAGAACTGATGACAGGAAAAATAATCGGGGTTGTAATAACACAGGTAGTCCAAATGGCAATCTGGCTTTTACCAATTATATTGCTTATTACAACTTCGTGGTTCGTATTGCCTGCAGATATAATTTTCCAACTTGATATCTCATTCATTATATATTTTCTTTTCGACTATGCAATTGCTCTTCTTACTTTTGTTGGATTGTTTGCAACTGTCGGTTCCATATTCGATAATTCACAGGATGCACAATCCGGTGTATGGCCATTAATGATGTTAATAATATTTCCATTTTTAATTGCCATAAGTTTACAATCCAATCCGCAAAGCAGTGTTGCAAAAATAACTTCACTGCTTCCATTCACATCTTTACTTGTTATGCCGGCAAGACTGACGCTTGTACAGGTCCCGTTACTTGAGTTGATAGCATCGATTGCTATTAACTTAGTTGTTCTCTTTGCGATCTTTCCATTAGCAGGAAAAATTTATAGAGTTGGAATTCTTAGCACTGGGAAAAAACCTAAGTGGTCTGAGGTAAGAAAATGGTTAATTATGAAAGTATAAAACCAGGAATGAATTTTTATAAATCACCCTGGCTAAGATTGGGAAAAATTTTCCCCTAAAAAAACTTTTATACATACCTTCCACGAGATTAGGCACAATTTAAGCCAAACAATAATCTCTCTTTTAAATTTTAAGACAATCTTTCCTTTGGTATTAGAATTGTGTTCATGATCGGGTTCGTCATTTAATTACCAATTTCTGTTAAAGATATTCGCAAGAAGAATAATCTTTAATCCATTTATTAACTAAGGGTATGTTATGAAAAGGACCTGTTACTTTATTGTTACTATATTACTTTTTATTTCAAACATTTCTTTTTCACAAAACTTTTGGGAACCTACGGGTCAAATAGAGGGGGGAAGAGTTATAACGGTCGCTGTTGCACCCAATGGGTCCATTTTCGCCGGGGGTGAAAAAGGAGGAATTTTCAGATCAACTGACAATGGTGCTACCTGGGAACAAACTAATAATGGTTTTGAGGATCTTGGAATAAAAACAATTAAATGTGACCATGACGGCAGAATAATAGTTGGAACTGATTATAATATATATATGTCTAAAGATAACGGCAACAACTGGCAATTGTCGGACAATGGCTATTGCGATGATATTAGTATTGATCCGAGTGGAATTATATATGCAGCTCGCGGGGGAAATCCACAGGTATCAAGATCCACTGATCATGGTAGTAGTTGGGAACCAATTAATAACGGAATAGATACTACGAATATTACTTTAGTGCAGCATACAAATAATGGTATATTAATAGCAGTAGATTATAATAAAGGTATTTTCAAATCCACAGATAATGGAGCAAGCTGGTCGCCTTCAGATTCGGGGTATTCAATTGGTGATGCACCTTCCTCAATAAATTCCGATAATAATGGTAATATATTTTTATCTACTTACTTTGCAGGTTTGTATGAGTCCACAGATGATGGCAGCAGTTGGTCAAAAATAAATGGGGATATTGCCGATACATATATTCTTGATGTTTCGGTTAACTCTTCGGGAGATATTTTTTCGGCAACATTTACGGATCTATATGAATCAGTAAATAACGGAACAAACTGGACACAATTAAATACTGGTACAATTTCACGTAGTTTACAATGCGTTACAACTGATAACTCAGATAATATAGTTGTAGGAACTTATTACGACGGTGTTGTCCGTTCTACGGATGGTGGTTCTGTTTGGGAAACTCTTAATAACGGAATGTATTTTACAACTACAAAATCATTGGTTGCAGATTCATCAGGAAATTTATATGCGGTTGTTATCGGGAAAGGGATCTACAAGTCAACTGATGAAGGTAACAGTTGGAATTTGATGAATATCAAAGACAATCAGTACAATCTATCAATTGAAGATATTCAAGCTCTTCCTTCAGGGGGATTAATTGCACATGCTGTTGTTGGCGGAACTTATGTTACAACAAATTATACTTTATGGACCCCTTTTACCAATCCGTTTACGTCAAATTATTCATTCTTAACCGTTGCCGTTAGTAAAAATGGATATTACTTTGGAGGTACACCGAGCGGAAAAATCTATCGGACTCCGTCTTCAGCGGCTAACTGGACGGATATAACCGATACGCTTTCAACAAGTTATATTTATAAAATAGGCGTGGACCCGGACGGGAATGTTTTTGTTATTTCAAATATCGGAGTTTACCGTTCAACAAATAATGGGGATACCTGGCAGAATGTTAACGGCATACCTGCTACATATAATTTTTCAATAGCTTTTAGTTTGAATGGAGATATTTTTATCGGGGGTGGAGGTGAAAGTGGAGGAGTTTACCGTTCAACAGATGATGGACTTACTTGGACCAACCATACAGAAGGTCTAACAAATACCGGCATATTATCTATAGTAGTTAATCCCGATGGCAGCATCTATGCAGGTACCTTCCAGGGTGTTTTCAAATCAAGTGATTCGGGTGTAACTTGGAATTATATTGGAGAAGGTTTGGTATCGGGTAAAATAAATTCTCTTCTCTTTACCCCATCTAATTATTTGCTTGCGGGAACAGAAGGATCGGGAATATTTAAAAGTATAAATCCTTTTATTACCGGTATCAAGGATAACAAAAACTCACCTGCGGCATTTTCATTAAAACAAAATTATCCGAATCCTTTTAATCCCTCAACTAAAATTACTTACATCCTCCCGATGAATGAAAAAGTCATACTAAAAGTTTACAATATACTTGGAAATGAAGTAGCAGAATTATTAAATAAAAACGAAACAGCCGGAGAACACTCGATTCAATTTGACGGCAACAATCTTTCCAGTGGAGTTTATTTCTATTCTATCACAGCGGGCAATTTTCGAGAAACTAGAAAAATGGTGCTGCTCAAATAGTATCAGAATAACTTTGCTTCTTCTCCATTCACATCTTTGCTTGTTATGCCGGCGCGATTAACACTTGTACAGGTTCCTATACTGGAATTAATAGCATCAATTGCTATTAACTTAGCTGTCCTCTTTTGCAATCTTTCTATTAGCAGGAAAAATTTATAGAATTGGTATTCTTGTTACAGGTAAAAAACCAAAATGGTCAGAAGTAAGAAAATGGATGACAATGAAAGTGTAAAATTTCAACAGTGTACTTATAATTTTAATATTAAATAATTGTAAAATTCTCTGTTGCCGACGGTTAGTTTTCCACTAATTAAACGAGTGTTTAATTTTTCCTGCCCCTTATAATCCTTCAGAATAGCTGACTTTTAGCAATATATTTAATAGTTTATTATTCCTTCCCGATGGCACCAAAGTTGTTTCTTCAAGACACATTACCGTTCATAGCGGGAAATTCACTTGATAAGAAATATTAAATATAATGGTGTCTTTGTGCCGACTCAATTAATTCATAACAATAGTAAGAGCTAAAATGGACGACAACCAGAAAAGTTCGTCAGAACTTCTTAAAGAAATCTCCGAATTACGTCAGCGCATTAATGAACTGGAAAATGCGGCCAAACCGACAATAAATCAAAATGAACGTACACTATTACAAACACTAATCGAAAATCTTCCGGACTTAATCTATGCTAAAGATAAAGATGGCTGCAAAATTTTAGCAAATGCAGCAGATATACAAAATGTAGGAAAACATTCTGAAGATGAAGTATTGGGTAAAAATGATTTCGAGCTTTTTCCTGAGGATATAGCCAGAAATTTTTTTGAAGATGATCAAAAGGTTATGAAAACGGGTGAACCCGTTATTAATAGAGAAGAATACTTTATTGCTCCGGACGGTAATAAAAAATGGCTTCTTACTTCGAAGTTTCCTATAAAAGATAATGCCGGTAATATTACAGGTTTACTGGGAATAGGTCGCGATATAACTAAAATGGTACAGGCACAGGAGGTACTTGAGAAAGAACGAAATCTTTTAAGAACATTAATTGAAAACCTGCCAGATTTAATATATGCTAAAGATAAAGAGGGTCGCAAGATTTTGGCCAATGCTGCTGATGTACATAATGCCGGAAAACAATCAGAAGCTGAAGTATTAGGTAAAACTGATTTTGATCTTTTCTCTAATGAAATAGCCAAGGGTTTTCATGAAGGCGATCAAAAGGTTATAAAAACAGGCCAACCTGTAATTAATAAGGAAGAACATTTTATTGATTCTGACGGTAACGATGGGTGGCTTTTAACATCAAAGATTCCCTTAAAAGGTGAAAATGGGAACATTATCGGTTTATTAGGAATAGGACGCGACATTACCGGAATGGTAGAAGCACATGATGTACTTCAAAAAGAACGCAATCTTTTAAGAACATTAATAGATACTCTCCCTGATTTAATATTCTTCAAAGATGCTCAAGGTAATTATATATTTAATAATAGTGCGCATTTAAAATACCTCGGGGTAAAAGTCCAGGAAGAAGCCGCGGGGAAAACAATTTATGATTTTTACCCTATAGAAAAAGCCGAACATATTTTCCAGGAAGAAATGGAAATTGTGGATACCGGTAAACCGGTTATTGACAAAGAAGAAATTATTATTTACCCGGGAACTGAAGAAACAAATTATTATTTAACAAACAAGATTCCTATAAAAGATAACCAGGGAAAGGTAATTGGTATTTTGGGAGTGCGTCATAATATTACCAACAGGAAAAAAGCGGATGAAGCTATTAAGAAAGCATATGAGGAATTGGAAAAGACGAACACCAATCTTAAAAATGCAACCAAAGTAAAAGGTCAGTTTCTTGCGAATATGAGCCACGAAATTCGTACACCACTTAATGCAATAATAGGAATGACCGGATTGCTAATGGATACTCAGTTAAACGAGGAACAACGGGACTTTGCTGACACAGTATACAAGAGTGGTGATATTCTTTTGTCTCTTATAAATGATATACTTGACTTCTCAAAAATAGAAGCACAAAAAATAGAAATTGAAAAACAACCTTTTGATGTTAGAAATTGTGTTGAGGAGTCGCTCGATTTAATAGCTTCTAAAGCTGCAGATAAAGATATTGAGCTTGTTTACTCAATTGATGACGGGTTGTCTACTAATGTCGTTGGAGATGTTACCCGCGTCCGTCAAATCCTGATTAATTTGCTGAGCAATGCTATTAAGTTTACAGACAATGGAGAAGTTGAAATTTCGGTATCCGGGCAATTGCGCGACCATTATATATATCAGCTTCATTTCTCTGTAAGAGATACTGGCATGGGAATACCCCTCGACCGTCAGGATAAAGTTTTCCAATCATTTACTCAGGTAGATGCCTCTACTACCCGCAAATTTGGTGGTACGGGATTAGGGTTGACCATTAGCAAGAAATTAAGTGAACTTATGGGCGGAGCAATGTGGGTGGAGAGCACCGGGATACCCGGTGAAGGAACAACATTTCATTTTTCAATACTTACTGAGCTTTCCGTCGAAAAACAATACGAGAGTGATATGTCAGCTCTTGCAGGAAAGAAAGTTTTAATAGTTGATGATAACCAAACAAATAGAAATATACTATACAGACAAACAGAATCTTTCCAGATGATTCCTACTGTTGCTGCTTCAGGCTATGAAGCAATAGAAAGACTTCAAAGCGGAGCGGTGTTTGATATTGCAATCCTTGATTTCCATATGCCTGAAATGGATGGATTAACACTTTCAAACGAAATCCGGCAATTAACAGGTGGAAAGAAATTACCGTTGATTCTTCTCTCCTCTTACGGGTATCGGGAAAAGGGTAACGGATTTTCCCAGTTTGCTGCAACACTTACAAAACCAATTAAGTTAGTGCAATTATATAATGCATTGATAACTGTTCTTAGTAAGACTCCTGTAATCAGAGGAAAAGATCAGCACACAACGCCAGTACACTTTGATGCTGAAATAGGGAAGCAATATCCACTTCAGATACTACTGGCAGAAGACAACATAATTAACCAAAAAGTAGCTCTACGCTTTCTTGAAAAAATTGGATACAGTGCAGATGTTGCGATAAATGGTATTGAAGCCCTCAAAGCCCTGAAAAATAAATCTTATGATGTGGTCTTAATGGATGTCCAAATGCCCGAAATGGACGGAGAGCAATGTACTGTCGAAATCCGGAACAATTTCCCTGCGGAAAAACAACCCCGAATAGTTGCCGTCACGGCTAATGCATTAAGTACGGATAAGGCAAAGTACCTTTCGATTGGTATGGATGATTATGTCGTCAAGCCATTCAAATTGGAAGAACTAATAAGAGCCTTAGTTGAAAGCTATATCCATAGAAAACAAACAGAAGGTACGAATGTTATCAGGGAAAATGCATAAACCTTAACTACTACTCCTGCTTCCATAAAATAAATATTTCTTTAATTATAAGAACACAAGTTTAAACACTGAGTTAAGTTATCAGACTCTGTTTCTGCAATCTGGAATAAATGATTTAAACCTTACTTATTCTCTTTAATTCTTTCTCAATCATCTTTAAAGATTTGCTTATGGATTTTCTTCTTCATCCAATTCAGATAGGAGCCCAAGCACATCAAGATGATTTGTGGTCATTTGCAAATGTCCTTCGGAATCAATCGGCCATTCTTCGAGTTCACGGTCCGTGTAAAGCTCAACACCATTTCCATCAGGATCCCTAAGATAAATTGCTTCGGACACACCATGGTCGGAAGCCCCCTCGATCGGGTAATTTTTTTCATAAAGTCTTTTCAGAACCCGTGCAAGCTCTTTTCTGCCCGGATAAAGAATTGCAAAATGATATAAGCCAGTATGCCCCTGAGGCGGAGGCGTGGCTCCTTTACCGTTCCAGGTATTTAATCCAATATGATGATGATAACCACCGGCTGAAAGAAAAACAGCAGAGTCGCCATAATAAGTTGTGATTTCAAAACCGAGAATATCCCTGTAAAAGCTTAAAGACTTTTGAAGATCGGAAACCGTTAAATGAATATGACCAATTCTAACATCGGGATGAACTTTAAATTCCAATTTTAATTCCGTTTTTTATGTTGTTAATTTAATTGATGAATTAAAGCAGTGCAAATCAGTTTTAAATACTATAAGTCAACATCCAATAATATTCAAAATTAGTAAAGCTTATTTCCTTACTTTATTCTTCAATTTTTCCAGAATGAATTCTTTCGTTGGAAAATTTTTTAATACAACGTGGGAAGAACCATCTTTTAGCTTTCTTGTTTGATATGTGTTCCCAAATTCATCTTTATCTGTTACCGGTGTACTGCTTCCTTCAACATAATTATTATCTATCATAACTATTGTTCCACCAGGCAAAACAAGATCATTTATCTTATCAACAAAACTATCAAGCTCCTGAAGTTTAATGTGAGACCATATAAATCCTCCGAAGAGTCTTTCAAATTTTTTTACGGGATTGAATGAAAATAAATTTTGATTTTGAAAAATCACATTACTTTGGGGATAATTTTTATTTTGGGCAACGTCAAGAACAGAATCATTTATATCTGTTGCAAGAATCGATTTAGCAGTTAAAGAGATTCTTTCTGTCCAATAACCGGTTCCACATGCAATCTCGACAACAGTTTTTCCACTAAAAATATCTTTAAGAATGTCTTCAATTTTTCTTAGTTCTCCTTGCCTTTCAGGTTTAAAATAAATTTCTTCATATTCCTTTGCCCTGCTTTTATAGTATGTTACTAAATCATTATTCAATCTTATCTTCCCAGATTTTTAAAAAACGCTTTTAATTTTATCTCGTCGAGATTTCCGTTTGTTCTTACACCACTGCAAACATCCACACCAAAAGGTATCACTTTTTTAACAGCATCATTTACATTCTCCGGTTTTAATCCGCCTGCAAGAAATACAGGAACTTTAACAGTTTCAACTATCTTTTTACTTATTTCCCAGTTATGAACTCTTCCTGTTCCGCCAAGCTCCTTTACTTTTAATGATTGATTTCCCGAATCAAGAAGAATTGCATTAACATATTGAGAAACATCAACTGCTTCTTTAATACATTCTTCTCCTGTTACATGAATAACCTGCACAATTGAAATTCCTGGAAGCGCCTCTTTAAGATCCGAATATGAACCCTGCAATAATCTGTCTACAAGCTGAATAGTATTTACTTTAGTTCTTCTTTGTTGTTCGATTATAGAATCAACATCCTGCCTGCTTGTTAAAAGAAAAGAAGAAACACCCGGGGGAATAGTAGCGGCAATTTCTTCAATTAATTCTTCCGGTATTGGTCCCGGACCACTCGGCATCTCAGATACAAGACCTAATGCAGATGCACCATATTTTATTGCTAACTTTGCTTCTTCAATACTGGCAATACAACATATTTTTACTCTGGGTATTTGTAGATTCGTCATTAAATTGTTAAATGACTTTGTTTAGAAGAAGCTTTTAACCTTAGAACTAAATTTATTTATCAATTTTAACCTTTACAGGTTTTACTTTCCATATTTTGTTTGCATATTCTTTAACAGATCTATCACTGGAAAATTTTCCCATACCGGCAACATTGTAAATCGCTTTTTTTGTCCATTCATCCTGTTTAGTATAAAGCTTGCTTACTTCATCCTGTGTTTTCACGTAAGATTCATAATCTGCAAATAAGCAATAATAATCAACATTCATTAAGCTGTTTACAATGTCTTTAAATATTCCGGGTTCTTCTTTGTTAAAGAAATCATTTGCAATCATATCAACTGCTCTCTTTAACTCAGGAATTTTATTGTAATAATCTTTTGGATTATATCCTTTTTGTTTTAGTTTTTCCACTTCTTCAGCAAGAAGACCAAAAATAAAAATATTATCTTTTCCTACTTCTTCACGAATTTCAATGTTTGCTCCATCCATTGTCCCGATCGTTAAAGCTCCGTTCAATGCAAACTTCATATTACCTGTGCCTGATGCTTCTAATCCCGCGGTTGATATTTGCTCAGAAAGATCCGATGCCGGAATTATTTTTTCTGCGAGTGTTACAGAATAATTTTTCAGAAAAACTAATTTTAATTTATCACCAACATCAGGATCATTATTTACAACTTCGGCAACCGAATTTATAAGCTTTATAATAAGTTTTGCCATCCAGTATGCCGGGGCGGCTTTACCGGCGAATATTACTGTGCGGGGAACCATTTCAATTTTTGGGTTATCCTTAATCCTGTTGTAAAGTGTAATAACATGAAGAACATTCAATAGCTGGCGTTTGTATTCATGGAATCTTTTTATTTGAACATCAAAAAGAGATTCAGGATTAATTTTAATTTTATGTTCTTCCTCTATGTATTCAATTAACAATTTCTTACTTAACCATTTTGCTGTTCTCCAGTTTTCAAGAAAATCTTTATCATCAACTAATTTCACAAGCTTTTTCAAATCGTTTAGTTCCGTCACCCATTTAGTACCGATCACATCCGAGATTAATCCGGATAAAAGAGGATTTGCAGTTAAGAGCCACCTTCTTGGAGTAATTCCGTTTGTAATGTTTTTAAATTTCTGAGGGAAGAGCTTATTAAAATGATAAAATATTTTTTCTTTAAGAATTTTTGTATGAAGTTCCGCAACGCCGTTTATTGAATGGCATCCTACAATTGCAAGATTTGCCATCTTGATTTTCCTATCGGAACCATCTCTTATTATAGAAAGCTGGTTAATAACAGATTCATCAGTTGAATAATTATTTTTTACAAATTCTATGAATCTTCTGTTTATTTCATAAATAATTTGCAGATGTCTCGGAAGAAGTTCTTTAATAATATTTTCCGACCATTCTTCAAGAGCTTCCGGGACAACTGTGTGATTTGTATAAGCAAATGTTCCCGAAGTAATATTCCATGCTTCATTCCAGCCAAGATTATTTTCATCCATCAATATTCTCATCAACTCAGGTATCGCAATAACAGGATGAGTATCATTTAGCTGGATAGCTACCTTCTGAGGAAACTCATCAAATTTTTCATGGTTTAAATGATACTTACGAATGATATCCTGAAGTGTTGCAGAAACGAAAAAATATTGCTGCTTTAATCTTAAAAATTTTCCTTCTGTAATTGAATCATTAGGATAAAGAACTTTCGAAATATTCTCCGATTCATTTTTGCTCTGCACAGCAGCAATGTAATTACCCGTATTGAATTCTTCAAAGTCGAATTCTTTAGTTGGTTTTGCTTCCCACAATCTTAAGCTGTTTACTGTATCTGTTTTATATCCGGGGACAGGAACATCATAAGCGACTGCAAGTACATCTTTTGTATCAACCCATTCAAATTTGCTGTTACCTTCTTCATCTTCCAAAGACGTTACCTTTCCGTTAAGCTTAACTGTATAAGTTAACTCCCTTCTTAAAATTTCCCACGGATTTCCATAAGCAAGCCAGTTGTCCGGTTTTTCAACCTGGTAACCGTCAATTATTTTTTGATCAAAAATTCCGAACTCGTATCTTATTCCATAACCAAATGCCGGATATTCAAGAGTTGCAAGAGAATCGAGATAGCAGGCAGCAAGCCTTCCCAAACCTCCGTTACCCAAACCCATATCGTGTTCGCAGTCGCGTATCTTTTCAAGACTGTAATCGTTTTCTTTGAGGATATTATAACACTCATCATAAAAGCCAAGATTTATAAGCGAGTTCCCGAGTAATCTTCCCATTAAAAATTCTAAGGAAAGGTAATAAACATTTTTTGTATCTACTTCTTTGTATTTCTGCTGAGTTCTTAACCAGCGCCTGACCATTCTGTCTCTAATAGACATCGAAAGAGAAAAGTATGCATCTTCCTCAGTAACAGTAAATTTATCTTTAACTAAAAAGAATTCAAGATGTTCTGCAAACTGGTTTGTAAGAGAAAAGCTTTTAAAATCTTCTTTATCAGTGAAAAAGACAGAATCGTTTTTTAGGCTCATTAATAATTTCCCTGAATAGTTTAAGAATTAAATACGAAGATAGAAAATTTGCCAGAGTTATGGTAATAAAACTAGATCAACTATCAATTACGGCAGTTGCTTCAATCTCAACTAACATATCAGGATCAATAAGTGATTTTACTTCCACCATCGATGTTGCTGGCTTAATATTATTAAAGAACTCTCCGTGTGCTTTGCCTATCTCTTCCCACCTGGAAATATCAGTTACATAAATTCTTGTCCTGATAACGTCATCCATTCCGGAGCCAAGTGATTCCAATGTTTTTTTAATCTTTTCCAGAATGAACTTAGTTTGTTCATACGCATTTCCTTTGCCAAAGATATGTTCACCATCAACTGAAGCAGTACCGGAAACCTCAATTATATTGCCAATCTTAACAGCACGTGAATAACCAACTATATCTTCCCAAATAGTTCCTGCTGGAATATTTACTCTTTTCATATCAAAATAAAAGTTATTATTACCATGTGTCCCCACCGGAAGGAGGCGGCCAGCTTCCAAGCATTCTTCTTAGGAAAACTATTTCACCAATGTGATAAGAAATGTGTGATGCCATTGCCTGTAAAACATCGTAACCTGTTTTGTATTGTTGAGCTTTTTTCTCCAATTCATCTTTATTAAGACTCATTGCTTCATCGAGACTCGAATTGAATTTATCTATTTCATTTTGAAGCTCGTCTTCACTTGATGGAGAAGCAGGAAATGCCCAGCCTTCTTTTGCTGATAATGATGGCGGAGTAAGGTCCTCCTTTATGTAACTAATAAATCTCCCCTGCCAAAAGTTTATATGTTTAAGTATCTGCCAGATTGTATAGGGTGAATTTTTAACTTCCTTTCCTGCAACTTCAATTGTTAAAGCCTCCACAGCATTACGAGGATCTACATGTGCGTTTATTCCTTTGAGTGCATTTATAAGAATTTGATTTATCATAACTTACCTGTTTCTAAATTTTTCCAAGTAAATATGATTTTCTTTTTCTTTCAGGAAATTTTTCAATTGCATAACGAAGCATAGTTCTCGGCATTTTCTTATAATATAATCTCAGAAAATTTTCCTCGGTTTTCAAATCTCTTTTTCCTATCTCACGTAACATCCAGCCGGTAGCTTTGTGAATGAGATCTTCTTTATCATTTAAAAGAAGCTTGCAAATTTTTAATGTCGTTAAGTAATCATTCTTCTTAATAAAGTTGAATGATGACAATACAGCAATTCTTCTTTCCCAAAGACCACCATTTACGAGTTTAAAAAGTAATTCTCTTTTTCTATCGAATAAATACTCACCGATAATTTTATCTGCGGAAAGATCGACAAGATCCCAATTGTTAACATATTTTAAGTTTTTGAGATAAAATTTATAAATTTTTTCTCTTTCTTTTTCATCTGCTTTCTTCATTTTATCGACAAGAATAAAAAGTGCAATTAATCTTTCTTCGTGAATCTTTGATTTTATAACCTTAGAAAGTTCATTTAAATTTAAGCTCTTAAATTGCCTCGCAATTTTTCTTGACACGGGAACATTTATCCCGGCAAAGATATCACCTTCTGCATATTCACCTTTGCCCGTTTTAAAAAACCTTTGAAGGAAATTTCCCTTTTCCGGATTGGAATGTTTGTTTATCGTTCTTTTTAGTTCAACAACGCTCATACTATATATTAAAGATGATTAAAGAAATAGTCAGTGATTGTTGTAAATAAGTGTAATTGGGTATCGCTTCCTTCAATACTATGCCTTTTATCAGGGTAAATCATTAAATCAAACTGCTTTAAATTTTTCTGCAGTGCATTTATCATTTGAAGAGTGTTTTGAAAGTGAACATTATCATCACCTGTTCCATGAACAATAAGAAGATGACCTTTTAGCTGACCAGCATAAGTCAGTGCATTAGCTGCTTTATATCCTGCTTCATTTTCATCCGGAAGCCCCATATATCTTTCAGTCCAGATATCATCATAAAGACGAAGATCGGAAACCGGCGCGACAGAAACCCCCGTCGAAAAATAATCTGCACCTCTTGTCAGCATCATTAAAGTAAGATATCCGCCGCCGCTCCATCCCCAGAAACCAATTCTTGAACTATCAACATAAGAAAGAGAAGAGAGAAACTTGGCTCCTTCAACCTGGTCGTGAACAGCCCACTTGCTCATATCTCCATAAGCGAAATCTTTAAATTGTTTTCCCCTTCCTCCGGTTCCCCTGTTATCGACACAAAAAATTATATATCCGTTCTGAGCCATAAACTCATGCCACAATTCTGCTGTTCTTCCCCATCTATTAACAACTGTTTGTGATTCGGGACCACCGTAACCATAAACAATAACAGGATATTTTTTATCAGGGTTAAAGTCATTCGGTTTTATCATGTAATAATTCAGTTCAACTCCATCGGAAGTAACAAATGAAGAAAACTGTGGAAAGGATAGATTGTAACCATCAAGAATATTATCATTATCTATAAGTTTAGTTATAATGGAGCCATCAGAATTTCTCAATGATGTTGTTGTTAATGAACTTGCTGATGAAAAATCATCTATAAAATATTTACAGTCAGAAGAAAAAATAGAAGTATGCCAACCATTATCCGGAGATATTCTCTCAAGATTTTCGCCGTCAAGATTTATCCTGTAAATATTTTGTTCAACAGGTGAATCTTTTTTCCCATAGAAATAAAGAAACCCGTTTTCTTCGTCAATGGCTTCAACAGAAGTTACTTCCCAATCTCCTCTTGTAATCTGGTTTATAAGTTTTCCGTTATAATCATAAAGATAAGCATGATTAAAACCGCTGATTTCGGATGTCCAGATAATTTCATCTTTGTTTTGTAAGAATAAAATATCATGTTCAACATTTACCCAAGTGTTGTTGCTATCTGATATTATAACATTGGATTGTCCTGTCTCTGAATTGGAGAGCAGCAATTCCAAATGATTCTGTCGCCGGTTCAATCTCATTATTGCAAGTTTACTTGAAGTGTTTGTCCAATAAATTCTTGGTATGTAAATATTTGTTTCGCCTCCAATATCCATCCAGCTTGTTTTATTTTTTCCAAGATCATAAACTCCAATTTTAACAATAGAATTTTGTTCTCCGACTTTAGGATATTTTAACGGTGTAATTTCATTATACTGACCCATCTCGTCATCAAGATAAAATTCTTTTACTCTTGTTTGATCAAGTCTCCAGAAAGCAATTTTTTTACTATCAGGCGACCATCTCCAGGCATCAATTAGACTAAACTCTTCTTCATAAACCCAATCAAATATTCCGTTAAGAATATTTTTATCGCCGTCTTCTGTTATTTGGAGTGTCTTTTTTGTATTCAGATCAACAACATAAATATTAAAGTTATAAACATAGCCGACATATTTACTATCGGGCGATATCTTTACATTCCTGAGATAAGAAGAGTTATTTGCAAGTGCAAATATTTTTTTGCTTTTTAGATCAAAAATATAGTAAGGTGCGTAAGTTGAATACCTCCAAATTTTTTGTTCCGGTCCGGAAAAGAGTAAAAACTTACCATCATTAGAAAATGAATAGCTGCTTAATATTATTAATTGTCCATCATAAATCAGAGAATTTCCGTTTATAAGCAGTGAATCTTTTTTTGATTTAACATCATACTTATAAATATCATTAATTCCTGTTACAGAATTAGTTTTAGTAAAAGTAAACGAAGAACTATTCGGCATCCACTGAACGTTCTCCAATTTTTTTTCTGTGAACTTATTTGAACTAAAAATATCTTCTAAAGTAAGTTTTGATTGGGGAGAAATTATAGTTGTGGGAATCAGAAACAAAAAGAAAATAAAAGCTCGCACAATACACCAGAATTATTTTTTAGATTTATAAAGTTAGTAATTCTTGAAGTGATTTTCGACTGAAAAGAAAGACTCTAGATTAAAAGCCCCATCCCACCATCGACTTCTTCGTTAGGACATAGCATCACATAATAGTGATGTTTTGAATCCTGAAAATCAAATAAGGACACAGTATTATCTTTTACTTCACCATAAAAAACTTTTTTCGATTCATAATCAAAGCCATCAAATTTTTCTTTTTCAATTTTAATATCAATAAACTTTGCAGTTGTAAAATCGTAAAGAGAAATCCCTTTATCATCACCGCTGCCGGTAATAAGCTCATTCCTTTCTGTTTCATATACATTGATTTGGGTAGGAGTAACATCGCCAAGAATTTCGGCATACTTAGAATTTGACTGGTCGAACAATTTATTTATTTGCTTGCCGCTTATAAGTTTGCCTGCAACAAAAGCAATAATTCTTCTTTTAAAAATATTCATCGTGTTTTTATTTTTACACAAAGTAACAACTACCATACCGATGGATCGATTAATTGAATGTTATTTTCTTTCCTTTTTCAGCCTCAAAAACCTTTATATTTTGAAGATTTTTAATGATTGAAGCTCCAACCCATTTGATTGCTGCAGGATCCCCGTGAACCAAAATTACATTATCGGGTTTTAATTTAGTAACTATTTCAAGTAATCCTTCCCTCTTTGTATGAGAACTAAATCTGAAGTTTTTTACGGTACATTTTACTTCACTAAGTTCATTATTATTAGTAAGCTGAATTGAATTTCCTTTTATTGAGTTTGCAAATTTGTAACCCGGAGTAGTTTCTTCCATAAAACCAACTGTAAAAATTGCTGAGTTGTTCTTCTTAAGCCAGGTTTTACCAAGCTTAAATGAAATCGTTTTTTCAAGCATCATTCCGCTCGATGCAAGAATAATAGAAGAAGTTTTGAAAAAGTCTTCATGGTTTTCAACTTCATAAATATTCTTCTGCGGAATTTTATTTAGTTCAAGTTCAGGATCTGAATATTTAACAACATACCTGTTATAGTCATAAACACGGTTTATTTTAGTTCCCAGTCCGCCCGTGTAAATATCTGTTTCTATAAGTTTTCTCTTTTGCATAAGATTCCACATAGCGGCAAGAACTTCCTGAGTTTTTCCCAAAGCAAAAACTGGAATTAATATTGAACCCCCATCATTAATAATTTTGTTTGCCTCTTTTACAAACATTTCTGATTCATCATTCCAATTTCTTAGTTGAGAAGAGTCTGTACTTCCATAAGTGGTTTCAATTAATAATATATCAACTTTGGTTTTAGGCAAGTCAGCACCTGCGAGCAATTCCTGTGTATCAAGATTTATATCTCCCGTATAAAATAATTTGCGGTCATTGAATTCTAATAAAATTCCTGCGGAGCCCAAGATATGTCCTGCATCAAGAAAAGTAGCTTTAATTGGCTCAGATGATTTGTGTTGATAACCTGTGAGAAAAAATTCATCTCCATAAGCTATATACTCAATTGATTGGATGAGCAAATCAATTTCTTCACGAGAGTAAAAATTAATTCCTTCATTTTCTCCGATTTGTTCTTTTAAAATTGATACTGAATCATGCAGCGTTAGCTCAGCTATTGCGCGCGTTTGTGGAGTAGTTATTATTCTTACATAAGGATGATTTTTTACAAGAAAAGGAAGCGCACCTAAATGATCCTGGTGTGCGTGAGATATTAATACAAAATCTACAGGAAGATCTTTTATTAAATCAAATGCAGGCAGAGAATCTATTCCGGTTTTCTTAGGGTGCATGCCGCAATCGAGAATAATACCGGTTCCTTCTATGTTTAAATAAAAACAACTCGCCCCAATTTCCCCGGCCGCGCCAAGAGGTATTAGAGTGAACATCAATTAATTTTTAACAAGTGAATCAAAATTGTTCTCCGCAAAATGTCATCTTAAAAATAAAAAACCGGAGATTGTTCTTCTCCGGTTTAATCTTGTAATCTTTTAATTTTGCAATTTACTTAAGCAATGTCATTTTTACTGTTTTAGAGAAAATGTGATTGTTTGATTTAGCAGTGGCGATTATCTTAGCTAAATAAATTCCACTCGCAAGATTATCTCCATTAAAAATTGCTTTGTAGTTGCCGGGTGAATAAGTACCTGAAACAAGTGATGCTACTTCCACTCCAAGAATATTATAAACCTTCATCTCTACAGAAGATTCTTCCGGAACTGAAAACTCAATTGTAGTTGATGGATTGAACGGGTTGGGATAATTCTGTTTTAACTGGAAAGTTCCTGCTGTCGGAACTCTATCATTTACACCAACTACCCCCCCAAATGCAAGGTCATCAATTAGAACATAAGAACCGGCATATACTCCTGCTTCCGAAGTATCGCTTATTCCTATCTCAATAGAAACTGTATCCGGTGTTTCACTTAAATAATATTCTATCGGCACAACAAACTGACTATAACCGTTGGTACCAGAGTTAATTTCTATAGACCCGCCTCCAATATATTGACCACTTTTTTGCATAAAAACAATAGCATATACTTCATCAGTACCTACCTGGTTAAATTGATAATACCCTGTTAAGCTACCATAAGCTTGAGAAACGGGAAATCCACCATAAGAAGCTGAGCCTGACCATATATATGGGGGATATGTATAACTTAAGTAAGAGACCACCTCCAATTTTGCAGCAGAACCGGTACCGGTACGACCTGGGGATGATTGTGTAACGGGGGTTAGGCCAGTATAATTATCAGTAAACCAATTGTCCGGTTCGCCGTTAGTCCAATTCTCAAATCCTGCATTTGGAATTTCCTGAGAGAAAGTATTAATCTGAAATAATGCAATAAGTATTATCACAAATAATATAGTAAAGAGTTTCATTGGGGTTCCTTTGTTTTTAAGTAAGGAAAATACATTTGTGAAATCAATATTGCAATAGCTTAACTAATCAATTTAAATTTTTTTGACATTTAAACTTTTAATCTTTAACAGCCCATATTACATCTGCTAAAGCATAGCTATCTTTCTCAAGTTGAAACTTCAAAAGAAAATTTGGGTTAAATCCTGTCATATATTTAACAATTCTTTCTTTAAGCCAGGATATTTCGGCTTTTAGTTTCCAGTGTTCACCATTGTGTGAGTAAAGAACAATGAACAACCTGTTTTTAAGATGTTTTCTTTGCTGCTGTGATTGATGCCTGTAAAGCCATTTTATAAGTTCATCAGTCTTCTTCACTGCTTCCTTAACTGGATAAGGAAAGTTCTTAGGAAAGATGGAAGTCTTATGATCGAACTGTACGCCATCGATTGTAAAATCAACAAGCTTATCTTTTTCATCGAGAGCCGGTTCAACATTTGGCAATGAACAGAAAATTTTCTCAACGGCATGTGCAGACCAGAAATTGAACCACCTGTTCAAAGAATAATTAAAATATTTTTTGTAATCCGGATTAGTCTTGAAGTGGTTATCTATTTCAGCAAGCAATTTTTCAAAAGATTCTATGTTGTAAATAAAATTTGTTTGATTATCGAAATAGTCGTTTTGCTTTTGTCCCCATTTGTATGGATATGCTAATCTCTTTCTAAGTTCGGATTCTATTTGGGTAAGATTCATTTGGTGGTCATTGGTCATTCAATTATTTGTTCTAATTACTCTCTCAATCTTGAAGGTAGCCTCAAGCTTCAGCTTGAGGAAATAAAAATATATACCTCGCGATCTAAAGATTGCGACTATCAACGTAAAATTACTCCCATTCATTCAAATTATAAATTGTCGAGCCTTTATATGGATACTGCTTCCAATAATCAACTAGGCCCGCGCGCACGGGATTGTTCAAGATATACTTTAAATGTACTATTAAATTTTCTTCGCCTCGTAAAATATGATCATAATAATCTTTTTGCCATTTAATTTTCTTGTTCTTATTACTTAACCAAAATCCCGTCTTTTGCTTAAACATATCGAGACATTTTTTTATATTAGCATTGAAATCATTCCCTGTTAAAACCAAATGTAAATGATCCGGCATAAACAAATAGACATAAGCGGAACAGTTAAAAGTCCTAAGCTCATTTAATAAATAGTTTTCAAATATTCGAAAATTCTCTCTAGTTGTAAAAAATCCATATCTATTTCTTATGCATAATGTAAAGGAAACTATTTCTTCTCCAATATAAATCTCAGGATCAAGTCTGTGTTTTTTTTCTCTTATGTATTTCTGACCCATATTACTTCTCGGTAGCCTCAACCTTTAGGTTGAGGATTATTTTTTATGATAAACCCCCAGTTTACTTTAACCGCAAGCTGAAGCTTGCGGCTACCACATTCGGCACAGCATAATTATTTCCTAAATAAAAAAATATACTCGTGTTTAAAAATGTAAAAACCCCCGGCGAGTGCCCGGTATCTCCATAATTCTTTTTGACTCATTTTTCCTTTTGTCTCTTCAAAATTCTTTACGATGACAGATTTTAATTTGTAACCCCTCTTTAATACTTCCTGCATTGTGTAAAAACCCAGCGGTATCCATTCTCCTTTTGAATATTTATCTCCAATTACAAGAGCAAAGTATCTTCCTTTATCGAGCAAAGGATATGTTTTGTCAACAATCTTTCCGAACAGCTTAAGAAATTCATCAATCGTTTTTGCATTGGAGAGATCGTTTTTCTTCTTGCTGAATTTTATAATATCCCAGTATGGCGGATGCATAATCAAAAACTGAACGGATTTTATCCCGATTCTTTTCAATTCTTTTTTATAATCGAGTTCCGAACTGTCTGCATTAATTATTTCTGTAACTATTTCTTTCTTCTCCGCTTTTTCTTTTTCAATAATTTTTTTTGCTGATGATGCAATATTCTCCAGAAGTTCTATTCCTATTCCGTTTCTTCCAAGTCTTTTACATTCAATTAAAGTTGTGCCGTTCCAAGAAAAGTATCGAGAACCCATTCACCTTTTTTCGTGTATCTTCTTAAAAGCTGGTTTGGAATCTGCGGAATAAAATTTCCCCAGTAAGATGCTTTATGTTCACCGGAACGATCTCTTTTCTTTAATACCCAGAGACTATCTGTAAAAATATCATCATACTCTTTCCACCTGTTCAGGTTAAGATCATTTATCTTTCCTTTCTTTTCTTCCTTAATGCTTTTTATTAATCTTTTCAGATAATACTTACTTCTTTCAAGAGTGTAAGTATTAATTATCTGGTCGATTTCATTAAGTAGATATTCTGAACTTAAATTTTCCGATTTATCATTTAGCGTTATCGAAATTACGGAATCTGCGGAGGAGAGATCCTCAAACTTTGTTTTAATCTTTATAAGATCTCTCTTTAAAGATTTTAAATCATCATAAATGAGAAGCTTTTCAAATGTATCGAGATTTATCTTTTTCATTTTGATTTAATTGTTCAATAATCAAAAATAAATAAAATGAGGATAAAACTTTGGGTTTACTGCAAAGTTGAATGAGCACACCAACAGGTAATAAAAGAATAACCCCCAAAGTTTAGCTAATCAAACCTCAGTTGGAGTTTTCCTTCCGGTTATATATTCTTCAAGCTGTTCAATGACAAACGCCTTTTCATCTATGACGGCTTTTACAACGTCACCAATTGAAATAACACCGACAAGCTTTTCCTTATCAATTACAGGCAAATGCCTGATCTTTTTGTTAATCATAATAACCATGCATTCTTCCGCAGTGCGGTGAGGATGAACAAATAAAACTTTCTCCGACATAATTTCTCTTACTTTTGCTTCTCTGGAGGATTTACCAAGAAGAACAACCTTTCTTGCGTAGTCGCGTTCCGACATTATCCCGGCAAGCCTTTCACTTTCCATTACCAGCAATGCGCCCACACCATTGTTTGCCATAATCTCAAGAGCTTCAAATACAGTAGCATCCGCATTAACCGAATAAATGCTGTACCCCTTGCTCATGAGTATACCTGCGACTGTCTTTGTCATTGTTGTACCCTTTCGTTGTTGTCGGATTTTCAGAAGGAGAAATACCACACTTTGTTTCGGATATAAATTTTATGGTATTCCAAACCGGTAAATGGGAACATAGGATTTAAAGCCTTTATTGTCAATCCTTTTTAAAATTTTACCTGAAAAAGAGAGAAATCTATTCCCAATAGCAATTAGCTTGAAAACTCATCCCGGATATAGTTTCAATTTAACATTAAACGTTCCTTAAAATCCCAAAAATATATTTGACAATGTTATTGACAGTTTGGAAAATACAAATTAGATTCACTTACATTGTAAGACCCCTTTTCTCATTATACTGCAGGGATATAAATCCAGTCTCTAAAGATGGATTACTGTACTTCGTAAGCGTAAGTGGTTCATCACGATCTGAAAATTTTCTTACTAAACATTACTTAGGAGAGTTCTATGAAGCACACCTTTACACTTCTTATGTTCTTACTTATTCCTATTTCCCTTTCTGCACAATGGACTCTGACGTCGGCACCTGTTACAAATATAGATGGAATTATAACAGACGGGTCGAAAATATTTGTGGCTCAAAAAG
Organism: uncultured Ignavibacteria bacterium; assembly: GCA_963792755.1. Classification (GTDB taxonomy): domain Bacteria; phylum Bacteroidota; class Ignavibacteria; order Ignavibacteriales; family Ignavibacteriaceae; genus RBG-16-34-14. Next base: position 154,527 of record CAWBXQ010000002.1, read on the forward strand.
ATAGCGGGGTTTTTGTTTCTACAGATGATGGAGAAACATGGCAACTGCGGAACAATAATTTATTCTACAATTTTATTAGGGGAATAACAATTTCAGGCGATACTATTTATACTTATGGTAGTGGTGGGATTCAAAAGATGAATGTTAATGATACTACCTGGGGCGATAATATAAATCAGGGGACTAGCAGCCTGTTAGTTCCAGGTTCATTTTATCTTTCTTCATATACCCTTGGTCCCGGAATATTTACGTCAACTGATTATGGTGTTAACTGGACACTTTCAACTATCAATAATGCCCCATCGGGCGGATTATTTACTGCATTTTTAAATACAGGAACATCTTTGCTTGCAGGACATAGCTGGGGAATCTATCGCTCATCTGATAATGGAGCTAATTGGGATAGTGTAAAGAGTGGATTTCCATCGCCAATGGTGAGCGTTTTCCTCATTCATTCAACGGGTATTTACGCAGCGGGCACTTACAGTTTGGCACCAATGCTGGTTAGGTCAACAGATGATGGAGTTACGTGGGAATTTATTTTCAGTAACCTCCCGGCAGGCACAATGAATTCTCTATCAAGTTCCGGATTTACTTTCTATTGTACGGTAACAGGCAGAGGCGCTTATTTCTCAACAGATTATGGCTCAACCTGGACTGCTTCAAATACAGGTATTGCCTCACCTAATTATGCGAACAATTTCTTTATAAAGGGATCATATGCTTTTGTTTCGGCAAATGGTCTATGGAAACGTCCTCTCAGCGAAATTACTTCTGTTGAACAGGAAAGTATTGGAGATATTCCGAAATCATTTTTACTTGCTCAAAATTATCCAAATCCATTTAATCCTGAAACTACAATTGAATTTTCTATTCCTCAACGGGAGTTTGTGAGAATAACCATCATAAATATTCTTGGTGAGCAGATTGAAACTTTGGTTTTAGAAGAATTACCTGCGGGGAATTATAAAACAAAATGGAATGCATCTAATTATCCAAGTGGAGTGTACATTGCTCAACTTAAGGCAGGAAGCTTTTCCCAAAGCAAGAAGATTGTGCTAGAGAAGTAACGCTCACCGGGATTTCAATGCTGTCACGGAACTCCCGTGACAGCAACTCAATCCTTTTTATAATTTAGGCTGAAAACCCTGTAAAATCATCGGGAACAATAGAATCTATCCTGCTAAGGAATTATTCAAACAATATTAGCAAGGTAAACAAGATTATTTTAAAGAAATTATTTAGTTTATAAATATTAAAAGGTTAATGGATTTTTCTACATGTTAAATTTATTGCATATTCAAAATCAAACCATTCAATAAAATCATATATAGATGAGATTTTTCAGAAAACTTTACGAAGAAATAAAGACCCGGAAAATACGTAAATGGGTTACCATTTATCTCAGTACAAGCTTAACTATACTCGGAGTTACACAATTATTCAGTATCCGTTATGATCTGCAGTCATTTATTTTTAATTCGGTTCTGATTATTCTGGTTTCCGGGCTGTTCAACACACTCATCCTGGCATGGTTCATGGTAAAGAAGGTCCTCAACGGGTTTCATTTACTGAAATTATATTTCATTCAGTAATCTTTGTCCTGCTTGGTACAGCATTCGAAATCTTTATCATCTCCCCATCGGGAGAAGCTCCTGTTGAAATGCAGGCAAATTCTATTGCCGTTCTTCCTTTCGAAAATATGAGTGATTCAAAGGAAGATGAATATTTCAGTGATGGAGTTACAGAAGATATCCTTACAGACTTATCAAAGATTAGCGGATTAAAAGTTATTTCAAGGACTTCGGTAATGAAATATAAAAATACCAATAAGAGCATACGTGAAATTGGTAAAGAGCTTGGAGCCGAAACAATTCTTGAAGGAAGCGTGAGACGTTCAGGAAACAAGGTAAGGGTTGTAGGGCAATTAATTGATGCTGTCCACGATGCTCATATCTGGTCGGGAACATATGATCGTGACCTAAAAGACATTTTTTCTATTCAATCGGAAATTGCCGAAAAGATTGCGGCATCTTTACAAACAAAATTATTGCCTCTTGAAAAAGAATTAATCGAGACAAAAAACACCACTGATATCGATGCTTATACCTACTATTTAAAAGGGCGGGATTACTACTACAACTATACCGATGAAGATAATAACAAAGCTATCGACATGTTCAAAAAAGCTTTGACTATTGACTCGACTTATGCTTTGGCTCTGGCAGGACTCGCCGATGCTTACAACCAGAGAGTTATAAAATATTGGTATTCGAACGACTGGTACGATTCTGCATTAGCTTTAAGTAAAAAGGCCTTGAAGATTAATCCTAATTTAGCCGAGGGTTATAAAGCTGTTGGTCTGACTTACGATAATTTAGGTGAAAAAGAATTAGCACTAACTAATTATGAAAACGCTATCAAACTGAATCCAAACTTTGCTTCTGCAATTTTGAACTATGGTCAAATCAAATTAAACACCGGCAATTATGATGAAGCGCTTTATTGGTTCAGAAGAGCTAATACTCTGCAACCCGATGATATATGGGCAATTATTAGCCTTGGTAATGTTTATAAATTCTTACTGTGTGATAGCCTTGCGATACAATGGGGTAAAAAAGCTGTCTCACTTGACCCGGAAAATAATTACGCACTAATAATTTTAGCAGACCTGTATCTCAACACGGGTAATTTTAATGAAGCAAAAAAATGTATTAATAAATCAATAGCTATTGATGATAAATGGATACTGAGCTGGTTTTATAATAGTCTTGCGGAAACTGTATTAGGCAATTATGAATTAGCTAAAGAATATATGGACAACTATATGAAGCTTGCTAAAACTACTAACCCCGAATATTTTTATGGCTACACACTTCTAAAGCTAAATAAAAAGAAGGAAGCGATGAAAATTTTGGAAGATCAAAAGAATGATTATATCGAATATTTAAATGATCATCCTAATATTGCTTCTCCTATGGATTATAATGCTTTAGCAGCAATTTATGCCATTCTTAATGAAAAAGATAAAGCCTTCGAAGCATGGGGAAAAGCGATAGAACAAGGCTGGTTAGATATAAGAAGAGACACGTCGTTTCCTTATTTTGAAAACCTTAAGGGAGATCCAAGATACGATAAGCTTCTAAATCTTATGCAGACTAAAATTGATTCTCTAAAATCCATAATAAAAAAGAAATACCCGCAATATGAGGTTTGTAATTAATAGTAGTTACAAATTATTTTAAGAAAAATGGTATGCTTAAATCGATTGCCCGCTCATAAATTTTGTTAAGCGGTGATATAATTTGACAAACTCTTCTCCCTCACTTGTTCCAACAAAAAAACTTATTTATGTTATTTGCATCCGCGTGAACTTTAATTAATACTTTAAGTGAGGAGCAAAATGAAATTTTCAAAAATCTCAAAAGATTTGGCATTATTTGGTTCTCTATTAATAATCATCTCTTTTTTCAACACCTGCAACATACAACAAAAACAATATGATGCAGAAAATCAATCGCAGACAAAACTAAATCCTGATGCTCCAAAAGAGACGGAATTGCTCGGACAACTTGTTGGAACGTGGAGTATAGACCAATCAATTATTAATAGCGATGGTACATGGGGCGACAGAAAGAGAAAAGCTAAATGGAGATTTTATTATATCCTCGATGGACAGGCGATACAGGATGACTGGATAACTTTTGATTCGTTAAATCATGAAATTGTAACCGGCACAAATATCCGTATTTATAATCCCGAAGAAAAGCAATGGTACATGGCGTGGATTGATAAAACGGTCAGAAGGCTTGCACCATTTACAGCAGTGAATGACAGTGGAAAAGTTATTATGGACGGCACAAATGCAAAAGGACGGCACATTAAAAATATTTTCTACAATATCTCAAAGAATGAATTTGATTGGAAACAGGAATGGACACTCGATGAAGGGAAAACGTGGATTGTAGTTACTAAGATTCACGGTGTGAGGATTTAGGTATAGAATTTTTATTGAGCCGCCGGTAAGATAAACTTGCTCTTAAATAAAAATGGATTTATTATTGTTGATATAACATATAATTTGATCTAAAATGGGAAGGAAGATGGGTGAAAAACAAATCGTTAATCCCCGTTGAAAAAATAGCTTCTAAAATATTCCTAATCAGAAATGAAAAGATTTTACTTGATTCAGACCTGGCTGATTTATATGGGGTTGAAACGAGAGTTTTAAAACAAGCTGTAAGGAGGAATCTGAATCGTTTTCCATCAGACTTTATGTTTCAATTAACAAAAAAGGAATATCAGTTTTTAAGATCACAAATTGTGATCTTAAAGAGAGGACAACATACTAAATACTTACCGTTTGCTTTTACCGAACAAGGCGTTGCAATGTTATCAAGTGTTTTGAACAGTGAAAAAGCCGTACAAGTAAACATTGCAATAATGAGAGCATTTGTTCAACTAAGAAAGTTTTTACAGAGTAATGAATCACTTTCTAACAAGTTAAGGGAACTGGAAAAAGAAACAAAGAAAAAGTTTGAAAATCAGCAAGAACAGATAAACATTATTTTTGAAGCAATAAAACAGCTAATTAAAGAGGAAACGAAGCCTAAAAAGCAGGTTGGTTTTACAATTGCAAAATGAATTTGACTGGAAACAGGATGGACTCTCAACGAAGGGAAAACGTGGATTGTAGTTACTAAGATTCACGGTGTGAGAATTTAATAGATACAAATTTTTTCACTTATAAAATAAACCTATATTTTAATTACAAAAAAATATGGTGTGAAATGAATTTTTTGATGAATTATAATTATTTGTTAAAAACATGAATCTGAAACAGTAGAAGTTTCTAATAATAAACTCTCTCAATTGGTTTAATAATTATTCGGAATTTATACAGTTGTTTGTTTGAATTAGTTTATTATGTGGGAGAAGAGAAAGATGTTGAAGAGTGACGATGGTTATTATATGGCATTTTCTCATAATCAAATACTAAAATTACCTTATATGATTAGGGCAACTTCTATACTACTGGAAAGAGGATTTTATTTAGAATCTGCTTTATTAATAAGACATATTCTTGAAGTATTTGTCCAATTAAAATTTTTTAACAAATATAAGGAACGATAAATAATTATGTTCTAAAGAAGGAAAAGATAACATTGAAGACTATGTTTAATGAATTTAATCCAAGACTTTATTCTACAATGTATTGGGGTTTGTCAGAAGCAGCCCATGGTGGATTTGGGTCAACTGTATATCGTACAAAATATAAATCTGCCTCTGAAGGGACTGTAATTATGGGATTTGTATATGATGAAATATTCTCTAATTATTTACTAAATCAATTGGTTCCTTTGGTCTATGGTATATTAAATTTTATATCTGAGTTTTTTTAAACGTTATAAAGATTTGGTTCCTTCGAATATAGAGGTAAATAGAAACTCTGCTTTAGATAAACTAAAAAAAATAATGAGTTTTTCGCCTAAATCAGAAGAATTTATAAAAGACATTGAACCTTTAATTGAACACTGAATCTGAGCAAGTACTCACAAATAATTTTATTATTTCCCCAACTCCATAAACTTCTTCGCAAACTCAGGTCCTTTACCTTCATCTTCGTGCTTAAAGAAGATATAAGCTTCTTTCCATTTCATCTCAGCTATTTTTTTATGCCAGTCGGTGAGGTTTTTCTTTGTGTAGTTTATTCTTCTTAAGCGGAGGTAACTCCAGTCGGCAGTATTAATTAAGTTTTTAATTGGCAGTTCATCAGTATCGGAAAGGCAGAGAGCAAAATTTCTTTTCTTTAAAAGATTATAAACATCATCGTTAAACCATTCCTCGTGCCGGAACTCGAAAGCGGCTTTTATTTCTTTTGGAACTATGTTTATAAACTGTTCGAGTCTTTCAAGGTTAAGCTTAAAGTTCGGCGGAAGCTGGAAAAGCACAACTCCCCTTTTCTCCCCAAGCGCAGATGAAACTTTTGTAAAGTATTCGACAGTGTCTTTAGTATCGGTCTTCAATCTTTTAATGTGAGTAATAAGCTGCGGAGCTTTCAATATAAATCTAAACTTTGCAGGAACCTGTTCTTTCCAGGATTCAAAAACTTCCTTCTTCGGTATGCGGTAAAATGTATTGTTAATCTCTACAGTTGAAAAATGTTTTGCATAATACTTAAGCATATCCTGCGGCTTAATATCTTCAGGATAGAAATTTCCTTTCCATTCCTTGTAGCTATAGCCGCTTGTACCAACATAAAGTTTCATAGATTTGAAAATAGTAAAATTAAAACAATGGAACACGGATAACACTGATGACACAGATTTTCACTGATCTGAAATTCGTGCTAATCCGTTTAGCCCGTGTCATCCGTGTTCTACTCCACCTATCATCTGATCAGCAAAAGAGACTTTGTGTACAGTACCGCATTTGGGGCAGGTAATTTCAGGCTTGTTCGTTCCAAATCCCGGAGGAATTTTTATTTTCATTCCGCACTGGCACGTTATTGAGGAATAATTATTTACCGCCATCATAATATTACCGGTTTTTCTTTTTTCATCAGCAGTAGAATTTTCTTCTCCCGATTGTCCTCCCGTTCTTAAAGGAATAACCCCGGCATCACTTAAACCAGAAGCAGGAATAATGACTGAAGATGAATTTTTAACAGAAGAAAAAGCTTTTTGGTAATCATTATAATTAGCGCCGTGTCCGAACATCATTCCTCTAAGTATTTTTATTCTTTCGGAAATCGGCGGATGAGTGCTTGTTAAATCGGAAAGCTTCATTCCTTTCTTCTTTTAAAGGATTTGCAATATACAATGCAGCAGTAACTTTATTAGCAGAAGGAAGCTCATCGGTGCAATTAGAAATTTTTTCAAGTGCAGAAGCAAGACCTTCGGGATATCTTGTCAATCTTGCAGAAGAAGCATCGGCAAGATATTCTCTCTTTCTTGAAATCGCAAAATAAAGTAGTCTTGCCATAATCGGTGCTAATATTGCAAAGATTATTGCTACAGCAAGCATAATAACCTGGCCCTGACCGCCTCCACTGGATTTGGAACTGTACCTTCTTCCACCGCCTGAAAAAAACATTCCTCTTAAAAATATTTCTGCAATTAAAACAATAGCACCAAGCATAACCGCAGCATAAACCATAAACTTTGTGTCGCGGTTAAGAATATGGGAAATTTCATGTCCGATAACTCCCTGCAGCTCATCACGGTTTAATTTTGAAAGCAAGCCTGCTGTTACTACAACAGCGCAGTTGGAAGGATCTTTCCCGGTAGCAAAAGCGTTCATTGCTTCGCTGTTTATTATATAAATCTTGGGCATAGCGGGCAAACCTGCAGCAATTTTCATTTCTTCAACCACATTAAAAAGCTGCTGGTGAACTGCCGGTGTAACTTCCTGTGCTTTGCTTATTGAAAGCATTAAAGAGCTTCCGGAAGAAACACTGACAATAGAAAGAACTGTCCAAATTATAATAGCAATAGAAACGCCGAACACTCCTCCGCCATCAGGATAAAAAGTGCTGCCAATTAAGTAGCCAAGCAAAATTAAAATGATCGCCATTCCTGTAAAAAGGAAGGTGGATTTTCTTTGGTTAGATTTTATTAATTCCCACATGGTATTACATTAAAAATTAATATTGAAATGTCATTCCCGTGAAAGCGGGAATCCACTCTTGCAACAGGATAGATTCCCACTTTCTGGGAATGACATTATGTAAAATTTATGAAAAACTTACTTTCGGAACTTCTCTTTCGGCTTTATCTTCAACCTGGAAGAAAACTTCTTCTTTAAAGTTGAACATACCTGCTAAAATGTTCGAGGGAAACATTTGGATTTTATTATTATAGAATAAAACCTGGTCATTATAATTTGCCGTGAGAAAGAAATTTTATTTTCCGTAGAAGTTAATTCTTCCTGAAGAGCAAGGAAGTTCTGGTTTGCTTTCAGGTCGGGGTAATTTTCTACTACAAGATTAAATTTTCCCATTGCTTCTGTTAACTGCGCTTCTGCTTTTGCTTTTTCAGAAACACCTTGCGCACTTACTGCTTTACTTCTTGCATTAGTAATATTCTCAAGTGTTGCCCGTTCATGATTCATATATCCTTTTACTGTTTCGATCAAATTAGGAATAAGATCGTGACGGCGTTTTAATTGAACATCAATCTGCGACCAGGCATTCTTAACCTGGTTTCTTAATCCAACAAGAGAATTATAAATTGAAATCACAAACAATATCAAAAGAACAATTATTATTAGGAGAATTATTAGAACAGCCATTTTAACCTCTTCTTTATTCCATAAATATAAAAAATTTCACCCTGAACCTGCCTGTCGGCAGACAGGCTTGTTTCAGGGTCTTAGATATAAAAGATGCTGAAACGAGTTCAGCATGATATAAAATCAAACTAATTTTTTAACTCAAATTGTGTGCGAACATTTCCTTTAGCAACTTAACTATTTTATCATCTTCATCGAGACTTCCCATTTCAACAACGGTTTCAAGTTCGCCCTTATTAAACCACAAACCATGATGCCGTGGACATTTATCAAGCACTATTTTCTTTTCGTCTCCGCAAAGAACTTTATCCATTTTCTTAGAACAGACTGGACATTTTATATATTTTTCTTTGTTCTTTTTATCAATCGCAAAAGAATTCAGTAATTTATTCTTTCCTCCGGAATCCTGTAAAAGCAATTCAAGCTCGCCGTCATCCAGCCAAATACCGTGGCAGTTAGTACAATAATCAATTTCAATCTGGTTTAGTTCAAGAATGACTAACGGATGGCTGCAAAAAGGACAGTTCAAGAATAACTCCTTTTGTTGAAATTAAAATTAGTAAAATTAAGACAATGGAACATGGATAATACTGATGACTCAGATTTTCACTGATCTGAAAATCAGCATTATCCGTGTTCTATCACTTCCTTAAACGTCTCACTCACTTCTCTACAAAATTTAATAAGAAATTCCATTAGTTCTTCCGGAGACTTGAAATTATTTGTTATAACGAGCTTCAAAGTTTCCTTCTGCTGGTTGAACTTAACTTTACTTTTATAGTTGTTCATTATGAAACTCATCAACATATTGAATTTATCTTTGTAGTAGTCTTCCTTCTCTCCTTTCGGAAGAATCAGAAATATATTTTTTCTCTGGATTATAACTCTCTCGAACAAGGCATAAGAAGCAAAAAACTTAAGTGTTGCTAAAATGATTAATCTTTGCGCAATTTCAGGAAGTGCGCCAAACCTGTCAATCATTTCCTCTCTGAGATCATTTATCTCATCAAGAGAAGAAACCGAATAAAGTGCAGTATAAAAATTAAGTCTGTCAGCTTGTTCAGGCATATATGTTTGCGGAATTCCAACTTCAAAATAAGCATCAATTGTCGGATCGGTTCTATCTTCGTGTTTTGGTAATTCTTTAAATACTTCTTTGAATTCCTGGTACTTTAACTCTTCAACAGCTTCATTAATTAATTTTATATAGAGATCGAAACCAACATCATTTATAAAACCTGTCTGCTCAGTTCCGAGTAAATTTCCGGCTCCGCGTATTTCAAGATCTCTCATAGAAATATTAAACCCGGAACCGATTTCTGTAAACTCTTCAATAACCTGCAGCCTTCTCAAAGCTTTTTTCGTTAATCCATTCATAGATGGAACGATAAAATAAGCATACGCCTGCCGGTTAGATCTTCCAACTCTTCCTCTTAATTGATGAAGTTCGGCAAGCCCAAACCTGTCCGCGCGGTTTACAATAATTGTATTAACATTAGGAATATCGATTCCCGATTCAATAATTTTTGTTGAAAGAAGAACATCATACTTTCTATTGAGAAAACCATGAATAACTTCTTCAAGCTGTGACGGTTTCATTTGTCCATGCGCAACAGCAAGTTTAATATCGGGAATATATTTTTTAAGATATGAAGCCAGCTTATCAATTGATTGAACACGATCGTGAACAAAATAAACCTGTCCGTTTCTCCTTAGCTCCGTCAAAATCCATTCTTTAATTTTGAAGATATCGAAAATAGAAACAGTGGTATAAATCGGCTGCCTGTTTGGCGGCGGTGTTGCAATTATTGATAAATCTCTCGCTCCAAGTAGCGAAAGATTCAGCGTTCTCGGAATTGGAGTTGCAGTAAGAGAAAGTGTATCAACATTAACTTTTAATGATCTCAGCTTTTCTTTTGATGCAACACCAAAGCGATGTTCTTCATCAATAATAAGAAGATCCAAGATCTTTAAACTTCACATCTTTAGAAAGAAGACGATGAGTTCCAACTACAACGTCCATCGTTCCTTCATTAAGCTCTTTAAGAATTTCCGTTTGCTGCTTTTTAGTTTGGAAGCGGGACAAAGCAGCAACTTTAACAGGAAATTGAGTAAGTCTGTCTTTAAAAGTATTGAAATGCTGTTCAGCTAAAATTGTTGTAGGAACAAGAACGGCAGTTTGTTTCCCATCCTGTGCAGCCTTAAATGATGCACGAACAGCAACTTCCGTTTTACCAAAACCAACATCACCACAAATAAGTCTGTCCATTGGATTTTCAGCTTCCATATCATTCTTAACTTCTTCAGTAACTTTAACCTGGTCGGGAGTATCTTCATAAAAGAATGAAGCCTCGAGCTCTTTCTGCCAAACTGTATCCATATTGAAAGGAAATCCTTTGCTCGCTTTTCTTTTAGCATAAAGTTCAATTAGTTCGCGCGCTGCCTCCTTAATTTTTCTTTTGGCTTTAGCTTTAGTGTTTGTCCAATCGGCAGTGCCAAGTGTGTTTAAAGTTGGTGTAATTGTTTCACTTGAGGAATATTTCTTTACTAAGTTTAAGTAATTAAGATTTACATAAACAACTCCCCCTTCGTTGTAAAGAATCTTCATCGATTCCTGTTCTGTTTCACCAATTTTTATTGTTTCTAACCCTGTGTACTTCCCTATTCCATAATTTTCATGAACAACAAAATCTCCTTTGTGAATAGAAGCAAATTCTTTTGAGCGGGATTTCTTTTTCTTCTTTTTTGAAATTTTAGTTCTGTATGGTTTATTAAATATTTGATAATCTGTAAGAACAAGAATTTTTTCTTCTCTATGTAGAAACCCGCTTTTAATCGGAAGTGTAAATAATTTTACTTTTCCTGATTCAATTAGCTCTGAAACTTCTTTCTTAAAATCAACTAAAAGATCATGCAGCCTTGTGGTTTGAAATTCATTTTCACTTGTAATAACTATTTGAAAATTGTTATCTGAATATTCTTTAAGAATGTTAAAGAGAATTTCAAAATTGCCGTTGACCGATGGCGGTTCTATAAAACCTAATTCAACTTTTTGGGTTCCCAAGCTTTCTTCAATTAGCCATCTTGCATTGTCATTCTGAGCAAAGCGAAGAATCTTTTCTTTTTGAGATTCTTCGTCGCTTCCCGTCTCGCCTTCGGCAAGCCGAGGCGGACGCTCTTCAGAATGACTAACTTGAGAATTTTTATCCGGTTCCACTTCAGTAAATTCATCTCCATCAATATCAACAAACTGATCTGGAAAGGTTATCTCTTCTTTAGCCGGAGCCATTTTTACATTTTCATTCTTCAGATTCTCCAATTCGAATGACGAAGCAAATACTAAAGGATTATCGAGATACTCGAAAATTGTGGTAAGATTTCCACCGTTAAAATTCTCCCCCGCCGAAGCTGCAAGCGTTACAGTTTCAACTAGTTGAACAGAGCGCTGGCTCTCAGGTTCAAAGTAGCGGATAGATTCGATAAAATCCCCATCAAACTCAAGTCTAACAGGATTTGGCTCACTGAAGGACCAGAAATCAATTATAGAACCACGCTGAGAATATTCTCCCGGAGCTTCCACAAATTTATCTTTCTGATAGTTAAGCAGATTTAAATATTCAATAAGTTCATCATATTTAATTCCTGCTTCAGCACTTATTTTAGTTGTCTGCTGTTCGAGCTTGTCCTTTTCCGGGAATTCATAATTAAGAAGCTTGTATGAAGAAATAAGAATAAAACTTTTACGATTAATAATGTCGGTTAGTTTTTCCTGGAGAGACTCGGGTTTGAATTCTGTTATAGAAATTAATTTATCAGATAATCCAAGAATACTGAGTTCAACTACAAATTCCTCAACAAGTTTTATTTCGGGAAGCAGAACAAGAATTTGTTTTTCTTTTTCAATTAATTTTGAAAGAAGCAGACTTTTAAATGAACCTGTAAGTTGCGAAATATAAAGTTGATTTACCCATCGAATCTTTAATAAGATTTTCAATTCTGTTTATCTGTTTGTTAAGAATATTTTCAATCGGTTTAATCATAAATTTTTCTAAGAAATCCCAGAGGGAGTAATTTGTTTAAAATGCCAAAAGGGTTCAATTTATGAACCCAAGAAAAACAGATGAAAAATAATCAAATATGACTATTTTTCTATATCGATTGCTTTTCTTACAAAACCTTCAGCTTTTTCTAATCGTCGTTTCGCTTCTTCTGCATCAACTCCGGTTTTAATCATAACTAAAGCTGTTTTAACATGTCCATCTGCTTTCTTAAGATAATCTTCGGCATCTTCATAAGAAATGCCTGTAATTGTCATTACTATTTTTTTAGATCTTTCAACAAGCTTTTTATTCGTCATCTGAAGATCGATCATCATATTCTCATAAACTTTGCCAAGCCTGATCATAGCTGCCGTTGTTAACATATTCAAAACTAGTTTTTGTGCCGTTCCACTTTTCATTCTTGTTGAACCCATAATAACTTCTGGTCCAACATAAGGACAAATTGCAACATCAACTTCTTTAATATTAAAATTTTCTCTGGGATTTGTCGTGACAAAAATTGTTTTAGCGCCGATTCCTTTAGCTTTTTTAACTGCGCCAACAACATAAGGAGTTCTTCTGCTGGCAGCAATTCCGCAAACAACATCTTTATTAGTTACATTTGCGGCTATCACATCTTTGGCGCCGTTCTCTTCATAATCTTCAGCTCCTTCCTGCGCTCGGAACATTGCTTCTTTTCCGCCAGCGATAAATCCTTCAATTAAACCAAAAGGAGTTCCAAAAGTCGGCGGACATTCGGAAGCATCAATAACTCCAAGTCTTCCACTTGTTCCTGCACCAAAGTATAAAAGTCTGCCGCCATTTTTTATGGTGTTAACTATAATTTCAACGGCTTCGCCTATATATTTTAATTCTTTCTCAACAGCAAGTGGAACTGTTTTATCTTCGTCATTAATAATTTTTAGAATCTCAAGAATTGATTTGGAATCTATCTCCATTGAATTGGGATTGCGCTGTTCTGTAGTTAATCTGTTTAATTCTTCAAAGATTGATTTGCTATCTTCAGAAGAACTCATTTAGACAACTCTAGAAGAACCAGCTTCTTCCCCTTCTGGTTTCTAACGTTGTTAGGTTTGTAATAGAGTTCAAAAGTTGTGGATTTTTTAATATAAGCTTTATACTTCATTTCAGCTTTTTTGAACTCATCATCGAGATCTCCCCCTTTTAAAGCCATAAGAAAAGCTTTATCTTTAATAAGAGGGAATGAATACCGGATAAGAATGATCAATGGAACCGTTGCTCTGCTTACAACAAGATCAAAAGAATTGGAATATTTCTCAATAAATTCGGGGCTTTCCACCCTATCGTTTTCAATAGTCAAGTTCCCTATCATTAGCTTATCAATAAATTCCTGAACAGCATCCACTTTCTTCTTTGTGGAATCTACCAGAACGCCTTTCATGTCAGGTTTTAGAACTGAAATAGGTATTCCGGGAAATCCTCCGCCGGTTCCTATATCTAAGAAGTTTATACATTTTTCCGGTATATATTTAGTAATGTATGCAGATATAAAGATATGCTTTTCAATTATTGCATCTATATCTCTTCGGGATATAAGATTAACCGATTCATTCTTTTCGCTAACTAATTCAGCAAAATAAGCCAGTCGTTCGGCCTGCATTGTGTCTGGATTGAATCCGTTTTCCCAGCAAAATGTTTGAAGTTCTTTGAGATATTGTTCTCTGAACGTCAACCATATAAATCTTTAAAATTAGTTTTTTAAATATACCAATAAAACAGAAATATCTGAAGGGGTAACCCCCGATATACGCGAAGCCTGTCCGATAGAACGAGGTTTTATTTTGTTGAGCCTTTCCTTTGCTTCGGTTCCAAGAGATTTTAAGTTGAAATAGTTTAAGTTTAAAGGGATTTCTTTGTCTTCATATCTTTCTAAACGTTCAATCGTTTCCTGCTGCCTTTTTAAGTAGCCTTCATACTTAAGTTCTATTTCTACCTGTTCAAAACATATAGGATCTTCGATCAGGCTGTTAACTGTTTCAATATTCCCTGTTCCATTAAGATTAATAATTTCTTTTAATGATAACTCCGGACGTTTGCACAATTTCGAAATCGTTTCTGCAGAATCAATTCCTGGTAATCCTTTTGATTCAAAGTAAGGATTAATATCTCTTGCATGAAGTCTTTAATGAATTAAAAAGGCTAATAGATTCTGAAATTAGTTTTTCTCTTTCATTAATCAATGACAACACTTTTTTTGTCAATTAAACCTAATTCATAACCATATTTCATTAATCTTCTGTCAGCATTATCTTGTCTTAGCAACAAACGATGCTCTGCCCTCGAAGTAAAAATTCTGTAAGGTTCTTCGGTAGATTTAGTTACAAGATCGTCAATCAAAACCCCGATATATGCTTCGCTTCTTTTCAGAACAAATTCTTTTCTTCCCTGAATTTTACTTGCTGCATTAATTCCAGCAATTAATCCTTGTGCTGCAGCTTCTTCGTATCCTGAAGTGCCGTTTATTTGCCCTGCAAAATAAAGTCCTTCTACTAATTTTGTTTCAAGAGTTGAATCGACCTGGTGAGGAGGAAAAAAATCATATTCAACAGCATAACCGGGACGAACCATTTCTGTTTCTTCAAGTCCTTTAATTTTATGCATAGCTTCAAGCTGAATTTCTGCCGGCAGGGAAGAGGAAAATCCGTTTAAATAAATTAAATCGCTATCTAATCCTTCTGGTTCAAGAAAAAGATGATGCTGAGATTTATCCTTAAATCTTACAATTTTATCTTCAATTGAAGGGCAGTATCTGGGACCAACAGCCTTAATTCTTCCAGTAAACATTGGAGATTCATTAAAACCTTTTTCAAGAATTTTATGCACACTTTCATTTGTATGAGTTATATAGCAGCTCAATTGTGACAGAAAAGGGAATTGAGATAAATTAGTAAAATGAGAAAACGATTGAGGATTCTCATCTCCGGGTTGTTCTTCAAGAATTTCAAAATTTATTGAATTTTTCGCAAGACGCGGTGGTGTACCAGTTTTAAGTCTACCGGTTTCAAACCCCAATGACATCATTGTTTCAGTTATTCCTGTCGCAGGTTTTTCTCCATATCTACCGCCTTTACTGGATTTTAAACCTGTGTGCATTAACCCGTTTCAGAAATGTACCGGAAGAAAGGACTAAGGCTTTACATTTAATTTCCTTACCTGAAAGGGTTTTTATGCCAATAATCTTTCTATTTTCTACCAAAATATCTATTACAGAATCTTCAACAATTTCGATGTTCTTGTTTTCATTAATAACTCTATAAGCTTCTTCAGAATAAAGCTTGCGATCGGATTGACATCTTGGAGACCAAACGGCGGGACCTTTTGATTTATTCAGCATTCTAAATTGAATTCCTGTACGATCTGCTATTTTCCCCATTATTCCACCCAAAGCATCTATTTCTCTAACAAGATGTCCTTTAGCAGTACCTCCAATTGCTGGATTACAAGACATCCTCCCAATGGCGTATTTGTCCATAGTTATTAGAGCAACTGAGCATCCCATATTTGCAGCTGCAGAAGCTGCCTCAATCCCAGCATGTCCACCACCGACTACTATAACATCATAATTTTGCATAAAATCACACTTTTTTAGTTTCACGTGAAAACAAATACAACTTCCCACCGTCTGCTTTTCACGTGAAACTATTTACCAATACAGAATTTCGAAAAAATATTATTTAACACATCTTCAGAAGAAACTTCTCCAATTATTTCTCCAAGGCTCAAAACGGCGTTTCTAATATCAACGGCAATAAATTCACCACTCAACTTATTATTTATCGTTTTTAGTGAGTTTTCAAGATTTTCTTTTGCTTTTCTTAAGCAGTTGTAATGCCTTAAATTTGAAACCAAAGCTGACTTTTCTGTATATGAAGAATTGCCTATAGATGCTTCCTTTAGTTTATTAAATAAAGATTCTATTCCTTCTCCGGTTAAAGCTGAAATATAAATATCGCCGGTTTTAGTAATATTCTTTTTAAGATCTATTTTATTTATTACTTTAAGCACCTTTCCGGATTTAGCAAAAGAAGTGATCTCATTGAATAATTCATCAGAGCTATTCTGGAAAATATCCTCAATCAATATTACAATATCAGCATTTTTAACAACATTTCGACTTCTTAGAACTCCTTCTTTTTCTATTTCGTCATCTGACAATCTAATGCCTGCAGTATCATATAATCTAAACAAAATCCCATCAATTGAAACTTCTTCTCTAATTACATCTCTGGTTGTGCCTGGAATCGGGCTGACAATTGCTCTCGATTCCTTTAGTATGTAGTTCAATAGCGAAGATTTTCCAACATTTGGTTTTCCCACTAGAGCTACGTTTACTCCATCTCTAATAACTTTCCCAAAACTATATGTTTTTATTAGTTTATCTATTTCGTAAATAATCTTTTCTATTCTATTTGTAAGTTCAGAATATTTGATCAATTCAATATCTTCTTCGGCAAAATCAAGCTCTAATTCTACAAATGAAGCCGAATCCATAAGTTTTTGTCTTAAATCCTGAACTTTAGAAGACAACAGTCCATCAAGCTGATTTCGGGCTCCAAGCAGGGAAGCCTCCGTTCTGGAATTAATAATATCCAGAACAGCCTCAGCCTGTGCAAGATCCAACCTGTTGTTTAGATAAGCCCTCTTTGTAAATTCACCTGGTTCTGCTGTTCTTATTCCATTATTCACTAAGATTTCAACTATTCTCTTTGTAATAAAAGGACTTCCATGAGTGCTTATTTCAACAGAATCTTCTCCAGTATAGGAATTTGGAGCCCTAAAAACACTTACCAATACATCATCAACAAGATTATCAGCATCATCCTTTATTTTTCCATAATGAATTGTATGAGAAGCCGATTCACTCAAACTTTTCTTCCCGGTAAAAACTTTATCTACAATGCTTATTGTTTCTGGGCCACTAACTCTTATTACAGAAATAGCTCCAACACCGGAGGGTGTTGCAATCGCTGCAATTGTATCTTCTCTAATATTATTCATGAAAAATCTGGATGAAAGCTTGCAAAATTAATAAAATAAAATCCGTTTAACAATTCATATTTGCTATTGTTTACAAGACTCTATTTATATCAAATTGAAGTACGATTACGCAATAATGTCATCTAAAATGCCAAATAATTCAATATCTTTACTAATTCTGCTTAATAAACTGCCATAATGGCAATTTAGAGAAATATACGAGAATTCCCTATAATTCCCTATTTTATAATGAGTTATAGAATATTTTTTTTAATGGCATATCTGTTGACTAAATCATTATTGGATCTTCCCGGCATCAACAAGGAAAATGTTAAGATATCTTATGTTGATGGACAGTTGAATATTAGCGGCGAGAGAAAACAGGAAAAAGAAAGTAAAATGGAACTTATCATCGTGTTGAGAGAAATTATGGGAAATATTTCAGATCTTTCTCTCTGCCAAAGGAAATTAAAGAAGATAAAATTGATGCCGAATTTAAAGAAGGACAGTTAACCATTACCGTTCCAAAAGCTGAAGAGGCAAAACCAAAACAAATAGATATTAAAGTTAAATAATTTAAACTTAAACTATTTGCTGTGAAAGGGTAGCGGTTATGTCGTTACCCTTTTCATTTAAAAAAGCTATTTTAATTTATTATGGAATTCAAAGATTATTATAAAACATTAGGAATTGATAAACAGGCTTCTGCTGATGATATAAGAAAAGCCTATAGAAAACTGGCAAAAAAATATCATCCGGATAAGAATCCAAATGATAAAACTGCAGAAGAAAAATTTAAAGAACTTTCTGAAGCTTACGAAGTTTTGAAAGATCCTGAGAAGAGAAAAAAATACGATACGCTTGGCGCCAACTGGAAACAGTATCAAAATGCTGGCGGACCAAATCAAAATTTTAATCAAAGCAGGCAGGGAGGAAATTATCAGTTTTCAGGAAACTTTAATGATTTGTTTGGAAATGTTGGCGGCTTTTCTGATTTCTTTGAAAGTTTCTTTGGAGGAGGAAGCAATTTTAGAGAAGCCACTGGATTTGCAAATATCCCGCAAAAAGGAAATGATTATGAGGCTTCTCTAACCATATCTTTAGAAGACGCACATAGAGGAGTTGAAAAGCAATTTGTTGTTAATGGGAAAAAATTAAAAGTTAAAATAACTCCCGGCATCGAAGAAGGGAAAAAACTTAGATTAAAAAATCAGGGCGGCGAAGGAAAAGTCGGTGGAGAAAAAGGCGACTTATATTTAAATATTCAGATTGCCAGACATCCTTATTTTGAAAGAAAAGAAAACGATCTTTATTATAATCTTAATATTGATTTATATACCGCAGTTCTGGGTGGAAAGAAAGAGGTAACGACTTTAGATGGAAAAAGAATTAATATTATTATCCCAAAGGAAACTGAGAGCGGAAAAACATTAAAAATAAAAGGAATGGGAATGAATAAGTCCGGAAGAAGCGACAGAGGAGATTTATTTGTAAGAATTAATGTAACCATTCCGAAAAATCTTACTGATGAAGAAATAAAATTGTTTGAGAAATTGAAAAGTTTGAGGGGCTAAGTTTGAAAGGAAAAATAAAATGGCATTTAATTTTAATAAACTAACTGTAAAGGCTCAGGAAGTTGTACAGACCGCGATTGAGATTGCACAGAATTACAGCAACCAGGTTTTGGAACCGGAACATCTTCTTGCAGCATTAATTCAGGAACAGGGAAATATTGCCGATACAATTATGCAAAAAGCCGGCGGCAATATTAATCAGATAAAGCTGAAGGTAAATGCTTTACTTGAGGCTTTGCCAAAAGTAAGCGGTGCAGGAGTCGGTAACCAGCAGATGTCCAATAATATGGCTAAACTTTTTGATGCGGCTACAGCAGAAGCAAAAAATCTTAAAGATGAATTTGTTTCTACCGAGCATCTTGCTTTTGGCTTTAACAAAGATAATGGAAAAGCCGGACAGCTTTTAAAAGATAACGGATTTCCCACGATGAAGTTTTAACTGCTTTGAAAGAAGTGCGGGGAAATCAAAGGGTAACTTCGCAAAATCCTGAAGATACTTATCAATCTTTGCAAAAATATGGAAGAGATTTAAATGAACTCGCCCGTTTGGGAAAACTCGATCCTGTAATTGGAAGAGATGAAGAAATTCGTAGAGTTCTCCAGGTTCTTTCCAGAAGGACAAAAAATAATCCTGTACTTAATTGGTGAACCTGGAGTTGGTAAAACTGCAATTGCAGAAGGTATTGCTCATCGAATTGTTTCAGGCGATGTTCCAGAAAATCTAAAGACTAAAAGAATTGTTGCTCTCGATATGGGTGCTCTTGTTGCGGGAACTCAATTCCGCGGGCAATTTGAAGAGCGTCTTAAAGCTGTAATCAAAGAAGTCCAGGAATCAAATGGAGAAATAATTCTTTTTATAGATGAGCTTCACACACTTGTCGGTGCCGGCGCTGTTTCCGGTTCTATGGATGCGGCAAATATTTTAAGCCTGCTCTTGCAAGAGGAGAGCTTCATGCAATTGGCGCAACAACTCTCGATGAATACAAAAAGTATATTGAAAAAGATGCTGCACTTGAAAGAAGATTCCAGCCGGTTCTTGTTTCAGAACCTTCTGTCGAAGATACAATTTCTATTTTAAGAGGATTGAGCGAACGTTACGAAGTTCATCACGGTGTTAGAATTCTTGACAGCGCAATTGTGGCTGCTGCCCAGTTATCTCAACGTTATATAACTGATAGATTTCTTCCCGATAAAGCAATTGACTTAATTGATGAAGCCGCTTCAAAATTAAGAATTGAAATTGATTCTATGCCGGAAGAGCTCGATTCAATTGAAAGAAAAATTAAACAGCTTGAGATTGAGCGCGAAGCATTGAAGCGTGAAAAAGATGAATCATCGCAGAAAAGATTAGAAGATATAAAACAGGAATTAAGTGAACTTTCTGAAGAAGGAAATAAATTAAGAATGCACTGGAATCTTGAAAAAGAAAAAATCCAGAAGATTCGCACAATGAAAAGTGAAATTGACAACACAAGAACTCTTGCTGAAAGATATGAGCGCGAAGGCGATCTCGGTAAGGTTGCAGAGCTTCGTTATGGAAAAATTGCTTCTCTTGAAAAGCAATTGAAAGAAGAAACAAAACAGCTTGCTGAAGTTCAGAAATCTCAGAAGATGCTGAAGGAAGAAGTCGATGCCGAGGATATTGCCGAAGTTGTTTCCAAATGGACAGGAATTCCTGTGAGCAGAATGCTTGAAGGTGAAAAAGCAAAACTTCTCAGGCTTGAAGAAGAATTGCATAGCAGGATTATCGGGCAGGATGAGGCTGTTTCTGCAGTTGCAAATGCAATAAGAAGATCGCGGACAGGTTTGCAGGATGTTAACCGTCCGATTGGTTCTTTCATTTTTCTTGGAACAACCGGAGTTGGTAAAACAGAACTTGCACGTGCTCTTGCAGAATATCTTTTTGATGATGAGCATGCAATGATTAGAATTGATATGTCCGAGTATATGGAAAAATTCTCTGTCTCAAGATTGATTGGCGCACCTCCGGGATATGTTGGATATGAAGAGGGTGGACAATTAACAGAAGCGGTCCGCAGGAGACCTTACTCTGTTGTTCTGCTCGATGAAATTGAGAAGGCTCATTCCGATGTGTTTAATGTTTTGCTGCAGGTTCTCGATGACGGACGTTTGACGGACAACCAGGGACGCACTGTAAACTTTAAGAACACGATAATTATAATGACGTCTAACCTTGGTTCTCATTTAATACAGGAACGCTTGCAGGATCTCGATGAAAGCAAAGTTGAAGAGATAATGGATGACCTGAGATATAAACTTAATGATCTCTTAAGAAAAACAATCCGTCCCGAGTTCTTAAACAGGATTGATGAAGTTGTGCTCTTTAAGCCGTTAACAAAGAAAGAAATAAGAAAGATTGTCGATATTCAGATACGGCACGTGCAAAAACTTCTTAAAGATAAAGAGATAGTTCTCGATGTTGATGATGAAGCAAAAGACTGGCTTGCAAAACTTGGTTACGATGTTACCTACGGCGCACGACCTTTGAAGCGCACGATACAAAAGTATCTAACAAACCCGTTATCGCAGGAATTGCTGATGGGCAACTTTAACGATGGTGATACAATTAAAGTAACAAGCAGCAATGCCGGAAAACTCGAATTCCGTAAATAACTTATTGTCATCCCGGGCTTGACGAAGAATTACAAAGTATTGTATAAATTATATAAACCGCAGAAAAACCTTCTGCGGTTTTTTAATTTAAAATTGTCATTTCGTTGTTTTCTTAGGAAAGAATGATGAAATTAAAGAAGTCAAAAAGGAAAGGCGCTCTAAAATTGAAGGCTTATACAAAATATTTTTTTATACTTGGTGTAATGTCATTTGGCACATTTGCCTTTGGTCAATCAGGTTACTACATACCGATTAATTTTCAGAAAGCTTACACAAACAGTACACGTTCTTATGATGGCAAACCAGGGAAAGATTACTGGCAAAACAAAGCTGACTATGATATAAAAGTGAACTTTGATCCTTCCTCTCGCAAACTTATTGGAAATGAAAATATAGATTACTATAACAACAGTCCCGATACCCTGAAAAAATTAGTGTTTCATCTTTTCCCTGATTATTATAAAAAAGGAAACAGGCGGGACTTCGATGTTGATGCCGAAGATGAATCCGACGGTGTAAATATTTCAAAACTAATCTTAAATGGTAAAGAGATTAATTACGATGATAACAATAAAAATCTTTCTTTAAGTCATACATCATTTACACTTTACTTAGATGATTTTGTTATGCCGGGAGAGAAAATAAATTTAAAGGTTGAGTGGAATTATATAGTTAATAAAGGTTCCTCTTCCAGAACCGGGGAAGTGGATTCAACTTCATTTTTTATAGCATACTTTTTCCCAAGACTGGCTGTTTACGATGATATTAATGGTTGGAATAATTTTGACTATACGGGTGATGCCGAATTTTATAATGATTTCGGAAACTTTAAACTTGCTGTTACTGTTCCCAAAAATTTTATCGTATGGGCAACAGGAACACTGCAAAATCCCGAAGAAGTATTTACCCCAAGATATTTAACTCTCTTTAATGAGGCTTTAAATTCAGATAATGTAATTCATATAATAGATACCCTAGATTATTTAAACAAAAATATTACGCAGCAAAAATCCTTTAACACTTTTATATTTTCTGCCAATAATGTTTCTGATGCAGCATTTGCTTTAAGCGATCATTACCTGTGGGATGCATCGAGACTTATTACGGATGATAAAACAGGCAGCAAAACTTTAATCAGTGCAGTGTACAATAAATCATCAGAAGATTTTTATGAAGTGGAAGGAATCGCTAAAAAAGTAATTGGTTATATGTCTTACAATTTCCCCGGAGTTCCTTTTCCTTTTCCATCCATGACTGTTTTTAATGGGCTCGATCAAATGGAATATCCAATGATGGTAAATGATACAACAATCGGTTTTGAAGAGGTTTTCGAACTGACCACTCATGAGATTTTTCATTCGTACTTTCCTTTTTATATGGGAATTAACGAAACAAATTATGCCTGGATGGATGAGGGAATAAATTCATTTATTACCTATTGCATAATTAAAAATGTCTATCCCGAAGTTGAATGGAATCAACCTTTTGGTGATGAGTATAAGAACCTTATTGGGAATTTTGGCGATGAGCCTTTATTTGTAAACTCCAACATAATAAAAAGACCAAACTATAATTATATCTGTTATGATAAGCCTTTATCTTTCTTTCTTGTTCTTCAGGATTTCCTGGGGGAAGATGTTTTTAAAAACACTTTGCAGGAATTTATGAACCGGTGGAATGGAAAACATCCGGTCCCCTATGATTTCTTTTATACTTTTGAAAATGTGACGGGTAAAAATCTTGAATGGCTTATTAAGCCCTGGTTTTTTCAATATGGATATGTAGATCTGGCAATTAAAGATGCTGCAATAAGCAATGGAAATTATGAAATAATTATTGAGAAGAATGGATTGCTGCCCGCTCACTTCGGGCTGTTGATTAACTATTCCGATGACAGCAGTGATACACTTGAATATAATGCCTCGGTGTGGATGAATGGTGAAAATATTTTTAAGGTTACTATTCCTTCAAATAAAAAAATAAAAAAGTTAGAGATACTGGATAAAACTCTCAGAGATGCTGATCTTACGAATAATAAATTAGTTTTAAACTAAAGAAGTTTAAGAAAAGGATAAACTATGCAAAAACGTAAGCTTGTCCCGAAGGGATCCATTGGGAGAAAAAGTGGATTAGAAGTATCGGCAATAGGACTTGGTTGTATGGGAATGACATTTGCCTTTCCCCCGTTTCCTGAAAAGAAGGAAATGATCTCTTTACTTCGTACTGCTGTTGAGCGCGGGGTAACATTTTTTGATACTGCAGAAGTTTATGGTCCATATACAAATGAAGAACTTGTCGGCGAAGCGCTTTCCCCTTTACGCGACCAGGTTGTAATTGCTACTAAGTTCGGTTTCAAACCTGCCAATGAAAGTGAAGCAAACTCACGCTGGTCTGAACTTGACAGCAAACCGGAACACATTAAAAAAGCTGTCGAAGGTTCGCTTAAAAGATTGAAGACTGATGTTATCGATTTGTTGTATCAGCATCGTGTTGATCCGAACGTACCGATAGAAGATGTTGCAGGAGCTGTAAAAGATTTAATACAGGAAGGAAAAGTAAAACACTTCGGGCTTTCAGAAGCAGGAGTACAAACTATCCGCCGTGCACATGCAGTGCAGCCGGTTACTGCTTTACAAAGCGAGTACTCGCTCTGGTGGAGAAAACCGGAAGAAGAAATTTTACCAACACTTGAAGAACTTGGTATTGGTTTCGTTCCGTTCAGTCCTTTGGGCAGGGGATTTCTTACCGGGAAGATAGATATAAATACTAAGTTCGAAAGTACAGATTTCCGGAGCTCTCTTCCACGTTTTACACAGGAAGCCCGTAAAGCAAACCAGGCTATGGTTGATTTACTGAACAAAGTTGCAAAAGAGAAAAATGTTACAACTGCACAAATAGCATTAGCGTGGCTGCTTGCACAGAAACCGTGGATAGTCCCGATACCCGGCACTAAAAAACTAAACCGGCTCGAAGAAAATATTGGTTCGGCATCAATAGAACTTACAAAAGATGATTTGCGTGAGATTGAAGAAACTGCATCGAAAATTAAGATTGAAGGAGCGCGGTACCCGGAAAAAATGGAGCGGGCAACAGGAAGATGATGATGAGTTAGGAATTTTCTTTCTTTGTTGAAGCAATGTACGGGCGAGTCGCAAGCTCGCCTTTTCGAGTTAGAATATCACGATGCTTGTAGAAGGTATAATAATAATTATTAAATTTCCAATCTAAGAAATAGGATAAATGAAAATATATGGCGACAAAAAATCCAGTTTTTATTAAATATGACAATATTGGCTGCCCATTTAAAATTGGTGAAAAAGTTAGAATATTAAATAATCTAATCAATGATGAGACTTTTAATATTGATTATTGTAATAAAACTGGAGTAATAATCTATTTCGAATATAATTGTGGGTGTGGTCAAAGCTTTCCAAATGATCCAATGATTGGAGTTAAATTCAAAAATGGAACTACCGAAGAATTTTGGAAAGAAGAATTGAAGTTAGATTCTTAAATTTTTCTATATTCTCCTTTGCCTAAGAATTCTAAAATGCCTTTATCTCTAAGAACTTGTAATTGCTGCCGTATTTTATCTTTTATAAAATTATTATTTGGGAATTTTTCTTTTAGAAAAGATTCGTAATCATATATTTCTCTTAAATTAAAATTTCTTTCTTTAACATTCTCTATAATTTTTAACATTTCTAAGGTCCAACCTCTACTTTCTCCTTTCCTGTTTGACAAGAATGAAGTTCTTAACCATTTATTGAGAACATCTTGCTTTTTTTCTATAGTTCTATTTTTAACTAAATAAATTCTTCCATAAGAGGGAATATTTTGCAATAAAATATTACAACCTACCCATCCCGCTCTTCTTGCTTTAATTCCTAATGGTTTTCTTTTTTCAATTATATTATTATAAAAATAATGTTTGGGTATCACTAAAAAATTTTCTATTTGTAGATTATGAGTAGAATAATTGAGAAATAAAAAGTTGGGGTTGTTTTCAGAGTTAATTCTCCTAATCATTGTTTCATAAGCACCATCAACTATTTTCAATAGAAAAGCATCTCTCTTACTTTTTAACTCGTACTCAGCTTTACAATTTGTGCAAAAAAAGTCTGCAACTGGTTTATTATTAATGAATTTCGTTAAATAGTCATTACCACAATTTGGACAGTAGGAATTTTTCTCTACCCAATATTCAGTTATTACTCTAGCTATTTGTGAACTGCTTTTATATCTTTTTGCAATTGATATATCTAGAGCTAAATCCATATCTAAAATTAGAAAATTTTTCTAAAATTATTTAGAAGTCTCTTGTAAAAATTTAGCTTTTTAATATTCCACAATCCCCTTAAGCCCAAATATTTTTACTTTCATTAATTTTACTTTCTATTAGCAACAAAGTCCCTCTTTGTCTTAATCAATTATTTTGATATTTTGGTTTTACACACAAGGTAAACTAGGCAAGCAAAATATTTAAAGGATAATTTATGAGACGATTAGTCTACAGCATTTTTTTATTAATATTTTTAATTGGAATTTCTTTTGCACAGGATAAACAGGATCCATTCCAGGGACATTATAATGTTGCCAGCTCAGATGAAATAGCTTTGTTCTGGAATAACTCCGGCAGTACAGTTAAACATCAGATCTTTGATTATTATGGAAATTCCGGTCAATACTTTCTTGATTCTTCTGCAAGAGGAACTTATACCGGGGACCTTGGTTCTTCTTCCAGCGGTTCAAGTGTAAATCAATATTATGATGCAATAACCGGCGACTTCAACGGTGATGGACTCGATAATATTGTGGCAGCATGGGAAACAGCAGACAACTCAATCAATATAGTTATTCCTAAAAATATTAGATAAATCATCCTTGAGCTGGAATGATGAAAATGTTTTGAAATTATCAAATGTTCTTTATCCAAACCCAACTTATTTTAGAGCCCACAGGTTCAGATTAATTAAAGGATTTTTTGACGGTGATCCCGAACCTGAGTTTGCATTGGCTTTCTGGAATGCCAGCGGAAATATTGAAATAAGAGTTTATGATGTCGATCCAAATACTTTGATGCCCGTAGAAAAAGCATCTATACAGGATGAATATATGGACCCGTCATTAAATAATTCGGGAATATATGATATAGCCGCAGGTGATTTTGACGGCGATGGCAGGGATGAGATTGTATTGGCAACATATACGGAACGGCAGGAAAACGATTGGAATATTTCCACAAAAATTTATGACTATGTTGAAAACAATGGCAGCTTTTCATTAGTACCAAAAGCCAAGAAAGATGATTTTTATACTTCAAATGATTTCTTCGATTCTTATCATCATATAAATGATTTATTAGTTGCAGCCGGCGATTTTAAAAATAACACACTGGATCAATTCGTTGTCGATTTCGTTCTTTACAGAACCGATTCTGAAACTTACAACAAATTGCTTCCTGCTTATGTAACAATGAATTTAGACACAATTAATGTTGATTTAAATAATCTTAAAGATATATTTCAAACTCTCGGCGAATCATATATTAATATAGGTCTACTCACCGGAGATATAAATAATGATGGGAAAGACGAAATTATTGTCGACGGCGATGGAAGAATAAATATTTATGACATTGATACAACTTTTAATATTCAGAGGTGCTTCGAGCGCAAACAGATCGACTCAGAATTACAGCAGGAGAAGAATGATGCTCGCAGATTTAGATGCCAGCACTACCGACACAGTATGGACTCCCGAAATTATAGTTTCATCTACTGATTATTGGCAGCCGGATAATTTTCCTGCTTATACAACACTTTCGATTGATGTATTTGAACCTACTGTTGATCCTTCGGGAAGCATTATAAGTTTAAATAAAAGAACTTCGATGATTGTTGATTCGGTTAATGCCAGTCCTGGGCACTACTGGGCTTTAACTGCAGGAGACTTTGATGGCGGGGGAATAAGATTAGGAAAGCCAAAATATTTTAGTGCAACAAATATTGTACAACCATTGGTAATTCTTAATGCTCCTCCTACTCATTTCGATGTATTTAACGATACCACTTTTGATATCAACAAAAGCTATAACGGACAGGCAAGCGATTTTTACTCTCAATATTATACAACATCGCAAACAGATATTGAAGTAGAGTCCGAATTACATAAAGGCTGGACTATCGGCGGAAGCGCGGAAGGCGGACTTACAATTCCAAAAGTAGATATAGGATTAAAAATCAAAATTGAAGGTGAGTATGGACAGAATTTCTCAAAGCAAACTTTTAACAGAAACACCTACAAAGTAAGCCAGAATATTAATGCCAGCAACGACGATTATATTTATGCTACCATTGTTGATTATGATATCTGGGAATACCCTATAATGGCTAATGATTCAATAAAAGGATATACATTAGTTGTATCACCGGGACAACCAACTAAAGCATGGTTCCCTAGTAAAAGTCCACAGGCAGCCGATTACTTGCCAGACCATGAAGTCGGAAATATACTTTCGTACAGACAGATTGCAGCACCTTCGGAGAATGGTGCATTGCAAACAGCTTTAAAGTGGAATACATCCGATGAAGTTACACTCTGGATGGTTCTCCCGGCTTTCAGTACACCTGGGCACTGGAAAATGAAAATCAGACAAAGACAACAGAAACAAATGAAGTACACTGGAAGATTGGTGCGTCTGTAGATTTCGATATTCCATTTAAATATATACCAAATTTTGAAATCCATGGTGATTACAGCCAGAGTACAATTTCAACAAGAACAAATACTGTTACATATACAACAGGGCTCGATGTTCATTTGGGTCCGATCGACCTTGGAATAGGAGAAACTTACTATTCCGTAACACCTTATGCTTACTGGGCAAAAAGCGGTGCGCTTGTTTTAGATTATGCTGTTAATCCCCGTCCTTCTGGCATTAATGTCCCCCAAACCTGGTGGCAGGAAAGATACAGCAATAAACCCGATCCTGCATTAATTCTGCCGTGGAGATTAGATCCTGAAAAAGGATTTAGTGTCACCGCGGATAAATTAGAGCAAACAAAAGAAATTCTTTTTAATCCTGATGATCCTCAGCCCGGTCAAACTATAAATGTTAAAACAAGAATTCATAACTATAGTTTATTGAATACTTCGGGTCCTGTTGAAGCAAGATTTTATCTTGAAGACCCCGATAATGGAGGAACTTTAATTCAAAGTACAGATGGCAAAACTACATTCAGCACAAGTGATTTTATTGAAGCAAGAGGGAGTAAAATCATTAGTTTTGATTGGAAGGTTCCCGATAATATTTCTATCTATCCAAGAATTTATGTTGTGTTGGACCCGGATAATAAAATTGATGAAATACATGAAGACAATAACAAAGGATGGAAAGTTTTAAATTACTCGGGTGTAACGGATGTTAAAGATGAAAAAACAAATGCAGCTTCTTATGAGCTGAGCCAGAATTATCCTAATCCTTTTAATCCTACAACAACGATAAATTACAGGATTCCGAAATCAGAATTTGTTACGATAAAGGTTTATGACATTTTGGGAAGGGAATTACAAACCCTGGTTAACCGGCAATTACCACCAGGATTTTACCAGGCACAATTTGATGGAAGCAATCTTGCAAGCGGTGTTTACTTTTATAGGATTAAAGCAGGTAATTTTGTGCAAACAAAAAAACTTATGCTGTTGAAATGATAATTTAATGTTTACGGGAGCTTAACATGAATGCCGAGTCAGAACATTTCAAAGTAATCGTAATTGGGGCGGGACAAGCGGGTCTATCTGTTGGATATTTTTTATCAGAACTGAATGTCCCATTTGTAATTCTTGATGAAAATGAAAAAATAGGAGACGCCTGGCGCAACAGGTGGAATTCACTAAAGCTTTTTACTCCGGCGAAATTTGATGGACTTGCGGGTATGCTTTTCCCCACTCCGGCTAATTCTTTTCCCACGAAAGATGAAATGGCAGATTACTTGGAAAACTATGCAACACATTTTAAATTGCCTGTCAGAACAAACATAAGAGTTGATGGTCTTTCGAGAGTAGGAAACTCATATTGTGTAACATCCGGAGATAAACAATTTGAAGCAGAGCATGTCGTAATAGCAATGTCAAGCTATCAAACTCCACGAATACCAAAATTTGCGGAACAACTGGATTCAAATATTATTCAACTTCATTCTTTTGATTACCGGGACCCGTCCCAATTACAGGAAGGCGGAGTACTTGTAGTTGGTGCAGGAAATTCTGGGGGAGAAATTGCGCTCGAGCTGGCAAGAAATAATCATAAGGTTTGGATGTCCGGCAGAGATACAGGACATATTCCATTTCGCATTGATGGTGCTGCGTCTAAAATTATTCTTGGAAGATTAGTAATAAGATTTTTATTTCATAGAATTTTAACTACGGGTACACCAATTGGTAGAAAAGCACGTCACAAAATAATTTCGCAAGGTGGTCCATTAATCAGAATAAAGCCGGAACAATTTACAGATGCTGGAATTGAGCGTGTGCCTAAAATAACTGGCGTTAAAAATGGATTGCCTGCAATTGAAAACAAAGTTCTTGAAGTAAGAAATATTGTTTGGTGCACCGGCTTTTATCCATCTTTTTCATGGATCGATATCCCGGTCTTTAAACATAAAGAACCAACGCATGTACGCGGTGTAGTTGAAAAGGAACCGGGACTTTATTTTGTCGGACTTCACTTTCTCTATTCAATGTCTTCGGGAATGATCCATGGAGTAGAGAGAGATGCTAAATATGTTGTAAAAACAATCAGTGACCGTTTGTATTAATAATCTTTATCTCAATTTTTTGAAATCACTTCTACAGTATTCATTCCGTTGAATTCAATGTCATAAAAAAATGATTTTGATGAAATAATTACTACTATTTTTTTTGTTTGACAAGACCTATTTTTTCACTATTTTAATCTCAACAAAAATGAACTTACATTTAACACATACCGTTTCTGTTCATCATCACGCAAATGATATTTGCGCCGGTATGCATTGATTTTATTTTACATAAAAATGAAATGAACATCCGGCAATTGCCGGATTTTTTGTTTTAAACGAAACGTAATGCTGAATTTATTTCAGCATCTACAAAATTTAAAAAGATCCCGAAAATAAAGTTCGGGATGACAAACAAAGGAAAAACAATGAACGGAAATCTTAAACTTGCAGTTCAAAGTAAAGGAAGATTAACTGAAAAATCTCTGGAACTGCTTAAACATTGCGGACTCGACATCGAGGATTATTCCGAAAGGCTTTTTATTCCGGCAAGGAATTTTCCTCTTGACATTCTTTTTTTAAGAGATGATGATATTCCCGAATATGTCCAGGATGGTGTTGCCGATGTAGGAATTGTTGGAGAAAATATTTTCCTGGAAAAGCAATCCAAGACAAAAATACTTGAGAAACTCGGTTTTGGAAGATGTAGTTTGTTAATCGCGCATCCCGAAAATAAGCAGCTTAAAGACATAAAGGATATTGAAGGAAAAACTATCGCCACATCTTATCCTGTAATACTCAAAAACTTTCTGAAACAGAATAAGATAAAGGCAAAGGTTATTGAGTTAAGCGGCTCAGTTGAGATTGCCCCATCACTTGGAGTTGCTGATCTTATTTGTGACATCGTTTCTTCCGGTAACACACTTATGATGAACAAGCTTAAAAAGTCTTTCAAAGTTTTTGATTCGCAGGCTGTATTGATTTCATCAGCGAAAAAATTCTCTATCCAAAAGAGAAAAACAAAATACTTGAAGACCTTTTAGGAAGAATCCGTTCTGTACAAATTGCAAGAAATTCCAAATACCTTATGATGAATGTTCCGAAATCATCATTGGATAAAATTGTTAAAATAATTCCATCATTAAAAAGCCCAACCGTGCTTCCGCTTGCCGATGAAAATTTGCTTGCAGTGCATGCAGTAATTCCATCGGATAAATTCTGGACAATAATCGAAGATCTGAAATCTGCTGGCGCATCGGGAATACTTTTATTACCAATTGAAAATATGATAAAATGAAAAGATATTATTATTCAAAATTAAGCGAACAACAATTGCTGAATCTGACAAAGAGACCGGCAATTGATTTTACAAAAACATTTAAGATTGTTAAGCCAATTCTCGATGATGTAAAATCAAATGGATTAAAAGCTGCATTAAGTTATGCTAAAAAATTTGATGGGTTAGATCCTAAAGATTTTGTTGTTACAAAAGATGAGATTGAAGAAAGCAAAGAGGAATCTTCCGGCAAAAGTTAAAAAAGCAATCGATGATGCTTATAATAATATCAGAAAATTTCATTTAAAACAACTTCCCAAGAGTTATAACTTGGAGACTGTTCCCGGAGTTACTTGTTCAAGAGAATTTCGGGCTATAGAAAATGTTGGACTTTATATTCCCGGCGGAACTGCTGTTCTGCCTTCCACAATGTTGATGCTTGGAATTCCTGCACAAATTGCCGGATGCAAAAGAGTTGTTGTTTGTTCTCCTGCTAAAGATGGAAAGATAAATGATGCTCTTCTTTATGCTTCTTACAAATGTGGAATTAAAGAGTTTTATAAAATCGGCGGGGCACAGGCAATTGCTTTAATGGCTTATGTGCGACAAAAAAATTCAAAAGGTTTCTAAGATATTCGGACCGGGAAATCAATATGTTACTGCTGCAAAATTGCTTGTAAGTATTGACCCGGAAGGCAGTTCAATCGATATGCCTGCCGGACCAAGCGAGCTTTTAATTATTGCTGATGAATTTGCAAATCCTGCTTTTGTTGCTGCCGATCTTTTATCACAAGCAGAACATGGAATTGATTCACAAGTCATTCTTGTTACGAATTCTGTTGGTCTTGAAAAGACTATACGAAAAGAAATTGAAAATCAATTGAAACTGCTTCCAAGAAAAAAATTGGCTTCTGCCTCCTTAAAAAATTCATTCTCGCTAATTGTAAAAGATATAAAGAAGGGAATTGAGTTTAGTAATTTTTACGCGCCGGAACATTTAATTTTGAACGTAAAGAATTCTGTGAAATATAAATCAAAGATTAAAAATGCAGGTTCTGTTTTTCTTGGAAATTATTCGCCTGAAAGTGCCGGAGATTATGCTTCCGGAACAAATCATTCATTGCCGACTTACGGCTTTGCAAAATCTTTCGGTGGAGTTACTGTAGAATCTTTTATGAAATCGGTAACTTTTCAATCTCTAACAAAAAAAGGATTGAAAAATATTTCCGAAACAGTTCAAACATTGGCAGAAACCGAAGAATTAATCGCACACAAAAATGCAGTTAAAATCAGATTTGAATAATAAAGTCATTCCCGTGTAAACGGGAATCTCATAAAGTTAACAGATTCCCACTTTCGTGGGAAAGACAAAATCAGTATGAACATAAAAAATCTTGTAAGAAAAAATATTCTAAACTTAAAACCGTATACATCTGCACGGGATGAAAACTCATCGGGAATTTTGCTGGATGCTAATGAAAATAGTTTCGGTTCAACATTTAATGAAATTAAGGAGTTAAATCTTAACCGTTATCCCGATCCGAATCAAAATGATTTAAGGGAATTAGTAAGCGATTATCTGAAAATCCCAAAAGAAAATTTATTCTTTGGCGTCGGCTCTGATGAAATAATAGATTTGCTGATAAGAATTTTCTGTGAACCGGCTAAAGATAAAGTTATGATTCCCGAACCAACCTATGGAATGTACAAGGTTGCTGCGGATATAAATAATGTGTCTGGTAGTTAGTTTACTATTGAATGATGATTTCCAGGTTGATGAAAAAGAAATTAACAAAAACTTCACACAAGACATAAAGATTATTTTCTTATGTTCGCCTAATAATCCAACCGGGAATTTGCTGAGAAAAGAGGATGTGCTTAACCTTTGCAAAAAATATAATTCTATAATTATTGTGGATGAAGCTTACATAGATTTTGCAGAAAATTTTTCTCTAATAAACGAAGTGAGAAATTATCCTAATCTTGTTGTTATGAGAACATTTTCAAAAGCGTGGGGATTAGCAGGTGCAAGACTCGGTTATTGCATCGCAAATGAAGAGATCATTAAAATATTATTTAAGGTAAAGGCTCCATACAATATTAATTCATTAACAAGATATGCAGTTAAGCAAGCTCTGAAAAATGCGAATCTAAAAAGTTCATATATAAAAGAAATTCTTAAAGAAAAAGAAAAATTAAAAAAAGAACTTCTGCTTTTGCCGGATATTTTGAAAGTATTTGATTCGGATGCAAACTTTCTACTTATTAAATGCACAAATGCGAAAATCTGTTCTGAAAAAACTCGCTGAAAAAAATATCATTATAAGAGATAGAAGTACACAGCCTAAACTTGAAAACTGCCTGAGAATATCTATCGGAACAAAAGAGGAAAATAAAATTTTACTAAATGCCTTAAAGGAAATACTAAAGTGAATAAAGTAATTATCAGACAAAGAATATTTTAATCTCGATTCGCCAAAAGCGGAAGGCTTAATAAGTGGATTAAAAAAATTACAACTGAAAGATTTTGTAATTGAAGCTCTCGGATTATTCAAATCAGAATGAGACTCTGGAAAAGATTTTTAATCTTGAGGGGATAGAAATAAACAAAAAAGATGGAGAAATTGACAATACTTTTGAAATTAACAGATACTGGCAAAGTCAAAAAAAACAATAAAATCATAAATAATAAATCTGCTTTTGGTAACTTTGGAGATGCAGTTGAAATTATTTTGAAAAAGCCTGAGAACTGCATCTGTAAAAAGAAAAACAAAAGAAACAGAAATAACTGTTGATGTTTCTTTAGACGGACAGGGAGAAACAAATATTTCCACTGGTATTGGATTCTTTGATCACATGCTTGAACAAATTGCAAGACACGGGAATATAAATCTCTCAATCAAAACAAAAGGTGATTTGCATATTGATGAACACCACACAGTTGAAGATACAGGACTTGCTTTGGGAATGGCAATTAGCAAAAGCGCTTGGAAATAAAAGCGGAATTAAAAGATATGGTTTTCTTCTTCCGATGGATGATTCCGTTGCATATTGTGCAATCGATCTCGGAGGGAGATCATATCTTAACTTTAAATGTAAGTTTGATAGAAACAAAGTCGGTGAATTTCCAACTGAATTAACAGAAGAATTTTTCAGGGCTGTTTCTTCAGAATTAAAAGCAAATATTTATATAAGAACAAAAGGAAAGAATGATCATCACAAGATTGAATCAATCTTTAAAGCTTTTGCAAAAGCTCTTAATGAAGCTTGCCGGCTCGATGAAAGAAATGAAGGAAGACTTCCTTCAACAAAAGGAGTATTATGATTGCAATAATTGATTACGGTGCGGGCAACGTTGCTTCGGTTTCAAATGCAGTTAGCGCTTTGAACCAGGAATATATAATAACATGCAACGAAATTGATATTTTAAAATCAGATAAAATAATTTTCCCGGGTGTGGGCGAAGCATCCTCGGCGATAAAGCAGCTTCATAAACTTAATTTATTTACGACGCTCAGAGTTTGTAAGAAACCTTTGCTTGGAATTTGCCTTGGCATGCAGCTTATGGCTGATTATTCGATAGAAGGGAATGCAACAGGACTCGGATTATTTCCCGGCTCAACTGAAAAATTCGATAATGAAATTACTAAAGTGCCTCACATGGGATGGAACAGTATTGAAATAAGGAAAGAAAGCAAGCTGTTCAACGGAATTAACTCGGGCGAAATGTTTTACTTTGCTCATTCTTATTATTTGCCGTTAAATATTTACGCAACTTCTGTTACAAATCACAATGTGGCTTTTTCTTCATCTGTCGAGAGCGGCAATTTTTATGGCGTTCAGTTTCATCCTGAAAAATCTGGTGATGCTGGTTTAAAGCTATTAAAAAACTTTATTGAGTTATGATAATCATTCCTGCAATTGATATTTACGATGGTAAAGTTGTAAGGCTTTCAAAAGGAGACTTTAAAGAAGTTTCTTTTTACAACGAATCTCCAGTTAAACAAGCGAAGATATTTGAAGAAGCCGGGTTTGATCTGCTTCATATTGTTGATCTTGAAGCAGCCAAAACCAGGAAGTTTACAGCGATCGATATCATAAGAGAAATTAAATCCGAAACGGGAATAAAAATTCAGTTTGGCGGAGGAATAAAAGACAGCAAAACTGCTATACAAATTTTTCAAGCCGGTGTTGATTATGCAATTATTGGGTCTCTTGCTGTAAAAAACCGGGACGAATTTAAAATGATTGTTGAAAAACATTCACCTGATAAAATAATTACTGCTGTAGATATGCTCGATGAGAAAGTTCAGATATCAGGCTGGACAGAGGAAGCAGATTTATCTCCTTATGATCTTATTGATTTTTGCATGGGAATAGGAATTAAAAAATTTATTTGTACTGATATATCAAAAGATGGAACGATGAAAGGATTGAATGTAGATCTTTATAAAAAAATAATGGGCAGATATTCTGATATTAAACTTATAGCTTCTGGTGGAGTTAAAGATATTGAAGAAATAAAAAAGCTTAAAGAATTAAATCCTTACGCGGTCGTGGTTGGTAAAGCGATTTATGAAGAACGAATTGATTTGAAGGAGTTATCCGAACTTGCTTTGTAAAAGAATCATCCCCTGCCTCGATGTTAAAGACGGAAGGGTTGTTAAGGGGACAAATTTTATAAATCTTGTTGATGCCGGTTCTCCTGTTGAACTTGCATCAAGATATTCAAAAGAAGGTGCAGATGAGTTGGTTTTTCTTGATATAACTGCTTCTTCTGAGAAAAGAAAAACTCTTGTAAACTTAGTTAAAGATGTAGCGCGATGAAATAAGAATTCCTTTTACTGTTGGCGGAGGAATTTCAGAACTTAAAGATATTGAAGCACTTCTTAAATGTGGTGCAGATAAAGTTTCGCTCAATACTGCTATTGTTAAAAATCCTGAATTGATTACACAAGCTTCAAAACAATTTGGAAGCCAGGCAGTAGTTGCAGCAATAGATATTAAATTTGTATCGAACAATTATAAGGTATTTATTAAAGGAGGAAAAGAAGAAACAGAGCTTGAAGGTCTTAGCTGGTGCAGAAAAGTTACAGGACTTGGCGCGGGTGAAATTCTTCTTACTTCTATGGATAAGGATGGAACTAAATCAGGATATGACATAGAGTTTTTGAAAAAACTGACTTCTCTTGTTACAGTTCCGGTAATTGCTTCGGGAGGAGCCGGAACTAAAGAAGATTTTTTATCGGCATTCAAAGATGCAAATGTTGACGCTTGTCTCGCAGCAAGCCTGTTTCATTTTAACATTCTTCCAATTAAAGAATTAAAAGAATATCTTTACAGAAATGGAGTTAATGTAAGATTATAATGATTGAAATATCAAAACTAAATTTTGAAAAACTCAATGGGTTGATCCCTGCAGTTATTATTGATTATAAAACCGATCTTGTTCTAATGCTTGGTTTTATGAACAAGGAATCACTTGAAATAACTATTGAAACAAAGCTTATTACTTTTTTCAGCAGGACGAGAAAAGAGCTCTGGACAAAAGGAAAAACATCCGGCAACTATTTAAAATTAGTTGAGATAAAACCTGATTGTGATAATGATTCACTTTTAATTTATGCCGAACCCGATGGAAATACATGTCATACAGGTAACTATAGTTGTTTTAATATTAATAAAACAGACTCAATAAAATTTATAGAAGAGCTATCAAAAATCATTAGAGAAAGAAAAGAAAGGCTCCCGGAAAATTCCTACACGACAAAACTTTTTAAGGAAGGCGAGAACAGGATAATTCAAAAGTTTGGTGAAGAATCTGTTGAGGTTATTATAGCAGCCAAAAACAATGATAGAAAAGAAATAATAAACGAAGTCTCCGATCTTATTTATCACCTTTTGGTTTTACTGGAAGAAAAAGAAATAAAACTATCCGACATTTCTGCGAACTTAGAGAAGCGACATGAAAAATAATTTTGAGATTGCAGACAAATAACAGATAATGAAATTATTCTCCTCAATCATTTACGAAGAAAAGAAAACACTTTTTATCCCTCTTGTCATTTTTCTATTAGTCTTACTTGCCGAGATAATAACAATTCTTTTGCTCAATTCCGGGCTACTGGTTTATACTCTTGATGATGCTTACATCCATCTTGCATTGGCAGAAAATATTATACGAGGTCATTATGGAGTAAACCTTAATGAATTTTCGTCACCTTCCTCAAGCATTCTGTGGCCATTTATACTGGCTCCCTTTTCAGGTTTTAGTTTCGGTCATAATATCATATTAATTATTAATGTTTGTTCTGCAGTGGGAACGATTGTTCGTATTCTGGTTAATTATAAAACTTATATTTCTTAAAGATGCTTCCGGCAATCAAAAGATGAGTAAGGTTGTTATCCTCTTTATTATCTTGTTAATCATCGCCACAAATTTAATTGGACTTATCTTCACCGGGATGGAACATTCTTTCCAGGTATTCCTTACAGTTTTAATAATCTGGGGATTGATAAACCAAATACAAAACAAGCAAATTTCCTGGTGGTTCATAACTGCAATAATAATTGCTCCATTAATTCGTTATGAAAATCTTCCACTCTCCTTTGCAGCATTAGTTTTTCTTTATATATACGGATATAAAAAACAAGCTCTCATTTCTTTTATAATAATTGCAGTAATAATAGGAGGGTTTTCTATTTTTCTTTTGAATCTTGGACTCGATCCGCTTCCTTTGTCCATTTACAAAAATTCAAAAATTGTCTCATCAGGTGGAAGCATTTATTTTCTCCTGGAAAATTTTATAAAAAATATTTTCAGTCCAAGATGCACTCTGCTTATCGTTTGTCTTTTTACTTTTAGCATTATATAATCTTTTCCGAGCAAAAAGAATAAAGAAGAAAGATTGTTTGCGGCTTCTGTGGCAATAGCCATTCTGTTACATCTTATTGTTGGCAAACCAGGCAGATACGTTTTTTACATCTGGACAGCTTCAATATTATCGGTACTTTATCTTTACAGAGAATGGTTGTTAAAAGTTATTGCTAAAAATAGTTTATCTAAGATTGCTTTGCTAGCTTCGATTATTGTTGTGATCCTTTCTTATAAATATATCGATGGTATTGTAACAACACCAATAGGTTCAAATAATATTTATGAACAGCAATACCAGATGCACCGTTTTATCGTGGATTATTATAAAAATTCCGTTTCTGTAAATGATCTCGGATATGTTTCCTATAGAAACGACAATTATGTAATGGATCTTGTCGGGCTAGCTTCGTTGGAAGCCTTGAATCACTGGAGAGCAAGAGATAATATTGAATGGATAAATACTATTTCGAAAGAGCATAATGTTAAACTTGCAATGATTTACGATAGTTGGTTTCACCCTATTCCTTCTGCGTGGCATAAGATTGCAGAACTTTATCTTGGCAAGGTAAAGATAACTCCGTCTGATACCGTGGTTTCATTTTACATTCTTAATGATAATATTAAAGACAAGGTAATTTCCCAACTTGAAAAGTATAAGCTCACATTGCCAAAAGATGTCAGGTTAAAAATTCATGATGGGAATGAAGACAAGTAACTATTTTATTATTTAGGAATTACAAAATTCATCCAAGGAAACATAATGACTAAAAACCGGATGGAAGCTTTTAGTGATGGGGTACTTGCCATAATAATAACAATTATGGTTTTGGAAATGAAAGTACCTCACGGAACAGACTTTGCTTCTTTATCACCGCTGCTGCCGGTATTTTTAAGTTACATATTAAGTTTTGTCTACCTTGCTATTTACTGGAATAATCATCATCATTTGTTACAGGTAGTTAAATATGTCAAAGGCGGAATACTCTGGGCAAATATACATCTTCTTTTCTGGCTGTCATTAGTTCCCTTTGTTACCGGCTGGATGGGAGAAAATAATTTTGCCGCTTTGCCTGTTGCTCTTTATGGAGTAGTCTTGTTGTTTGCTGCAATTGCATATTTCATTCTTGTAAGAACTCTTATTTTCTATCATGGTAAAGATTCAACTTTGGCTGTTGCAGTTGGAAATGATTTTAAAGGAAAAATATCTGTGGTTATCTACATTATAGCTATCCTGTCTTGTTTGATTCATCCTTTAATTGCCGGAGGACTTTATGCTCTTGTTGCAATTGTATGGCTAATTCCGGATAGAAGAATTGAAAAAGTTATACCTGAGAAATAAAACTTAAGGAGAAATAAATGGCTAAAGTTTCCTGGGGCGTTTTAAGCACGGCAAACATAGGAACCGGAAAAGTAATTCCGGCAATGCAAATAGGTGAATATACTGCAATTGATGCGATTGCATCACGTGATTTAAATAAAGCAAAACAAACTGCAAAAAATCTGGGCATTCCAAAAGCATATGGTTCATACGAAGAACTACTTGCAGATAAAGAAATAACTGCAATTTATATCCCGCTTCCAAATCATTTACATGTGGAATGGACAATCAAATCATTAAAAGCCGGGAAGCATGTTCTATGTGAAAAACCGATAGGAATGAATTACGATGAAGCCGTTCATTTACAAAATGAAATGAAAAATTATCCAAAGCTAAAAGTGATGGAAGCTTTTATGTACAAGCATCATCCGCAAATACAGAAAGCAAAAAAAATAATAAAAAATGGTAAGATTGGAGATCTAAGAACAATTCATACAATGTTTTCATATTATAATGATAACCCGGATGATATCCGTAATATGGCTGATATTGGCGGCGGCGGTCTTTTGGATATCGGGTGCTACTGCATTTCCATATCAAGATTTTTATTTGATGCTGAACCGAAGCAAGTTTGTGCAAATATTGAATATGATCCAAAATTAAAAACTGACCGTCTTGTGTCTTCAATATTAAAATTTGAAAAAGGAGATGCTCTTTTTACATGCTCAACCCAACTGGAATATCATCAGTTTGCAAAAGTCCTTGGAACAAAAGGAAAAATAGAAATCGAGACTCCTTTTACCGCATCTTTTGTTAACGATGAAAAGATGACTCTTAAATCGGGAGACAATATTGAAGAAATTATTTTTAAGCCTTGCAATCACTATACAATCCAGGGAGATATGTTTTCACAGGCAATTTTAAACGACACCGAAGTGTTTACACCGTTTAGTGACGCAGTTGCAAATATGAAGGTAATAGATAAAATCGTAGAGAGCAATAAAAAGAAAACGTGGGTTGATGTATAAGAAATGAGTTTTAATTTATTATTTAAATTATTTTTGAGCTTGTACTTTCCCAATAATTTTTTATCTTTTTGAGGTTCAAGAATAGAAAAAATATATAATGCAAAATTTCCTTAATCAATCTTTTTACGGCAACTCTATTTATAATTACGGAGTTGCGGTTGGTATTTTTATAGTTGGAATAATAATACTAACTATCTTTAAAAAGATTATTCTTTCCCGTCTTAAAAAATGGTCTGAAAAAACAACAACAACTGTTGACGATTTTCTCGTAAAAGAAATTGATAAAGCCGTAGTTCCCGTTCTATATCTAATAATTTTTTACCTCTCATTTAAATCATTAACAGTTACAGGTAAAACTGTTGATATAATGGATAAAGCACTAATCATACTTGCTACATTCTTTTTTATCAAGGTGATTACATCAACTTTAAAATATTCACTCAATTCGTACATTAAAAGAAAATCGCC
This sequence comes from uncultured Ignavibacteria bacterium, assembly GCA_963792755.1. Taxonomy (GTDB): domain Bacteria; phylum Bacteroidota; class Ignavibacteria; order Ignavibacteriales; family Ignavibacteriaceae; genus RBG-16-34-14. Next base: position 195,812 of record CAWBXQ010000002.1, read on the forward strand.
AGGAGAAGAAGACGCGGAAAGAAGATTAAAACAAATCAATGGTATAACGTTAATTATAAGTTTCGTTATATGGTCGGTAGGTTTTGTGTTCCTGCTTGATAATTTCGGCTTTAAAATATCCGCTGTTATAGCAGGACTTGGTGTTGGTGGTATTGCTATAGCTCTTGCAGCGCAGGCAATTCTCGGTGATCTATTTAGTTACTTCGTTATCTTTTTTGATCGTCCTTTTGAAATAGGAGACTTTATTAATCTTGGCGGCGAGTTTGTCGGGACAATTGAATATATAGGAATAAAGACTACAAGAATCAGAAGCCTGAGCGGGGAACAGATTGTTATTTCTAATACAGATCTGACAAGCTCACGCGTTAGAAACTTTAAACGAATGGAAAGAAGAAGGGTTGTATTTAAACTTGGCGTCACTTATCAAACAACATCAAAACAACTTGCTGAAATCCCAGGCATAGTAAGAAGTATTGTTGAGAAACATCAGGATGTTACTTTTGACCGTGGACATTTCCAGGGTTACGGAGATTTTAGTCTTAACTTTGAATTTGTTTACTACGTGCAGAGCAGCGATTATAATAAATATATGGATACACAGCAGTCAATTAATCTTAAAATCTACGAGGAATTTGAAAAGCAGGGAATCGAGTTTGCTTATCCAACTCAAACTTTGTTTGTTAATAAGGATAATACAGAAAATAAACCTGATTAAATTGAATGCTTCCTAAAAAAAATCATCTTTACAATGCCCGAACAGAAAATGGTATATCTTAAAGTATAAGACATTTGGGGATGCAACGTTAAAACTTTATTGAGCAAAGGTATGTCAAAAGGTAGTCACGATAGTATTTTTAATGCAGAAACTTTAGCGGGCGGTGTTTATGTTTATACTCTTAAAATAAATAACTATTTTGATTCAAAGAAAATGATCCTGTTAAAATAGATACTTTATGATATTTAGATTACTTTCTGTTTTCACTTTTATTTACCCTAATTCTTTTTTCACTACAAAAGTTATAAAAACTCAACGCTATTATGATACCAGGAAAAAACATATGCACATATAATGAATATAAATCACCTCAAACACGAAATTGGTTTTCATCTGAGTTATAAAATCTGGAGTTATCAATAATGTTTCCAAACACAAAATTCTTATTTGGTATAATCGTTTTTTTCCTTTTATCTTTCGAAGGGACTTTATCCGCCGCAAAAACACAAAATCTTAATACTGAAAATTTCCAATATCTTTTCCCCGTTCCCGGGTCAAATCTAAATTCGGCAGGCACAAACATAATTATAAAATTTGGTGAAGCCTTTAATAATTTCGGGCTGGATAATTGTTTAACAATAACGGGAAATAAAAGTGGTAATCATAAAGCAAAAATAATATTAACAGAGAATAACAAAACATTAATTTTCAAACCAAATGAACCTTTTGCGGACGGAGAGTCCGTTACTCTTAAATTAATGAAAAACCTTACAACAATTTCGGGAAAGACTGTTCCGGGATTGCAGTATTCGTTCAGAATATCAAAAGTAAATTTAAATAAAACTTTAAAGTCCGATCCCGAAAAATATCTTATGCTTATAAATCCCCATTTCAATATGGATAAGAATTTACCTGTGCTGAATGATACTCCGCCTACAAGAAAAACTTATTCAATACAAAAGGATAATCTCCCATCAGATTTTCCTGAAATTAGTGTTGATTCGCTTAACTCTCCAACACCAGGCTATATTTTTCTGGCGCCTTTTTCATTAAGCAATCCAGATTCTCCAAACTATTTAATAATAACGGATAATTATGGAATTCCGGTATTCTACAAGAAAATGATTAAAGAAAGAACTCTGAATTTTGTGAAACAAGGACCGGGCGTGCTAACTTATTTTAACCAAGGAAAGTATTATGTAATGGATAGTTTATATAATGTAATTGACAGCTTATCAATGAATGGATACGAAACAAATGTGCATGAATGTTTGCTTCTCGAAAATGGTCATACTCTCTTGTTGGGCGATGATAATGAACAGGTTTCAATGGATACAGTTGTTAACGGCGGTGATCCTAATGCCGATGTGATTGGTTTGATCATACAAGAATTAGATGAAAACAAAAATGTAGTATTTGAATGGAGAAGCTGGGATCATTTTAAAATTACGGATGCTACATATGATGTTGATTTGAAAGCTGCAACAATTGATTATGCTCATCCCAATGCCTTGGAAATAGATTTTGACGGAAACATACTGCTGTCTTGCAGAAATTTAGGTGAAATTACTAAGATCAATAGACAGACCGGAGAAATTATCTGGAGATGGGGTGGGCAATATTGTAAAAACAATCAATTTACTTTTTTAAATGACCCTATCGGATTTTCACATCAACATTTTATAAGAAGACTTCCTAACGGAAATTATACCGTTTTTGATAACGGCAATCTGCATAGTCCGCCATTCACGAGGATAGTTGAGTATCAATTGGATCAACAAAACAAAACTGCTTTTTTAATAAATGATTATAGAAATAATCCCAAAACATTTTCCGAGGCAATGGGTGATGATCAAAGATTGGAAAATGGAAATACCTTTATAGGATGGGGATGGTTCACGTCGCTAGCAGCAAGCGAGGTTACCTCGGATGGAAATGTTACGCTTTATATGACTATCCCTTCTACAATGATAAATTACCGTGCACTTAAATATCAATGGAAGACAAATCTTTTTGTTGCTGATCAGGATACATTGTCTTTCGGAATTGTACAAACTGGTGATTCCCTTGCTGAATCTCTTACTATGACAAATAATTCCAATCAGGAAATTGAAATTAATGGGATACTCAACAGAGATTCTTCGTTTTCTATAAATACATCTCTTCCGATAATGTTGCCTGCTTTTGGAACCGCTAACGTACAGGTCATATTTAAACCTTCGGAAAACGGGAATTATTCAGACGATCTATATTTACAATGGAACAATGGAAATAATAGAATTGCCCAGGTCGTTCCGATGACCGGGGCTGCAACTACATTAGTGCCTGTTGAGTTAAGTTCTTTTACTGCATCTTCATCTGACAAATCTATAATTCTGACATGGACTACTGAAACTGAAACTAATAATCACCTCTTTGAAATTGAAAAAAAGAAACAGAATTTAGAATGGCAAATCACAGGCTTTGTTAATGGTCATGGCACTACCACAAAACCAAGTAATTATAGTTATACAGATAACGGCATTGAATCGGGGATCTATTTTTATCGTTTAAAACAGATTGATTTTGATGGATCGTTTGGTTATTCGGATAGCATAGAAGTTAATGGAAATACCCCGGTGACATTTTCACTCGAACAGAATTATCCTAATCCTTTCAACCCTACAACAAAAATAGATTTTACTATTCCAGAAGCGGGGAGAGTATCTCTTAAAATTTACGATATGCTCGGAAAGGAAGTTAAAACTTTAATAAACAAACGAATGCAAAGTGGAGAACATGAAATTAAATTTAATGCAACCGATCTACCCAGCGGGGTTTATATTTATACTTTAAGAACAGATAACCAAACCGACTCAAAAAAGATGATTGTGCTTAAATAATTATTGTTACTTCATATTGTGCTTTTCTAAAATCTGGCTTGCCTTCGGTTTATATAAAAGATGATAGAGAACATCGAGGTAAGCGCTGAGTTCTTCCATTTCTATATTTGTCGTAAATTTCCAGAAGCCATAAATTTTTGCAAGTGATAAAAGACTGTTTGCATATAAATCCCAGTTGTATGCCGAATCAACTCGTTTAATTGCTCTAGAAGAAATTTCCTCCCAGGCTTTAGAATTTTTACTGCATGATTTTAGAAAGTCGAGGATCTTTTGGGTTGTTTCAATATTATTGATAGGATCAATGTGAAAACCGGATTTTCCATCCTGTATTATCTCAAGAGGACCGCCATACATAGTTGCAAAAACCGGAAGACCCGACCGCATCGCTTCAAGCACCGTCAAACCAAATCCTTCAAACAAAGCCGGCTGGACAAAAATACCTTTGTGATCTGCAATTAACCTGTACACTTCTCCAGATTGATCTTTTCTGAAAAGTTTACCAATCCATTTTATTTTATTATTAAGATTGTATTTGTCTATAAGACCGTGCATAATTTCAATTTGTTCACGTTCTTCGTTGTCTGTTGATTTATTCGTATCGACATTTCCGGCTACAATAATAAGGTTCGCAAGCTTTTGCATTTCTTCACTTTCACCAAACCAGGTAACAAGTGAAGACAAGTTTTTAATTTTATCTAATCTTGCCATAGAAAAAATCGGAGTAAGTTTTGGGTTTTCAATATTTCCAACTACGTCAGGATCCTCGGTATTTTCAAAAATCAATTTATGAAGTTCTTCCCCGGTTTCTTTAAGTCGGTCTTTCTTTTGTGTATATGGGAAATATACTTTTGTGTTTACACCTGGTGGAACAATATTAAACTTTGGATGGAAAAGATTTATTCCTCCTGTAACACGGTAAAGATCGGGCATAGTAAAATTTTTATAAGATTCATATTGCCCTATGCTGTCATCTGTACCGGCAATTTCCTGGTATGAAGATGTAATAATAAAATTGGCTGCGTTCATAGCCAGAAGATCGGCTGTAAACTGAATTGAGAAATGATATTGCTCTTCATGATTTCTCCAGTACAAACCGCTGTACAAATATTTACTCTTCTCAAGTGCATGTGCAATATTGCATTGTGTTACCCCAAATTTCTTTGCAAGTATATAACCGACCATGTTGCCATCGGAATAATTGCCTATAATGAAATCGGGTCTTTCTCCAAATTCCGCAAGAAGTTCTTTGTATGAATCATCAGCAAAGGTTTCTAAGTAAGGCCAAATTTCAAATCTTGATATCCAGTTATCCGTTACATTTTTATTAAACGTTCTGAAAGGGACACGAAGTATCCATGAATTTTTTGTCCCGTGCACTTTTTCTAATCTCTGGTTACACTTTGTTCCTTCTGCATTTGGAATTAGCCTTGTCAAAATCATTATTTTAGGTTTAGCTTCCAGACCTGAATCGTTTAAAGATTTGGTTATAGCTTTCTCAAGTGCTTTAACCTGATCGAGAATATAAACTACCTGTCCACCTGTATCGGGTTTGCCTAGAACACCCTCCTGACCAAAGAAACCATGAGGGGAAACAATAACAATATTAAAAATCATTGGAATACGTGAAAGAAAATCCCCTAGAGATAAATGATCAGGGGAGTGCATTATTCTGTCTAATAACTCAAGACTTTCACTAATTTTGCCTGCTGTATTTCCGAGTCCACGCTCAAAACCAAGCTCCTGCAGAGAATGCCTTATATTTAAATAAGGCTCTTTATCTGGATACTTTTTCAACATATTCAATGCTTTATCTATGCTGGAGCTGAGTTTCTCCGGATTATTTATCCGTCCGTTAACCACAAGCTGCTGGTTTTTATATTTGTGAAGAAAAAGAAAATCAAACAAAGCTTTACTTAGTTTTTCGGGATTGGTAAACATTGTACTTGATAAATAACGGTTCAGATATTCCACTCCCTTGCCAATATTTTTGGATTCCCTGATACTCGGGAACTTATCATAGAAAGTGCTGAAGTTTAAAGAGAGAAGATCATTATTGGTTTGTGGATTAACGAAAAGCTCTTTTACCTTAAGATATTCGACCGCACTTATTTTTTCATAATACATCTCTTCAATATTAAAGAGATAATAATCTGATAAAGCTATCTTTTCGCGGAATTCGAAATAAACATAATTACCAAAGCAGACTGCTTCCGTTGTCTTTTCTAATATATCTTCGATAGCTTCATGGTTTCCTTCTTCATCTTCTTCTTTAAACGGAATAAGAATTTCAAGAAGGTTGCCCTTTACAAAAAGTTTATGATCTGAATTAAAAACTTTCGTGAGGTAACGGAAAAAATCTTTCTTGTTTTCCTCAATTAAAGAAACAACACTTTCACTCACCGATATTTCCTTTCCCATCTGTTAAAAATTTATAATAATTAATCCCATCAATAATCCCGCCAGCATAATTTTTATTTGAAAAATAAACTCTTTTGCTTTCTCTTAAATAATCAAGCTCACGGCTGTAATTACCAACAACTACTCCGAGCAGTTCACCCTTAAGCATTTCTTCATCATTACCGGAATCTCCTGCAACGAGTATATTTTCGTAAGGAATATTCCATCTGTATGATAAATATCTTATTGCTTTTCCTTTAGACGCTCTAAACGGAAGAATGTCCAGGAATTGTCCATGACTAAAAATAATGTTGGCTTTTATTTTATTCTTTATAAGAACTTCTTTTACCTTCTCAAGATTCTCATAATCTTCATAAGTATAATAGCTTATCTTAAAATCTCTTTGACCATCTTCTTCCTGAAATTGGAGAAAATCAAATTTGCTTAACAGTTGAAAAATCTTTTCTTTGTTCCACTGATGATTTATGTGAGCTTTCCACCCTTTTGAATAAATGAGCTCGCCTTTGTAATTATAATATATTTCAGAGCCGACAGAAGAAATAATAACGATCGGATGCATAACATTATGTTCTTCAAGAACTTTGAAAGCAGAATCGACAGTTCTGCCGGTTGCAACTGCAAAACCTATTTCGGAACTTACTTCATTAACAATCTTGTTGAATTCTACAAGTGAATTATCATCACCAAGCAAAGTATGATCTATGTCGGTAACTATCAGCTTTTTCATATTAAGAAGCTTCCTGCCGACGTGACCGAATCTATTCGGTTTTTCAGTTTCTTTTGAAAAGATCTTATCAAGTTCATTGATGTATTTGTCTGTGTGTGCTTTCCACGTATAATATTTTTTCACATTCTTCATACCATTCTCCGAATATTCTTTCCACAATTTTTTATCATCAAGAATTTTATTTAATGCCTTAGAAATATTTTTGTGATCCGATACATCAACAAGAATTCCATTTTTGCAATTTGCAATAATATCTCTTGGTCCGCCGTCATCTGTAGCAATAATCGGTACGCCCGAAGCCGCCGATTCAATTAAGGTTAGACCAAATGGTTCTGTAAGAGCGGCATTGACAAAAAGGCCACCTGTTTCTGCTGCAATCCGGTATAACTCGGGTACTTCGAGATGTGTGTCGTGTCTTTTGGGAATTGCCATTTTTCCATAGAGATTATACTTATCCATTAAAAGAAGAATTTCCGTTAATACTTCCCGTTCATTATCCGGCATAGTTTGTATATCTTTCCTTATACCTGCAAAGATCGCAAGATTGGCTTTTCTCTTCAGTTCTTCATCTTCTCCATATGCCGTAATTAAACCGGAAATGTTTTTCCTTTTATCCGGTCTGCATAGAGTAAGAATTATCGGTTTATCGATATCCATAAAGAATTTTCTCAGCTTTTCGCTAATTGCCGTAATCGTTTCTTTGGTTTCGTTATCAAATGGGCGTTCTTCGTTATAAGGATAAAATTTTTCAATATCAACACCGGGAGGAATAACTTTAAATTTAGAAGCTGAACTATTTTTATACTCGCCATATTGCTCATTAATTTCCTGGCTCGTACTTGTTACGATCATATCCGCATAATAAATAACTGTTTCTTCCACATCTATACGATGATTTATCTTATATCTCTTCTCTATGTCTTCCATCTCAACCCCTTCGCCAAGCAATCTTCTTAACTTAGCGCGACCAAGAGAGTGCCCTGTTTGAACAAATGGAATCCCAAAAAATTTTGTTAACTCCGAACAAACATATCCTGCATCTGCATAATGACCATGAATAACATCGGGAAGTCTTCCATCGGATTTAATATGCTTTATACATTTATCAATGAACTCTTCAAGATGGTTCCACAAAAGTTCCTTGCGGATATATTTTCCTCCCCCAGCTCTTATTCTGATAATGCTGAATTTATCATTTATCTTTTCCTCCGGTTTTGAATAATCTTTCGAAACATTTTTGTCTTTTATCTGACGTGTAATAAGCTCAACTTTTTCAACCCTGGGATCTTCACATAAAGCTTTACCAAGCTCAAAAACATACTTTATTTGTCCGCCGGTATCAGCATCTCTGCCATACTCAACATTCTCGGATCTTATGAGTCCATGAATGCTATATAATTGTATATAAAGTCCTTTCTTTTTTATCATCGTCTTGCAATAACTGATTTGAATCTATTATAAATATTATCATCATCTGGAAGAGCTCCGGTTATCTTTACAATCTCGCCAGCAAAATCATTTGCCGTTTTGTTGAGCTCCTCCAAACTCAGTTTATTAAGATAGCCAGTGCAAAGAATTGCCGCATAAGCGTCCCCTGCACCAACTGTATCAACAGGTTTTCCAACCGATGCTTCACAATAATTTATTTCGTCTGCCTTAAATAAATAGGAACCATTTTCTCCTTTAGTAATACAAACCATTTCAATGTTAAAAAATTCTTTTAATTTTAATGCGGACCTTTCAATCTCATATTCATCGGAAAGAAAAAGTTTATTAAGAAGAATAAGTTCATCCTCATTGATCTTTAGCACATTAGAAATTTTTAGAGAAAGTTCGATTATTTCTTTTGTATAAAATTTCTGCCTTATGTTAAGGTCACAAAAGAATTTAACTTTTTTATTAAACAAAGATTGAATTGTTTTTCTTGTAACATTATTTCTCTGGGCTAGAGTTCCAAAATAGAGACAATCGGATCCGGCAATTAAATCATCAACATTGTTTTGCAGTTTAATAAAATCATAAGCACAATCTTTTTCTATAACCCAATTTGGAACTTTGCTTTCATTTAAATTTGCCGTTGCTTTCCCTGTTGGATGATCTTCGTCAATCTGAATATATTCAGAAGATATTCCTTTCTTACTAAAGAAATCCAAAATCTCTCTACCATTTTCATCATCACCAACTCTGCTGATAAAATTTCCTTTTCCTGATAGTTTTATAACATGATAAATAAAATTAAACGGCGCCCCGCCTATTTTTTTATCGTTATCATAAACATCAAAAAGAATTTCTCCGATAGACGTGATTGTAGGCATAAAGCTGCTTTTGTTATGAGAAAAGTTATTATATAATACTATTATTAATAATAATAGCAAATTAAGAGCCTAAATTTTATCAGGATACTTTTTGATTTTGCAATAATTAGCTTAATACTGGGCGAATTTTTTGCTGCCGTTCATCATATTAATTTGTGGTTAAATAGAAAAAATATTTAACTTCTTACTTTAAAAATAAAAAGGTGTAGGGATGATCAAAAAAACATTTTATCTGGTAATTATCATTTCGGTTTTTGCTTTTCAATTTAGCTTTGCCGGCAACCCTTCAGGAAAAAACAAGGGCTTGCAAAATCCTTTTTTAAATAATTTCAATACATTAATTGATTACAATTTAATTACTGCAGAAGAAATAAAATCCGCAACGGATATAGCGATTGAGGATGCAAAAAAATCTCTTGAGAATATTTATAACATAGAAAAAGACAAACGTAATTTTGCAAATACAGCCTTGGCTTTTGATGATATTTACAATAATGTAAATTGCGTGGTCGGTCCAATTTACCTGATATCAAATGTTCATCCGGATGATAGTGTGAGAAATATTTCTAATTCTGAGGTGGGTGAGTTCAGTAAATTTTTTAATGAGATAACACTTGATGAAAAACTTTATAAGGCTTTTAAAGATTATTCAACAACAGACGAAGCTAAAAGTCTTACCGGATATAAGAAACGATTTGTAGCAAAAACTATTGCTGATTTCGAAAGGGACGGTCTAAATCTTTCTCCGGAAAAAAGAAGTGTACTTAATGCACTTCAGGATAGTTTATCAGATATGTCAATCGGATTTTCAAAAAACATAGCTGAAGTTAACGATTATCTTATTGTTGATGGAAAAGACATGGAAGGTCTGGATAATGAGTATAAAACAGCGCATAAAACAGATGATGGGAAATATAAAATTGATTTAAGCTATCCTTCCTATTTTCCCTTTATGAAGTTTTCTACTTCGGAAAAAGCCAGGAAGGAACTTTATATAAAATATACGAACAGGGCCGCCGACAAAAATATTCCTTTACTACGGGATATTCTGAAAGTAAGAAAAGAAATAGCAACCCTGCTCGGTTATAATTCTTATGCTGAATATGCAACAGCGGACAGGATGGCAAAAAATCCTGCTACTGTCTGGAATTTTGAAAACAATCTTATAGACAAAGTAAAAGAAAAAGCGAAATATGATTATAATGAATTATTGAAAGTTAAGCGCGCTTATTTAAAAGATCCGAGTGTGAATGTAATTCAACCGTGGGAAGCTGGATTTTTTAACGACCGCCTATTGAAAGAAAAATATCAGCTTGATCAAAACCAGGTCAAGGAATATTTTGAACTAAATAATGTATTGAATGGATTATTCGCAGTCGCTCAACAGTTGTTCGATGTTCAATTCAAAGAAATAAAAGACCCTTCGGTTTGGCAGAGTGATGCAAGATTATTTGAGGTAATTCAGGATGGAAAAGTAATATCGCATTTTTACCTCGATCTTTATCCACGTGATAATAAGTTTTCACACGAGGCTTCCTTTCCAATGATAAGTGGAAAACTAACAAAGGACGGCTATCAAATGCCGGTTGCCTGTTTAGTTTGCAACTTTCCAAAGCCAACAAAAGATCAGCCTTCTTTACTTCTTCATTCGGATGTTGAAACTTTCTTTCATGAGTTTGGACATATAATGCACAGCATTCTTACAAAAGCAGAGTTAGCCAGCTTTGCAGGAACTTCAGTATCGAGAGATTTTGTTGAGGCACCATCTCAGATGTTGGAAAATTGGGTTTGGAATTACGATGTGTTAGTAAAATTTGCAAAACATTATAAAACAAATGAAGTGCTTCCAAAATCATTATTTGATAAAATGTATGCGGCAAAAAATGTTGGTTCGGGTCTGGCAACACTACAGCAAATTTTTTATGGGCTCATCGATTTTACATTAGAAGACAAATATGATCCCTTCGGAGAGAAAACAACGACCGATGTTGTAAAAGAACTTCAGAACAAGATTACTTTATATCCTTATCTTGATGGAACACATATGCAGGCTGCATTCGGGCATTTAATTGGATATGCTGCAGGATATTACGGTTATTTGTGGTCGAAAGTTTATGCCCAGGATATGTATAGTGTATTTGAAAAAAATGGTTTGCTGGATAAAAACACAGGCAAAAGATACCGCGATACTATTCTCGCAAAAGGGGGAAATGAAGATGAGTTAAGTCTCGTTAAACAATTTTTGCAAAGAGAACCTAACCAGGAGGCATTTCTTAAATCACTTGGATTAAATGAAATGAGTAATTAGAAATTGCTCATATTAATTTCACTATTTGATTCCCGCATATTTATATATGCGGGATTTTTATTTCTCTGCAAGTTGTTAAATAATTCTTATTGATTGAAAATTTTTTACTGGTTAACTTAATCTCACTATAACCAAAATATAAAAGGAGATTCCATGAGTAAAACAGTAGTTTCAATGAAAAAGAAAAAACGAATTGCACTGATCGCACATGATAACAGAAAAATGGATCTGCTTGAATGGGCAAAATATAACCATGAGCTTCTGGCTGAGCATGAACTTTTCGGGACAGGAACAACAGGACAGATGATTGCGAACGAATTAAAACTAAAAGTTCACAGATTCAAAAGTGGTCCCTTAGGCGGGGACCAACAGGTTGGTGCAAAAATTTCTGAAGGAGGTATTGATTTCTTAATGTTCTTTTGGGATCCATTAGAGCCGTTACCGCACGATCCTGATATAAAAGCTCTTTTAAGAATTGCCGTTGTTTATAATATTCCTGTTGCGTGCAACCGTGCAACGGCGGATTTTATTATTTCGTCTCCCCTAATGTCGGTAGAATATCCACGTGAACTGATAGACTATAAAGAGAGAATCGTAAGACCAGATGGCAAGGGGATTAGTATATCTTAATTTTGTCTTTTACTATTTGGGTTCCCAATCCAAACCACCGCAAGGCAGGTAATCGTTGGTTGGATGTTCATCGTGTTTAATACATAATACTGCTGTCGGATCAAAATGTCTGCAGTTTGAACATAATGTAGATTCAATAATATTCTTATTTTTCTCTTCGAACCTGCGATAACTAATAATTGCCGGATGAAGCACAACACCATATAAAACAAATGGCACTAAAATCCACCAAAGCTGGAAATCAATATAATTCCTTAATATCCAGACTGCAGGAATCGAGATAGATAGTCTAATCAGAGTCCAAAAAACAATATCTCCCATAATGCTGAAATTTAATACTTTAAGAGACAATTTGAGATACAAAAACGGGTTCTTAATCTAACTAACTGTAAATACTGTGTGATTTTAATAAATATCTTCTTATTTTTGAATTTATTATTATATAATAAGTAGTTTATAGGCGTGAGCGTATTGTTTCCCTGATTGTGAGCGCGGGTGGGCTCGAACCACCGACCTTCACCTTAAAAGGGTGTTGCTCTACCACTGAGCTACGCGCCCCAAAAAAATTAATGGCTTCAAATATAAGCAATTGGTTCTGTATTTCAAACTTTTTTAGTTTTCTGTATTAAAGACAATAACTATAATTTAAGATTAAACTTATGCCAAAAAATTCTAAAATCCTTGTTTGTGATGATGATGAAACTTTATGTTATTTACTAAAGGAACAACTGCTTGAAGAAGATTTTTCTGTTGATGCTGTTTACGATGGCGCCGACGCAATAGAAACTATTAAGAAAAAACACTTTGATGTTCTCCTATTAGATTTAAATATGAAAGAAACTTCGGGGGAGGAAGTTCTGAGATTCGTATCTGATTACAGCACTTCATTACAGGTAGTTATTCTATCAGCACAGTCCGAAATAAAAAAAGCGATCGAATGTATAAAAATGGGTGCTTACGATTTCATTACAAAACCTTACAACTTCGATGAGCTTGTACTTACAATTAACAGGGCGATTGAGCATAAGGATCTTCTAGTAAAAACAACCATACTTTCAAACCAGATAAATAAAAATGCGTCAAGCAATATAATTGGCAATAGTGCTGAGCTTCAAAGAGTTATAAACCTTGCGAATAAAGCAGCGATGTCTGATTCCAGTATTCTTGTTGAAGGAGAAACGGGAACTGGAAAAGAACTACTGGCAGAATATATTCACAAACATTCTGCCCGGGATGATAAGCCATTTGTAGTTATTAATTGTGCTTCCCTCCCGGATCAGCTAATTGAAAGTGAACTTTTCGGACACGAGAAGGGCGCTTTCACAGATGCTAAAAGTACTAAGCAAGGGCTTGTTGAAATAGCTCACGGCGGGACTTTGTTTCTCGACGAAATTGGTGAGCTAAGCTTAACTTTGCAGCCCAAACTCCTTAGATTCCTTGAGAACGGCGAGTATAGAAGAATTGGCGGAGTAACAACATTAACTTCAAATGTTAGAGTGATTGGCGCAACAAACAGGAACCTTATTGAAGAAGCCGATAACAAAAATTTCAGGAAAGATCTTTTATTCAGGCTAAATGTTATTACTCTCACAATCCCTCCATTGAGAGACAGAAAGGGAGATATATTACTTTTGGCACATCACTTTCTCGAAGTTAAATCACCAATTAGAGCTCCTAAAAAATTATCTCAAAAAGCGGAAGAAGCATTGTTGACATATTCTTTCAACGGAAATATTCGAGAGCTTGAACATATAATTGAAAGAGCAATCATTTTTGCTGAAGGTGAATTTATTCAGCCTGATGATTTAAGCTTGCCCATTGTAGGAAGTCAAAGCAGATCAAGCCATTCTTATGACGATAACGGAAGCTCTGATGAAATTATGAGCATGGAAGAGATTGAAAAAAAACATATTGCAAGAGCGTTAAGCTTTTTCAAATGGGACAGGGCACAGACGGCTACAAGGCTTGGAATAAGTCCCAAGACACTTTACACAAAAATTAAAAAGTATGAGATTAAACAAGAATAACATATTTCATGCTCGAAAAAATCACTTCAAAATATATCCTCAAAGAAATACTTGACTCTGATGATAAAGCTTTCGCGATAGCGGATAAAAACCAAAAAGTCCTATGGTTTAACAAAAGTTTCAAAGAAAAATCCGGTATTAACAAAATAAAGGGGAAAAGTGTTTCAAATCTCTTTCACTTTCCGGAGATTGAATCTTTACTTTTAGATATAAAAAAGTCTTTTTCTTTAGAATTTCCCGATTCGGAAAACGTACTTCACGTAACCTCTCTTAAAACAGATAAGAAGCTTGATGGATATCTGCTTAAGCTAACTACCAAAGATTCTGTTAGCCTGAAAACCGAGAACTCCAAGCCCACCGGCTCTAACGAACAATTTCAGAAAGAACTGCAGGATATTCTAACTCTACTTATTAAGGAAACCTCTATACCAAGTATTACTGATGAGATTTTGAGAAAAAGCTTAACTCTAAGCAGCAGCATGTTGGGAATGGTTTTGTTTATTGAAGACAAAAAGAAACTTTCATTTCATTATTTTGACCCTAGCAATCATATTGACAACAGGGAAGAGATCGAGCGGGATCTGCAAGATAGTTTTTCTTTCATCAACAAATGGTTGGGACTAAACAAAAAACCTTTGTTAATAGAAAATCTTAGATCAAATATCGGATATCATATTAGTGAAATACTCCGCTGTGAACATGTGCTGGTACTGCCATGTTTTTTTGAAGATACATTAGAAGCCTCTATAATTTTAGGTAAAAAGAAAAAATCATATTCCCGACCCGAAATAAAAATTTTGGAACCGTTTTCTTCCCTTCTGGCTTTTGCAATTACAAGCATTCATGCCCGCGAACTTAACACAGCACTTGAGAACAAATTGCTTCAGGCACAAAAACTTGAAACAATCGGAAAGCTTTCAAGCGGTATGGCTCATGACTTTAATAATTTGCTCTCAAGTATTTTCGGAAGTCTTAACCTGCTGAAGAGAAGGGTCCCGCAGAATGAAAATGTTTTGAAACTTCTGGATAATATTGAAAGCTGCTCCATCCGCGCAAGAGATCTTACAAAGGGATTGCTTTCCTATGGAAAGCCTACTCCCAAACGAAAAGAACTTATCAAGCCTAATTTTCTTTTATCCGAAATTTCTAAAGTAATTACGCAAACCTTCCCAAAAAAAATTACACTCAAACAGGAAATCCAGGAAAATCTCTATGACATACTTGGGAACGGAACTGAAATTTACCAAGTGCTTTTAAATTTATGTGTCAATGCCAAAGAGGCAATGGAAGGGAACGAAGGTATTATTTCTCTTAAAGCAAACAATATAACAATAGATAATAATAACATAATTAATTATCCTCTTCTTAAAAAAGGGAATTATGTTTGCTTTTCAGTTAAAGATAATGGCTCCGGTATAGATGAAGAAAACGTGCAAAAAATATTTGATCCGTATTTTTCTACGAAAGTAAAAGGAAACCGGTTCAGGACTAGGACTCTATGTTACTTATGGAATTATTAAAGCGCATAACGGACATGTTGACGTAACCAGTAAAATAAACGAAGGAACTCAGTTTGATGTTTACATCCCGTCTTACGAACCAACAAAAATCACACATACAATAACTGCCGATAAAATTGTACTTCTTGCTGATGATGAAATAATGCTGAGAGATTTGCTTGCTGAACTTCTCGAGTCCAACGGGTATAATGTTATAAAAGTTATTTCGGGAATTGAAGCTTTGAAAGTTCTTACTGAAGAGATAAAAGTCGATCTTATAATTCTGGATTATAATATGCCTGAAATGAATGGATTGGATTGTGCCGCAGAGATAAGAAAGTTTAATAAAGAAATACCTATTATACTATCCTCCGGAAGTTTTGGTCTTAATGGAATTGCTGATACAAAAGGGATGGGTATTAACAGCTTTGTCAATAAGCCTTATGAATTTGATACTATGCTTTCTACAATTCAGGAACTACTTTAAAACTTCGACAGTATCATTTTCACATTCAATCATCTTTATATCTTTAACATAATCGGAAAAGACCGGCTTTTTAATAGCGTTTAGCTGGTTAAGAACCTCACTGATTTCCTTAATTGCGGTATCAATATAATTTATTCTTTTCAGGATAGCCTCTTTTGAAATTACATCTTTATTAACTTCTCGTTTTAATGCTGCCGATGAAAGGCTCATTAAAGTAAGCGGCTGTTTTATTTTATGGTTAGCCGTAACTACTGTAGCAGAAAAAGTGTTTTTCTGTTCGGCTTCAAGATATTTTTTTTGTGCCTCTGAAAGCTTAAGAGCTGAAGTCACTCTTGCAAGAAGTTCAACTTTATTAAAAGGTTTCTTTACATAATCAAAAGCTCCGGCTTCGAGACCTTCTTTTGTATCTTCCGCTCCGGCTTTTGCCGTTACAAGAATAATAGGGATGTTCACCGTTGACGGATTACTAACCAGAATTTTACAAACTTCAATTCCGTTCATTTCGGGCATCATTACATCGAGCAAAATAAGGTCGGGTAATTCACTTATTGCTTTGTTGATACCTGTTTTGCCGTCATAGGCAGTTAGTATCTCGTAGCCTTCGTTTTCAAGTCTATCCTGAAGCAGAAAGACATTCTCCGGAAGATCGTCAATAACTAAAATTCTTTTCAATTTATTGACTCGATCCTATTTTAGTGAATAATTTTTCTATTTTAAAA
This sequence comes from uncultured Ignavibacteria bacterium, assembly GCA_963792755.1. GTDB lineage: Bacteria > Bacteroidota > Ignavibacteria > Ignavibacteriales > Ignavibacteriaceae > RBG-16-34-14. The sequence continues at coordinate 212,539 of CAWBXQ010000002.1, forward strand.
GCCATGATAACTGCGTTAACTGGCTTGGGAATGTAATCATCAAAACCATGTTTAATTATAATCTCCCTGTCGCCAACCATTGCCTTGGCTGTAACAGCGTATACGGGAATGCTTGACCATTCCGGATTCTCTTTTATTTTTTTTAATGTTTGAAATCCATCCATACCGGGCATCATTATATCGAGCAAAATTAAATCAGGGATTTCATTTTGCAAAACTTCTATACATTCCTCACCGCTATTGGCAAGCATTGTTTTGCATTGACAAGATTGTACAATTTCATTAATTGTAAAAAGTGTATCGGAATCATCATCGACCAAAAGCACTTTCCCTTTATATTCGGCTTCATCTTTAACGTCTTCTGGTGTAATTTCTTCTTCATTTTCCTCTTCAACCTCTTCAGCTTCCACATACTCGGTGACTCTGTCACTGGCTGCAGAATAATCTTCGTGCATTTTTATTCGATCACGCACAATCTTCAAAACATCAAGTGGATGACCTTTTGACTTAACCGTTATATCTTCTACAGTATTATTTAATGAAGTTTTTTCTTCCTCCGTTAAGTCTTTTGCCGTACTTATGATTATCGGAATATGTCGTGTTTCTTTATTCGATTTCAACTTATGAGATAAACCTAATCCGTCGAGATTAGGCATTAAAAGATCAAGTATTATTAAGTCCGGCTGAATTTCCAAAATCTTACTATACGCGAGTGTGCTGTCTTTTATATATTCGAGCCTGAGCTTATCATTTTTAAATTCTCTTCGGAATTTTTCAAATTCCATTTCGTCGTCATCTACAATAACAATCTTTTCAATATTCTTCTTCGCAAGATTTTCAAGTTTTGCAAAAGCCGTTAGAAGTTTATCGGAAGAAATCGGTTTAACAAAATATTCAAATGCACCCAAGCCATATCCAAGGTTTTTATCTCCCATAACGGAAATTAGTATAACCGGGATATCTTTTGTCGCAGGATGCTCTTTAAAATCTTTAAGTATATTCCAACCGTCTTTTTTAGGTAACATAACATCAAGCGTAATAGCAAACGGCTGAATTTTAATTGCTTTTTCCATTCCCTGTTCGCCGTCTTCTGCATATACTACTTCATATCCCCGCGAGATCAGATATTGACCTATTGTATATCTGATTTCAGGATCGTCATCAATTATGAGGATAGGATGCTGCCTGTTTTTAATGAGAGTGTCTACATTAACTTTAGGCTCCTCATCTTTTTCAGCTCTTATTTCTATAACTTTCAAAGGAACAGTAAAGGTGAATACTGAACCTTTACCCATTTCACTTTTTACGGTAATAGAGCCCTTTAGTATGTCGGCAATCTTTTTACATATTGTTAGTCCCAGGCCGGTGCCGCCATACTTACGTGTTGTGGTTCCATCAATTTGTCTGAACTCTTCAAAAATAATTTGAAGATCGCTCTGAGACATTCCAATACCGCTATCAGTAATATCAAATTTTAACGTGCTTTGATCGGGAGCTGAAATTCCAAGTTCCACAAGTCCTTTATCAGTGAATTTAACTGCATTTCCGAGAAGATTAATCAAAACCTGCGTAACTTTTCCTTTATCAGTATTTACATGAATATGAGTGTTCATATCTCTTTTAACTCTGAACTCAATATTCTTGTTATGCGCTAAAGGTGAAATCGCATTATCTACATCTTCGATAAGTTCATCTAAAATAATCTGGTCCTCGCGAACATCCATTCTTCCGGCTTCAATTTTACTAAGGTCAAGAATATCATTAATTAAATTCATTAATCTCTTGCCGCTTTTAAGAACTACTTCGAGACGCTCCTTATTTTTACCTTTAAGTGTATTGCCTTCAAGAATCAATTCGGTTAATCCGAGAATAGAATTCATCGGCGTTCTAAGCTCGTGAGACATATTTGCAAGGAATTGAGACTTCATTTTTGTAGACTCTTCGGCTTTTTCTTTCTGCCGGACCAGTTCGTCTGCTTTATCTTTTAATTCTTTATGCAGTTCAATAAGTTTTTCATTCTGCTTGGTTATCTGTTCGTTCTGTTCCTGATAATCGTCATTCAACTTTTTAAGTTCGGAAACAAGATTTTCCAATTGAACAAAAGCTGACGCATTAGTTAAACCAATTGCTAGTTGTTCCTGAATATTTGATAAATACTCTCTCGCTTCGGGTGAGGGTTTATCGAATCCCCCAAGTTCGATTATTGCTATAACCCTGTTGTTATAAATTATAGGAACTACTAATAATGATCTTATTGCCAGAGAAAGAGAACCTGTGTTAATCACGGGAAGATGCTCAACGGTGTTTATTTCAACCGTCTCCATATTTTTTATAACCGGTTCAAAGAGTTCGGATTTATTGTTCACTTTATGTTCATCGCTTAGCCCATAAGAACTTAAGAGAGAAATATCTTCTTTCTCAACAAGATAAAGTGCACCTATTGATAACTTGCAGGTTTTTATAATCTTGCGAAGCGCCACTTCCGATATTTCCTTTAAGGTAGGATTTTGATTTATAAGAGTAATAAACTCAGAGTATTCCTGTTTCGCATTATGATTTTTCTCAAGATCGTCAAGCATATCATTAAAAGCGCTTGCAAGTTCACCGATCTCGTCTTTACTTTTTATTGTAATACGAGCCTTAAAATTTCCACCCTTTGTTATTCCCGTAGCTTTACTCAACTGGGTAAGCTGCTTTCTAATTCTATCAGTAAAAAGAAAAGTCAGTATTAGTGAAAGAAATACGCCCGCGATCCCTATTATAATTAACATGGATTTCAGGTTGGAACGGAGATCGGCAGCTTCGCTCACCGTATTAAAGATTAAAAATTCTATACCGTCAGTTAATTCCGAGGCGTTTGTGTTCCTGTAAATCGTAGCCACAATATCGGCACGATCTGAACTCTGTGCATAAAGTTCAAAATTATTTTTATTCCTTAAATCTTTATAAGCTTCATTTAGAGTATAAACGTAATTCTGGTTATTATCCTGGTTAGATATTTCTACGGGAGTATTATTAACAACAACCGCAATCTCAGCATTTATTTTTTGAGAAACCTGATTGAGAATTTCGTTGGATAAGATGCGCCCGTAAAAATAAGTTCTCCCGTTTTCGTCAACGTATTTTTTTACTATGGCAGAAGGATTATTTGATATAAATTCTTCGACGGAAAAATTTTTTTGCGGTATATAAACAAAATCTTTTGAATACTGTTTTATAAGATTGCCACTCTTTGAAGCTTCAAAAATAAAATCGATATTCTTTTCGTTTACAGGAATCGTTGCATTAGAAGAATTTTTTAGGGAATAGAGAAAATCGTCATCGGTATCCTGCAGCATTTCGCGGTAAGCATATATAAAATCGTTCGCGGATCTGACAAGGTACTGCGACCTTTGTGAAGTAAGAGCATTGTACATAATAGAATAGAAAGCTACCGCTGAGCTGCCTATTATTAATACTACAATTGCAAAATTGATTATAAGAATTCGATATCTGATTTTCATACTTACGTGTCTCTTTGCAAAACTTTTCTGATTGTAATGAGTAATTCATCAAAATCATAAGGTTTGCTAATAAAATCGCTCGCCCCCATTTTAGCTGAATCTATCGCGCTTTTAACATCAGCATAAGCAGTTAAAACTATTATCTTAGACTTAAGTCCCCGTTGATTAAATTGTTTTAAAACATCGAAGCCGTCTTGCCCGGGCATTTTAAGATCGAGTAAGAGCAAGTCAACTTCATTACCGGAAAGGTATTGAAAGGCATCGTTGCCGCTATTGACATAGTCAACATCGTAACCTACTTCAATTAACTCATCTTTAAGAGCAGAACACAAGTTAATATCATCGTCAACAATAAGTATCGATTCCATAATTTCTAACTATTGTTCATCCGTTTGATTAAGTTTGTAATATTTAATTTGTTCTTCGTGACTTTTTACTTCGTCTCTTATAAGTGTCTTTGAAGTTTTACCGGATAATCTTTCTTCAAGTGTCGGTAAAATTTCGGCTTTAAGAAGTATAATAAGCTCCTGCTTTTTTAATACTTTACTGTCGCTGCCGAATATGTATCTAAGTCCAAAGAACCACCAGGGTAAATCTTTAAGGAATGGAACGCCGGTGCGGTCTGTAGTTTCATCATTAATATATAAGCCACCAAGCACTACTTCTTCACCATTTAACATTATTACCTGTGTCGTTGCATTTGTTTTTTTAATTTCTGTTGTAAGTTCGCCTTGAATAAATGAACTTCTTTCAACAAGTAAATTCAGAAGCATATAATTAATATTATCTTCAGTATAAACATATGGAGTTACCTCTATAATTGTACCTGTCGGGAAGAATTGTTCAATAACGTTTCCTGCAAAATCTTTTTGCTTTACTGAGAAATCGGAACCAACTTGTATTCTTCCTTTTTTACGATCCCTTACTATTATACTTGGGACTTGCAATTATTTCACCAATATTTTCTTCTTCAAAGAACCTGAACATTGCTGTAGCTTGTCCAAAGAAATTTCCCAGTTCAAAATCTGAAGAAGAATTTACATTAAAATCCGGAGGTTGTTGTGTGGTTGTTGAACCCGAACCTGAACCTGAAGCTTGAACCATTACTTGTTTGTACTACCTTGGCTAACTGCCTGGCTCCTATTTGCAATCCTTTATGAGATAATAAAACCTTCCAGTCTATGCCTCTTTCCCTGGACTTGTTAACATCCATTTCAAAAAATACTGCGGATATTTTAACGTCCCTTGTTGTAACCGGCGCATAGTTATCGGTTGTTTTATCTTCCGATACTTCGGCTTTTCTTTTAACAACAATAACATCTTCCTTTTCTTCATAAATAAGTCCTTTGTACTGGACTAATACTACAAGAGCTTTGTCGTAATCCATATTGTTTATTTCAATCCCGATAGGATCGTCTGTGTCTACTGTCGACACAATCTTTTTTCCCGTAACACTCTCACTTATTTTACTAAGGAGCGCTATCGCTTGATTAAACGATACATTGGGGGAAAGGGTTACAAGCTCATCGGGATTAGTACTTCCTTTAAATTCTTTCTCGAGGTACTTTTGTGGATACGCTTGGACCGCTAGAAACAGGATCACTAAAAGTGCTTTCATGGTTGTTTTCATTTTTCTCTCTCAATCATTTTTCTTTTAATTTATCTTTTTCAAGTGCAAGCTGAACTTTTTCTATAATTCCACCTTTGTTTAGGATGAAATTAACAGTGTTCTTGTCATAATCTATTTTTGTCAAATATCCTAAGTAAATCTGTTCACCTTCATACACTAAATAAGTATTGCCTTTATTATCAGCTACAAAAGCACCTTCCGGAATTAGTGCAAGCAGTTTGGCCCCTTGAACATCAAGCAGATTATCTACATTCGGAGCTATTTGATTTCTAATTGCCGGATAAAATGCATCGTATGTTGGAGCCGTCCTAAGATTATTTTCAACTAACTTTGCTGTAGCAAACCTGTCATTTGTTGAAAAGTAAACGCCTACATTCATAGTGAAACCAACTAAAAAGTTAGGAACTCCGTCTTCATCAGTAACAACAAGATTATTCAGGGCATATTTGTAATCTTCTTTAATTCCTTACTGTGTTCAATAGCATAAACAAGATTATAAAGATCATTATACGATGCTTTCCCGCTTAGTTTATATTCATAATAGAAGAAGTCCTTATCTTGGTTTTGTTCAAGAAACTCAATATCTATCTGGCTGTTTTTAGAATATGACGAACTCACATTATTAATGAAGTCGTAAAATTTTATCGAGGAAAGATTTTGTGGGATATTAAATTTCCTTGATGCAAGAATGGAATCAAGAACAGACGATCTTTTCAGAAGATCCTTGTACTGCAGAGTTAATTGAGCAGTATTATAGTCGTTGGCTCTCAATTCTTCGAGCTTGTTCTTTTTCTGATTCAGTTTACCTTTTTGGAAAACAAAGACGTAGACACCGCTGATAACTACGATCAGCAGAAGTAAACCTACTAAACCTATGGTGCTTCTTAATTTTTTACTCATTGTACATTCTTTTGATAGTTTGATAAATCAAATGTTAATAAGAATCTGTATGTATCTTTCTCCCTTAGAGCTTCATAATTAACGCTCTTTAGTGTTGCTGATTCTATTGAATAAGCAAACTCCGACAATACATTTCTTGAAAGCGCATAACCTTCCATTGAAACTATACTGCCATCGGTATAACTAATTTTCGTCAACCACATATTCTTTTTGCTTCCAATAAAGTTCGACACATGTTTTAGAACTTCCTGCCAGACTCCAGTACCTACTGCAGCAGAATCTAAAATTGCCTGTGTCTGGTCAAACCCGCTAATCTTTGTTTGAATGTCCGTAATTTTAGTCAGAATTTCCTGATTCTGTCTCATCTGAATTGTTCTCTCGGTAATTTGATTATCGAGTTGATTAATTTCTTTCTGATTCTCCATTATATATAAAGTGATATAGAAAGCAGCTCCGAAAAGCACCGGAAGCATAGCATATCCATGCCATCCGAACTGGAAAAGCTTTTGGTCCTCCTTTACATATTTCGGTAGTAGGTTTATTCCCTTATAAATATTTTCTTGCTCATCAAAATATTCCGTTGCTACGGCTACAGGAACACTATAAGAAGAAAACTTGTCTTTTTCTTCCTTAGTTAATCCGCCCAAGTCAATATCGCCGAATTCAATGCGGGAAACATTGGCTTCCGGGAAAGTTCCATAAAAAGAAAGTATAAGATTTTCAGAATCGTCTTCTCCACAAACAATTATATTGTCGAGAGAAGAGATCCCTCCGTTTTCCATTTCAAGAAGTATTTTTGAAAAGTAAACATCGTATGTGTGCAGATTTAACGTGCCTATATCAAGTGTTGCGCCGATATGTTTTAATTTACGTCCCTGCAAAAAGATGAGCTTGCTGTATTCTTTACCAATGTAAACAATCAGTGATTGATCATCCGGAAAAAACTTTTTTGCTTTGGCAACATAATAAGCAAGAGATATCTCGGCACTCTTAACAGCGGGAATTCTGAAATGTCTTCTACCCTGATGACGGGCAAGTGAATTAATCAGGTTTATACAACCAACTTCCCCGCCCAAAAAAACGGAGAGTAATGATTTATCTGCCAGTTCTACATACCCGAGGTTTTGTTTATCTATCGTTACATTCTTTGATTCCTGAATATCATCGATTATTTCCTGAGTAACCTTAGCTGTTGCAAGTTGTTTTGATCCTTCATAAGCATGGTAGTGAATTGCCGGCTCTGTAAGAGCTGGAATAAACAAACTATTTTTAAGGTTTATTCCCGCAAGATTATTAGCAAGTGTTGTAACTGTGGAAGCTGCCATTTTGTTTTCGAGTGACGTATCTTGGCTTTGTACCTTTTCAAGGTCCAGTTCATTACCATCAATGTTTAAGTTGGAAATCCCTTCCTCAACATCAATGGTAGGTTGAACATAATCTACACTAGCAGTTCTTAAAACAGAAAGTCTGCCGTTAGCTTTAGTTACCACTGCTACTTTAGTATCATTACCTTCGCTGTATATACATACTAAGGGTTTCATTTATGCCGCCGTTAATAATTGTTGAATTCTTGTTTTGTTATTTGCGTATGCTACCGCATTTTCAAGAGAAATTTTCTTTTCCAGATATAATCGTTTCAGGTCCTGCTCCATGGTTATCATTCCCATATTGCCTCCCTGATTAATCATCATATAAATTTCACTTGTATTATTATTTTTTATTGCTGCTTTTACACTCGGAGTAGCGATTAAAACTTCTTTTGCCATTACGCGTTTTCCATCAAGACTTGGAATAAGCTTTTGCGAAACAACAGTTACTAAAACATCTGCAAGCCTGTTTCTTACTCGTTCCTGTTCGTTGGGGTGAACTTCTGCTATTATTCTATCTAATGATTCTGTTGCAGAAGATGTGTGAAGTGTTGAAAAAACTTTATGACCGGTATCCGTAACCTCTAATGCAGCTAAGATTGTATCGGGGTCTCTCATTTCACCGATTACAATTATATCCGGATCTTGTCTTAATGCCTGAATAACGCCATCTTTGAATGTCAGTACATCGCGACCTACTTCTCTGTGTTTAATGATCGATGTTCTCGATTCATGGACATATTCAATTGGTGAGGCAATAATAACAATATGGCAGGGATCAAAATTATTGTGATAATCTATAAACGCATCGAGAGTTGTTGACTTGCCAGAACCCGTTATACCTGTTACGAGTGACAAACCAAATTTGATATAACCATGGCTCATCATCTTTACTACGTTAGGATGGAACTCCAGTGCCTTGAGCGGCATAATTGTTTGGTTAATAGCTCTCATATTAAGAGCTATTGTATCCAGGTCAAAGTATACGTCTGCTCTGAATCTTGCATCAAAACTTTTTCTATCATAAAAATATGTGTAGCTGAAATCAAGATTTCTTGTTAGCGCAAGATATTTTCTTTGGTTCGAGTTAAGCAGATTAATTATTAAAATAGCAGATTCATCAAGAGAAAATTGCGGAAGATCCTCAATTCTTTTTTTCTTTCCATATACTCTCATCCATATACTACCTTTGTTACCATGTCCCCCGACTTCAATATCAGAAGCATCCCTTTCTATCATTCCTGTTAAAAACTTATTAAATAAATTTCTCAATGCTATTTTATCATCTACAGAAAGATTGTCGATGTTCTCAAGAATATAATTTGCTCTATCCGGTCCTGCGTGAGAAGCGGGAATAGTTTTAGCAAACTTTTCTATAATACTTTTTTCTTTTAGTATCGACACTTAATGCACCTTTCATATAAATGCATATTGATAATTCCTTTTATTTTAGTCGCTTTTCTGTAATAATTACTTGCTTTATTGGAAATATTACTCATCTGAAGTACCTGAAATAACTTCTTCTATAGATGTTATTCCCAATTTCACTTTCTCCAATCCTGTTTCTCTTAGATTCATCATCCCATCTAATTTTGCTTGTTCTCTGATCTTTTCTTCATCAACTTCGATACCAGATCGTACTATTATTTGTCTTATTGTTTTGGTGAAGTAGAGTGCCTCGTGAATGGCAATTCTACCTTTATAACCTGAGTTATTACATTTCTCACATCCTTTGGCTTCATATATTGAATAGTTTTTCCATTCGTTTGCATTAATTTTAAGATGGCTTAGTATGGCGTCATCAATTTTTGAAACTTTATGTTTGCAGTTTTCGCACAATCGTCTTATAAGCCTTTGGGCTACAATAATATTAATTGCATACGCAATTAGAAATGGTTCGATTCCCATTTTATAAAGACGGGCTACTGCACTCGGAGCGTCGTTTGTATGTAATGTGGAAAATGTAAGGTGACCCGTGTTAGCAAGTTTAATAGCTACTTCTGCTGTTTCTTTATCTCTCATCTCACCTACAAGAACTATGTCAGGGTCATGTCTTAATATAGATCTTATTGCCTGTTCAAAATTCATTTTATAACCGATCTTCAACTGCCTCGCTCCCTGAATAACATATTCGACCGGATCTTCAACAGTAAGAACATTCACAGTAGGATCTATTACCTGGTGAAGAGCAGCAACTAGTGTTGTACTTTTACCACTACCGGTAGGTCCCGTCAATATTATCATTCCCTGAGGCTGCTTAATTGCTTTTTCAAAAGCGGTACGGGAATATCCGGCTAATCCGAGTTTGTCAAGATCCTTAATTACTTTTCTATCATCAAGAATTCTTATTACGACACTTTCAAACTTATTTTTTAATTCTGTTCCAACAGTAGGAAGAACTGAAACACGGAACCTGATAACCTGGTCATCAATTTCTCTTTGTATGAAACCATCTTGCGCCATCTCTCTCTCGAAACGGTCCATACCTTTTGAGCGATCTTTAACAACCGCAACAACTGCTTCGGGTAATGTTCCTTCCTGTATATGCCATGGCTGAAGATTACCATCTACACGGACTAATATTTCGGTTCTGTTCCCCGGCTTGGGAACAAAATGGATATCGCTCGCCCCCATTCTTACTCCTTCAAGAAGAGCGCCTTCAACAAGGTTAATTAAAGCACTCTTATTTATTTCCGCATCAAGGGCTTCTTCATCAAGAGACTCATCCTGTTCAATATGAATTTCAGAATCATCTGATTCCTCCATCATTTTCAAATAAACATTTTCCGGAGGAATAATTATGTTTACTAGTTTTTCGTAATCTTTTTTCCTTATAAAAAGTACTTCGTATTTTTTTGCATTAAGTCCAAATGCAATTTTGGGTATGTTCCTGTCCGTTGGATCTATTGCTGCGAGAATGAGCTTATCTTTAACGCGCTCATCATACATAAAGGGAATTACTTTATTTTCGAGTATTTGTGCTTTAAGACTATCGGGGGCGTTTCCAACTAAATTTTTAAGTGCTTTTATTCTCTGTGGTGGAATTTCTTCAATGGTCACATCCAATTCCCGGAAAGCATAAAGAATTGCTACTTCTCTAAATATAAGGTCATGATCATAACCAAACTCCTGCACTAATATCTGGGCAAGATTTCTTTTAATTTTACTTTTATCGTTTGCTTTAGCCTGAAGAGCTTTTTCTAAAATTGTCCCGTCAATTATTCCTTTCTTAAAAAGGAGATAACCGATTTTATCTGTCATTTCAAGATTAGTATCAATCATGCAATATTTCTTTCAACATAAGTTTGATTTGATGCACCAGGTGTTTTGGGGCGTACGGTTGCGGTTTCTGCCGATACAAGAGTAAGCCCAATCATTACAACCATAATTATCATCGCAATTGCTATTTGAACAAACTCTATAAAGTTTTTCAGCTTATAAACTGTTTCGCTTTCATAATAGTTGGCGAGCTGTAAACTGGTATTTTTCAGAGTTCCCGTTTCTTCTCCCGAATGAAGTCTGGAAAGCGCTGTCTCGGTAAAAACTCCTGTTGCTGTAAATGCATCTGTTATACCAACACCTTTTTTTATCATTAAGGGGATTGCAACGTTTTTTATCCTGTCTTCAAAATATTTATTTCCAGCAGCTTCGGCAGCTATTCTTATCGGCTCAATGCTTTCTGCCGATCCGCTATAAAGTGTGTAAAATACCCTGCAATAAACTTCTATAAGCGTTTTATGAATTAGTGGTCCCAAAACCGGAATTCTAATAACGTACTTATCAATTATATATCCGCCCTTTTTCGACTTGGCAAAACGCCAAAATATGATCGGGGGAATAACAATTACTGCGGTAACCAAAATTGAATTCCCCATGAGGAAATCACTTATCTTCAAAGTAAAGGCTGTCATCGGGGGTAAATCAACTCCGAACTTTACAAACAGCTTTGCAGTCTCCGGGAATATATACCCTACATAAAATAGGACTGCCAGGAAAAGAACAAATAATGTAACCGCAGGTGTAATGAGAGCGCTTCTTAAATTCTTTTTGAACTCCTGTCTTCTCTCAAGAAATTTTGCGGTAGCTCTATATATCTCTGTCATGTTACCGCTCTTTGAAGCAAGCCCCAGCATGTATGCGGCAAACTTGCCGAAGACAGCTTGATACTTTAAGAAAGTCGCTTCACTGTCGGCTCCCTTTTTAAGATCGTTATTAATTTCCTTAAGTGTTTCCTTAAGAGTTTTATTTGCGGTATCATTTATCAAGAGAGTTAAAATCTCGCTGTAAGGGAGTTTCTGCTCAAGCAGCTCTGCGCTTATTTTAACAAATGTTACTATTTCGCTTTGCGGCGGCCTTGACTGAAAGTCAAATAATTTTTTGTTTATTGATAAAACTTCAAATCCCAGTTTTGTTAATGCATCCTCAACTTCTTTTTTAGTAAATGCTTTCTGCTCACCTCTTACCGGTTTTTCTTTTCCTCTTCTGGCTCTGTAAATAAAAGCCGACTTTTTTTCAATCTCTTTTATCTTTAATTGATTTCTTTCGGCAAGGCGATGAATTTTCTTTTTGCCGTCTGTAACAGAATTAGCGGCAAGTGATCCACTTATTGTTTGCCCGTTTATTTTTTGTGCAGTGAATTTGAACTCTACCATTATTTTTCTCTTAACCTTAAAGTTTTCATATACAACTCAATTCTTATTCCAAAAAAAATCAATTATATAATTGCTGTTTTTACATAGTTTATTGAGTAATTCAGAAAGAATAACAGATAAAAGAAGTAAATCTTTTTTGATGGATTTATAATATAAGTGCCCGTCACTTTTAAAGTGACGGGCACATTGTGTTTATATGATGTTTTTGAAGTTATAACAAAAAGGGGAGACTTCTACTTTGTAGGATTACATGTCTATAATATTAGTTAATATATTATTTAACTTTCGCCCGCTTCGGGGTATGTTTTACTTTTTTGATAACCCGCTTGCCAAGATCATCTTCGTCTCTTCCAATAAAAAGGCGCTCTTTTGTGATTGGCAATCGTTAATATTCTAATGATCAGAATCATCAATACTTTTTTTAATTAAAAATTAAAATGGCTGACAAACATTTTTGATTTTTCACCTTGTGTTATATTGTTTTTCTTCTTTCTTAGTAGCCGACGAGCTGAAAGTTAAGCGTTATTATTCGTGTCCAATAATCTCGTTATTATGTTAATTCAACAAGGTTATATTGATTAAAAAGTTCCTCTATATGTTCCATATTATTGAGAATCAGTTCAAATAGCCTTACATTTTTGATATTTCCAGTTGTAATTATGAGCAGTCTTTTGCGGTATGTTATCTGAGTTAATACTAGAGATCCATCATTACTTTGTATCAAGAATATTTTCTGTGTTCCTGTTATTACAACACTCTGTGCTGCTACTGTTGCAATATAAAAGCCGTTTGCTGTGGTATCTAACTTGAGCGGGACTGTCACAGCCTGTAAATGTATTCCCACCGCCGCCCATGAAGAAGGCTTTTTGTAATATTGCTGTGCCATTGCACCTAGGTTATTCAAGTCCGATACTACACCGAAATCCCGTTCAAAAAACTGGCATTCTTTAACGTTAAACAAAAAAGGTTGACAAAATTTATTAGGTTTTATCAGTCCTGATTTAGAAATTATATTAAGCTAAGCGCTAACGATACCCTAACCCCGAATGTTGCTCCTCTTTGGGGAAAATTTTGGTTTCCTGCTTGTTTTTTTAATAACCGGTTTGCCGAGATCATATAAACTATATGGTGCCAGGTCTGCACCATTAGGCCAAACAATTGTCTTCAGCAAATCATCAACCTTGAATTGCATAAAAATATTTTTGTCTTTTAACGGTTCAAATATTTCCCCCTGCAATTCATCTTTGAGATCAACTATCTTTTCTTCACCGTTACTAAATAAACAGTGAATTTTATAACCGCCTAAATATTTAGCGGCTTTTACTTTTATTAAATAGTCCATGTAACCGCTTCCTATTCTAAAGGTTTAATTTTTTTAATGGGAATATCATGCAAAATTTTATTCCAGTTTTCGATTAATTCTTCTTTATGTAATTTAGCCCACGTTTTTACCAATCTATCAGCCCGCACCGGCAATTTTCCGCTCAATGCTGCTAAATCAGGTAGCCTGTAAACACATTCATACTCATTGTATATTGCATGGAAATGGGGTGCATTATGTTTAGTTCGCTTCTCCCAATACATATATACAACAATCCCAAAGAAACTACTTAATAACGGCATAATTTATTTTTAGATGAATTAAATATTTGATCTTGATGCAATTGATTAGATAAAATATAGGCTAAGTAAATCTGACTTGCCATGATTTTATCTTTTAAAATAAAAAAAGGCTGACAAAATTTATGATTCCATCAGCCTAACAGGTTGTTAATTAGTTTTTAACAAAACTATTGAGTTAAGACTACTGCAATTGTGGTAGGTTTAACAGTTGCGGTATGCTGAATTAATACTCCTGCATCGTTCTTTTCAGTTCCGGTACCTGTTATTACAACGCTCTGTGCTGCTACTGTTGCAACATAAAAGCCATTTGCTGTGGTATCTAACTGAGTCGGGACTGTCCATCCTGTAAATGTGTTCCCACCGCCGCCCATTGAAGAAGGCTTTTTGTAATATTGCTGTGCCATTGCACCGAGGTTATTCAAGTCCGATACTACACCGTCCCTGTTTGAAGAAACTGCATTAGCGTTAAACAGGTTGATACCAACTACTACTGCGATACCAACGACTATAACACCAAGCACGATTAAGAGAAGCTGTTGCTGACCCATTATAGATCTCCTTTATTTGTTATTGTTTATTTGATTTTTGATTTCAGTTTCCTGTTAATCAAATCTTATCTTATTATTACCGTTCTATAATCATTCGACGTAACCGTCGTCTTTACCTGTATCGAATCACTTCCTGTTACCACCTCAGTTCCCGTGCCAGTTATTACAACACTGTCTCTGTATATTACTGCCGTATAACTTCCGTTAACTGTAGATTGCAGTTCTGCAGGAACATTCCAGCCAATAAAACTTTTACCGCCACCCCCAAATGAGACGGGGCGCTTATAATATCCAATTGCAATCGATGCTATATTAGAGCATTCATTAGTTAGAATATCTCTTTTAGAATCAATCGCATTTTGTCTGAATAGCTGTATTGAAACGGCGATAGCTATTCCGACAATTATTATTCCTAGCACTATAAGTAACAGTTGTTGCTGTCCCAATATTTACCTTTAACAATTTTCGTTATTTAAAACTGCTATGTGCAATTGTAAATTTTACTTTTACATTCATCTCTGGTTTTGTAAAATTTTCTGTGAAAGTAATTTTTCCCGGTAAAGCAGTTTTAATTATTTTCATGACAATTTTTTCAAAAAACAACGTTCTAAAAATTCTTTACCTATATGGTAAAAAGCGTGCCAATAAAATTGAGCTTCTCAATAACGACATCTAACTTGAATGTGGGTAATTTTGTTAGAAGGTTTTACCTTCTCAATTTATAAGGCTTAGTAATATTTACCAGAACTAAAGTCGGATTTATAAAAGCAAATATTTTCTTGAACGGTAAATAAAGATTCAATGAATTAGAAATTTTGCTGGAGAACATTGCATCTAAAAAACAATATTACTTTTCCAGTCTATCACAAATCTTTTTTTCAATTGTTAGGAAATTATTTCTTTGCCTAGAAGAAGAAATGGAAAAATGAAAGTTTCATAATATTATAAATCAAAAGAAAATTAGCTTGCTGGAACCTGTTTTAATTTTATATGATTTCTCAGTCTGCGTCAATAAAGAAGCTATACCTCTTCATTTTTAATCTAATTTCAAAACTTATTTTATGGAATTGTCTTTGGTTAAGTACTAAATATTACCTGGTATGAACAATGGTTACTCTCTCAATCTTCATCCAGGAGGGAAACGCCCGCTTACCGGGCGTTTTCTCTTTTAAAGAAATCCCTTGTCGTTATCATTACTATTCTCTGCGTTTTCTTATTAACCCACGGCTTAAGCCGTGGGTTAACGATACAAAAGCCCATACTTTTATAACCGTTTTAACGGTTTTCCCTTAATCATAAAACTGTACAAGCAATTTGCGTTACTAATAAAAGAATATTCCCTGATCACAGAACCGTTTGCCTTTTGAATTTTTTCCTATCTGGCTTAATACTTGTCTAATTCAATTATAAATTAAAATAGAATTATGATTCGTCTGGAAAAATTAGAGCTTAAAAAAGAATGGGTAATTGTTGCCCTGACTTCTCTCTATCTATTAATAGTATTTATAGGTGCATGGCTTTCCGACGATTCATATGTAACATTTAGAACAATTGACAATTTTATACATGGATATGGCTTAACCTGGAATATTGGTGAAAGAGTTCAGGCATACACCCATCCCTTGTGGATGTTTCTTCTCTCAGGATTCTATTTTATAACAAGGGAAATATATTATACAAGCTTAATCGTATCTATTCTTATTTCAGTAAGTGCTGTTTTGTTAATTCTATATAAGATTTCCGATTCAATATTTAATTCCATCCTTGCGGCTCTTATCCTGATTTTATCAAAAGCATTTATTGATTTTTCAACATCAGGACTTGAAAACCCTTTAACACATTTGCTGATAGTTTTATTCTTTATCGTATTCTTTACTCAGAAAGAGAACAGCAAAAAACTTCTTACTCTTTCTATTATAGCCTCTCTCTCAACAATAAATAGAATGGACACTGTTCTAATTTTTATTCCTTCGCTGATTGTTACATATTTAGAAAGTAACCGTTTAAAGGGATTACTAATTATAGCCGCAGGATTTCTTCCATTTATTTTATGGGAGTTGTTTTCTCTTTTCTATTACGGATTTCCTTTTCCCAATACAGCTTATGCCAAGTTAAATACGGGAATCAATCAAATAGAATTATTCAGGCAAGGGATTTTTTATATTGTAAACTCACTATATCTCGATCCGCTGACAATTGTGGCTATGTTGGCAGGATTGATAATTCCTCTGTTAAAAAAAGATATAAAACTTCTTGTTATATCTGCGGGAATCTTTCTATATATAATATATATTGTAAGCATAGGCGGAGATTTTATGGGAGGAAGATTTTTCTCGGCTCCTTTGCTTTGCTCTGTAATTGTTGTTTCCAAAACACAATTTAAATCTGTCAGAAGAGCTGTTCTTTTAATCACGACAGTTATAATTCTGGGATTGCTTTCTCCCAAGCCCACAGTATTTTCTAATCAATATTACAGTACGGGACCCAAAATAGTTAAAGCTTTCAGATTTGGTCCACCGGTAATTAATATGTATCACGGAATTGTAGATGAACGAATGTGGTATTATGAATATACAGGATTACTCAACAATATTTCCGAGAGAAGAATTATTCAACATCCATGGGTTAAGGATATCGAGGATTCAAAAGAAAAAGTTTTAGTAAAAGAGACCATAGGGCTTAACGGATATTATGGTGGAAGTAAAATTCATATTATCGATCCAATGGCTTTGGCAGATCCATTATTATCAAAACTTCCTTCAACGGAATACTGGCTTATTCACAAATACAAATTTAATAGCATTAAAAAATGGAGAATCGGACACTTTGCACGTAAAATTCCTGCCGGCTATTTAGAAACTATTAAGACAGGAAAAAATCAATTGGAAGATAAAGACCTAAGAGAGTACTACGACAAACTTTCGTTTGTTATAAGCGGGGACTTATTCAGTATTAATAGAATAAAAGAGATAATAAACTTTAATCTTGGTAAATACGATTACCTGTTAAAGTCCTATGTTTCCAAATTAAATACTCCAGATATTATCTCTTTGTCAATTTCCAAATAGTTCCATCGGAATCTTCTTTTCCGGAAACAATTGAATAATTTTATTTAAGTAAACTCTTGCCCTGTCTCTTTTGCCGTATTGGAGTTCATATTTGATTCTGTTCTGAAGCATAACGAAAATTATATCTTTGATTTTCTTTACTCCAAATGTTTCTTCTGCAGGAAACCTGATTTCAAAATCCGGATCGGGAGCCGGGTAATATTCTTTGGTATTTACAACTCTGAATAAAAGAACATCGGGAATAATAAATTGTTTTTCGCCTAACTTGAATTTACCCGAATAAACCTGGCTTTCAAGAATCTCCGGAGACATATAAAAGTCTTTCCCGGCTGTATATTTGGTAATATTAAATCTTTGTGTCTTCGCATCATAAGAAATTAATCCTTCCTCTTTTTCCTTTTCCATATACCAGTCCAAAGGGATAAGATCTTTATGAATGATCTTAACATCCTTTCTATAATTAGTTACATTCTGAACATAATAAGATGGCGCAAGAAAATAATCCCACTGATCCGTGAAAACTACAGCATCTTTTTTAACGAATTTAAGAAGTGCGCGTGATATAATCTTCAACTATATAATAATCAGAGCGATTGATAAAACTGTAATTAAGCGTTGGCTGGACAACTACCATTATAAATAAGATAGAAACAACAGCTGTCTTTTTAATATTGCTTTGCGAAAAAAGTTTTAAAATGGCAGCAATACTTACTATGGAAAAAATTCCAAGAACCACATAAGCAAAAGAAAAATATGTATAAATGTCCGGTATATTATAGTTAACAGAGAATGCTAATGTCGTAATAAAAATTAAGCTAAGATATATAAACAATCTTCTTCTCATTACAAGTGAAACGGCTAACCCAGACATAACCAAAAGAATATTAATATTAAATTCGCTGTTCCATAGGTTTTGCTTGCCCGGCAAAAAACCTATTGATGCTACAAAAAAAGTAAGCTGCTTTTTTATCGTCTCCCACCCCGGGAAAAAGAATCGGCTGTAATATCTTGCAGTAACATGTTCAAATGTACTTTTCAGATCTACAAGATTTCCCCAATTCATTACAGGATTTTGATTCGCACGTATAGGTAAATATGAATAAAATGAAACTGCGATAACCACGATCATTAAAATGAAGAGAAGGAGTGTCCGTAAAGTTTTGACGCTAAATTTGTTTTGCAGAAAATAAAGATAAAGAGTAGCCGGGATTAAATATAAGGTCATCATATGATTTGAAAATCCCAGCCCGAATATGAGTGCTACAATCATCCAGTATTTGGAAACTCCGGTTTTTGATGTTGTTTTATCTAAAAAAGCTTTAAGAGTGAAATAAATAATTAATGTCCCGATAAAAATTGCAAGAGAATATACTTCCACTTCGGCACACTCTTCCCACAAATTTCTGCTGAAGGCAAAAATAAATCCGCTTGTGATTATTGCTATATATTTTGACCGTTCGTCAAGATTAGTAAACAGAAGTCTTTCTAAGCTTGAAATATCTGAGGATGATTGAGATCTAAATTCTTCAAAATTATTTATGATTAACTCAACTATACGAACAAAGAAAACCGCACTTAATGTTGTCCATATAACACAAAGAATATGAAGCTGAAAAATTGGCGTAAAGGGAGACGGTATTTTAGAAAACAAATAACCGACTATTGTAAAAAGCGGGTAGCCCGGGGGATGTGCAATTCCTAATGTCGCCTGAACAGCGGCAAGTTCTCCGCTGTCGAATTCAGTTACTGCAGGTGCAGTTGTAAGCATATAAACAATAAATGCTACAGCACCAATAATTAGATAATAATACTTTTTAAAAAAACTTTGCAAGTAGTTCGCTTTTATTTTAGAACTTAAATCGTCAATTATTATGCCTTAAGATTGATAACCTACAATTATTAGCAACTGATTTCTTCATAATGTATATTTTATATGGGAATAATATAACGATGAATGGTAAAACATTTCTAAATAGTTTGGCAAACGGAAAAAGTGACATCGTCCAACTATTCTTAGATAATCTAAAGAAACTAAAAATAGATTATTGTTTAATTGGTTTTGTAAATTGATGTTCCATAGTGTATATTCATTTTAAAATAATTTCTGAGAAATATATTATGAGCGATTTAGCACAAAAATTTGCAGAAAAAGCTTTGCTGCTTCCG
Organism: uncultured Ignavibacteria bacterium; assembly: GCA_963792755.1. Classification (GTDB taxonomy): domain Bacteria; phylum Bacteroidota; class Ignavibacteria; order Ignavibacteriales; family Ignavibacteriaceae; genus RBG-16-34-14. The sequence continues at coordinate 231,996 of CAWBXQ010000002.1, forward strand.
CGTGAAGAAAGAGCGGAATTAGTGGAGCAGTTATTACAAAGCCTTAATGTACCAACTCAAAAAGAAATTGATCGTTTATGGTCAGTAGAAGCAGAAAAACGTGTCAAGGAATTTGAAGAAGGAAAAACCGAAACTATTGATGGTGATACAGTATTTAAAGAAACCAGGACACGATTGGGGAAGTGAAATATACATTTCATCCGGAAGCTCGATTTGAGCTTAATAAAGCGGTTGATTTTTATGAAGATCAGAAATTAAAACTTGGGCTGGAGTTTCTCGAAGAAGTTTATTCTACTATTCAGCGTATTATTGAATTTCCTCAATCCTTCCCAACGCTATCTAAAAATACACGAAAATGTTTAACCAATAGATTCCCTTTTGCTGTTATTTATCAAATAAAACAGAGTGAGATATTTATTGTGGCTATAACTCATCTGGCTCGCAAACCCGGATTTTGGAAAGAAAGAAAATGACGGAAAAAACATTTCTAAATAGTCTGGCAAACGGGAAAAGCGACATAGTCCAATTATTTCTCGACAATCTAAAAGAACTAAAAATAGATTATTGTTTAATTGGAGGGTTGGCAGTTAACGCTTACGCCGAGCCCGTGGCAAGCCTTGATTTGGACATTGTGCTGGCAATAAATGATGTTGAAAACTTTATTGAGCATGTCAAAAATACCTTCGAGATAAGCCGTTTTGAACATAGTATAAACTTAAAGCATCCTGATTCTGACTTACGAATTCAATTGCAGACTGATTTGAGATATCAAGCTTTTATTCAAAAGGCTTCCTTAAAAAATGTTTTGGGATACAAAATGAAGGTGGCTGATTTAGAAGACGTTTTAACCGGAAAGATTTGGGCATACTCTGATATACAAAGACGTAAGAGTAAGCGCCAAAAAGATCTGGCAGATATTATGCGTCTTGTAGAAACTCATCCGCATCTTTACGATGTTCTGCCAAAAGAAATAAAGACCATTGTTGGAGCTAACTTTTAAAAATCTTTATTTGATTTTTATGTGAAGTTCTTTTAGCTGTTCTTCGCTTACCGTGGAGGGACAATCATCCATAAGAGAAACTGCGCTTGCAGTTTTAGGAAAAGCAATAACATCTCTTATTGAACTTTCTCCGGCAAACAACATTACCATTCTATCGAATCCAAAAGCAATTCCTCCGTGCGGAGGGGCTCCATATTTAAAAGCATTCATTAAGAAACCAAATTTATATTCCGCTTCTTCATCAGAAATGCCGAGAGCTTTAAACATTTTTGCCTGCAATTCAGAATTATGAATTCTTATGCTTCCGCCCGCAATTTCATTTCCATTAAGAACAAGATCATAAGCACGTGCTTTAACACTACCGGGATCGCTTTCCATCTTCTCAAAATCTTCGAGTCTTGGAGAAGTAAAAGGATGATGCATTGCATAATATCTTTTAGTCTGTTCATCCCATTCAAGAAGCGGGAAATCGGTTACCCAAAGTAGTTTAGGTTCTGCATCTGGTTTTATCAGGTCGAGTCTTCTCGCCATTTCAAGTCTTAATGAGCCCATAATAGAAAGTGCTTTAATATGTGGACCAGTAATCATAAAAATAAGATCGCCCGGTTTTGCGCCCAGAGTTTCTACAAGATTTTTCTTTTCCTCATCAGAAAGAAATTTGGAAATGGGTGCATCGAGACCATCCGGTTTTACTCGCATCCAGATTAATCCTCCGGCACCAATCTTCTTTACAAAATCTGTTAAAACGTCGAGCTGGTTTCTAGTATATTCGCCGCAGCCTGGTGCAACAAGTCCTGTTATAGTTCCTTTACTTTTTAACTGATCCTGAAAAACCTTAAAAGTTGTTTTGGCAAAAACATCATTCAATGTTTTCATCTCAAGATTAAAACGAAGGTCCGGCTTGTCGCTTCCATACTTTTCCATTGCTTCATCAAAAGATAATCTTGGTATCGGGATTTGAAGTTCCTTATTCCAAACTTCCTTGAATAACATTTTCATAAGTCCTTCGCAAACATCAAAAATATTTTCCTGATCAATGAAAGACATTTCAACATCTATTTGCGTAAACTCGGGCTGCCTGTCTGCTCTTAAATCTTCATCTCGAAAACATTTTACTATTTGAAAATACCTGTCCATACCTGCAACCATCAAAATCTGCTTATACTGCTGAGGAGACTGCGGAAGTGCATAAAACTTCCCTGCATGCAATCTGCTTGGGACAAGATAATCTCTCGCGCCTTCAGGAGTGCTCTTCATAAGCACAGGAGTTTCAATTTCAACAAAACTTTGTTTATCAAAATACTGTCTTGTAATCTGGTACATCCTGTGGCGTAACAGCATGTTTTTCTGAACGGAAGGTCTTCTCAGATCGAGGTAACGGTATTTTAATCTTAAATCTTCGCTTGCATTTACATTATCGCTGATCGGGAAAGGCGGTGTTTGAGCTTCGTTAAGAATAACAAGTTTCTTAACCATCACATCGATATGACCGGTTGGAATTTTAGGATTGTCGGTTTCCGGCGGACGTTTTCTTACATGTCCTTCAATAGAAATAACAAACTCTGTTCTCAGCTTTGATGCAAGTTCGTGTGATTCTTTATCAAAAGAAGGCTCAAATACAACCTGTGTAATTCCGTACCTGTCGCGCAGATCGATAAATATAAATCCGCCTAAATCGCGGCGGGTATCTACCCAGCCGTTAAGCACAACATCCTGCCCGATATTTTCCTGCCGTAATTCTCCGCAGGTATGAGTTCTGGTTTTAAACAACATTTCCTTTTCCACAAATTAAAAATACAGATGTTAAAAATAATCAATAAAGAAAGGGCTTACAAATTAGAATGTTGGTGGGAATGTTATTTAATTAGAACCATTTTTATTCTTTGGGATTCTACCCCATTTGTAGATGTATTGCCTCCATTTATTTTTAATTCACAAAAATAAACTCCACTACTTAAATTATATTTTGATGCATCAAATTCAATTTCGTGCTCGCCAGTCGATTGTTCCTCATTTAATATGGTTGCTATCTCTCTTCCAAGAACATCATATATTGATATTTTTACCAAACTTACTGTCGCCAACTGCCACCTTATGACTGTATTTGGATTGAATGGATTGGGGTAGTTCTGAAGCAATTCGAAACAATCTGAAGGTATTTTGTTATTGTTTTTTACATCTGTTATTTTTTTGTAAGAATATATATAAACTTTACCCAACGGATTTTCATAATCTGGAAAACCAGGTGCCATAATCAAAATTTCATCAAATCCGTCTCCATTTATATCTGCATGAGACATAATTTTAGAAAACTCACCCCATTTATTTTCTCCCTCGAATTTGTACTTATAAACTGTATCAATACTTCTATTCCCTAAATAAACGAAAGCTCCACCCACCATTAAACTATCTTGATTTCTATAATTTGTGTTTCCAATAACAAAATCTTTATATCCATCACCGTTTATATCTAAATCGGCTTCTATATTAATGTATCCGCCAAAACCTAAAAGAGAACCATCGATAGAAATAAAATTACTTAAATCAACCTGTGTGTAAATGAATAACTTTTGATTGCTCATTATGCAAAAATCAGTTGTACCGTCATTATTTATATCACCCCCATTCTTTATTATACCACCAAATACATCTCCCAGATTACCCGACGAAAGAACGGTGTCGGGTTTATCATCCATTTTATTCCCCCCATAATAGATAAATACTTTATACAAGTCTTTAGTAATATCTTGTGGATTCCCACTCATCGCTATATCATCAAAACCATCATTATTAATGTCTCCAATATTTGCCGCATTCCAGCCTAAAGAATATCCAGCACTATCGCTGGTAATTGTAAGACTTCTATTCCAGGAGACTGTATCTCCTCCCCAGAATAAATAAACGTAACCTTGTCCATTTGACCAGTTGTAGTCTGAGGATATGACAAAGTCATCATATCCATCTTTATTTATATCTCCCAACTCCTCTATTGAATTTCCAAAACCATCTTCAATCCAGGGCTCGTGAAATTCTGCAACGGGTATTGTGTCAATTACTGCTCCACCCATATATAAAAAAGCTTTCCCTTTAACAAATCCCCAATCTGCAAACATACCTAATAATATAAAATCATTATAGCCATCACCATTTACATCTCCAACACCAGCAAAGTTCTGCCCGAAATCGTTCAAACTATCTTTCCCTGGATAGTGGAATGTTATATCGGGAATTAAATTTCCATCAGCAGAACCCAAATACAACTTTACAATTCCTTCATCTCTTACTTTCTTCCCCGTTCTCATTGAAATCATAAAATCATCATAACCATCTCCGTTTATATCTCCGATTCCTTTTACATCGGTTATTCTATTTTCATATGATTCACCTGTTATTGTTCCAACAAGATAAAGACTATCTTGCGCATTGGTTTCAGAAATGAAAAAATATAGTGAGATAATTATTAGAAAAAGTAAACTTGTCTTTTTATGTCCCATAAAAACCCCTTCTGAACATTAGAGTAAAATGTAAAGTATTGTTTTATTAAAATCAAATCACTGCGGATAACATCGAAACCAAAATTGATTTACTAAAAGAGATCACCTAATATTATCCTTATTTAATTACAATAATGCTTAAATTTACTCTATGAATGTTGTTGATCTTATACGAAAGAAACGTGATGGAAATGCTTTAGAAAAAGATGAAATAAACTTTCTTATCTCCGGTTACTGCAAAAACAAAATCCCAGATTACCAGTTCTCTGCTTTTCTTATGGCAACTTTTTTAAGGGGAATGACTTCAGAAGAAACTTCTCATCTTACAAATGCAATGCTGCACAGCGGCAAAGTATTAAATCTGAATTCAATTCCCGGAACTAAAATTGACAAACACTCAACCGGCGGAGTGGGTGACAAAACTTCATTAATAATTGCACCAATAGTTGCTGCCGCAGGAATAAAAGTCCCAATGATTTCCGGAAGGGGACTTGGTCATACCGGCGGAACTCTCGATAAGCTCGAATCAATTCCTGGTTTTAGAACAGATTTATCAATAAGTGAATACAAAAAAGTCTTAAAGAAATGCGGCGCTGTTTTAATCGGACAAACAAAAGATATTGCACCCGCAGACAAACTTATTTATTCTTTAAGAGATGTAACTGCGACCGTTGAATCTATTCCTTTAATTACTGCAAGCATAATGAGTAAAAAACTCGCAGAAGGAATCGATGGACTTGTGCTGGATATAAAAACCGGTAACGGTGCTTTTATGAAAAAAGAAAAAGATGCAGAAGAACTTGCAAATTCACTCGTCTCTACGGCAAAAGCATTTAATAAAAAAGTAATTGCGTTTATTACAGATATGAATCAGCCCCTTGGGAATTATATCGGTAACTGGCTTGAGGTATATGAGGCAATTGAAATTCTAAAAGGAGAAAAAGAAGAACGACCTTTATGACTTATGTATTAAGCTTGCCGGAACTATGATATCTCTCGGTGGAAGTTCTTCAACTATAGAAGAGGGCGAGCAAATTGCAAAAGAACAAATAACAAACGGCAAAGCTTTTGAAAAATTTATTGAAATTGCTAAAGCACAAAACGGAGATATAAAATATCTTTATAATCCTGAGAAATACAGGAAACCAAAGTTTAAGAAAGTTATCAAATCAAAAGAGATTGGTTTTTTAAATAGTGTAAACACATTTGAAATTGGAATTGCAGCAGTTGAACTTGGTGCCGGCAGATTAAAGATGGACGACAAGATCGATCCGAAAGCCGGAATAAAATTTAATTTCAAAATCGGAGAGAAAATTAATAAAGGAGACATTATAGCAGAATTATATTCCGACAATAAAAATAAAATAACCAATGTGGAAAAAAGATTTAACAAACTGGTCGGATTATCGGATGAAAAAGTTAATCCGCCAAAACTTATAAAAAAAATAATAAACTAAGGGAGAATAAAAATGGCTGGTAAAAAACAAATAATCGAAAATCTTACTGCAAGTTACTGGATGGAAATAGAAACAGTAATGAATTACATATCGAACTCTGTAAACCTCGATGGTGTAAGAGCGGAAGAAATAAAAAAATCTCTTGCTGTAGATGTTGCCGAAGAAATAACTCACGCGCAAAGACTTGCGAAAAGAATCAAAGAACTTGGCGGAACTGTTCCCGGTTCACTTAAATTTACGGCGCTGGTCAAAAAGGACTGCAAACTCTTGAAGACACAACAGATGTTGTTTCGGTTATCGAAGGCGTTATTGATGCAGAAGCCGGCGCTATAAAACAGTATAACAAAATAATTAAAATGTGTGACGGTGTTGATTATGTAACCCAGGATATTTGCATTCAGCTTCTTGGAATGGAAGAATCACACCTGATCGAGTTTCAGGGATTTCTTAAAAGAATATAAAAAGTAATTCCAGTATTTTATATAGATATACATATTCGCGGTCATTCAATTGTCATTTAAATTAAAAATTAATAACAATTGAATGACCGATTACTAAACCGCACTTGCTGAACACTTCTCATCAATTAAAGATTCCTAAAAGATTTATTTATATTAAATGTTATAGTGCGTTCACTATTTTAAATAAAACGGAAGGAACTTACGAGGTGATATTTAATTCTACTGATCTTTCTACCGGAATCTATTTTTATCCCATAGCGATCCATTCGGATGGATTCCAGGCTGGAAATTTTATTGAAACTAAGAAGATGATCTTAATAAAGTAGTATACAATTGACTTCATCTTTTAAAAAGGTTCGTGTTAAAAAACTAAATTTAAAAGTTATTACCTATATTAGTTTACAATTTTTTTAAAGGTAGTCAAATGAAAGTAACCGTCCATATTGTTAAGTGCTTTCACAGAAGCCGGAAACGGTGGCAACCCTGCAGGAATTGTTTTAGATGCGGTTACACTCGATACCGCTATGAAGCAAAGTATAGCTTCCCGAACTTCAACTTCAGTTACTGCATTCCTTTCAAATTCAGATAAAGCTATGTTTAAGATGGAGTTTTTTACTCCTAACAGACAGATCTCGCATAGTGGTCACGGAACTATAGCAGCATTTTCCTACCTTGTTCAGAAAGGGAGGGTTAAAGGAAAATACGTAACTAAAGAAACTGTAGATGGTATAAGAACAATTCTTCTTGAAGGTGATGTTGCTTACATGGAACAGTTTTCTCCTATTTATAGAAAACTTGATCAGTCTTCTTCAGTCTCACTAAAAAATGTTCTTGATTCACTTGGTTTAAATAAATCTGAGCTTCTTGGGGGATGCTACCCGGTTATCGTAAATACTTCAAACCCGTTTTTAATAATACCCTTGCTAGAGAATACAAGTTTACAAAATATTAAACCTGATTTTGATAAGGTAATGGGTATAAGTGAGGAATTAAATATAGTGGGATTCTACCCATTTACACTCGAAACTGAAATTCCTCACAGGATTGCAGCAGCCAGAGTCTTTGCACCCAGATATGGAAGAGATGAAGAAGCTGCAACAGGTAGTGCCGCCGGAGCTCTTGCATGTTATCTGCGTGAATACCTGAATGTTGGTAAGCAGAAAATGATAATTGCGCAGGGACATAAAATGGATCCCCCTTCTCCCAGTGAGCTCATAATTGAACTTACAATTCATGATGAACAGATAGTCGGACTGCTTGTTGGTGGCAGGGCTAAAATGATGACCAGTATGGATATCTTTGTCGAACCTGTATGAATGGATGAATCTTAAAAACAAGATTACTTCTCTTCATCCTTGGTTCTTAGAAACCAAATTACATAGTTATTTGCGGTCATTCAGTTGTCATTAAACTAAAAATTAATAACAATAGAATGACCGACTACAAATCCACATTTGCTGAACACTTGTCTCATCAATTAAAGATTCCTAAAAGATTTACTTATATTAAATAGATAGCGGGTTTTATTTTTTTTAAAAGGGAGGATTAGTCATGTTATTCATTATAGCTCTTGCTGCTGCAGTAGTAGCGATCCTGTTTTACTTTAACGCTAAAAAAAGATTTAACAAACAGGAATCAAGTCTTGCTTTGATAGGATTTATAGTTGCATTATTCATAGCATTATTGCAATGCTGGACAATTATACCGGCCGGTCATGTTGGTGTAATCGATTTCTTTGGCAATGTAAGCGACAATACTTTATACCCGGGTGTAAATCTTGTTAACCCGATGGCAAATGTTATTAAGTTTGATGCACGAACGCAGGAATTAAAGGAGGTCATGAATGTTCCATCACAGGAAGGTTTGAGCGTTGAGCTTGAAATAAGTCTTCTTTATAGCTTAAGTTTTGCAAACGCTAATAAAATTTACAAAACCGTAGGCGAAGATTATGTGGAGAAAATACTTATTCCTCAATTCAGATCAGTCGTTCGTGGAGTTACTGCAAGCTATGATGCAAAAGCTTTATATACTGAAGAAAGAGAAATTCTGTCAAAGCGCATAGAAACAGATTTATCAAAACTTGTTGGACCGAGGGGGATAACTTTAGAGGCTGCACCTTTAAGACAGATTACTCTTCCTCCGGGACTTACAAGTGCAATCGAAGAAAAATTAAAAGCTGAACAGGAAAGCCAGAGAATGCAGTTTATCCTTCAGCGGGAAACCCAGGAAGCACAACGGAAAAGAATTGAAGCACAAGGTGTTGCGGATTTTCAGAAAATTGTATCACAGGGAATCAGCGAACAGCTCCTCAAATGGAAAGGCATTGAGGCTACAGAAAAACTTGCAAATTCCAGCAATTCTAAGGTAGTTATTATTGGCTCTGGCAAAGATGGTTTACCAATAATACTTGGAAATTAAGAAAATATATACACTATGACCGATAAGTCATTGCATTATTAATGAGAATTATTTAAGTTTGACTCGTCAGTCAAAATAAAGTTTTTTTATGATCTCTTTTATTGATTTTCTCAACAACCTTCTTCCATTTCTTTATATCATCACTTTTGGTGCTTATTCGTTTGATTTTATGAAAGCGGGCAAGAGGCACTTTGAATTTGCAAGGCTGAGTCTCTTTACAACTTTATTAATTCATTTAATTTATCTCTTGTCCAGAACTGCAGAATTTAATCATCCTCCTATTACAAACGTTTTCGAAATTTTTACAGTGCTTGCCTTCTCCGTTAGCTTTTCTTATTTCATTCTTGAACTGGCAACAGACATAAGAGGAACCGGGCCATTCATAATTATTATCTCAATAATTTTTCAGATCATATCCTCTATCTTCATAGAAGATGTTACTGTAGTAAAAGAAGTCCTTCGGAACAATCTTCTTGGTTCACATGTTTTTACAGCTTTACTCGGATATTCGGGAATTACGATATCTGCTGTTTATGGTTTTCTTTACCTGCTGCTTTATAAAGATATCAAGCTTAACCGCTTCGGATTGGTATTTAACAAGCTGCCTAGTCTTGAAGTACTTGAAAAGCTCAGCTTCTATTCAGCGATTATTGGTTTCATTTTACTTTCGATTGCAATGACAATCGGAGTAATCTGGCTTCCAAAAGCATTTCCGGATTTTTCATATTCGGACCCCAAATTAATAAGCTCCGCTATAGTCTGGTTACTTTATGGAATAGGAATACTCAGTAAAGTTTTGGGAAAATGGCGCGGCAAAAAAGTGATTGTACTTTCCATTATAGGATTTATACTGGCAATTATGTCAACTATGCTAAGCAATTTTGTAGCACAAAGTTTTCATTCCTTTTATTAAAATGAATTTAATTTCTGTTTGCATAAATCACCATACTGCTCCTGTTGATGCAAGAGAAGCTCTTTTCCTGCAGGAAGAAGAAATAAGAAATTTCATTAATGAAATTAAAGGAAAACTATTAAATGAAGGTTTGGTTATATCGACATGTAACCGGACTGAAATTTATGGACTGCCTGCAAATCAAAATATAAATTCACAAACAATCCAGGATTTTCTTCTTCAGTACAAAGCCAAGCAAACTTTTAACACAGAATACTTTCAGCACTTCTTTTCACGCCCTGCATTAGAACATCTTTTCAGCGTAGCTGCAGGAATCGATTCTATGTTAATCGGAGATAACCAAATTTTTAAGCAGGTAAAAGAATCAATTGAAATATCCGATGAAACAAAATTTACAGGATTTCTGACACGACGGATTTTTGATGCTGCCATAAAAGCCGGCAAGCGAGCAATTTCAGAAACAGAAATAAGTGAAGGAGCTGTTACTGTAAGTTATGCCGCCGTTCAATTAATAGAAAAAATATTTTCAACTCTGGGAAAGAAATCTGCTTTGGTAATTGGTGCCGGAGAAACAGGAGAAATTGCCGCAAAGCATTTGATTGAAAGGGGAATCGGTAAACTCGGAATTACAAACAGAACGGTTGAGAAAGCTGAAAAACTTGCAGAAAAGCTTAATGGCAAAGTTATTCCATTTACAAATTTTAAGGATTATTTACATGAATATGATGTGATTATCAGCGCTACAAGTGCTGATAATTTAATCCTGTCTAAGCAAGATATAGAATCCGCGATGAAGAAACGGAACAATGCTTCAATGGTACTGATGGACATTGCCATTCCAAGAGACATTGATCCGTCTTGTTCTGAACTTAATTATGTTTTTTATCATGATATTGATTCGCTTAATATAATAGTAGAACAAAATCTTGAGAAAAGAAGAAAAGAAATTCCGAAGGTTAAAGATATTATTGATGAAGAAATAACAAATTTCCTGAACTGGCACGATTCACTTGAAGCAGCACCGACAATTAAAACTCTCCATGATCATTTTGAAGCCATCCGCCACGAAGAAGTAGAGAAAAACGTAAATAAATTTTCTAAGGAAGACAGAGAAAAATTAGAAATAATAACAAAAAGAATTATCAATAAAATCCTGCATCAGCCTACTGTTGAACTAAAAAAGAATACTGAAGGTATAAGCGCGGATGAGACTGCAATGAGAATTAGTATTATCAGAGAGTTGTTTGGGATAGATAAAAACGAAAAGAAGAATGATTGAATGATTATATGAAAGCGAAAAAAATAATTATCGGATCGAGAGGAAGCCAGCTTGCATTGTGGCAGGCTAACTTTGTAAGGAAAGAACTTGAAAAAGCTGATAGAAGCATTTCTGTAGAAATAAGAATCATCAAAACAAAAGGCGATAAAATTCTTGATGTTGCTCTTTCCAAGATTGGTGATAAAAGTCTTTTTACAAAAGAATTGGAAACATATCTCATCGAACGAAAAATTGATCTTGCCGTCCACAGCTTAAAAGATTTACAGACACAATTGCCAAATGAATTAAAGCTGGCTGCCGTTTCCAAAAGGCATCCGGTTGAGGATGTTCTTATTGCTAAAAAGAAAGGAATCTCTATAGAAAAGTTAAAAGAGAATGCAGTTGTTGCAACCGGTTCTTTAAGAAGAAGATGTCAGCTTCTACATTTGCGTCCGGATGTTAAAATTGTTGAACTTAGGGGAAATGTTCCATCAAGAATAGAAAAGTTTTTAAAGTCGGATTGGGATGCCGTAATACTTGCCCGTGCAGGAGTTGAAAGGCTGGGACTTAAAAAATATATCTCTTCATATATCAGCACTGATTTTATTCTGCCTGCTGTTGGGCAAGGTGCTTTGGGAATTGAAACTCACATCGAAAATGATTTTGTAAATGCGTTGCTGCAAACTCTTCATGATGAAAATACTTTTAAGGCTGTGTCGGCAGAACGTTCCCTTTTAAGAACTCTTGAAGGTGGGTGCCAGGTTCCGATTGGTGCTTATGCAGAAGTAAAACTAAACGGACTATATCTGGATGCTCTTGTCGGTTCACTCGATGGAAGCGTGACATTCAGAAAAAAAGTTAGGGGAACAAAAGAACAGCCGGAAAAAATTGGGAAACAGCTTGCTAAAGATTTACTAAAAGCAGGAGCAAAAGAAATTCTTGATGAAATTTATAAAACTGCACGTGTCAATCAATTGCCGGCAGTTTGAACAAAAAAATCGAAGTGAAATGACAGTAAAAGAAAAAAGGGAGAAAAGAAAAAGCTTAAAGAGAGAAAGCATAATCGAAACTGCTTCCGAGCTTTTCTCCCAAAAAAATTATCACGAAGTAATGATGGATGATGTTGCAAAACTTACTTCTATAGCAAAAGGAACTGTTTATAATTATTTCGAATCTAAGGAAGAACTTTATTATTCTATTCTAAAATTGCGCCTTGAAAATCTTACAAATTCTTTGACTAATAAAATCCGCAGCGAAACAAATCCCATTGATGCTCTTCGTTCTTTCGTAACACATTATTACATGTTCATGATGAAATACCGTAGCTTTTTTCTTATTTACAGAAAGGAATCGCTAAGTTCCGATATTGGAATTTGTGAAGAGTTACGTTTGCTCGAAATTAAGTTGCGCCAATTATTAACAGGCATTGTAAAAACCGGTAAGACAAAGGGCTTATTCAGAACTATTGATGAGGACTTTGCTGTTAATGTAATTCTCGGAAGTATTTATGGTGCTGTTCACAGAGGAATTGATAATCATATTAATGAAGAAAACATAATTAAAGAACGAGAGAAGATTTTTGATTTTATACTTCATGGTTTGCTTTCTGGGTTCGATAATAAGAAAGTGCTTCCTCTTATCAACAAAACAATTGTTATAACAAGAACTGTAGATCAGTCAAAAGAATCTTCCGCAGTGTTTGGTGAACTTGGCGCCGATGTAATAATTTTTCCGACTCTTGAAATTGTTCCGCCTGCAAGCTGGGAACAATTTGATGAGGCGGTTTTGGATAACACCAAAATAGATTTTATAATATTTACTTCTGCGCATTCTGTTAAAATGTTTACCAAAAGGTGTGCGGAACTAAAAACCGTCTTCAATTATAGTAAAACAAAAATAGTTGCTGTCGGAAGTAAAACCGCCAGCATATGCAGAAAGTATGGTTTACCGGTTCATATAATTCCTTCCAAGTTTAGCGGTGAAGCAGTTGTTGATGAACTTTCAAAATACGATCTGAAAGGAAAAGTGATTTTAATTCCACGGTCAGCTATTGGGCGTGAAGTTTTACCACAGGGATTGCGTGAACTTGGCGCAAACATAAAATCCGTACCTGCTTATAATGTTTCTCTTCCTTCGGGAGAAAACATTAAAGAAAACACAGCAAAACTTAAAGCAGGAAATCCTGATCTTTTTATTTTTACTAGTCCCTCTACTTTCGAAAATTTTCTGCAGATTATGAAAATTGAAGACCCGGTTAAATTTTTTAAAGACTATCTTGTTGCGGCAATTGGCCCAACGACAAAATCGTCAATTGAAGAAAGACGCGTTAACGTTGATATTATGCCGGATGAATTTACAATTGAAGGATTGCAAAAGCTATTGTTGATCATTATAAATAACAATTAATAACTGTAGCACAGAATAATATTCTGTGCTACGTAAACAAAAAATTAACTTGACTAAACTTAAAAACGATCTTTTTCTAAGAGCATGTAAAAGAAAACCTGTCGAACGCACCCCGATCTGGATTATGCGGCAGGCTGGAAGATATTTACCGGAGTACAGAGCAATAAGAGAGAAAGTCTGATTTTCTTACAATGTGTAAAACTCCTGCGCTTGCAGCCGAAGTTACAATTCAGCCCGTAGATATTATTGGTGTTGATGCCGCAATTATATTTTCCGACATTCTTGTAATTCCAGAAGCGATGGGAATGAAACTTGAAATGCATGAAGGAAAAGGACCAGTATTTCATAATCCTATAAGAAATGAAAACGATGCAAAATGCTTAAAAAAAATTGATCCTGCAAAAGATTTAAAATATGTTCTCGATGCAGTTTCTCTTGTAAAGAAAGAATTGAATGGAAGAGTTCCGTTAATCGGTTTTGCTGGTTCTCCCTGGACACTTCTTAACTTACATGGTTGAAGGAAAAGGTTCAAAGAATTTTTCCAATGTAAAAAGTTTAATCTATAATAATCCTTCGCTTGCACATTCTGTTCTTACAAAACTTGCGGAAGCTGTTGCAGATTATCTTTCGGCAAAGATTGAAGCCGGTGCAGATGCAGTACAAATTTTTGATACATGGGGAGGAATTCTTTCACAAGATGATTTCGAGGAATTTTCTCTTCGTTACGTTGAAATGATTATCTCAAATATTAAAAGAAAGAAAGAACCCGTTATATTTTTCCCGAAGGGAGTTCATTATAAACTAAAAAAAATATCGCGGTGCGGCGCAGATGTTATCGGTCTCGACTGGACAATGAACATTGGAAAAGTAAGAAAAGAAATAGGAGAAAAAGTTGCTCTGCAGGGAAATCTTGATCCAACAGTACTTTATGCAACCGAAGAAAAAATTAAAGAAGAAGCAATTAAAATATTAAGCTCATACGGCAAAGGAAGTGGACATATTTTCAATCTCGGTCACGGTATTTTACCAGATGTAAATCCCGAAAAAGCAAAATATTTAGTGAATATTGTAAAGGAAGAAAGTAGAAAATTTCATAAAAAAAATAAAAATTGTTTGAATGTATGGGTGCAAAATGAAAATGCATGCTAATAACATGCATTCATTCAATAATGCAACCATGCAAACGAAAGTGCGCAAGGAGTAGACATGTTTGAAATAGATTTAGCAAAATTTAAGAAATACGATAGACCCGGACCGAGGTACACGAGCTACCCGACAGCACCACAGTTTAATGAAAACTTTAAAGCCGAACAGTTCCTCGATGAAATAATAAAAACAAATTATGGACAAAACCTTCCTGACTTATCTCTTTACCTTCATCTTCCATATTGTGATACGCTGTGCTACTTCTGCGGATGCAATATGATTATTACAAGAAACCGCGGCAGAGTTGGTGATTATGTAAGCTATATAAAGAAAGAAATGGATTTGATGAGAAGCTATTTGCTTACAGACAGGAAAGTTACACAGCTTCACTGGGGCGGCGGAACTCCAACACATCTTAATCCTGATGAAATTGCAGACCTTGCTTCTTTCACAAATATATCATTTAACTTTAAAGATGATTCCGAGAATAGCTGCGAGATTGATCCGCGCGGACTTACCAAAGAGCATCTCGCGGCTCTGCGCAGCAACGGCTTTAACAGGATAAGCATGGGCGTGCAGGACTTCAATGAAAAAGTGCAAAAGTATGTTAACCGCATCCAGCCTGAAGATATGACAAGACAAACTGTGCAATGGGTAAGAGAGCTTGGATTTCAAAAGTATTAACCTCGATTTGATTTATGGACTTCCTTTCCAGACTGTCGATTCTTTTTCAGAAACTGTTAAAAAGATAATTGATATTTCTCCCGACAGGATTGCAGTTTTTAATTATGCACATGTTCCCTGGCTTAAAAAACATATGGCGCTTATTCACCAGGAAGATTTGCCTGCAGCGGAAGTTAAGCTCGATATTCTGAAAACAACAATTGAACAGCTTACAGGTGCCGGTTATGTTTTTATTGGAATGGACCATTTTGCAAAACCGGGAGATGATCTTTCAATCGCTTTAAAAGAAAAGAAGCTTTACAGGAACTTCCAGGGATACAGCACAAATGCAGATGCCGATCTTTACGCATTTGGTATTACCGGAATAAGCCAATTGCAGAATGTTTATGCACAGAACTATAAAACCGAAAGAGAATATTACAAGCTGCTTGATGAAGAAACTCTGCCGACAGCAAAAGGTTACCGGCTTACGGAAGATGACCATATCCGCCGCTTTGTAATTATGAAACTTATGTGCGACTTTGAACTGAATTTTGCACAAGTTGAAGAAAAGTTTAAAATAAAATTTAAAGATTATTTTGCGTGGGGTTTAAATAACCTTAAGGAAATGGAAGATGATAACCTTGTTGAAATCTCCGATAAAGAAATAAAGATAAAAGATATGGGAAGACTTCTTATCCGTAACATAGCCATGAACTTTGACGGCTTTATTGAAAGAAAAGAAGATACTGCAAAGTATTCGAGAACGGTTTGAGAATATTTTGATCAAAAGGTGGATTGAACCGTTGAGAAATACAGGCTGTCAGACATTAAAAACTTTATAAAGGATTTTTAATGAAACAATATGAACATGTAATTAAAGCAATAGAAGAAAATGGTGGTTATGCCACTCTCGGTCAGCTTTATCAAAAAACAGATAAAATTTAAAAATTAGTAATTAATGCTGAAAAAACTATCAGTAATTAACTACAACATAGATGAAGCCCATTTAAAATTGGGAACAAAGTAAAGGTTTTAGATAATTCAAACGATGACGAAATTTTGAAACAAATTTTTAACCATATTGGAGATTAATTTATTTTCAATATTATTGTGGTTGTGGGCAAACTTCCCTAAGGATCCAATAATTGGGGTTAGGTTTAATGGTGGAAAAGTGATGAGTTTTGGAAAGAAGAGTTGATATTAAGTGCTTAAGTTTTTCTATACACTCCGTTCAAAAATTCTATTTGCTTTTACTCGAAGAATTTGCAATTGCTGTCTGATTTTGTCTTTTACAAAATTGTTCAGGGGGAATTTCTTTTTCAAATAAAATTCATAATTATAAATAACTCTTAAAGTAAAATCCTTATTTCGAATTTTCTTACAGGATTTTAATGCGAAATTTTATTTAGTTAGTCATAAGGCAAAAAATAGATATAAATTCATTCACGTAATTAACCTTAATTTTTAAGATATTAATGTCCGGATTAAATCTATACATTATAAACTCTTTTCTATTAGATAAGAAAGAGGTCTTTAACCATTTGTTAAGAACATTATTCTTTTTTTCTATCTCTCTATTCTTAACCAGAAATATTCTTCCGTCCGATGGAATATATTGGAATAGAATATTGCATCAACCCAACCGCTCTTCTGGCGCCCAGTCATAGTGGTTTTCTACGCTCAATAATAGAGGCATAGAAAAATGTTTGGTATCTACTAAAAAATTTCAACTTAATATTAGACAATAGTTTAGAAATAAGAAGTTGGGATTGTTTTAAGAATTAATTCTTCTTATCAATGTCTTGGATGCCCATGTATGAATTTGAGGAAACCGAACTACTAAGGGGTGTTTTAGAAAAGATTTTGAAAAACAATCTCTTTAATTGTGTTTAATTAATTCGGAATTGCAGTTTAATTAAAAAAGTTATTTTGATAAGTTTAAAATCAAATTGATAATTATTAAAGATTAATATGGACAGGGGACCTGGTATTCTGCCAAGGATAAATTAAAGCAATTACTTCTTGATCTTTTAACCCCAGAAATGTTTATCATTTTTAGATAAGGAAAAAGAAAAAAATTTTTGCTTATTGACAGATTTAGTGACAAGGTTAAGTTATATTAGGTAGACTTGAGAAATTAAATTCTGTATTCTATTAATAAGAGAATATGTTCATTGGAAAAAACAATATGGTTGAGCAAAAGAATTATGAAAAAAGATTGTATATTATTATTAAGAGTTTAATCGGAGATTTATTTTAAACATGAAAAGATCAATGGATCTTCAATAAGCTGATTGGGAGGGAAAATACAATCCGGAAATTGTTATTCAAAAGAGGAAGCTATACGCGGAAAAAAGCAGTAATGCAAAGAATTTAAAAAAAGATAATGACGAAGTCTAAGTAATGGAAAAACGTAAAGATTAAAGATTAATTGATGATCAAAAATAACAATTATAATTATGTCAAACTTCCTTAAATCAAACGATACAGGAATACTTATTATAAGATTAGTCGTGGGATTGCTTTTGCTGCCTCACGGTATTTCCAAACTTATTAATGGTATAGACTTTCTTGGAGATTTACTTTCTAAAGTTAGTCTGCCGCCTTTATTACGTTACGGAGTATTTATTGGAGAAATAATCGCCCCGATACTTTTGGTAATTGGTTACAGAACCCGCATAGCCGCACTCTTTGTAGCATTCAATATGTTTATGACAGTATTTTTAGCTCACCGAAATTTAATTCTTACAATAAAAAGTTCCGGAAGCTGGGCAATTGAACTGAATGCCCTATTTTTCTTTGGGGCGCTTGCTCTTTTCTTTACCGGCGGCGGGAAATATTGTGTTTCCTCCAAAAATAAATGGGATTAATAACAACTAAGAGATTCTTCGTTTCGCTCAGAATGATTGCCTCTTCTGGCTTTTTTCCATTATTTTAGCTGTTATAATTAGTTTGATTTAGAACTGAATAAAAATTATCTTGCACTACCTGCTTAAAAATACAGATACTTCATTTTCTCATTCTGATTTTTAATCTACAGGAATAATTATTATATATAAAAATTTTTCAGGAGTATCTAATGAACATTTATGTCGGCAATCTCGCTTCTGACGTTACAGACGAAGAACTTTCGAATCTCTTCTCTACGTACGGACAGGTTAAAGAAGCCAAAGTTATTCGCGATATGTTTACTCAACAATCGAGGGGATTCGGATTTGTAGAGATGCCCGGGCAGGCTGAAGCACAGAATGCGATTAAAGAGCTTAATACCCAGGAGTTTAAAGGAAAGAATATTACGGTTAACGAAGCCCGTCCCAGGAAAGATAGAAACGACCGTGGCAGACGCCCCGGCGGCGGAGGTGGCGGCGGCGGAAGAAACTTTAACCGCGGCGGTGGTGGTGGAAGAGGAAGATAAGAATCTTTCATATCTTTTATAATTGTTGTAATGCCGGACTTGTTCCGGCATTTCTTTTTATAGTAAGAAACTTAATCGATGAAGAAAATTAAAATCGGTTTAATCGGGGATTACAAACCAAGTGTAACCGCACACATCGCTATTCCAAAAGCACTTAAACTTTCTTCACAAAAATTAAACTGCGAAGTTGAATATCTCTGGCTTGATACAGATCTTATAACCAAGAAATATTTTAGTGAGTTAAATTCTTTTGACGGTTTGTGGTCTGTTCCGGCTTCTCCCTATAAAGATATGGGGGGTGCCTTATCGGCAATAAAATTTGCAAGAGAAAACAATGTTCCATTTTTAGGAACCTGCGGCGGTTTTCAACACGCAGTTATCGAGTATTTCAGAAATGTAATTGGAATTAAAAATGCAGATCATCTCGAAGTAAACCCAGGAACATCAACTCCGGTGATTTCTCCTCTATCCTGTTCAATGGTTGAAAAGAATGGTGATATATTTTTTGAAGATAGAACAATTGTTAAAAAACTTTTTAATACCGATAAGACTAACGAAACATATCATTGCAATTATGGTTTCAACCATGATTATTTAGAACAACTGAAAAAGAAGTCGGTCTTAAAATTTCCGGCTATGATGAAAACAAAGAAATAAGAATTCTTGAATTACAAAATCATCCTTTCTTTATAGCTACTTTATTCCAACCGGAAAGATCATCTTTACAAAATAAAAATCATCCTTTAATAGATGCTTTTGTAAAGGCAGCCATCAAAAAAGCTAAATGAGACTTTTTACTTTCTGTCTAAAACAGTCGTTCAGTATGACAACTGAAAAATAAAACGGCTTAGCTTTCAACAAATTCTTTAAGTTTCTGTACAAACCTGATATCCCAGCCTTCGCTATGAGCATCTTTGGTTTGCTGTTGGTTTGCTGCAAGTTCTTCCCAACCTGAATGTGTTAAGGTTACTTCTGTTTGCTTTGCCAACTTCTTTTAGTTCAAAAGAAACTATTGTTTCTGCATTTATAAAACCTGTGTCCCAGGAATAAACAAGTTTTTTGTTCTCAACAATTTCTTTAACACTGCATTTGAAAATACCGTCCCAGTTTTCGTTGGCTTCTGCTTTAAATGTAAAGTCTTTGCCTTTTTGAGGTAAAAATGTCGTCTCCATTAACATCCATGCTTCAACTTTTGCAGGATCAGTGAGTGCTTTCCAAACTCTGTTTGCAGGAGCATTGATAGTAATTTTTTTCAGTATTGGTTCCATTTTTTCTCCGGTTTATTTTTAGATTCTTAAATTATTTATTATCGCTTTCAAAATATTCTTTAATACTTGTACCAATAATATGATCCCATCCCGCAGCAAAATTTTCTCTTGCAAAATCAGGATTTTCCGTTCCAAAGTTTTCAAGTCCTTCATGAGTTAATCTTAACCTGGTATGATCTCCCTCTTTAAAAATCTCAAATGTTACAAAGCTATTACCCGGATAACTATCATATCTCCAGGAATATGTAAGTTTTTTACCGGGAATAACTTCTGTTATTTTACACAAGTGTAAATATTTTCTGTCATCGGGCCCTCCTTCAAACTGAAACTCAAATCCAACCTCCGGTTTAAATTCGGTAAGATCGAAATACCATTTTTTCATTTTGTCTCTGTCGGTAATGGCACTCCATACTCTTTCGGGGGACGCACTAATAACTACCTCTTTTATAATTGGGTTTGTTTCCATTAATCTCTCTCCACAAAGTTTTTTAGCGATTTTAATTTCTTATTCCAAAACTTATCATAAAACTCAAGCCAGTCGCGGACTTCATTAAGTGGTTCTACATTTAACTGGTAATGTCTTTCTCTTCCTTTTGGCAAAGGAACAACTAACTGTGTTTTTAATAAAACCTTAAGATGTTTTGAAATTGCGGGTCTGCTGATTTTAAATTTTTGTGAGATTGCATTAACAGTCATTTTATTTTCAGAAAGCATTAATAATATCTGCCTCCTGTTATGATCGGCAAGAGCAGAGAAAACATCATCTATTTTATAAGCCATATTATTTATCTCAAAATATTTAATGATTTATATTGGTAACTTTCTGGCCACCAATATACGTAACCATCTGGTTACTTGTCAAGTGACAACGTAAATGAATTTAATTATAGATAGATTTTAGAAAAATATTCCTATAAATTGAATAAAAAAAGAAGGAGATAATATGTCAGTAAAACCAATTCCTGATGGAACACCAAGAGTGAGTCCTTATCTTATTGTTAAAGATGTGGCAAAGACAATTGATTTTCTGAAAGAAGTTTTCGATGCCCGGGAAATTGAAAGAATGACTCTGCCGGATGGGACTGTAAATCATGGTTCGGTTAGAATTGGTGACTCATTAATAATGCTGGGTGGATCTCCCCAGTATTCTCCAATGCCATCGATGCTATACATTTATGTAGAAGATACTGATGGTACATATAAGCGCGCAATTAAAGCTGGTGGAGAATCTATAATGGAACCTGTGAATCAATTTTATGGCGACCGCAATGCTGCAGTAAAAGATTCAGATGGAATACAATGGTGGATTGCAACTCATGTAGAAGATGTTTCTGCTGAAGAAATTCAAAGACGAAACGAAGAACGGGCAAAGAAAAATTAATTGTTTGTCGTATTGAGCGTAGCGAAATATCTCAAGTCTTCTCGAGATTCTTCACAATCGTCTAAAGACAATTGTTCAGAATGACTTAATAAACTGTTTTAGTCTTTCATAAATTATTTGGCTATCAATCCCTCCTTCGCCGCTAAAATCACAAATATGCGGATCTCCGGGACAAACATTAGAACAATAATTATCCTGCGGAAAAATTATTTCAGATTGATTGCCAAGTGGTCCCCATAGTTTCGGTGAACATCCGGGTAATGGACAGAATAATGAAAGAGTTTTAACTTTTAATGCTGCACAAATATGCATAGGTCCTGTGCTTGCGGAAATAAGAACATCAATGGCACTGAAATTAATAATGCTTTCTCTTAATTTTTTCCCTTCGTTTATATAGTTCAACTCCATCTATATTTTTTAGTTCTTCCGGAGGTTTATTTTCCGTTATTACAACTTTAAATTTTTCATCGGTTAAAAGAAGATCGATTAATTTCCTGTATTCTGATGTTGGTCATATTTGGTGCAGACTTTCCGCTTGTTGTATTTACACCGACTAATATTTTATCATTTTGTTTTAATGATTTTCGTATGGCCTCTCTCTTTAGCTTCTTCATCTTTACTTAAGAATATTTCGGGATTAATTGATTTCGGTTCTATCCCGATTCTTCTCAACATATCGAGGCAATAATCTACTTCATGACGAAGAGGAATATATTTGTGTCTGCTTACGAATTTTGTAAAAGTAAGAAACTGGTAAAGCTTTCGGCTTACTCCCAACCTGAAAGGAATTCCACTTAAGAATAAAAGCCAGCTTAATCTTTCCTGTGGTAAAAGCATAAAACCATGTGTGAATTTGTACTTCCTGATTTCACTTACCATTTGCCAGAAAGGTTTTAAGTCTCCCTTATTATCGTCATCAATTGTAAGAATTGCATCTACATAAGGATTATTAAGATAAACAGCTTTTGTTTCTTCTCTAACAAGAACAGCAACAAAACTATCCGGTTTTGCAAGTTTAGTTTCACGCGGAATCGGCGTTGAAAGAACAACATCCCCGATACGATCTATTCTTGCAATAAGAAAGCGGAGTTGTTTATTTGTGCTCAAAAATTGTATGTCTCTAATTTTTGTTTTTCAAGGATTAAATATAAATATATCGCGGAGCGATAAGTAGAACAGAAGTAAAATACTTTAATAATTTTGGGATAGAATTGATAGTCGAAGAGGATGCTTTGTGCATCCTCTTCAAGATTTTTTATTTTTTCTTTGAAAGTAAAACATTTGTAAGATCGGTAGCTTCTGCAATCAGTTCATCATTTACAGATTTTACTTCATAAGCCCGATCATTATGATCGAATATATAAACTTTTCCACTCAGTCTTATTATTTCCATCTCTCCTTTGCCAGGAACATTTATCCACTTTTTCCCGCCTTTCTCTTCTATTTGATAGAATTTTCCGTCGGGTAATTCCAAGGCTTTTATTTTATCTCCCTGATATTTATAAGGAGGAGGGCTGCCATTCAAAGACAACATAATAATTTTGCCGCTATCTATTTTCTCTTTCATAATAGCCGGCGTCATTTCTGTTCCGTTTCCTCTTTTTTCTTTTGTAGCAACCTCACTCTTTTCCTGAGTTTTTGAGTCAACAGCTGCATTGTTTTGCACTTCGTTTGCCTTTTTCCCCTGCTCTGAACAGCTGGCTAAAATAAGCAAAGGAATCAGAACAATTATTAAATGCAGTTTTTTCATTTTGTTACTCCTTTTCGTTTAATTATTCGAAAAGATTAATTATATGTACTGTGCGTTCAATAGAATCTAAATTCCGATTACAGCATAAACGCATGAAAAATGGTAAATTATAAGCATAACATTTTAATATTTATGAGAAAAACAGCCGTTGTTTTACTAAATCTTGGTGGACCCGATTCTCTTGAGGCAGTCCAACCATTTTTAGAAAACCTTTTTAATGATCCTGACATCTTCAAACTTCCTTTTCAAAAAGCCCTTGCAAGATATATTGCCAAAAAACGTGCCCCAAAAGTTGTAAAAGAATATCAACTAATTGGCGGTAAATCCCCAATAAACGGATGGACGGAAAAACAAAGGTCGATGCTTGAAAATAAATTTCGCACCCCTGGAAATAATTTAGATGTTTTGGTCGCTATGAGATATTGGAAACCTTTAACACAGGAAGTTGTTACTGTTGTTGAAACAGGAAATTATGATAAGGTGATTATACTCCCTTTATATCCTCATTATTCAATTTCAACAACGGGTTCTTCGTTCAATGAGTGGAAAAGATTTTATAAAGGAGATAAATCAAAATTAATTTATGTTGATTCTTATCAGGTACATCCTCTTTATCTTAAAGCAATAAATGAAAGAATAGATGAATCGCTTCTTCGTTTTCCTGAAAATGTAAGAAAAGATGTGCAACTTGTTTTTAGCGCTCACGGAACTCCTATTAGCTATCTAAAAAAAGGAGACCCATACAGCTTCCAGATAAAAGAAACTATTGAAGGCGTAATGAAATTAAGAAACTACTCGCATGAACATCATCAATGTTTCCAAAGTAAAGTTGGTCCGGCAAAATGGCTTGAACCCGCAACCGACACAATGATTGAAGAACTTGCCGCAAAAGGGAAAAAACATTTATTGATAATTCCAATAAGTTTTGTTTCAGATCATGTTGAAACTTCTTTTGAGCTCGATATAGAATACAGGCATGTAGCCGACAAAGTTGGAATAGAAAATTATATAGTAATGACAGGCTTAAACGATTCACAAACATTTGTGGATGCACTTTCTGATATTGTTATGAAGGAATTGGCTAAATTGAATATCACAGTTGAACCACAGAATAAAATAGTAATCATCGGCGCCGGTATTTCGGGGTTAGCAATTGCTTATCTCCTCAATAAGCTCGGCTATGACATAACTGTTCTTGAAAAGAAAAAAATACCGGGCGGCTCAATCGAAACTTCTGTCGAAAAGGGATTTTTATTTGATAAAGGACCAAACAGCGGACTTGAAACTCATCCTTTGATTGGGAAATTGGTTGAAGAACTCGGATTACAGAACGAACTTGTTTATGCCAACAAAGAAGGAAACAAAAGATATATATTAAAGAATAACGAGCTTCATCCACTGCCAATGTCTCCGCCTGCTTTTATTAAAACAAAACTCTTTTCACCTGCAGCTAAGTTAAGATTACTGGCTGAGCCTTTTATGAAAAGATCAAAAGATGGATATTATCAAAGTATCTCTGATTTTGTAAAAAGAAGATTGGGAAAAGAGTTTCTTGATTATGCAATTAATCCTTTTGTTGCCGGGGTTTATGCCGGTAATCCTGAAGAACTCAGCGTTAAATCGGCTTTCCCCAAATTATATGAACTCGAAGAAAAATATGGCGGATTGATTATCGGAACTCTAAGAAGTATTCGGGAAAGAAAAAGAAGAGCGGAAAAATCAAAACAAAGCGCTAAGATGTTTTCTTTCAAAAATGGGATGCATGTTTTTCCAAAAGCAATAACCGAATACCTCAATTATAAAGTTCAGTTTGAAAGTGAAGTAACTTCCATTCAGAAAAATGGGAATGGCTTTACAATAAATTATCTGCAGGAGGGTAAATCAAAAATCATCGATTGCAATAAAATAATATCGACGGTTCCTGCTTATGTTGCAGCAAATCTTTTTAATAATCTTGATGAAGAGTTAACAAAACACTTAAATGAAATTTATTATCCTCCTGTTCTTGTTCTTTATCTTGCATACAAAAAAGAAAATATTAAACAACCTTTAGATGGCTTTGGCTTTCTTATTCCATCTAAAGAAAGAAAATCTTTTCTTGGGGCAATCTGGAGTTCGGTAATTTTCCCCAATAGAGCAGATAATAAAACTGCTACATTTACGCTTTTTGTTGGTGGTGCAAGAAATCCTGAAATTGGCGGCATAGACAAGGAGATATTAATCGGCAAAGTGAAAAAAGAATTTGAAGATATTATGAAAATATCAGGAGAACCTGTATTTACGACCTATCGATATTGGCCAAAAGCTATACCGCAGTACAATATCGGGTACATTGAACATGAGAAATACTTTGATGAATTTGAGAAGCAAAACCAGGGTGTTTTCCTCGCCGGCAACTACCGCGGAGGAATTTCGATCGGTGATTGTGTTAAGAGTGCGGAAGTCGTTGTTGAAAAATGTAGAGTGTAGAATTTAGAATTTAGAATGAAAATGTTTGTATTTGAAAAAGAAGTAAAATATGGAAATACGGTTGTTGAAAAGAGCTTTAAATTTGCTATCAGAATCATAAGGCTCTACAGGGTTTTTAATAAAAAGGATTATTCAATTTCTCCTCTTTTAAAACAACTTTTGAGATCGGGAACTTCTATTGGGGCAAATATTTCCGAAGCACAAAGTGCATTTACTAAAAAAGATTTCATCAATAAATTAGGAATCGCATTAAAAGAATCTAGAGAAACCGAATATTGGCTATGCCTTCTAAAAGAATCAGAAATAATTAATGAAAAAGAATTTGAAAGCATTTACAAAGATTGCGAAGAGCTTTCTAAATTACTAACAACAATAATTAAATCATCAAAATTAAAACTATAATTCTACATTATACATTCTAAATTTTACATTCAAAGGAATTAACATGGCACACTATCCTACGAAAAGATTAAGACGCTTAAGATATAATCCCTTAATAAGGGATATGATCCGCGAAACAGAACTTTCTAAAAATGATTTTATCTATCCATTATTTGTAATGACGGGAGAAAAAATCAAGAATGAAGTTAAATCTATGCCCGGCGTTTTCCAGTTTTCTGTCGATAATCTTGTAGAAGAATGTAAAGAAGTTGCCTCGCTTGGAATTCCGGCTGTTATTTTGTTTGGAATTCCAAAAAATAAAGACGATAAAGGTTCAAGTGCTTACGATCCACACGGGATAATTCAAAGAGCGATTAAAGCCATTAAGACGGAAGTAAAAAATCTTCTTGTAATTACAGATGTATGTTTGTGTGAATATACTTCTCACGGTCATTGTGGATTATTAAAAGGAGAAGAAATCTTAAATGACGAAACAATTGCCCTGCTTGCCAAAGAAGCTTTAACACATGCACAGGCTGGTGCCGATATTATAGCTCCTTCCGATATGATGGATGGAAGAGTTGCTGCTATAAGAAAAATTCTTGACGATAATGGGTTTGAAAATATTCCAATAATGAGTTATGCGGCAAAGTATTCATCTGGATATTATGGACCATTCAGGGATGCAGCTGAATCAACTCCGGCTTTTGGCGACAGAAGATCCCACCAGATGGATATAGCCAATGCACTTGAAGCTTTAAGAGAAGTTGAAACAGATATTGAAGAAGGCGCAGACATAGTTATGGTTAAACCCGCCGGACCATATCTTGATATAATCAGAAGAGTTAAAGATAAGTTTGGAGTGCCGACTGCTGCATACCAGGTCAGTGGCGAATATGCAATGATAAAAGCTGCCGGGCAAAACGGCTGGATCGATGAAGAACGCGTAATGATAGAATCTCTTACCGCAATTAAAAGAGCCGGCGCAGATATGTTCTTAACCTACTTTGCAAAAGATGCCGCTAAGTGGATAGATAAGAATAGGAAATAGTTTAACTTCCAAAATCAAATAACTTTTACTATCAAAGGCTACTAATATCTTATGTGGTTATGGCGTATTATTCTTGCTTTGTTAATAATTATTCTTGCTGAATACTATTTTATTAAAAAGGTTACTAATGCCGCAAAATTTTTATTCCCATCCTTAAATGGAAATAAAAGAAAAAAATGGACTATTGTTTTTCTAATAATCATTAATCTTTATCCTCTTTACCTGCTCGCCGACTGGGGTTATTCAGCAATCGGGGGGAAAATGATATTTATACCAGAAAGCTCTTTGTTTGATTACCTAATAATTTTTCCGTTCTGGATATGGATATTCCTCGTTACTCAATCTATTCTCATATTCCTTCTTTTAGATATTATAAAACTTTTTCTGTTCCCGCTCTATAAAAAGTTCAAAGAAAAACTTCGGCGGGGAGAAGCCAAATTTGTCATTGTCTTGGTTGCCTTTTTTATTATTTATATTCCTGCCCGCGTGCTTTATGATTATTATACTATTTCTATAAGAATTACAGAATATAAGAACTCCTCCTTGCCGGCAGCATTAAATAATTTCAGGCTTGTGTTTATTTCAGATATCCATGCGGATGAATTCACTAACGACGCTCGTCTGGAAAAGTTTGTCAAAAAAGTTAATTCAACAAATCCGGATCTCGTGCTTATTGGAGGAGATTTTATAAGCTCAACACCGGATTACATTGAAACAGCAGCCACCTTTATCGGGAAAATAAAATCAAAGTATGGAATATATTCATGTGTTGGAGATCATGACAACTGGGCATACAGAAATGATACGAGAAGAAGCTTAAAGGAGATAATGCAATGCTCTGCAGAGGCATAATGTAGAAATGGTTGATAACGAAAAAAGAACAATTAATGTAAATGGGGCAAAAATATCTATAGCGTTTATAACCAACACTTATGTTGAAAGGATTAATGAAGAAAGATTTGATAATGCCATCGGCGATGGGATTCCCGGATGATTTAAAAATACTACTGGTACATCAGCCTGCTAATTTTTTAATTGAGAAAGCAAAGAAATATAGTTTTAATCTGCTGCTTGCTGGTCATACGCATGGGGGACAGGTTACTTTTCTTTTCCCATTTATAAATTTAACTCCTACTCTGATCGAAACTAAATATGTGCGTGGAGATTTTCATTTTGGCAATCTTCTTATGGTAGTTACGAGAGGATTAGGGATGTCGCTTGTTCCTTTAAGATATAATTCTACGCCGGAAGTTACTGTGATAATGATAAACCCATCATAAAATCATTCTGTTTTATAAATGGATTTTACGATTTAGAAGAGTTGATAAACTTTTCTTTAAACCCTTTGCTTGAGAAAACAACCGCGGCTATTGCGAGAATGCTAAGGCTTATAATTACTGTCGTAAAACCAATAATAACAATCTCTATTGCAATATCAATTTCTACCAAAGCCATTGCGGTAAAGAAAAGTACTATTACAAATTTTGCAAACCTGGAAATAAGCGAATAGTTCGGGACATCTTCCTTTATAAGAGCAATGTAAATGGAATTTGAAACTCTTCCTGCTATTATCCAGCCTATACCGAAAATTATCAGCGAAACAATCAGTCTTGGAATAAAAAGAACCCCGTGTTCAATCAGGTTTGACAAAATGGTAAGCTTCATTGCAAAAAGTGCTGAGTTAAGGAAAATAAGAAACACAATAAAGAATGCTATGTTTCCAATAAAGCCAAAGAGCGCATATCTTATATCTGCTTTTGATAACGCCTGTCTCCATTGTAACCGGGTAAAGAGCCTTTCAAACCTGAGGACAAACAAAAGCTGGACAATTATTCTCTTAACAATCCAGCCTACAATCCAACCCGCCACAAGAAGTAAAACTCCGGCTAACAGGCTTGGTAAATAATTTATAATCTGCTGTCCAAAATCGAAAAACGGACTCTCAATACTTTTATCCATTTTTCACACCTTCATGTTTTATTGGTTTTAATAAAAGCTTAATAAAAGATTCTTTTTCTTCATACTCTTTAACCCAAAGTACGGGGCAGACTGATTGTCCCGTTATTTCATCTGCAAGAGAACGACCGAACATCAGTTCAATAAAATCGCCATTCTTGCCGCCCATTAAAATCAAGTCCGCATTTTTAGATTCGCCCACAATCCCCTTTAAAATATCTGTGTCATCTAAAATCTTTATTTCGGCAGGAAAAGGATTTTGCTCGATTAATTCCTTCACTTTTAATTTTCGTTCCTCCTTTTCAGCCATCGACATTTGAGGATCGAAGACCAGGAGAATTTTTATTTTACAATTAAAATAATCTACAAAAGCTGGTGCAATTTCCGTTGCAAGAATTGCATGAAGATCAGTGCTGAACGGAATTAATATTGTTTTTATTTCCTCTTTTTCAAAGATACCATGAAGCACTGCAACTTCTCCAGGAAATTTTAATATAACACTATCTATTATCGACGCAAAAAATCTTTCTAAGAAAGTGGGGTTCTTTTCTCTTCCTAATACTATAAAGTTGCAGTTCTCTTCCTGCGCTGTATGTATTATTCCTTCTGAAATACGATGAGACACATTTACAATTGATCTCGCTCTAACTTCGGAATCTCCAATTGTTTCGGCAGCTTTGTCAAAAAGAATTTTAGATCTTTCGCTATCACTTAATTCAACAACTAGCGGGCTCCCCTGGTTAACTTCTGTAACATTTAGGAATATAATCTCTGCATTATTTTTCTTCGCCATCGCTTTGGATATATGTGTAAGACTATCTACAGAACTAATGTTCGCAAGGGGAGTAAGAATCTTATAATCTTTTCTTTCAAGTCTTTCCAAAGATTTTACTTTTCTTATATGCTCTACTTCTCGTGAAGAAGCATACACTTTATATGTAACCAAACCGATAGCAACCCAGCAAGCTGTTACAACCCACGCCATCGGGCTGTAATTAAACATATACACCGCAAGGAATAACAAAAGAAAAATCCCTAAAATAGAAAGGTACGGGAAAAACGGGGTGAAAAATCCACGGTCAAGATCGGGTCTTTTCTTCCTTAAGCGGATGAGTGTAATGTTAACCTGGAGAAACAAAAGAAGAAACATTATATCTGCAGCGCTGGCAACATCTTCTATAGGAAGTGAAACGGCTATTGTTACAACTATAATTAATGAAAAAACAATTGCCAGGTGCGGAGTGAAATTTTTCTTATGCACTTTACTAAAAAATGTCGGAAAGTTTCTGTCTCTTCCCATTGCAAAAGCGACACGCGAAGAAGAATAAACCGTAGCATTAAGTGCAGAAATAGTCGAGATTATTCCTCCTATTAGAAGCATAATTCCCCCGCCGACAAAAAATGTTTTTGCAACTTCTACAAGAGCAACTTCTTTATAAGATGCAAGGTATTCCCACGGAGTCAGGTTTCCCGGTTTAACCGAGCCCATGGCAGTAAAAGCAATTAAAAGGTAGATGGGCACTACTATTATAAGCGAAAGAAAAACTGCGCGCGGAATATTACGTTTGGGATTCTTTATTTCCTCCGAACATTGAGAAATAACTTCAAATCCCTGGAAAGCAATGAATGTTAATCCCATTGCTTTAAAAACACCGCCCCATCCATAAGGCATAAACGGCGTGAATGCATCTGTCCAATTTTCTTTGCTCAGAACAAAGTGCAAACCGAAGCCTATAAAAATAAAAAGTATTATGATCTTAGTGATCGTTATTATGTTGCCGATTTTCCCGGTTTCGGATGCACCTCTAAAATTAATGTACCCAAAAATAACTGCAACGATTATAGCAAGTATTTTTTGCGGAGAAAAAAAGCCCCAGTGTGGAATCACTATATTAAATTCACGAAAAACTAATTCAAAGTAAGCGCCAAAACCCAAAGCATAAAGACTGCAAGCTACAGAATGTGCGAACCAGCTCATCCAACCGGAAATAAATCCATTCCACTTGGGTAAGCCTTCTTTAACCCAAAGATATCCTCCGCCAGCATCGTGAAAACATGATCCTAATTCTGCATAAGAAAATGCCGTTAACAATGCAACAAGACCATTTAAACCAAAAGTAATTATTAATGCCGGTCCGGCAACACCAGCAGCAATACCGGTAAGAACAAAAATTCCTGCCCCTATCATTGCTCCAACGCCGATAAGCGTGGCATCCATTAAACTCATTTCCCGGCTCAGGTGAACTTCGGTATCAAACTTTTTCATTTAGACTGTTGTTGTATTATAATTTGTTAATTATTTACTTTTGCACATCCAAATAATCATAGTGGTTAAAATAAATGCTTAATATCTTACGTGCAACAATAGAGCATATTGAGCCCATTACAGATATTTATAATGATGCTGTTCTAAATTCAACTGCAACGTTTGATACGGAAATGAAAAGTGTTGAAGAACAAAGACTCTGGTTTAATGAGCACGGTGATAAATATCCCATTCTTGTTGCAGAAGAAAATGATATGGTCGTCGGCTGGGCTTCACTTAGCAGGTGGTCAGGCAGATGCGCTTATGAAGATACTGCAGAAATATCAATTTACATTAAAGATGATTTTCGCGGAAAAGGAATTGGTACAAAGCTGCTTCAAAAAATTCTTGAAGAAGGAAGAATTGGAGGTCTTCATACTGTCCTTGCAAGAATTGCAGAAGGAAGTGAAGAAAGCATACAGCTTCATAAAAAAGCCGGATTTGAATATATTGGTGTAATGAAAGAAGTTGGAAAAAAATTCAACAAGCT
The DNA here is from genome assembly GCA_963792755.1 of uncultured Ignavibacteria bacterium. Lineage (GTDB taxonomy): Bacteria > Bacteroidota > Ignavibacteria > Ignavibacteriales > Ignavibacteriaceae > RBG-16-34-14. Next base: position 263,681 of record CAWBXQ010000002.1, read on the forward strand.
ATTAGATGTTCATATGATGCAATTAATTTTTAAATAGTAAATTCATTTTTACATTTTTGAAATAATTACTTATGCCGCAAAATTTTCCTGAAGATGCTGTTAAGTTTCTCGCCAAGTTAAAGAGAAATAATAATAGAAAGTGGTTTGAGTCTCACAGAGAAGAATTTATCGCTTCCGTTTTTGAGCCGGCGCAGGAGTTCGTTCTGGTGCTGGGAGAAATGTTACGTGCTGTTGCGCCCGGTATTATTGCTATCCCCAAAACAGATAAATCAATTTTCAGGCTTCACCGAGATGTACGGTTCAGCAAGAATAAATCTCCATATAAAACTAATCTCGGGATTATCTGGTGGGAAGGAGATAGAAAGAAAATGGAATGTTCCGGTTTTTATTTTCATGTAGAACCGGAATATTTTTTCCTCGGTACCGGACAATATATGTTCACCGATGCTCTATTAAAAAAATACAGGCATGTTGTGTATGATCCCGATAAGGCAAAAGAGCTGGACACTATAGTTAAGAAGTTAAAGAAAAAGGGATTTGAACTTGGAGGCAAAAACTTATAAAAGAGTTCCGAAAGGTTTTGATACTGAATATCCCTATTCAGACTATCTTCTTTATAATGGAATCTATGTATATGAAGAGCGCTCGGATTTAAAAGAAATTAGAAAAAGAAAATGCCGTTGATTACGCTTACAAAAAATTTGTTCAAATGTTGCCTCTTCACCAATGGCTTGTTAAAAACATTTAAACAGAGCCTCGTACGACTTCCCACAATAAATTCAGGATATTATTAACTTTGTATGATTAAAAATCACGATGATTATGAACACTACAAATAGCACACGATTATTTGAAGAAGCAAAAAAATATATTCCCGGCGGAGTTAATTCTCCTGTCCGCGCTTTTAAATCTGTCGGAGGCAATCCTTTATTCATAGAAAAAGCATTTGGCTCTAAGATTTATGATGTTGATGGAAATGAATTCATAGATTATATCGGAAGCTGGGGTCCCCATATCTTCGGACATAATCCTTTGTTTATAAAAGAAGCTTTACTTAATGCAATTGAAAACGGTACAAGCTTTGGCGCACCGACAGAACTCGAAGTTAAAATAGCAAAGCTTATCACAGAACTTGTTCCTTCTGTTGAAATGATAAGAATGGTAAACAGCGGAACAGAAGCAACTATGAGTGCCGTCCGTGTTGCAAGAGGATATACTGGAAAAGAAAAAATTATAAAATTTGAAGGATGTTATCATGGACATGCAGATTTCTTTTTAATCAAAGCTGGTTCCGGAGCGTTAACACTCGGAGTTCCTACAAGTCCGGGAGTAACAAAAGGAAATGCGGCGGATACATTAATTGCAGACTTTAACAATATAGAATCTGTAAAAAAAATCATCCGGGCAAATAAGGGTGAAATCGCTGCAGTCATCATCGAAGCTATTGTTGGAAATATGGGAGTGGTAAAAGCAGACGAAAAGTTTATTAAAGAATTAAGAACTCTTTGTGATGAAGAAAAAATTGTTTTAATAATCGATGAGGTAATGACCGGGTTCAGGGTTGCAAAAGGTGGCGCACAAGAAGTTTTAGGAGTTAAAGCAGACCTGAGTACATTCGGAAAAATTATTGGCGGCGGTTTACCCGTCGGTGCTTTTGGGGGGAAGAAAGAAATTATGGAAATGGTCGCTCCATCCGGGCCGGTTTACCAGGCAGGAACATTAAGCGGAAATCCTTTGGCGATGTCTGCCGGCTATGCAGCATTAAGCTACATCAAAGATCATCCGAATCTTTATGATCAACTTGAAGAAAAATCATCTTATCTTGAAAAGGGAATAAAAGAAAATTTAAAACGACTAAATAAAAAACTTACTCTTAACAGAGTTGGTTCAATGCTTACTCTTTTCTTTACTAGAAGAAGAAGTGAATAATTTTAATTCTGCAATTAAATCCGATACGAGACTTTATGGACAGTATTTTCACGAAATGCTAAATAGAGGAATTTATTTGCCGCCTGCTCAATTTGAAGCTTTTTTCATATCAACAGCTCACAATAAAGAAGATTTAGATAAGACAATAAAAGCAAACTACGAATCTTTACAAAAAATCTTAAAATAAGTGCAGATTCTAATGGTAATATTTGCTGATAGCAAAAAGAAAAAACTTGCTACTTATCTGAAGTCCCTTAATTTTTGCAACAGTAAAAATCAGTATAAATTTAATGAGCTATTGTTACCTGTTTTTTCGCATTAGGGTTTGAAAAGAGATCAATATAAATAATAGAATAAATAATTCATTACAACCAATCAACGACGGAGTTCTTTATGAAAAAATCTCTTTTCGCTATTCACAATTAGTTCAAATTTTATTATTTGCATCATTAACAATCCATGTACAAATTATGCCAAACAGTTTAAATTGAAAGTCCAAGACCAAACCTGGGAATCTAAAATATTTAACCGACAAATGGATCTGACGTCGAGAGTGGTTCTGGACTTGGCATGGTGATAGGTGGGACGTTGATATGCAGTTCACTCCACAATTGGTTTAATTGCCAATCTAACAGTTTTATGATAATAGAAGCGGTTCGAACTCGCAAACTGGAAATCAACAATATAATGATGGTCATCGAGGAACCGATTCATCCACTATAAGTGTTGATAATTTTATAAGTTTAGCTTATTTTGTAATAGAGCCACTATTTAAATTAACGTTCGGGGAAGTGGATTCTATTTCTTCATGAGCATTAGATGGCTTCAATGTCGAAGGAAATTCGAGTGCAGTTTATACAGAAAGTTTCCTCAAACCGTTTAATAAAAATGATCAAAAAAAGATAACAAAAGTACGATTAAAAGATCTATTGGTCTTGCGTTTGAGATAAGGGAGTTGGCGGTTATGATATTTCGCTGAGTAATTCTCTTGGTCTATCTTCAAACTCTATATTCGTTTAACGGACACAACAATACCAGTAATAAAAGATGTTTCCTACAGAGTTCGAACCATTCAAGCTTTAAAACATGTAAAGTATTGCAATTAAGGAGGTATATATGAAAAATTTATGTATTGTTTATAATAAATTTGCTTTCTTTTATTTTAAGGTTGTAATAAGTGATGGTGGTGGTAACAAACCGATCCTTAGGAATGGAGGTAGCGGAACGGGTGACAGCGGGACGGAAATGTAGCTGTCGCAGTAGCTGTTATTCAAGATGGTCAGGGTCAACAATATTTCGAGTTTACACCTAACACAGGTGTTGTCGTTAACCAAGTAGAGGTCAAATGTGCCGCTCAAGGAGTTGACGAGACTCTTCAGGGTGACGGACAAACAGTGTATACGGCTAATAACCCCGTAGATGTTGGTCCTCTAACTCAAGGTATTTTACAAACGGGACAACAATGGACATTCACTATACAAGGCAAAATCGGAAGCTCTACGGGTACGGCATATACAGCAACCCCAAGTTATACTGTTCCCTAACAGATATTTTATCTCATTCTATAAGGCTGCTTTATGCAGCCTTTTTTATACATAACAAATATATCTTCTCTTTAACCTACTATTTTTACCACAGCATTTAATATTCGTAATCTTTATTTTCATTGTATGAAAACATTGTTATACAAAATTATTATTTGTCTTTCTTGTCTTAATAGAGAATTGGTTTCTCACAAGAGAACAAACCGTCTTTTGTTGAATATGAAAAAACTCATTTCTTAAAACAAGTTGAAAACAATAATACTGCTTATCCCGGCGATTCATACTTTTGATGTTACTTATTATAAGCTTGATCTCAATATCAGTTACTCGCCTAAATCTCTTTCAGGAGCTGTCACCGTTTCTGCAAAAAGTTTAGAAGATAATTTAACTTCTATTTTTCTTGATCTTACGGATATTCTAACTGTTGATTCGGTAATATCAAATAATAAGTCTTTGCTTTTTAATCATTCTGAAAACAAACTCGTTGTCTCTCTGGATAAACCTTATTCATATAATGAATCTTTTATGCTTATTGTTTATTATCATGGTGTTCCGGTTAGAACAGGACTCGGAAGCTTTGTATTCGACTCTCATAACGGGGAACCATCTATATGGACATTGAGTGAACCTTACGGCGCACGAGATTGGTGGCCATGTAAAGATACTCCTGCCGACAAAGCAGATTCGTCCGACGTTTTGATTACTTGTCCTTCTAATCTTATCGGGGTTTCAAACGGAACTCTTTCCGATGTTATTGATAACAACAACGGGACAAAAACTTATATTTGGAAAAGCAGATACCCGATTGCTAATTATCTTATTTCGCTTGCCATATCAAACTACTCTGTGTATACAATTTATTATCATTATTCAGCAGCCGATTCAATGCCGGTTGTAAACTATATTTATTCCGAAGACCTTGCTGAAGCAAAACCAGAACTTGATAAGACGACAAAGATGCTTGGGATATTCAGTAAGCTATACGGTCAATATCCTTTCATAAAAGAAAAGTATGGTCATGCCGAATTCGGCAGCGGGGGAATGGAACATCAAACAATTACATCAATTGGAATTATTACTCAAGGCGTTATAGCACATGAGCTTACGCATCAATGGTTTGGCGATAAAGTAACTTGCAAAAACTGGGAAAATATCTGGCTTAACGAGGGTTTTGCAACTTATGGAGAAGGATTATATTATGAGTTCTCCGGTGATGAGCAATCATATAATTCTTTTTTAAGTTATAACATGAGCCGGGCAAAAAATGGTATTGGAACTATTTATGTAGATGATATTTCTTCTATAAACAATATTTTCAATGGCAACAAAAGTTATTCAAAGGGAGCGATTGTATTGCACATGCTTCGGGGAATTGTAGGGGATTCTGTTTTTTTCAATATACTTAAAAATTACTTAAAAGATCCCGGCTTAGCTTATGGCAGTGCAACAACAGAAGACTTTGAAAGAGTCGCAGAAGCAACAAGCGGGTTACCACTTAACTATTTCTTTAACCAATGGATTTATGGAGAAAACTATCCGAAATACATATTGACCTGGGGTTTCGATCAATCTTCTCAAAATCAATATAATGTAAGCCTGGTTTTAGAACAGGCGGTCAATTCATATCCAAAGTTTTTTACTATGCCAATCCAAATAAAAATATCAACCACTGCCGGCGATACAACTATTACTATTTTTAATAGTGCACAAATACAAGACTTCACTTTCACGGTTATTGGAAAACCAACCCTGCTTACTTTTGACCCGAATAATTTCCTTCTTAAAGATGTTATTATTTCTGACCCGCCCTCTGTAATTTCAAAATATCAATTTGAACTTGAACAAAACTATCCCAACCCCTTTAACAACTCAACAGATATTTCTTATTCTCTAACAAAGGAATCCTTTGTTACTCTAAAAGTCTATGACTCTCTTGGCCGGGAAGTATCTTCTCTTGTAAACGGAGATCGAAGGGCCGGAACGTATAAGATTAGTTTTGACGGAAGTTCTTTTGCAAGCGGAATTTATTTCTACCGTTTGTCATCAGATGAATTTAATTCTGTGAAAAAAATGCTTCTTTTAAAATAAAAATCGGCTGGGGGAAAGATTTTCTTAATGTGGAACCTAAAACATTTTTTATACCGTAAAACAAGAAGTTCCTGAAGCGAATTCTTACGGGCAGTTTATAGAAACGTAGCAACAGTAGTTTTTAACTTTGTTGCTTTTATTCTTCCCCGTTTGCTTCTTCCTCCGGCAGCACTTTAGCAATGTCAGCTATACTATCGTTATCTTTCAATCTTATTACTCTTACGCCCTGTGTATTCCTTCCCATCACGCGGAGATCTTTAACGCTTTGTCTTATTACCATCCCGTGAGTTGTAATTATAACAAGTTCGTCTCCGTCAACAACCTCCATCAGGGCAATCATTTTGCCAACTTTGTCTGTTGTTTTAACAGTAATAACTCCTTTGCCTCCACGGTGAGTAATACGATAATCATTAATATCAGACCGCTTCCCGTAACCTTTTTCTGTAACGACAAGTATAGTATCGTTTCTTCTAATTACAAGAAGCCCGACTACTATATCCCCTTTCCCTAATCTAACTCCTCTTACGCCTGTTGCTGTTCTTCCCATTTCTCTTACGTCTTTTTCTTGAAACCTTATAGCGAAACCCTTTCTCGTTCCAAGGACAAGATCGCTCGTGCCATCTGTCATCTTAACTTCGATCAGCTTGTCGCCAGCTTTAAGATTAATTGCATTTATGCCGCCTTTGCGCACATTGCCGTAAGCAGAGAGGACAGTTTTCTTAATGGTTCCTTTCTCTGTCGCCATTACAAGGAACTGGTTATCAGAAAATTCTTTAACTGCAACAAATGCTGTTATCTCTTCTTCCTTTTCTTTTTGAAGAAGATTTAAAATTGATCTTCCTCTTGCCGCGCGACCTGCTTCAGGAACTTCATGAACCTTAAGCCAATAACATTTTCCTTTATCTGTAAAGAAAAGTATATACTGATGCGTCGAGGCGATGAACATATGTTCAATAAAATCATCGTCCTTTGTCCCTGCGCCTGTAATGCCTTTTCCGCCTCGTCCCTGTTTTTTATAACCACTCGCCGGGAATCTTTTTATAAATCCCTGGTGGGAAATTGTAACAACAACGTCTTCTTCTGCAATAGTGTCTTCAAGTGAAAACTCCGTATAATCATAAACAATCTCTGTTCTTCTTTCGTCGCCATATTTCTTTTTTATTTCAAGAAGTTCGTCTTTTATAATCTGGTATCTTTGTTCTTCACTGTTGAGTATACCTTTTAATCTTTCAATCAGTTTTATTGTTTCTTTATACTCGTCCTCTATCTTCTTTCTTTCAAGACCCGTTAATCTTTGAAGGCGCATATCGAGAATAGCTTTTGACTGAATTTCCGACAGCTTGAATCTTTTCATCAGGTTATTTTTAGCTGTCTCAACGTCTTTTGATTTTTTGATTGTATCAATTACCGCATCAATATTATCGAGAGCAATTATATATCCTTCAAGAATGTGTGCTCTTCTCTCTGCCGCATCAAGATCATATTTTGTTCTTCTGATCAGCACATCCATCCTGTGAGTTAGGAAATGCTGCATCATTTCTTTAAGATTTAAAACTTTTGGAACCCCATTAACCAGTGCAAGCATTATAACACCAAAAGTGTTTTGCATAGCCGTGTGTTTAAAAAGCTGGTTTAAAACCACGACTGCCTGGGCATCTCTCTTTAGCTCAATAACTACTCTCATACCATCGCGGTCAGATTCGTCTCTAATATTTGAAATGTCATTTAGCTTACCGGCTCTAACAAGGTCAGCCATTTTTTCAATCAGGTTTGCTTTGTTTACCTGGTATGGAAGCTCCGTAATTACGATGTTCTCCCTGCCGTTTTTCTGAGTTTCAACATTTGCCTTCGCACGAATAACAAGTCTGCCGCGTCCTGTTTCAAAAGCCGATTTAACGCCTTCGTAGCCGTAAATAATTCCTGCGGTCGGGAAATCCGGAGCTATAACATGTTTCATCAGCTTTTTAATTGTTATCTCAGGATCTTTTATCAGCGCAATTAGTCCATCTATAACTTCACTTAAATTATGAGGCGGAATGTTTGTTGCCATTCCAACAGCAATGCCGCTCGATCCGTTTACTAAAAGATTTGGAAGATATGACGGAAGGACCGTCGGCTCCTGCAGCGAGTCATCAAAGTTTGCTACAAAATCAACTGTGTTTTTATCAAGATCACGAAGCATCTCATCTGCTATTCTTGAAAGGCGTGCCTCTGTGTAACGCATAGCTGCCGGAGAATCACCATCTACTGATCCGAAATTTCCCTGTCCATCGACCAGAGGATATCGAAGTGAAAAATCCTGCACCATTCTGACCATCGTGTCATAAACTGCGGTATCGCCATGTGGATGATACTTACCAAGAACCTCTCCCACTATTCTCGCAGATTTTTTGTACGGTTTGTTGTATGCAACTCCCAGCTCATGCATACCAAATAAAACTCTTCTATGAACCGGTTTTAATCCATCCCTTACATCGGGCAGCGCTCTCGCAACTATGACGGACATTGAATAATCTATGTAAGAGGATTTCATCTCCTCTTCTAATGATACGGGGACTATCTTTTCAAAAATTGTTGCCATGGTTTTTATTTTTTTAGTATTCGGATTTGCAATGTTTGATTTCTATTACACATCAAGGTTAGCGTACTTCGCATTCTTTTCAATGAATTCTCTCCTCGGTTCTACGGCATCACCCATAAGTGTTTCAAATATTTTATCAGCGCTTGCTGCGCTTTCAAGAGATACCTGCAGCACTGTTCTTGTTTCCGGATTCATTGTGGTTTCCCAAAGCTGTTCGGGATTCATTTCGCCAAGTCCTTTGTATCTTGAAATAGAAACTCCTTTAATAGACCCTTCCTCGGCGCCCTCTATTATTTCTGTCTTGTCCACTTTTCCATTTACCTTAAGTCTTTTTAGAATTTCTTTTTGTTCATCATCATCGTAAGCATAAAATTCTTCTTTTCCTTTTTTGATTTTGTAAAGCGGCGGCTGTGCAATATAAACTTTCCCGGAAGTAATAAGGTCTTTCATGTGCCTGTATAAAAAAGTCAGAAGAAGCGTTCTTATATGGCTGCCGTCGACATCGGCATCAGTCATTAAAATTATTTTACCATAACGTGCCTTAAGCGCATCAAAGTCAACTCCGAAGCCGGCGCCTATTGCAGATATCATTGCTTTAATTTCATCATTCTCTAAAATCTTATTAATCTTTGCTTTTTCAACATTAAGAATTTTTCCTTTGAGAGGAAGTATTGCCTGGAACCTTCTGTCTCTTCCCTGTTTGGCAGAACCGCCTGCAGAGTCTCCCTCAACTATATAAATTTCACAATGTTCCGGATCTGTTATAGAGCAATCTGCAAGCTTGCCGGGGAGATTCATATTATCAAGAGCATTTTTTCTCCGCGCTAAGTCTCTTGCTTTTCTCGCAGCTTCTCTTGCTTCTGCTGCGCGTAAACATTTTTCAAGAATCTTTTTTCCGACAGAAGGATTCTCTTCCAGAAATTCTGCAAGCTTTTCGCCAACAAGTGTTTCGACTGCAGATTTTGTTTCGCTATTACCAAGTTTTGTTTTTGTTTGTCCTTCAAATTGTGGTTCGGCAACCTTAACAGAAATTACGGCAGTTAGTCCTTCTCTAAAATCATCTCCGGTTAAAGTTATTTTACTGTCTTTAATAAGATTGTTCTTGTAAGCATAGCTGTTCAGAGTTCTTGTTAAGGCAGTTTTAAATCCAACAAGATGGGTTCCCCCCTCATGGGTATTAATGTTATTTACATAAGAGAAAATATTTTCTGTATAGCTATTGCTGTACTGAAAGGCGACTTCTACGGGTGTGTTATCTTTTTCTCCTTCAACATAAACTGTTTTATGAAGTGGCTGCCGGGCTTCGTCCAAGTATTGAACAAACTCAATAATTCCACCTTTAAAGTGATATGACACCTCTTCGCCACCATTTCTTTCGTCTTTAATACTTATTGTAATATTCTTATTAAGATATGCCAGTTCTCTCATTCTTTCAGCAATAGTATCAAATTTAAATGCTGTCGCCTTAAATATCTCTCTGTCAGGAAAGAAACTGGTTTTCGTTCCCCTTTCGTTCTTTTTACATTTACCAATCTCTTTTACCGGCTTTACAGGAACGCCTCTTTTATATTCCTGAAAATAAACACCGCCGTCTCTTCTAACTTCGACCTGCAGCCACTCCGATAAAGCATTTACAACCGATACGCCAACCCCATGTAATCCGCCGGATACTTTGTAAGTGTTTTTATCAAACTTACCCCCGGCATGAAGAACTGTCATAACCACTTCGAGAGCCGATCTTTTTTCTTCGGGATGCATGTCAACGGGAATTCCACGTCCATTGTCCTCAACCGTAACGCTCTCGTCTTTGTGAATTGTTATCTTTATGCTGTCTGCATATCCAACCATTGCTTCATCAATGCTGTTATCCACAACTTCATTTACCAAGTGATGAAGTCCTCTTGCACTTACGTCTCCTATATACATTGCCGGTCTTTTTCTTACTGCTTCAAGACCCTTAAGTACATTTATGTTTTTTGCGCTATACTCGTTTTTTGCTATTGCTTTTGCCATATTTTGTCTCGGATTTTTTCCTTCTTATTAAATAAATCTTACTGAAGTAACCCTCTCCTCATGAAAAAATTTGTTGATCTTCTTCAAGAATAATTCTTCGTTAAACTTGAGCTCGCTTCTCAATACCGGGTTTTCAACTTTTAGCAGCAGGATTTTCTTTTCTACTTTTTGGGGGAATACATTTTTTTCTAAGTCGGGAAATATTTCATAAAACTTTTCTATCACCTCCGACTGTTTAACTATTTTTCTAACATTCGCCAGATTAGGATCGGTTTCAAAGACTTCTTTTATGCTTGCGATATTATGCATACGTTACTTCGCCTGCTTTAAGTTTAATAACCCTGTCTGTTTCATTCCTTCTAAGAAAAGAAAAATCTGAAAGGTCAGTAACTGTAATAAATGCCTGCCCAACTTCTGTAAGATACTCGCTGATTTTTTGGGCTCTGTATGCATCAAGCTCTCCGAAAACATCATCAAGCAAAAAAATTGGCTCTGTTCCTATTATTTCGTTGAGATAAAAAAATTCCGCAAATCTTAATGCTACCTGAAATGTTTTGTGCTGTCCTTGTGAACCATACGTTTTAAGGCTGTTGCTGTCGATACTAAATATAAAATCGTCGCGTTGCGGTCCGACTAAGTTTGTTCCTCGTGCTATCTCTTCTTCTTTTCTTTTTATTAATTGTCTTTCAAACTCTTCTTCGATGTTATCTCCAGAGTAGCTTTCTAAATAAGCGTATATGATTTCTGGTATCTCGTTGTTTTTCATTATAACATTATAAGATTGTTTAACGTGTTCGTTAAAGTTTACTACAAATTTTTTGCGCTGCCTTATTATATATGAACCTGTTCTAACAAGAATAGATGACCAGGCATCCAGTTCATTTATAGCTTTTCTATCCCTATATTCTTTAATCTGCCCAAGTAGTGAGGAACGCTGGCGTAGCGTTTTGTTGTAGTCCAAAAGATTTCTTAAATATGTTGCACTTGCCTGCGAAATTACAGAGTCTACAAATTTTCTTCTTTCTCCAGGAGGGCCTTGTGTAATAGCATGATCTTCGGGAGATAATAAAACAACGGGGAATTTTCCTATTATGTCTGCCGCTCTTGTAATTTTCTTTTCATCCTTCAAATAGTTTTTCTTGTTATCGTTTATTGAGTATAATACGCTGGCTTTGTTTTCCGTTTCTCCACGGAAATTCCCGGATATTTCAAATCTTTTTTCGTTAAATGTAACTGCTTCTCCGTCGGTTTTTGCAGTATGACCCTTAGTAGTACAGAGATAAACTATCGCTTCAATAACAGAGGTCTTCCCCTGTCCGTTACCGCCTATTATATAGTTTAACCCGTTTGAAAATTTTAGATTTATGTTCCTGTGAATTCTAAAATTTTTTAATTGAATGTTGCTCAATATCATATTAATTATTTAGCCGAACAGGCATCAATAATAACATCAACTCCTCGTTCTCTGCGGTTTCCCCTGGCTCAATTATACATGCCTTGGTTGGAGAATGCAACTTAAATATAGTCTCGTCATCATTTACATGAGAAAGAATATCGTTAACGTAAACTGTATTAAAACCAATGTCTAAAGGGTCCCCGCTGTATTCACAGTGAACACTTTCTTTAGCATTTGAACCATGGTCTATGTCTTCTGCAGATATTTCAAGCTCGTTTTCTTTTATCGAAAACTTTACCTGCTTAGAACTTGCAGTAGAAAATATCATCATCCTTTTTATTGTAGATAGGAGGTCGTTTGTTTTAACTTTTAATATTTTATCGTTTTCTAAAGGAATAACACTGCTGTATGCCGGGTATTTTTCACCTATTAGCCTGGATATAAATTCAAGGTCCCCAAAATTAAATGAGATGTGTGTTTTGCTCAAATATATTTTAACATCCGTTTCTCCCAATAATTTTGAAAGAACAGAGATGGCTCTTTCCGGAACAATATATTGTTCCTCTTTACTAAACTTTATATTTCTGTTTAAGTATTTAACTAAACGATGTCCGTCAGTAGTAACAAAGCGCAATCCCTCATCGGAAAAATCAAAAAGAGTTCCTGTCATTGCCGGACGCATATCTTCTTTGCTCATTGCAAAAGAAGTTTGATCTATAAATTTTTTAAGATCGTTTCCGCCTAATGTTATTTCTTTTTCTTTATTAACTGCCGGTATGTCGGGAAAATCTTCGGGGGAAGTATAACTTAGATTGTAAACACCGCTCTCAGTAGTAAGTACAAGTTTGTAATTTCCTTCTGTTTTAAACTGTATTTGTGTGTCTACCAAAGATTTTATTATGTCATAAAGCAACCTGGCAGGAACTACCATTTTTATGTTTTCATCTGCAGCTACATTTATGGAAGACTTTAAAGCAATTTCCAAATCAGTAGAAGATACAGTAAGCATGCCGTCTTTAATATCGAACAAAAAGTTTTCTAAAATTGGCATTGGTGTACGGGAGGGAACAGCAGGAATAACTTTCGATAAAAGCTTTTCCAGCGTCTTACTATTTATTTTAAACTCCATTGAAGTAACTCCTTTAGAAACATATAAAAATACGAAAAAAAGGTTCTAATCTCAATGAATATTCCCATTTAAAACAACTGCGGTTTGCATTTTGCAGTTGTGTTTTCCAGATAACATATACAATGATTATTATAATATTATATATAAGTAAAATTAATATAATTATTATAATTCTGTTAACATGTTTATATACTTTAAAAGTACTGAATACACTGTATATTAATCTCCTTCTTACACACAAATGGATGTTATTAAATTAGAACAAAACAAAAATTTATGAACAAAATATTTTTAATACCTGTTTATTAACATTTAAAGACAATCTTATTAACAAAACAAAAATAATTTTTACGAAAAATTTATTTTTAAAAATTAGGAAGCCAACAACTCTATTTGTGTCCTTAGTGTTTTAACTAAGTTTTGTATGGATGGATCTTTTGACATAGTACCGTCTATTGTGTTGTGAGCATGTATAACCGTGGAGTGATCTCTTCCCCCAAATTGTAATCCAATAGATTTTAAAGAGGACTTAGTTAATTCTTTTGAAAGATACATTGCAATCTGGCGGGCGAAAACAATTTCCTTTTTCCTGGATTTATCCCGTAGCTTATCCTCTGTAATATTTAAATAAGAGCAAACGATTTTAGTGATTGTTTCTATAGTAATATTAATTTTGCGGTCGGTTGCAATTTCTTTAACAACTCTCCTTGTTAAATCAAGATCAATGCTGACAGAATTCAAAGATGCACTTGCAAGCAGCTTTATTAAACAACCCTCAAGTTCTCTTATGTTAGAGGTAATGTTGCTGGCAATATACTCCAGAATTTCAGTAGAGATTGACATTCCGTAATCGTTGGCTTTTCTTTTAAGGATAGCAAGTCTCGTTTCAAGTTCCGGTGGTTGAATATCCGCTGTCAATCCCCATTGAAATCTTGATATTAATCTTTCGTCCAGACTTTTTAATTCTTTAGGAGGCTTATCGCTGGATAAAATTATTTGTTTTCTAGATTGGTGAAGCGTATTAAAAATATGAAAAAATAAATCCTGAGTTTTTTCTTTGCCTATAAGAAATTGAATGTCATCTATTATGAGAACATCCATGCTTCTGTAAAAACCGGAGAATTCATTTACTTTATTAGACTGAATCGACTCAACAAAGTCAACAGTAAAAGTATCTGACGAAAGATAAATTGCTCTTTTTTCAGGATATAGTTCGAGAATTTTATTTCCTACAGCCTGGATTAAATGAGTTTTTCCTAAACCAACACCACCATAAACAAACAACGGATTAAACGATGTGCCACCAGGATTATCGCTTATTGCTAAAGCAGCTGCACGTGCAAGTTGATTTCCTTCTCCCTTTATAAAATTTTCAAAAGTATATCTTGGGTTCAGATGAGATTCAAACTCCTTGGGTTTCAGTTTATTTATCGTTTTAATTTGCGGAACTCTGTGATTATTAGAAACAATCACAGGAGAGGCTTCGCCATCTTCTTTAATAATGTATGCAAGTTTTGCTTCAGCTCCCAAAACCTGTCTAATAGTTTTTGTAATTAAAGTATTAAAGTGCTCATCAATCCATTCCCAAAAAAACTGACTGGGAAGCTGCACCTTCAGAGTAGAATCATTAAGCTCTAATGGCTTTATGGGTATAAACCAGGTGTTATATGTCATTAATGTTACATTATCTTTAATATGCTTTAAACATTCTTTCCATATAGAAGTAGGATCAGGCATAGTTGGTTGTCCGTAGGAAACAGTATTCAACATATTACATTATCCACAGTAAAATAGCTCAATAAAACTATCAAAGTTAGTTTCTAATAAACGAATTATTAACAAACCAAAACCAATATCCACAACTTATTAACATCACATGACGATAGATAACCGCCCGCATAACAAGGCGTTACCTAGAACAAATTGAGATATGCACACATAAAATAAGTCTTGGCGTTAGGGAGGTAATGTGTAAAATATTGTGGAACGTTTTCACAAATAAAAATTATCCACAAACCATTCACAGCTTTTTTACTCCTCTCTCTTTCCAAAAAATATAAAGTAATGTTAATCCGTGCAAATTAATTCTCTTATTTAGTAGAAAAATTTTTATGCTCTTAAATCTTGGGTAAAAAAGATAATATTTAGTATTTTTAGTAATTAAAAAATACAGCTAAAGTTAATTATTAAGGTAAGGCATGAAAAGAACATATCAACCCAGTAACAGGAAAAGAAAAAACAAGCATGGTTTCAGAGAAAGAATGAAAACCAAGAACGGAAGAAAAGTTTTGGCAAGCCGAAGAGCCAAAGGAAGAAAAAGTTTAACAGTTAGTGATGAGAAATAATATCTTTGAAACAATATGGTCTTTCTCCTAAGGAAAGAATAAAGAGCAAGAAAAGTTTTAATGAGATATTTACCACCGGCAAAGTTCTCATCTCAAAAGATCATAAAATTAAAGCAACATATATAGTAAATACGAAAGCCGATGAGTGTGGAGTAAAGATTGCCGCCGCCGTTTCAAAAAAACATGGGAAGGCAGTCTGGCGAAACCGGGTTAAAAGATTAATAAGAATTTCCTACAGACAGAACAAAGAAAAACTTACAAATTTTTGTAAAGAAAAAAGCATTCTGCTAAAGATAGTATTTTCAACATTTTCAATGACCGAACAAACCATGGAAAAGATAAGACTGAGCGATATAATGCCGGAAGTTGTAGATCTTATGCAGCGGATAGAGAGCAGGATTTAAGTGAAAACATTTTTAATAATACTAATAAAGGGATACCAAAAGATAATTTCGCCCATTCTCCCTCCGTCGTGCAGATTTTATCCATCCTGTTCGGAATATGGCATTGAGGCCATAACAAAACATGGAGCTATAAAAGGCGGCATAATGACTGTCTGGAGAGTTTTGAGATGTAATCCCCTGAGCAAAGGCGGATATGACCCAGTTCGTTAAATGGAAAATTAATGGATAAGCAAACAGTTATAGCATTCGTTTTTATAGGCGCAATATTAATCATCTGGTTATATTTCAATTCGCCAAAGCCACCGGTTAATCCTCCGGTAAACCAAACAGACACAACACTTGTTACAAAAGTAGATACCGTTCCCAAAATTACACCCAGGAAGCAGGAAAAAGAACTTCCCAAAATAGTAACCGAAGATACCACATCAACTCTGGGCAAATATTTTCAGAAGTCGAATGAGAAAGAAAGAATAATAACAATAGACAATGATCTTGTAACGCTTGAACTTTCGACAAAAGGGGCAAACATCAGGAAATGTTATCTTAAAAAGTTTAAGAACTGGTATTCAGCAAAATCAGATTCGGTGAATTACAACACGATGGTTCAATTAATAAATTATGAATTGTCAGACGCGTATGATATAGCCTTTGTTACTTCAGATGGAAAAGCTATTAATACGGGGGAACTTCATTTTGAAAGCGATGCAAAAAAAGCCAGGTATACTCTTTCGGGGACCGACAGCCTAACCCTGGAATTTACAACCACAGCAGGAAACAAAGGACAGATAAAAAAGATATATACGTTTTACGGAGACAAGTACAACTTTGTTTCCAATATTCAGCTTATAGGCATGAACAACGTAATTGGTAACAACGATTATGATGTTGTCTGGAGCAGCGGCATTCGATCGATTGAAAAAAATTCTGTTGATGAAGCGAATTCTTCTGATGCGAGCGTTTATTATGGGGACGAACAGGTTATCGTTGATGCAACCAAATTGAAAGAACCTGTTGAGAAAGAATTCAACGGGAGAGTAGACTGGTTGAGTGTGAGAAACAAATATTTTACAGCGATAATAGCACCTAAAAACCCAAGCGGTGTTGATGGGGCATATATAAGAGGCACAAGAGAAGAAATCGGTATAGATGGAGTTAAAGAAATTTACAGTGGGCGAATAATCATTCCTTTTAAAAACACAGATTTCGAATCAAATACATTTAATATTTATATAGGCCCGGTTGATTATGATATCCTAAAAGAATATGGAAATAATTTCGAAGCAATCGTAAACTTCGGTAGTCTCTTTGGAATAACATTTATCGTAAGACCGATAGCCGAATATGTTCTCCTGCCTCTTTTTTCTTTTCTTCACAGTTTCATTCCAAACTATGGCTTTGTTATAATAATCTTTTCGATCATCATAAAGGTGGTTCTTTATCCACTTACAAAGCAGAGCATGCAATCAATGAAAAAAATGCAGCTGCTTCAGCCCAAAATAACCGAGATAAAGGAAAAGTATAAAGACGATGCACAAAAAATGAATAAAGAAACAATGAAACTTTATTCAACATATGGTGTAAATCCAGCTGGTGGTTGCTTGCCGTTACTTTTACAGATGCCGATTTTTATTGCTTTGTGGGGATTGTTCCGCGTTGCCATAGAGCTGCGGCAAAAACCATTTATATTTTGGATTACAGACTTATCCCGTCCCGACATTATTTATCATATGTCTTTTAAATTACCGATTTTCGGAATAGATCAATTGTCCGGGTTAGCTTTGTTGATGGGTGTTACTACTTTTTTTCAGCAAAAGATGAGTATGAAGGACCCAAAGCAACAGGCGCTGGTTTATGTTATGCCAGTAATGTTAACGATTCTTTTTATGAGCTTTCCATCGGGATTGAACCTTTATTACTTCATGTTTAATGTCCTTTCAATTGCACAGCAATATTATATAAATCATAAGCATGACGGGCATGGTTTTAGAGCCGGTAAAGAATCCTAAGAAACAAAAAGGATTTATGTCTAAGCTTTTAGAAGCAGCAGAACAAAACGCAAAGCAGCAGCAGAAAAAAAGAAGATAGAAACGTTCTCGCATAAAGCATTTATAAAGCCGCAGAAATATGCTATTTTAATCTTCAAAAAATCTCCTCTTTAGTAAATGTCTTTTAGATCCAAAATAATTGTAGTAGCTATTCTTTTTACGTTTACTACAACTATAAAAAGTCAGACACCATACACAATTCACATAGAGTATAAAAAAGAAAAACTTCCCTTTGGGCTGGTAGAAGAAGTTCCCAGAAACAAACCAGTTGTAGCCTTGGCATTAAGTGGGGGTGGCGCACGTGGTCTTGCTCAGGTAGGTGTTCTAAAAGCTCTCGAAGAGGCTGGAATTCATGTTGATATGATAGTGGGAACAAGTATGGGAAGCATTATAGGCGGACTTTATGCCGCGGGATATTCAGTTGAACAACTTGATTCTATAGCAAGAAATACAGATTGGGACGAGCTTCTGTTACCCGAAGGCGAAACAAACAGGAGAGAATTGTTTGTTGATCAAAAAGTTACCGAAGACAAAGCAATATTAACATTAAGACTTGAAGGACTTTCGCCAGTAATTCCGACTTCCATAAACACCGGGCACAGGCTTTCAAACTATTTAAATTTGCTTACATTGCAGGCTCCGGTTCATGTAGAAGAAAACTTCGATGATTTTAAAATTAAATTCAGAGCCGTGTGTACTAATCTTATTACCGGCAATGCTGTAGTTCTTGATAAAGGTTCTCTAAGCCAGGCTATGAGAGCGAGTTCGAGCGTTTCATTTTTCCTTCCACCCGTTAAAATAGATTCTTTAGTTTTGGTTGACGGCGGGCTTGCAGCGAATATCCCTGTTAAGATTGCTTTTGAACAAGGGGCTGATATTGTAATTGGAGTTAATACCTCAAGCGAGCTTCATCCCAAAGAAGATCTTGATCTGCCCTGGATTATTGCTGACCAGATTATAAGTATACCAATGAAGCACATGAATGAAAACCAATTGTCCTACGCTGATTTTGTTATCTCACCAGCAGATTCTAACAGATCGGCAACAGATTTTACAAATATTGATTCGTTAATATCAGAAGGATATAAAAGCACCTTACAACAAACGGCAGCTATAAAAAGTAAAATCGATAGTGTTGCCGAACAATCTTTATTTAGGCACACAAGATATTTTAGAAAGCCAGATGATGTTGAAAGTACTTTTCCCTGGGAAGATTCTTTGCTAAACAAATATTCCTCGGAAGATTCTGTTTCCGAGAACGAAATAAAAAAAGATATCTATTCCTTATACAACACAGATAAATTTGAGAATCTCAAGGCTGTTGTTACGGAACGACAAAACGATACAAACATATCCTTTGTTTCGGAGAATTATCCTATAATAAAAAAAATAGATTGTTCCGGAGTTACAACCATTAACTTTGCAGCAATAGATAGTATAACTAAAAAAGTCATTGGTAAACCTTACAATGGACAAACTCTTTACTCACTTATAGTGGACATACTTGATCAATACAGGAAAGCAGGTTACTCGCTCGCATCATTAAGAGATAAAAAATTTAATGAATATACGGGCAGATTGTCTCTTTCATTTGACGAAGGAATTGTTTCATCTATCTCTGTAGAAGGAAATACAAGAACCAGCCCCAACATTATTACAAGGGAATTCCCGATAAAAGCCGGAGACTATTTCCGTTATTCGGAAGTTTCTGAAGGATTAACCAACCTGAGAAGCACGAACCTTTTCGATGACATAATACTTCTGGTAAAAAACGATGGCGATATGAATAATATTATATTGAAGGTTACGGAAAAGACATCAGGATTATTAAGAGTAGGATTTAGAGTAGATAATGAAAACAAAGCACAACTAAATCTTGATATCAGAGACGAAAATCTTTTTGGAACCGCAACCGAGCTGGGTCTTATTTTATTCGGAGGAACAAGAAACAGAGCCTATATATTGGAGCATAAATCAAACAGAATATTTAATACATATCTCACATATAAGATAAATGCATACTACCAGTATCAAAATATTTATAGTTATAAAGACGCACCGACAACATCGGACAGAAATTTTTCGAGAGAGATAAATGGAGAATACAGGCAAACTTATTATGGAGCCTCGGTATCGGTAGGAACACAATTAGAAAAATTTGGCAATCTTATATTTAAAGGAAAATACCAATTTGATGAGATAAAAAATATAGACGGTACGCCCCAAAGCCATTCCAGAGATAAAGTAGTAAGCCTCAAGATTAGCACAACCATAGATTCGCAGGACAGATATCCGTACCCGAGGAACGGCGTTTACTTCAATGGGTCATATGAAACCGCAACATCTTTTTTGGGTGGAGACGTTGGTTTCTCTAACATAGGATTTGATTATAAAAGTTATTTTACTATTAATGGAGTGCATACATTTTCTCCAAGAATAATGATGGGATTTGGAGATAAAACACTGCCGCTGGCTGAGCAATATTCTCTTGGGGGACAAAATTCCTTTTTTGGAATGAGAGAGAACGAATACAGGGGAAGACAAATATTTTTAGGTTCTTTTCAATATTCAATTCTCCTGCCGCTCAAAATATTTTTTGATACTTATTTTAGTTTCAGGTACGATTTAGGATCAATTTGGGATTTTCAGGAACAAATAAGACTTAAAGATTTAAGGCAGGGAATCGGAACAACTCTTTCGTTTGATACACCCATAGGACCTGCCGACTTTTCGGTCGGCAGGAGTTTCCTTTATAAAAAGAATTTGCCCGGCAGCCCAATTAGCTGGGGAGATATAGATTTCTATTTTTCAATAGGATATTATTATTGATAATTCCTATCTAAAGAAAAATCATTTACAGAATCGAATAAACCAGACCTAACTGCAGACCTTCTTTAATTTGTGTTCTTTGAATTTGTGCTTCCTCATACACCAAAAGAAAAGTAAAATTCACATTAAGATAATCATTCACTTTTGCTGCAATTGTGTTATCCCAGCGAACATCCCACACATCAAGACTCTTAAATTGAGTAAACAATCGTAGTTTAGTTTTTAAAAAAACATTTTCCATCACAGTATATTCCGCCGTTGAAACAGACTCAAAACCGGTTTCTATTTTTACTTTTTCAATTTCCGGAGTGGATGCATCGTCACTGTATTGTGTAAATTTATTTGTGATTATTTCCTGCACAGCAAAACCGAGCCTGGTTTCAAAGCCGGGAACCTTATTATATATAAAACCCAAGCTTTGTGTTAAATAACCGGGATCGAAAAAGTTTGCAATTTCAATTTTCGGACTCACATCGTAATTATATCCTGCCGTTAATGCAGTTCTTAATGTGTTACTAAAATATGGACTTATATCCCAGCCTACGTTTCTTGATAAAACACTTTCAAGATAGAGTTCGTTGTCATTGGTTTTAAAATCTTCAGAACCAAGTTTCGTCCTACCATAAGCAATCTTAAGGTCATTTGTAAATCCCCATGCTTCGGTTGCATATTTTATTCCTCCAGTTCCTACTAAAGACCATGTTAATGAGTTATCTCCACCTTGTGACCAATTGCTAAGTGAAAGCTGGCTAATATTTAGTCCGGCAACTGCTTTTGGAATCCATTTGTAAAGTATAACTGTATCCTGCTGTGCAAATGTGTTGGATATAAGAAATAGGTTTATACAAAAAAGAAATGTTATTAGTCTTTTCAAAACAAACTCCTTATTTTCTATTTATAAATAGTTAACTAAAAAACAGATGACTAAAATAAAAAATAATCTTGCAACTTTTGTAAATGGGGATTCGAAAAACATCCCGATAGTTTTTATACACGGCTTTCCCTTCGATCATAATATGTGGAATAACCAAACAGAAGAATTAAGCAAGGAATACTACTGTATTACTTATGATATAAGGGGATTAGGAGAATCTCCGGTTGGCGAAGGACAATTTACTATGGAAATGTTTGTTGATGATCTGCTGGAAATAATGGAAAAGCTGAAGCTTGTTAAGCCTGTTATTTGCGGGCTCTCGATGGGCGGATATATTGCTTTAAGAGCTGTGGAAAAGTTTGAAAAAGAGCTCGGAGCGCTAATACTATGTGATACTAAGTCTGCAGCAGATAATAATGACGTAAAGCTAAAACGCGCAGAAGGAATAAAAAAAATTAATGAAATAGGAGTAGAAAAATTTGTTAATGACTTTGTTCCAAATTGTTTTGCCGAAGAATCTCTGTCCAAATCTTTTTACAAAGAAACTTTAAAAGGAAGTTTAAAGTCATCGCCTATCGGCGTAAAAGGATGTCTTCTTGCAATGGCGGGAAGAACAGGCACAACAGAATATCTTCCAAAGATTAAAATTCCCGTTCTGGTTATTTGTGGAGAAAAGGACAAACTTTCTCCTTCACAGGTTATGAGAGAAATGGCAAATGCAATTTCAGATTCACAATTTCAAATTATACCTAAAGCCGGACATCTTAGTCCGCCTGAAAATCCCGATGCGGCCAATAAGGTAATTAAGGATTTCCTTTCACGGAAAACAAGAAAGTAAGCGGGAAGGGTTTATTAATAAAAGGAAACGGTATAATTCTTAAACTTTCCATTTTCATAGACAAATTTTGCACTAAAGAATTTTTTCTGGAAAAGCCAGCCGATAAAAATTTTGTCTCCATCCCATAGATTTAAAGAAGAAAGCTTATCGTTTGATATCCACTCAAGATCTCCCTCATTCGAGTCAATTATTTTACCGGTATATTTTGTTGCGGTAAAAATAAATACATACCAATCGTGAATACCATCGAAATTAGGGAAAGTTATAAAACCATGTAGCTTTGGTTCTTTTATAGTTAAGCCGGATTCTTCTTTAACTTCCCGGATTATACAATCTTCCGGACTTTCTCCATCGTTAAACTTTCCGCCCAAACCATTCCATTTCCCTTTGTGGTAATCATTTTTCTTCTTCACCCGGTGAATCATCAATGTTTTTTTGTTTTTTTTATCTATTACATAACAAAGAGTTGCTAATTTCATAGGGTTTTCTATAAAAAATTTTCTTTAAAAAGGTATTGACACTTTTATCGCAGCGATTTATGTTTTGTTGGTTCAAATTTTGATAAATACTTTTCAAATATAAACAGAAAAATTTCATTTGTCTCTTTAAATAATTTTAGAAATATTTGAATCGAACAATTAATTAAGAATTTATAGCGGAGGAAAATCAACATAATGACAAGGATGAAAAACGAATCCGAATCGCTTGGCGAAAAAGAAGATATGTTTGTTAAACACGAAATAAGTTTGCCGGAAGAAACTGTGCGTCTTTTTTATGAAGACAAAGCTGAACTGAACATGGGCAGAAAGAAAAAAGACGATGATGACGATGACGATTTTGAAGACGAAGAAGACGTCGATGATTTAGATGACGAAGAAAAGGACGATACTTTTGAAGACGAACC
The DNA here is from genome assembly GCA_963792755.1 of uncultured Ignavibacteria bacterium. Lineage (GTDB taxonomy): Bacteria > Bacteroidota > Ignavibacteria > Ignavibacteriales > Ignavibacteriaceae > RBG-16-34-14. The sequence continues at coordinate 286,600 of CAWBXQ010000002.1, forward strand.
TTCTGACGAAGACGAGTTATACGAAGAAGATTTTGATTTTGATGAAGACGAAGATCTTTTAGATGACGAGGATGATGTTCCTTATAACTGAGCCTGCCAGCCAAGAAATTTATCTTTAAGCAAATAATTTTTTACATAATCGGTTATTCCATCTTCAAGAGAAGATATTGGACTGGAATAGCCGGCTTGCTTAAGCTTATCAATCTTAGCCTCAGTAAAGTACTGATACTTATCTAAAAGATGCGCGGGCAAGTCTATATATTCTATATTCAAAGGTTTGTTGAGCGCCTTAAATAGTGCAGATACAAGATCATTCCATGTTCTTGCTTTCCCGGTACCAAGATTATATAAACCGTTTTTATTTTTGTTATCGAGAAAAAAAAGTGTCATATCAACAGCGTCTTTGATGTAGATAAAATCGCGCAACTGCTCACCATCTTTGTATTTAGGATTTGCTGATTTAAACAATTTTACTTTGCCCGTTTGAGCAATCTGTTCAAATGCTTTGTGAACAACAGAGCGCATATCTCCTTTATGATATTCGTTAGGACCATAAACGTTAAAATATTTTAAGCCAACAATTTGATCCAATACACCCTTTTTCAAAGCCCAGAGATCGAACATTTGTTTTGAATATCCGTACATATTTAAGGGTCTTAATTTATGCAAACCGGATTCGTCGTCGTCAAACCCAAGCGAGCCGTCTCCATAAGTTGCGCCGGAAGATGCGTAGATAAATCTTGTATTATTTTTTAAACAATACTCGGCTAATTTTTTCGTGTATTCAAAATTATTGCGTAGAAGTGAATCAGCATCCTTTTCAGTAGTAGATGAATTTGCCCCCATGTGAATTATTGCTTCGATCTTCACCTTTGAAGAATCAAGATAACGTAGAAAATCATCTTTATGAATAAAGTCGAGAAAGTTGAGTCCGACAAGATTTTTCCATTTTTCATCGGTGCCAAGGGCATCGACGATAAGAATATCTTCTCGATTTAATGTGTTAAGCTTCCACACAATAGAACTGCCGATAAAACCCGCACCGCCTGTAACAACTATCATTGTAATTGTTTGTAATTTTTAATAGAAACCAATTTAATTATATTTGTGTCTCTTTACAAAAAAACAGTAGTTCCCAGTATTAAACCGGGCATAATTTTTTCTATTAAAATTTACTTATGAACAAAACATTCGAAATATTAACCAAATTACTAAAAGAACGTATTCTTGTTCTTGACGGCGCAATGGGAACAATGATCCAGCGCCATAAATTGTCTGAAGAAGAGTTCAGAGGCCAAAGGTTTAAAGATCATCCACATGACCTTAGGGGAGACAACGATCTCCTAACTATAACTAAGCCGGATATTATTAAAGGGATTCACAAAGCATACCTTGCTGCCGGGTCAGACATAATCGAGACAAATACATTTAATGCAAATGCTATATCACAAGCAGATTATAAACTTGAACATCTTGCGTATGAGTTGAACTACCAGTCGGCAAAAGTTGCAAGAGAGGCTATTGATGAATTCATTAAAGAAAATCCTGGAACTAAACAGCGTTTTGTAGCCGGGGCGCTTGGGCCAACAAACAAAACACTTTCTCTTTCTCCAAAGGTAAGCGATCCCGGGTACCGCGCCGTTACTTTTGATGAGTTAGCTAAAGTATATTTCGAGGAGGTAAAAAGCCTGGTAGATGGTGGCGTTGATATTTTATTAATTGAAACAATATTTGATACGCTTAATGCAAAAGCAGCTATTTATGCAGTTGAAGAATATTGTCGCGAAGCGAAAAAGGACATTCCCATTATCATATCCGGCACAATTGTAGATTTAAGTGGAAGAACATTATCGGGTCAAACAACTGAAGCATTTTTAATTTCTGTATCACATACAAAAAATCTCCTTGCAGTCGGATTAAATTGTTCTTTAGGTGCAAAACAAATGAGACCATTTATACAGGAACTTGCTGAAAAAGCACCTTTCTTTGTTAGTGTTTACCCGAACGCAGGTCTTCCAAATGAAATGGGAGAATATGACGAAACTCCCGGGACAACATCGGGCATGCTCGAAGATTTTATATCAAATGGCTTTGCAAATATTATTGGCGGATGCTGCGGAACGACTCCAGATCATATAAAATTGATTACAAAAGCAGCGGGAAAATTTAAACCAAGAGTAGTCCCCAAACCAGAAAAATATCTGAGACTTAGTGGTCTTGAACCGCGTATAATTCGTCCCGAAACCAACTTTGTAAATATTGGAGAAAGGACAAACGTAACCGGTTCTAAAAAATTTGCAAATCTAATCTTAGCCGGAGATTATGAGGGAGCGCTTGTTGTTGCACGCAGTCAGGTTGAGGGAGGGGCACAGGCACTTGATGTAAATATGGACGAAGGCTTGCTTAATTCTGAAGAAGCGATGACTAAATTTTTAAATCTTCTTTCTGTCGAACCCGATATTGCTAAGCTTCCTATTATGATTGATTCTTCAAAGTGGTCTGTAATAGAAGCGGGGCTGAAATGCTTACAGGGAAAGGGAATAGTCAACTCGATAAGCCTTAAAGAAGGAGAAGAAGTTTTTAAAGAACGGGCGGGAAAAGTCTTACAGTACGGTGCCGCTGTTATAATTATGGCGTTCGATGAGAAAGGACAGGCGGATTCTTTTGAAAGAAAAATCGAAATTATTAAAAGAGCTCACAAAATTCTTACGGAGGAAATAGGGTTTCCGCCGGAGGATATAATTTTTGATCCCAATGTTTTGACAGTTGCCACGGGAATCGAAGAACACAACAATTACGCTGTCGATTTTATTGAGACCACGCGCTGGATAAAACAGAATCTTCCTTATGCAAAAGTAAGTGGCGGCATAAGCAACGTATCTTTTTCTTTTAGGGGAAACAATACTGTGCGTGAAGCAATGCACTCGGCTTTTCTCTTTCATGCTATAAAAGCCGGCTTGGATATGGGAATTGTAAATGCAGGACAGCTTGAGGTTTATGAGGAGATTCCAAAAGATCTTTTAGAACTAGTAGAAGACGTTCTTCTTAACCGGAGAAAGGATGCAACTGAAAGACTAGTGGAATTTGCCGAAAGTATTAAGAAAAAAGATAAGCAGGAAGTTAAAGTAGATGAATGGAGAAACAATTCAGTACAGGAAAGATTGAAGCATGCTTTGATAAAAGGAATAGTTGAGCATATTGAACAGGATACGGAAGAAGCCCGGAAAGCTTATGCGAAACCAATTGAGGTTATTGAAGGACCTTTAATGGACGGAATGAATGTCGTCGGAGATCTTTTTGGTTCCGGTAAAATGTTTTTGCCTCAGGTTGTTAAAAGTGCGCGGGTTATGAAAAAAGCAGTGGCGTACCTTATTCCATATATAGAAAAAGAGAAAGAACTATCTGAAGTGAAAAAAGAAATTGGTAAAATTCTTCTTGCCACAGTAAAAGGAGATGTTCACGATATCGGGAAAAATATTGTCGGAGTAGTTCTTGGCTGTAATAATTATAATGTTATTGATTTGGGAGTGATGGTCTCAGCAGAAAAAATTCTTCAAACAGCAATTGATGAGAAAGTAGATGTGATTGGTTTAAGTGGATTGATTACGCCCTCTCTTGATGAAATGGTTCATGTTGCAAAAGAGATGGAAAGAAGAGAGTTTATATTACCCTTGCTAATCGGTGGAGCGACAACCTCAAAGATTCATACTGCGGTTAAAATAGCGCCCGGTTATAGTGGTAATGTTATTCATGTTCTCGATGCATCGAGAAGTGTTCCTGTTGTAAGCAATCTTCTCAATGATGATAAAAGAGTTATGGAAAATTTCGGCAAAGATGTGAAAGCCGAGTATAAAAAGCTCAGGGAAAATCATCTTAAAAGAAGTGGAGAGAAAAAGTTTCTTACTATAGAAAAAGCGAGAGAGAATCGTCTTAAAACGGATTGGAATAAAATTAAAATAGTTAAACCGGAAACATTGGGTGTTACAGCTTTTAAAAATTATTCACTTGAAATTTTAAGGAATTATATTGACTGGTCCCCGTTTTTTCTTACCTGGGAATTAAAGGGGAAATATCCAGCAATATTTAAAAGTGAAAAGTATGGGATAGAAGCCAAAAAACTTTATGAGGAAGCAAACCAACTACTTGATGAAATAATTTCTAAGAAATTACTTTCGGCAAATGGTGTTTTAGGAGTATTCCCCGCAAACACTGTTGGATATGATGACATTGAAATATATGCAGACGATTCGCGTAAAGGAGTTAAGAAAGTTTTACATACTTTGCGTTCCCAAACGCCAAAGTCTGACGGACTTCCTAATTTAGCGCTTGCTGATTTTATAGCTCCCAAAGAAATTAGTAAGCCTGATTATGTAGGTGCTTTTGCTGTAACGGCAGGAATCGGGATTGAGAAGCTTGTGGAGAAATATGAAAAAGAACATGATGATTATAACTCTATAATGGTTAAAGCTCTTGCCGATAGATTAGCCGAAGCTTTTGCAGAACATTTGCATGAGCTTGTAAGAAAAAAATACTGGGCCTATTCTCCCGAAGAAGAATTTACAAATAATGATTTGATAAAAGAATCTTACCATGGAATAAGACCGGCGCCAGGGTATCCTTCTCAGCCCGATCATACAGAGAAGCCGATTATTTTTGAACTTCTTGATGTTGAAAAAAACACGGATATAAAACTGACGGAAAATCTTGCAATGTATCCGGCGGCATCGGTTTCGGGATTATACTTTGCACATCCGGAGGCAAAATATTTTGATGTTGGAAAAATCGGGAAAGATCAGGTACTCGATTATCATAGAAGAAAGGGAATGAGTCTTGAGGAAACCGAAAAGTGGTTGGGATCGATTCTTAATTATGATATATAATTCAAAATGCATAGGAGGCATTATGCTCAAGGTTATTTTCATTATTTGTTTTACCATTTCTATGATTTCTGCTCATGCACAGAATCAATTTGAACAAGATACAATTCCGACTTCTGAAGGCAATCTTGAAATAACTTTTATCGGTCATGCCTCTTTAATCTTTACATTCAATAATAAAGTTATTCATGTAGATCCATTCAGCAGACTTGCAGATTATTCTAAACTACCCAAAGCAGATATAATTCTGATTACTCATGAGCACAGAGATCATTTTGATCTGGAAGCAATTGAAAAAATAAGAAAAGAAAACACAGATATAATTCTTACAAAAACCTGTGCGGAAAAATTTAATGGCGGTATAGTTATGAATAACGGTGATACTAAAGAAGTAGATGGAATTAAGATAGAAGCGGTGCCGGCATATAATATTGTTCATAAAAGAGATGATGGGGAAGCCTATCATGTAAAAGGAATTGGGAATGGATATATAATCACTTTTGGTGATAAAAGAGTTTACATTGCTGGCGATACAGAAAATACACCCGAAATGGAAGCTTTGAAAGAAATTGATATTGCATTCCTGCCCATGAATTTGCCATATACAATGACTCCCGAAATGGTTGCAGACGCAGCAAAATCTTTTAAACCAAAAGTTCTTTATCCTTATCATTATGGTGATACCGATATTTCTAAGCTTACTGATTTAATGAACGGAGTTAAGGATGTTGAAGTTCGCATCCGAAGGATGAAATAAAGAATAAAAGTAAGCCGAGAATGAAGTTGTCTTTTTAAATTCCGCAATATGGTTGTTCACTTCCCTTCACAACCGATTAATAAAAATTAATTTTTATTTAACCTACAATTAATTTCATTTTTTACTTTCTATAGGAAAACCTTAGTTAAGTTTCAGAAAGTAACGATGATAGAACACAAGGCACTTAGTGATTGCAATAAAGCAATTATGTTAAATCCCCAAAACATTTTGGAATATAAAAAAAGAGGAGTTCTAGAAGCTGATATTGGAAATATTAAAGAGGCTGTTGAAGATTACAACAAGGTTATTTCAATAAACCCAAAGGATATTTCAGCATACTTTTCAAGAGGGACATTAAAAGCGGATTTGGGAGATTTTCAAGGGGCAAAAAAAGACTTTGAAACCGCCCAAAAATTAAATGAAAAAACAAAAAACCTTTTAATTTGATAAATAATGTAGAAACGGGGAGATTAATTTTTATTAATAAAGTATTAAGCAATCCTTAATGGTTATCAGGTAAGTTTAAGTCGGTTCATAAAAATTATTAACAACCTTAAATCAAGGAGTTCTACCAAATGAAAAAAAACTTTTTCTCATCATTGCTGGCGGTTCTTATTCTATTTTGGGCTGTAGGTATGACATCATATTCACAGGAAAAGACAGAAACTAAAGCCAAAACAGAAAAAATGGAAAAGAAAACCCCGACAAAAACAGACGTTAAAAAAGAAAACGTTAGCAAAGTCGGCACAGTAACAAAGAGTAAGATGACTCATAAACATCATATGAAATCTGAAAAGATGAAAGGAAAAAAGAAAACAGATTCGATGCAAAAGGAAAAGAGTAATTAGAAGCATTCCAAAGAGACGGCAGAAAAGGAGGGTTGTTTAACTCTCCTTTTTTTTTATAAATTTGATTATGAGGATATTAGTAATAGAAGACGAGAAAAAAGTAGCCTCGTTTATTAAAAAAGGACTGGAAGAAGAATACTATTATGTAGATGTTGCTTTTGACGGTAAAGCAGGCTTAAAATTAGCTTTGTCTGAAGATTATGACTTAATGATTTTTGATATTATGCTTCCATACAGGGACGGGGTTTCTTTAGTTAAAGATGTTCGTAACAGTAATATACAAACCCCCATTCTTCTTTTAACAGCAAAATTAACACTTGATGATAAAATAGAAGGGTTGGATTCCGGTGCAGATGATTATCTTACAAAACCGTTTGCCTTTGAAGAATTGCTTGCCCGCATCAGGGCTTTGCTTAGAAGGAAAGAGAAGGGGAAACAACTACAGCTAAAAGTTATGGATCTGTTACTGGATACTCAGACGCATATTGTTAAAAGAAACAACGTAGAAATAACTTTGACACCCAAAGAATATTCAATACTCGAATATCTTATAAGAAACAAAAACAAAGTTATTTCAAGAACAATCTTAACCGAGCACGTTTACGATTACCATTTTGATACCGACTCAAATGTAATAGACGTTCATATAAATAAACTGCGAAACAAAATAGATAAAGGATTTGACAGGCAAATACTTCATACCATAAGGGGTGTTGGTTATACCGTTAAAGAAGAACAATTCACCGATACTACCCAAAACAAATAACAATGCTTAACAAAGCGATATCATTTCTTAAGACAACAAGATTTAAAATAACACTTTGGTACACCGGTATTTTTTTAATATTAGAAGTGGTCATGGGAATTGCGGTATACCTTTATGTATCAAACAGCATGAATAACGAGCTAAATAATTCACTTGTCTACCAGGCAGATATGATTTATACATTTGTAAAAGGGAAGGATACGAAGCTTCTGGAATTCAAACCCGACTCTTTATATGAAACACAGGAAGACTTTATTTATGACCTTATTTTTGATGCATTAATGTTGAACCCGAGGAATACATTTATACAAGTAAAACTAAATGATAAAATAGTTTTTAAGACGGAAAACCTTAGGAGGAAGGAACTCGAAATCAAAAAAAGGAATAAGCCGGGAAAAGAAATATTGAACATTACTGATGGGAATCTTGCCCCATACAGAATTAGAGTAGCGCACCTACGCCAGGATCCTTACGACATTTCCGTAGCCTTTTCTACCGGCTTCATTGAGGTGACGTTAAGAAGCTTAACCAAAATTTACATAATTATAGCGCCGATATTTTTTGCAATATCATTTTTAGGCGGAGCACTCATTTCTGCCAAGTCTCTTTCAAGGATCGATAAGATTATCAAAAAAACGGAAGACATAACCACACAAAATTTAAACGAAATAATTGTTGGAGAAGAATCCGGTGACGAGTACGGCAGGCTTACTCAAAAGATGAATGAAATGATAAGAAGATTGAGAACATCTATTGAATATATGAATCAGTTTTCGATATCAGCTTCTCATGAATTAAAAACCCCGTTAACTATTTTGAGAGGCGAAATTGAAATCGCTTTAAAAAGTGTAAAAAACCCCGAACAATATAGAGAAGTTTTAAAAAGTAATTATGAAGAAACATTGAGACTAATAAACATTGTTGACAAACTATTTTTTATTTCAAGAGCTGACAATACGCAGGTTAAGCTGAATAAAGCAAGGGTTAGTCTCTATGATTTCCTGGATGAAATTATAAAGAGATCGGAATCTTTAGGGAAAGAAAAAAATGTTCAGATTATTTTAAAGTGCGAAAAAGATATTGATATTGAAATTGATGTGACACTGATGAAACAGGCAATAGTAAATCTCATTGAAAATGCAATTAAATATGGCGAAGAGAACGAGCCGATTTGTGTTAAGACTGAGATTCTAAATAATAATTCAGTGAAGATTTCAGTTATAAATAAGGGAGAAGGAATATCCGAAGAAAACCTTGGAAAAATATTTGAGCGTTTTTACAGAAGTCAAACCTCAAAAACCGCAGGTGGTATCGGGTTGGGATTGTCCATAGTTAAGTCTATTGTAAATTGGCACAATGGTGAGATAACTGTAAAATCTAAGCAAGGAGACCAAACCGAATTTTCAGTTATAATTTAAAATCTACGCCAACCTCTAATGCTCCATAACTCAAAGTTCCGAAACCAACTCTTGCCGTTAAAGCAAGATTAGGATTAATGAAATATCTTATGCCTCCCTGGAAACCAAGCCACAATCCTCCTTGTGAAGGAGTTGCATAATTTCCTGCAGGGCCGCTGTAACTAACTGAGCCACCGTCATAAGCAAGCACTAAGCCCGGCATATGGATCAAGTTGGTCATTTCCTTTTATTTCAAAATGATAGTTGCCTTGTGCCCCGATAAAAATATTTGTGTAACTTAAGTTACCATCATAATATGCATCACTATAACCCCAATATCTGAAAATACCCCCGATACCAATCTTACCAAAATTTTCAACATTTAAAGCGTACTCATAATTTCCTCCAATTTGAAAAGTAGAGCCCAGAAAAGAAAGTCCTATAGATGGACCCACATAATGATTATCAACTGTATATTGAGCTTTTAACGGAGACTGAAAAAAAAGAAAAACTATGATAACAAATAAACCGTTGGCTAATAAATTTTTCAACATTAATAAAACCCTTGAATAATTAAAATTTCAATTGTAATTATAAGTAAAAGAGATGTTTAACACTATGTATCCTTTTGTGAACTTTTCGTGATGAAAAGCAGGTTTGTTTTTATGATAATACTTACGTAAAATTTCAAAGGATTTATGAAATGAAAGCAAGAAAAATTTCTTTAATAGTAGTTCCGCTGTTTTTAATTGTGTCATATTTTTTTATAATGCCTCCATCGGGAGGAACAAAAAATAAAGCCGATGTTGTGATGTCCGATTCAACTAAAAATACAAAAGGAGATAAGATGGAGACTAAAGTTGTTAAGACGGATGCGGAATGGAAGAAGGAACTAACACCGGAACAATATTATGTATTAAGAGAAAAAGGAACCGAAAGAGCTTTTACCGGCAAGTATGATAAGTTTAACGAGAAAGGTGTTTACGAATGTGCTGCCTGCGGGAATATACTTTTTAGTTCTGATTCAAAATACGATGCTGGCTGCGGCTGGCCGAGTTTCTGGATTCCGCTTGCAGGCGATAGGATAATCTTAAAGAAGGATACGAGTTTTGGAATGGTAAGAACAGAAGTGCTTTGTGCAAAATGCGGAAGTCACTTAGGGCATGTGTTCGATGATGGTCCGCAACCAACAGGAGAGCGTTTTTGTATTAATTCCGTCGCGCTTAAGTTTGTAAAGACAGGGGATACAAAGTAAATTTAGTTTAGTGAGGTTCGCTCTAAAAGCGAACCTCACATAGTTTTAAATACCAATTCACAGAGGTAAAAACAATTATTTCTCCACGTAAGCTATCCAGTTTCCACCAATTCCGAAAATCTTGGAGTCGTCCCAGGTTGTGATTTTTATTGTAAAGCCATCTCTTGAAATTGCTGTTGCTTCAACATTATATCTTACATTTGTTGCTTTGTCGGCATCAAGTATAGAAACCGTTACTATAACTTCGGGTCTTGATTCGAATGGATTGAGAAAATTTACTTCCATAGAATATGTTCTTGGACCCGTGTTCTTATCAAGAGTAAACCCGGAATTATTTGTATTTGCTGTATACTTGCCGGTTACAAATTTTGATTGTGAAAAAGTTGACGTGGGTAAACTCAGGAAAAGAACAATAAAAACCGCAGAGATTAATTTTTTCATAACGCCCTCAAATTTTTGTTTATAAAATTTTACTGGCAGATGAAAAATAGCAGGAATGTTTCCCCTTTTCAATTATCGGAGTATTATTAATTTTTTAGCAGCTTATGTATTCTTTCCCTTTCATTTTTCCCGAGGCTGTTTACAACAAGTAAATATGAATCTGTAATCCAGCTTAGTATTTCTTTGCTACGGACAGATCCATCTAATACTATTGTGTTCCAGTGAGTTTTGTTCATGTGATAACCCGGAAGAACTGAATCATATCTTTCTCTTAACTCAACAGCTTCTTCGGGATCACATTTTAAATTTATTTTCAAGGGAATTTCATCCAGCGAAGCTAAAAGAAACATCTTGCCGGATACTTTAAAAACCAGCGTGTTTTCACCGAAAGGAAAATCCTCCGTTACTTCTGGCTTGCTAAGACAAAATTTTCTTATTGACTCTATGTCCATCTTGTTTATATTCTGATTGCGACGGAATCAGGAAAAATCATTATTAAAAAAGATTTAATGAATTTATCTTAATATTAATTTTATTAAATAGCTAACATCAAAAATTTTGTATATGGAGAAAAGAATGAAAAAGAAAGTAACATTTTATTTTTACGGTTTTATATCTGGCGCTCTTCTTCTCTTATTGATAGGAGCCGTGATAAATAATTCATCAGACGAAGAAACAGATTTTCCACAGGGTTATAAAATTATTTCTCCAAAAGTACCGGATAAGCTTGATTTCTGCGGCGAGGGCGTTCCTCTTGAAAACTTTGAGGTTTATGAGAGAATGGACAGAGAGTTTGTTGTTAATACTTACTTTCACTCAGCAACTATTATTGAGATGAAGAGAGCGAACAGATGGTTTCCGGTAGTTGAGCCGATCTTAAAAGCAAACGGGATACCGGATGATTTTAAATACCTTATGGTTGCAGAAAGCGGAATTTCAAATGTTGTGTCGTCTGCCGGCGCTACGGGTTATTGGCAGTTTATGGAGGAGGCTGCTTTAAAATACGGGTTGGAGGTGGACAGCGAAGTAGATGAAAGATATAATCTGGAAAAGTCGACAGAAGCTGCATGTAAATATTTAAATGATGCTGACAGCATATTTGGCAACTGGACTATGTCTGCTGCTTCTTACAATATGGGCATTGATAATATTCAGAAACAAATTTTGAAGCAGAAAGCAACAAATTATTATAATCTTGTTCTCGGCGACGAAACATCCAGGTATATTGCAAGAATTGTAGCGATAAAAGAAATTATGACACATCCGAAAAAATATGGTTTCGATATAAAGCAAGAGGATCTTTACAATGAATTACCATACAAGCTCGTCCAGATCAATGGCCCCGTGGACGATCTTGCGGACTTTGCATTTGCTCATGGCATAAATTATAAAATATTAAAACTTTATAATCCCTGGCTTAGGGACAACACTTTGAAAAATAAAGATGGAAAAGTTTATTCGATAAAAATTCCGGAGGAAGGAAGCATAAAACTTATTAAAGAGTAAGAGAAGATTTTTGTGCACCTTGGGGGACTCTCCCGAAGGGATTCCTTTGGAAGAACCCCCAACCAATAGTGCACCCTGGGGGACTCGAACCCCCGACCAATAGATTAAGAGTCTACTGCTCTACCAACTGAGCTAAGGGTGCGGCGTAAAATTAAGAATTTCTGGAAAGCCTTACAATTAGATGGATACCCCAGAATAGCAAAAGGATTTAGAGGGAATTGTTGGAGATTCTCTTTAGTGATTAGATGTAAAAAATAATCCCGAACATCTTGATTTTTTAAATACAATTGAGCAAGTTTCCTCTGATTTTGAGAGGACAGGAAAAATAAGGGGCTACGAGATGGGATTTCCTACCAACGAGCTAACTGGAGAAAAAAATGAATATTCCTAGGTGTTCAAATCATAATATAGAAATGATAGTCAAAACTGCTTATAGGGGGAAAAATGCCAGTAAAAAATTCTGGGGATGTCCTACATTAAGGCAAACAGACAAATATGTAATGTTAAATACTCATATTACAGCTGAACAAGATAATTGAATTTTAAAGATAATCTTTTAAACCCCTATAATGGTTTAAATATTTTTCAAAGAATTAAATTGTTTTTTAGAATTATTAAACGATGGCTTAATGAAAGCCACTATGTTTCGGGAACATCTTTAGATGGAGCAGCAAAAAGTCATAACTGGACAAAAAAAACCACTAATGGTCAAGAACTTCTCTTGGCAATAATAACATTGACAATCAGTTATCTGTTACTTTATTTCATTTAAAACAGGTAATGCAGCACTTACTGTTTTTCTTCTTCTATCCATGGTTAATTATAATATATAGAAAAATTAAAAGAGGGATAAAGAATTTATTTAGAAATATAAGAATTGTATCAAAGAGTTCTGTAAAACAATTTGAAGTTTTCGGTTTATTTTCACTTGTTCGAATAGTTATGTTAATGAAAAAATTCAGAGAAGCCATTTTTTAAGAATAAAATTAAGCGGCAATTTATTACTATAACCAAGGCTTTCCACAAAGTAGCTATCATTTCTTTCTCTCCATTCACAATTCCTTGGATGTAACTGTGGCAGGAACATCAACAAGTTCTGCAATCCGTTTATAGGTTTCCTGTTTTTCGTTGTCTTTTACTTTTGTAAGAATATGCCAGAGAATAAGAGCGTCTTTCTTTCTGGATTCTTTTAGAAGAAATGGAAAGAGCAGAACTTTTCTCTTTGTTCAAATAAAATTATTGGGAGTATTGAGAATAATAGAGAATTCCCAAGGCAATTCCGAGAACTATAGCAATAACAACAGCACTAACAAAAAACCATCCCGATTTCTTGTATTCCTTTTTCAAAGTGAAAGTCTTTTTCCCGCTTTCTGCATCGAGATAATTATCAAGCTGATTTATCGAAAGAATTTTTAAGGATGCTTTTTTGTTCTGCCTGGGTTTTTCATCTATAAGTTTCCGGATATACTGCGTAGCGGTTAGGTTTTTAGTGAGAGAACCGGCTTCTTTAAGAATAGATATTATATCCACATAATGATTTTTACAATCAATACAGTTATCCAGATGGTTGGCTATGTCTCTTCTTATTTCATTAATGAGAAAGCCGTCTGCGTAATCCTTAAGATAATATTTAATTTCATTGCATGTCATTGTGTCCTGCTGTTACTCTCTGCTGCATAGCCAGTTTATAATATGTTGTAAATTACTTAAGATGTCTCTTAAAGACACAGGAAAGTTTTCTATGAACTTATAAAAAAAAAATGTATTAGTAAATCTTAAAACCATCTTTTTAAGAAAATATTTTTTTGTTATATATCGAAAATAATGTTGACTTGAATCATGAAAAATTTTATATAGTGAACGAATAATATTTTGTTAATCTTTTCCAACATGGAGGAATTTAATGCCCGGGAAAAAATTCAGTCTGGTAGGATTCTTAATAGGTTTTGCAACCGGAAGCGTTGTATCTCTTTTATACACACCGCAAAGCGGCAGCCAGTTTCGCACTAATTTAAAAAGGGACTTTCCGGGATTCCTTAAAAAAGCTGAAGAGATAAAAGAAACTCTGATAGGAAAAGCCAAATCAATAGCATCTGATATTTCCGGGAGAAGCGAGAAATTTGTTAGCGCTACAAAAGATATTGCTGAAGGAAGATATTCCGGCACAGTTGAAACCGTTGAGAAAGAACTGGACAGTGTAAAGCAGGCAGTTAATGCGGCTGTTAGCAATTATAAACAAAACACCTTTTTCAGCAAATCAACTAATCAGCAGGTTGATGATCTTTTTATAGATTTTGAAGATGAAATTCTTCCGAAGTTTGTCAGCTTCAGGAAAAGACCGAGATAGTTCTGTGAATAATCGCAGATACTCTTAGAAAAGATTATCTTATCCTGAATTTTTTTATGTTGCGATAACCCCATTAGTGAATTATAACTCCCCAATATAAGTTTTACCACAGTATTTTTCTTTAAAATTTAAACCGTTAAAACGGTTAATGCTGGTTTTTGGTCTCATTAACCCCGGGATTAATCCCGGGGTTAACCAGAAAAGGAAAGGTATCTGTAACCGTTTCAACGGTTTACTAAGGAAAGTCTTATTGCTTATTTTTTTTCAAAATTTCATAAACAGGCTTGTTATCTCCGAAGACCTGCCATTCTTTTATCTTGTCATCAATTACGAGGGCTCTCCATGCAGCAGTAATATCCCAGTGATTTTCTCTTATAGTTTTATCAGCGTGATATGTTCCGCTCGCTTTTCCCGTAAACATTATTTTATCACCATTATTATAAATCTCATCTATATCGATTTTGTAATCAGGGAACATGTGCAAATAATCAGTCCAGCCTTGCGTCATCAATTCTTTTCCTCTATAAACCGAGCCGAGACTATCGATAAACTTATGATCATCAGACATCATTTCGGATATTGATTCAATATTGTGGCTGTTGATTGCAGTGATGAATCTTATAACTATTTCTACTGACTCGGATAGCATTTTAAACGAAAAATAATTTCACAATGGTTTCAAATTAAATATTATTAAATTTCAGTACAAAACAATTTATGTGTACGGTGCCTAAAGTACGTAATATCTCTAAAACCGATTACATTTGGTAATCATTCTAAAGTCAAAAGCATTCACAAACCGGAAGGCATTACTGTGAGCATTAATGAAAAGCTTGGCAAACTGAAAGCAAAGTTTGGTTATTCCTATTGGATCGCCAATTTTATGGAGTTGTTTGAAAGGATAGCCTATTACGGACAAGCAGTTATCCTAAGTGTCTTTCTCAGGAATCATTTAAAGTTTAATGAGATTGAAACCGGACAGCTCTCTTCAATTTTTGGTGGACTGCTTTATTTTCTCCCGATCTTTGCCGGGGCACTTGCCGACAAATTTGGTTTTAAAAAGGCTTTTACTATTGCCTTCTTCCTTTTAGCTATCGGTTACTTTTTGATAGGCTCAACGGGAATGGAAATGTTTAAAGGCTGGTATGCAGGTATTGATCTATTCCCTTTGCTGACTGCAATTTTAATACTTACGGCTATTGGCGGAGCATTCATAAAGCCAAGTGTTCTTGGAACTATTGCATTAACTACAACCCACGAATCAAAATCTTTAGGCTATGCAATTTATTACTGGCTTGTGAACATAGGCGGAGCAATTGGTCCATTGATTGCATTTTTTGTTCGCGATAGTATTGGGATTCAAGCGGTATATTTCGTGTCTGCGCTTTCCTGCTTACTAATGTTGATTACAACAAGAATCTTTTTTAAAGAACCGGAAAACACAGTTGGAAGTGAACAGAAAACAATTGGTCAGGTTTTAAAAAATATGGGCATGGTTCTTTCAAATTTTAAGTTTGTAATTTTCCTTCTGATTTTTTCACTTTACTGGTTAATGTTCTGGCAGATATTTATTATAGTTCCTTTTTATATAACAGATCATATTTCTGCCAAAGCACCTTTTGAGCTTATCGAATCAGTGGATGCATGGGGAATAATTCTTTTTCAATTGCCGATAAATATGTTATCAAAAAAGCTTGCACCGATAACTGCAATTACAACAGGTTTTTTTGTTTCAACTCTTTGCTGGGCAATTATTCTTATAAATCCGACCATTCCACTTTTCATAGCTGGAATGATAGTATTCTCTCTTGGTGAACAAACTCAAGCCCCGCGCTATTATGAATATATAGCCGACCTTGCACCGAAAGGGCAGGCAGCATTATTCCAGGGATTTGCTTTTCTGCCTGTTGCAATCGGGTGGTTCTTTGGAGGAACACTCGGTGGCTGGCTCTATAGAACTTTTGCAGTTGAATCCGACAACCATTCTATAATATTTATTGTTCTTACAGGAATAGGTTTAATTGCGACATTTCTGATGTTTCTGTATAACAAGCTTGTAAAAAGTTAGAAGAAGACAAATACTGGTCTGACTCTCTCATATATATATAAGTATTAGAGAAAACTCTCTTCGGTGCCGAATCCTTTCTCACTAAAATGTATCGTACTAAGCGAGTTTGAAAATTATTTTTTCGTCGAACTGTTAATTATGAATAAAAGAAAATATTTACGGAACTTAACCATAGTTTCAATAGGGGCTCTTGGAGGGTTTTTATACTATAAATTTGTTGGATGTTACTCCGGGACGTGCCCAATAACAGGAAACCCGTTAATAAGTACACTATATGGAGCCGCAATCGGGTTTGTATTTACTAATTTCAAAAGTGATAAAAAGAAAGAGGAGAAAAATGAAACCTAACATGAGCGCAGTAGACAGAGCAATAAGATTGCTTATAGTTGCTGTTATAGCATTACTTTATTTTACCGGCAGCATATCGGGTACATTGGCAATCATACTTGGAGTGCTTGCTGTTGTATTTGTCTTTACAAGTTTTACCGGCTTTTGCCCGCTGTATCATCCGTTTAAAATAAGTTCAATCAGGAAGAGTTAAAGAATGAGCTACGGATTTTCCAAAGTTCTGAATTTGTCTTACGAAGAAGCAATAGAAAAAGTTACTGAGGAACTTAAGAAAGAGGGATTCGGTGTTCTTACTTCAATCGATGTAAAAGATACTTTGAAGAAAAGGATTAATGTTGATTTTAAAAAGTACTCAATACTTGGTGCATGTAACCCGGTGTTAGCCCATAAAGCTTTGCAGGCAGAAGAAGATATTGGATTGTTATTGCCATGCAATGTTATTGTTTATGAAAAAGAAGATAAAACAGCAGTTTCCATATTTAACCCAATGACGATGACAAAGATAGTAAACAATGATAGTTTAAAGTCCGTTGCAGAGGAAGTAAATGCAAAATTAACAAAGGTTTTTGAAGCTGTATAATTAATAAATCAAAAGGAATAAAAATGACTGAACATCTGAATAAACAAACTTTCTTAGAGAAAGTTTTTAACTATGAACAAAACAAAGAGTGGAAATTTGAAGGAGAGCTTCCTGCACTTGTCGATTTCTGGGCTCCATGGTGTGGTCCCTGCAGAATGGTTGGTCCAGTCCTGGAAGAACTTTCTGAAGAATACAAAGGGAAAGTAAATATTTACAAAGTAAATACAGACGAAGAGCAGGAACTTGGTGGAGTGTTCGGAATAAGAAGCATACCTTCTTTATTGTTTATCCCTAAAGAAGGACAACCAAGGATGGCAGTCGGTGCTTTGCCAAAAGAATCTCTTATTGAAGCTATTGAAAAAGAATTGTTAAACGAAGAAGTTAAAGAAAAGTAATTGTTGAAGAATTATAAGCCGTTCTTTAAAGGGACGGCTTATTTTATTATAGTCTTTCCACGGAAATTAATTTTAAACCAAGATCTCGTATCTTAATTAAAAGCGAGTAAAGCGCTGCCTGGTCTTTTATCTTTCCTTCGAGAATACATTCATCATCCTCTGAATCCTTCACAGTCATTCCATCGAACCATGTAGATAAATTCTTGGTTAATGTACCACCGCCGACTCTTATCCTGTACTTAATATTTTCACAACAAAATTTCATTTCGTATCTCCTTGTATCGTACAACTCAATTCTTACATATCAAAAATAAGTGAAAAAGGCAGGCTGCACATTGAACAAAAGTTTATTTTGGGGTTTAAATAGTATTGTTCTCCTAACATGCCGTATTGTAATGAGTTGCGGGAGCCAAACATTGTTTGATAAATAGGGAAAAGTATTCTTATATAATTGATATGATGGGATTAACAACCGGGGAATTGAGAACCCGCGATTGTATTTAAGCTTACGGGCTCCGTCGGTTTTAAGTGAGGATTATGTGGCTCTTCTTTCGAAGGATTTATCGAAATACTATAAATGATCCAGCCAAGCTGTATAATCAGCAACAAGAGGAGAACCGTATTGATTTTTTTTATTTTGTCCTTGTTAAGTTTTTTTGATAAGAATATGCTGAGAATCAAAAAAAGAATTGCCCCGGCAAGACCTTTCCCTAAAACTATTGCAGGTCCCGCCAGCCCACTACCTTCCGGTAAAGTAAAAGAGCCGTATATTATTCCAAGCGAAAAACCAAAAAGCGTTACAAGTATAATTAATAATATTTTATTTCCCATATTAAATTACTTTGTCCTCACTTCTACGATTTTATCATAATTAATCATAAACTCTTTTTGGGAAGGCTCAAAATATTTTGTGTCATTAGTAAAAGGGCTCCACGCGGTAAATCCTTTCTTTGTCTCATCATCGACTTGCCGCCATTCGAAGCTCGTTCCGTATTTGTCTGTATTTATCCCGAGATGTTTTGAATACCAGTCTTTTATTTTTTCAGGATCTTTACATTTAAAGAAAATACCGCCAATGGAAGTTACTCTTTTCATTTTCCTTCCTTTATTATAATATGAGAGCTTTCTAAAGTATATCGTACAAATAGTTTTAAGAAAAGTATTAGTTTTAATCTTAACTTAAGAAGCGATGGATAAAGTAGCAATAAAAAGCTGTCACGAAATGATTCGTGACAGCCTGATTTGTGTAATTATGGGTGAGTTATTATTGTTGAAAGTCTAAAGCTTCCTGTACACCATCGGCAGCTTTTTCTTTTCTGCGAAATACTTTTCTGTATAAGCCGGGAATTTTTTCTCTCAATCCTTCCATCTTAACAAATACAACAGGAACAAGAATAAGAGTTAAAAACATCGAGCTGGTTAAACCACCGATTAAAGCCCATGCAAGTCCTGCTTTCCATTCTGAACCTGCACTTGTTGATAATGCAATCGGAAGCATACCGAAAACCATTGTTAATGTTGTCATAAATATCGGTCTTATTCTTGCTCTTCCCGCTTCAATCAAAGCATCATAAACATTCATTCCTTCTTTTTGATTATGAGTTGTTCTATCAACAAGAAGAATAGCATTTTTTCCTACTAATCCTATAAGCATTATTATACCGAGTATTGAGAAAATGCTTAGTGAGTTCATTGTTAATGCAAGAGCGAGCAGCGCACCAACCATTGCAACAGGAATCGAGAAAAGAACAACAAACGGGTAAACATAAGAATCATACAAGGCAACCATAATCATATAGACAAAGAGAATACCTGCTAATATTGCAAGACCAAGACTGCCGAATGATTCCGCCTGGTTTTTCAAGTCACCTTCATAAACAAGTTCAACACCATCCGGAAGTTTATGCTTTTGCATTGCGCTTTGAATGTCCTGCCCGATACTTCCGCTCGGTCTTCCAACTGCCTGTGAATAAACAGTAACAGAGTTTATCCTGTTGTACCTGTTTAATTTTGTTGGACCGGTTGTTTCATAAATATTTGCAAACTGCTGAAGCTCAACCGGTTGTCCTTTCTTATTGATAAAAGTTAAACCGCTGAGGTCGGATATCTTTGACCTGTCGAATTCGTCAAGCACCACTCTTATATCGTATTCAGTCTCACCGTCTCTGTATTTTGATTCATCATCACCTGTTAAAGCGACACGTAAAGCCGATCCGACCTCTGCAATAGAAAGTCCGAAAGCCGCCAGTTTTTCTCTATCTATATCAATGCGTGTCTCGGGTTTCCCTTCTTCTGAAGACAACCTCACATCAGCAGAACCCGGGATTCCTTTTATTACATTCATTACAACGTTAGCACTCTTCATTACATCGTCGCGGCTCGGACCTTTAACTACAATTTGTATCGGGGTTTGATTTGCTGTACCAAATATTCCTATCGGGTTAACCCGCACATCAACTCCCGGTATTTTCTGAACTTCTTCTTTAATGTATTCACCGACTTCATCTGTAGATTTTTTTCTATCGTTTTTGCTTACAAGCGCAACATCTATTTGCGCGCTGTTATTGGCACTTTGTCCCGTAAGACCTTCGCTCGAAGCACCAACATTTGTAAACACTTTCTTTACTTCAGGAACAGAAGAAATTATTTTTTCAACTTCCTGCGCCACATGATTTGTTTTTTCAAGAGGAGCGCCCGGAGGCAATTCAATTGTTACTGTAAATTCGCCACGGTCGGCAACAGCAATAAATTCATTCCCGATAAAGCCCGCCGGTATCAAAGCAAACGCGGCAAAGAAAAGGACAATTGATAATGTGATAACTTTCCCCTTGTTGTTGAGGCTCCATTTTAAAACGGTTATATAATTCTCAGTAACAGCCTTAAACATTTTTTCAAACCAGATTGCAAATCTTCCGATAAGTGTTTTCTTAGTCATCTTTTCAAGTTTGCCAATCCTCGAGGCAAGAAGCGGAGTAACTGTGAAGGAAACAAATAAGCTTAACAGGGTTGAAATAACAACAACTGCTGCATACTGTCTTATGATGTTTCCGATTAAGCCGCCGGTTAATGCTAATGGTACAAATACTACAACATCCACAAGTGTAATTGCAAGAGCAGCAAAACCGATTTCATTTCTTCCTTTTAAAGCTGCAGTTTTTCTGTCTTCTCCGTTTTCGAGATGATGATAGATATTTTCAAGAACAACTATTGAGTCATCAACAAGAATACCCACAACCAAGGATAAACCCAGCAATGTCATAAGGTTCAAAGAAAAATTGAACAAGTACATTATTATAAATGTAGAAATCATTGATGCGGGTATAGCAAGCATAACGATAAAAGAATTTCTTACGCTGTGTAAGAAAAGAAGCATTACAATTGCAACAAGTACGACAGCAAGCATTAGATCCGATTTTACTGCATTTGCCGCATCAATTGTAAAAGTAGAACCATCCTGTGCAACATCGAATTTCAGATTGCTGTCCTTGTACTCTTTCTCCATACTCGCTATTTGTTTTCTTACAAGCTTACTGACCTCAACAGCGTTAGCATCTGTCTGCTTCATCAATAAAATACCGACAGACGTTTTGCCATCTATTCTGCTTATGTTCTCATGTTCTTTTATTCCGTCTTCAATTTCTGCAATATCTCTCAGTCTTATTTCGCTTCCTTTTTGTGAAGTAGATATTATAAGATTACGCAGGCTTTCTATTGAATTAAATTTTCCCGCAACACGAACTATAAATTGTTCGTCTGTGTTCTTAATTTTTCCCGTAGGAAAATCTAAGTTAGATGATTTTATTGCCTGCGTTACCTGCATAATTGATAAACCATAAGAGCGTATTTTTTCAGCATCAAGATTTACTTTTATTTCCCTTTCATCACCGCCAATTAGAGTAATTTGTGCAACGCCTTTAATATTAGAAAGACTCGGTTTTATTCTATCTTTTATAAATTGATAAAATTCCTTGGAAGGCATATTGCTTGTTACGCCCATTCTTAAGATTGGGATTTCGTCCAAAGCAAATTTTGTAATAGTTGGTGTCTTTGAATCTTCCGGTAAAGTCGAAGCAATTTCGTTAACTTTTCTTTGAGCATTTTGAACAGTAAAATCTATATCAACCGATTGATCAAACTCAGCCATTACAAAAGAAACTCCTTCAACCGAAGTCGATCTTATAGCCTTCAACTGATCAACACTCGATATAGCATCTTCTATAGGTTTAGTTATAGAAGTTTCAACTTCATTTGGTGAAGCTCCCGGGTAAACGGTTGTAATCGACACATAAGGAGAGCTCATCTTTGGAAGAAGTTCATAATTAAGCTGAGTATAACTGTATAATCCAAGGACAGTCAGCGCCGCAAATATTACGACAATCAGTGTCGGTCTTTTTATTGCAAGTTCTGTTATAGTCATTTTTCAAAATCTCCTTTATTCAACTATCGTTACTTTAAATTGATCCTTAAGATTATTTTGTCCGTTAACAACGATCTGTTCACCGACCTTTAGTCCGCTTAAAACCTCAAGCATATTATCAGAAGTCGAGCCGATAACAACACTTCTTTCATTTGCAATTCCGTTTTTAACTACAAAAACCTTTGCATCTCTAACACTGCCTACTAATGCCCCGCGTGGAATTATAACTGTTTCGTTATTCTTTATTGATGTAAACTGAACACGACCGAACATTCCACCCTTTAAAGGATGTTCTTTACTGTTAGGCAAAGTAATTTCAACAGGATATGTATGAGCATTGTCAGCCTGGTCACTAATGGTTTCAATCTTTCCTTTGAATGTTACGCCGGGATAAACATCTGTTGTAACTGCAACTTCATCACCGGGTTTAAGTTTGAACGCATCTTTTTCGGCAACATTTAATTTTACTTTCAATGTTGAAATATCAACAACCTGTACAACCACATTATCTCTTTTAACATAATCACCTTTATCAACCATTCTTGCTGTAACGACTCCTGAGATCGGCGAGGTAATCTTGGTATCATTATACTCTCTCTTTGCAAGAGTCAGCTGAGATTCTGCAGATTGAAAACCGAGCTTAGCGGCTTCCAGTTGAGAAATTGTAATTGATTTCTGGTCATAAAGAGATTGATATCTTTCATAATCATTCTTAGCTTTTTCATAGTTTACTTCTGCAGTTTTTAATGCTGCAAGTTTTAATTCTCCATCGAGCTGGATTAAAACAGAACCCTGCGATTTATAATCGCCAACTTTAGCATAAGTATCTAAAACTCTTCCGGAAGCTTCAGAAACAACGGCAACATCATTTTCTCCGTTAATAGTTCCGACCATTTCAAGATTTCTCTCTAACTCTTTTTTCTGAACAGTTTCAACCGTTACTGGATAAGAATCTATTGCTCTTTGGTTTGTTTTGGCTTCGAGCTTTGACCGGTTGTTTATAAGTACAGCAACAACTCCGGCTATTACTACCACTATCAACCCGATAACTTTTAACTTTTTCAACATTTTGTCACCTCTTATTTTTAATTAAAATTTCTTTATAAACTTTTTTCGCCGGTTGCTCTTTCGAGGTTTGCCTTGGCGATTTCATAATCAACAATAGTTTGAACATTGTTTGATTTAGTCTGAAGCAAAGCGACTTCTACATCGAGGAGATCGGAATTAGTCATTAAGCCTTGCTTGAAAAGTTCACTGGCAACACGGTAGTTTTCCTCCGCCTGCTCAACACTTGTTTTGGAAACAACTAATTTTTCTTTTGCCTGTTCAAGATTTAAATAGTTTTGAGTTACCTGAAGTGTAACGGCATCCTTCAAAATTTTGTAACTATCTTTAGCTTGTTCAAAATCTGCTTCTGCTTCTGTTGTTTGATTGCCGGTCTTATTCCAGTTCCATATATCGAATGAAAGAGAAACACTTACATCCCAGCTATCTTTGAATTTTTTTTCAACGGGGAAATACCTGCTATTTGGATTTGAGTAATAATAATCTCCCACTAAATAAACCTGTGGAAACCAGCCGGACTGGGCAAGATCAATTCCTGTTTCACTTGCTTTAACTCTGTACGACATTGCTTTAAGCTCCGGTCTGTTATCCAATGCCATTGCCGTTAAGTTTTCAAGAGAATCAATTCCGTCTGTCTCAGCAGGCAATTCTTCAGAAACTTCTATTTCCGTAGTAAGCGGAAGCTCAATTATGTTGCTTAGATTTGTCATTGCAAGCTTAACCGCATTCTTTGCATCGATTTGTCTTAGTTGTGCTTCTGCAAGTTGAACTTTTACTTTTAAGAGATCGCTGTTTGTTGCAAGTCCCTGGTTAAAAAGATTTTCCGCATCTTTTAAATGAGCTTTTATCTGGTCAACATTTTCATCAACAACTTTTTTAATTTTATTTGCTTTGTAGAGATTCCAGTAAGCAGTTTTTATATCGAGAATAAGCTGTTGCTCTGTTTGTGAATATTCTTCTTTAACTGCCATCGAGTTGAATTCTGCAATTTCATAAGCACTCTTCAATTTGAATCCTGTAAAAATCGGTTGCTGTAATGAAAGCTTAAGATTATAATTATTATTTATGTTTTGTGTAAGATCAAAATCTCCGAAAGGAGTGCTGATCGAAAAAGGATCGATGTTGCTTAACCTTGTGTAGCTTCCATTAAAGCTTAAAGAAGGAAGTCGGCTGCTGTTTATTTCACTTACTTTTGCATCAGCGCTTTTTATCTTCATTTTCGATGAATTAATTCTCCTGCTGTTTTGCAGTCCTGTTTGAATGCTTTGATCGAGGGTAAGAGTTACTTTATCCTGTGCAAAAGCAGGAATACTTAAAAGAATTAATATGAGGATTGTTTTTTCGACTAACTTCGCCATCATTCTCTCCGGTTTATTATTTGATGCAAATGAACGACTCAAACTTAACAAGTTTAAAGGGGTGGTGCATTGAACGAAGGTTTATTTTATGGTTTACTCAAAATAAACCAGTATTGATGAGTGGTTTGAATTCAAGATTTGCGGGAAAGCTTTTGGATAACGCTTTATATCTAAATGAGTTAAAGGAAACTGGGGAAAGCCAAAAGTAATTTTAAATCAAAATTGTTCATCTTTGATTAATAATGTCAGAATTCGGTGAGTTATAGCCTCAGTAATTTTACCGACTCTTAAGGTAAAGGGATGAACGGGGCTAGGTAAAAAAAGGTGTGTTTTACTAAACAAATCTTAAATTAGATTTAATTCTCTTGCTGTTTGAATTGCCTGAACACGACTGTCAACGTTGAGTTTCTGGTAAATCTGATGAGTGTGTTTTTTTATTGTTCCTACAGCAAGAAAAAGTTTATCTGCAATTTCTTTGTTTGAATATCCCGCAGAAAGTAATCTCAGAACTTCTATTTCGCGGTCACTTAAAGGTTCTTCGACTAGGTTGCGCCGGTTTTGCAAGTTCCTTGTTTAATTCTTGTAGAAGTCTTAGTTACATAGGCGATAGAATTGTTTTTCTCTTTTGAATAATAAGTAAGATACAGGTTTAGCAAATCTGCAATTAGCTTTCCCTTCATTTATAAAAATTCTTATATAACCTTCCGGGGCTGCAATTGCCAGAGCATTATTTAATGTTTCAAGTGCGAGAGTAGTTTCGTTTTGTTTTTCATATAAGACAGATTTTAAAACCAATGCTTCTAAAAGAAAACCTTTGGCATTACATTGTTCGGAACTTTCAACAGCATCGCTTAAGGATATTCGATGCCTCATCGTATTTTTCTGTAGCAATTAAGAATCTTGCTTCGAGCAGTTTTCCATTTATATGATACGGAACATTTTTAGTCGGATCAGCCTGGTATTTTTCCCGCCAATTTGAAACCGCCTTAAAATTTCTTTGCATTAACTGTGCGGTTGCTCTTTGTGTATAAATCAAAAGCTCGCGAAAATGTGTGAATGTCTGGTTATTCATTGCTTCTTCATCTTCTTTCATAAGTCTCTTTGCAGAAGTAACATCTCCCTTTGTCTGTTTGATAATCTGAAGCTTTGTTATGGCATGAAAAAACATTGTCCAGTTTCCCATAAGCTTGGAGATTCTCAGGCATTCATTTGAATAATAATCTGCTTTGTCAAGCTCGTTTAATTCGAAATAAATTTTTGACATAGCGATGTAAACAAATCCCAGCGATAAGAAATTCTTTCCATACTTGGCGACATATTTATCGATAATATCTTTACATAATTTGTAAGCTTCTTGTAAATGTCCTTCTATTAAAAGAATATCGACATAATTAAATGCACCGCTGAGCGCTACGATATGGTTGTTGGAAATTTCGCCCAGAACAAAGGCATTCATAAAAGCATCTTTTGCTTCTTTCCATTTCCCACTGAACGCATACGTCCAACCAAGAATCAATTCCATTGTACTTTGAAGTGTAGGATTATCTGTCTTAAGAAAAGATTTTGCTTCGAGAATCAGCTTTCTTTGTGTTTCAACATCTTCCGGTTTATTTGTATAAAATGGTGAATAGTTGTACGATCTCAATAAAGCAATGTGAGCACTAATATCATCCCGGCTTTTTTCATCATAAAAATCTTCTCTTGATTTTAAAGTAGCTTCGGTTTGAGATAAAACCGGTTCCACTTTATCAATTTCACCATACATATTATGAATCCAAGCAAGGCATATTAATATGTAGGCTCGCCGGTTAAGGACTTCCTGCGGAATTTTCTTTGCCCAGCCTCTTAATGTTGTAAGTTCTGCATTTACCAAAGTTGGAACAGCAGCAGCTTCAATAAGATCCGCAGCTCTTTCTATATCTCCAGCTGAAAGAGCGTGATTAATTGCTTCTTCAGTAAAACCGTTTTCTTCAAACCATTTACTTGCTCTTTCATGAAGAACTGTTACAACATCTGGAAATAACTGTTTCAGCCGGTACTTTAATAAATCTGCGAAGAGATGATGATACCGAAACCACTGTCTATCTTCATCAAGCGGCACAAGAAATAATTTTGCTTTGCTGAGATAACCAATT
This sequence comes from uncultured Ignavibacteria bacterium, assembly GCA_963792755.1. Taxonomy (GTDB): domain Bacteria; phylum Bacteroidota; class Ignavibacteria; order Ignavibacteriales; family Ignavibacteriaceae; genus RBG-16-34-14. The sequence continues at coordinate 313,160 of CAWBXQ010000002.1, forward strand.
ACATCCTGGCTTCCGAAGCCTCTTGTAACTGCATCACACAATGAACTGTTAAACCTATTGAGTATAGATGTATAAAGAAGAAATTCCTGCATGCTCGCATCCAAATGATTGAGAACTTCTTCAGTAAGATAATCAACTATGTAGCTGTGACTTCCTTTAAAATCGCTTATGAACTGATGAATATTTTTTCCGCCTTGCATTGCAATACCCGCAAGCTGCAGACTTGCAATCCAGCCTTCGGTTCTTTCTTCGAGAGTTTCAACTTCGTCTTTAGTAAGTTCAAGTCCCATGGTTGTTTTAAAGAAGCTGATAGTTTCTTCAATAGTAAATCTTAAATCAGATTCTCTTACTTCAAGCAATTGTTTTCTTGATCTTAATCTCGAAAGAGGAATTGGTGGATCATGTCTGCCCGCAACAATTAAATGCAGGTTATGAGGAAGATGTTCAATAAAAAAAGATAAGGACTGATGAACTTCCGGGGAATCAATAGTATGATAATCATCAAGAATAAGAATAGATTCTTTCAGGCTTTCATTAATTTCATTAATAAAAGCAGTAACAATTGATTCAGGAGATACCTGTTGTGGAGACTGAATTATTGTTTCTGTATTTTCTCCAAAACCCGGCTGTATTTGCTGAAGCGCCGCGATGCAGTAAGTTAAAAATCTTTTTGGATCATTATCTCCGCTATCCAAAGAAACCCAGCCGACTTTATGTTTTGATTGTTCAATCCATTCACTCAATAAAGTAGTTTTTCCAAAACCTGCGGGTGCAGAAACAATCGTAAGCTTGGCTGAAAAGCATTCATTCAACTTATCAATTAAACGTTCCCTTTTAACCCAGCTTGTCTGTAGAGACGGATAGTATAATTTTGTGCTTAAAATTGGCTGAGTCATTGGTTTTAAAAAATTGAATTATTTGATATCAGAATATTGCAAATTTAAGAATTATAAAGCATAGTATTATACCTATGATTTTTTATCTAAATGTTACTATTTTGTTACAAATCAATTACTTTACTTAAGGATATTTACTGTAAAAAACAGGACAAATATGAAAAAGAACATCTGGGTAATTGGTTTAATTATTTTACTTGGCGGCATAGCAAGTTATAGTTGTAAAGAAGTTAAGTCAACAAATAAAGAAAGCGAGAATAGCGAAATGGATTCGACGCAGAATATGAATCTGGAGACAGCTACATTTGGCGGGGGATGTTTCTGGTGTACCGAAGCTATTTATGAAAGAGTTGAAGGGGTGCATTCAGTTGTGTCCGGTTATGCAGGAGGCACCGTGAAAAATCCTACTTATGAAGAAGTCTGCACCGGGACAACAGGACACGCGGAAGCAACCGAGATAACTTATGATCCTAAAGTTGTTTCTTATGATGATCTTCTTGAGATATTCTTTAAGACGCATGATCCGACTTCTTTGAACAGGCAGGGTGCAGATGTAGGGACACAATATCGTTCTGTAATCTTTTATCATAATGAAGATCAGAAAAAGAAAGCCGAATATTATAAAGCAGAACTGGATAAATCGGGTGCCTGGGATAAGCCTATTGTAACCGAGATTGTCCCGTTCACAAATTTTTATCCCGCTGAAAATTATCACCAGGATTATTATGCAAAGAATCCTAACCAGGGATATTGCGCTTATGTTATCGGTCCTAAAGTTGAGAAGTTCGAAAAGGTTTTTAAGAATAAATTAAAGAAGAAGTATTTAGAAGAACATTAATTTGTTTGATAGATGACATCTCTCAAAGAGATGTCATCTATGTTTTGTTTTTTATTTCCTTCAAACTCCGTATTTTTACTCCATCAAATTTATATATGTCTTATTAAAATTAACTTAATACATACCACAAATTCATTTCAACCTCAGGACATTGCCTGAGCACGACATATTGCGCCATCTAAGGTGTAGTGTGTCTTTCCCTTATTAACCCATAAATCTTTTTAACAATTTATTAAGGAGATACAGAAATGTATAATCTTATCCAATTAGGTTGGAATGAATTTTTTCAAAATCAGCTTAAAATATTTAAAGAGCAAAATTTTATTCCCGGAAGAATAGCCGTGGAAAATAAACAAAGATATATTCTTTATACTGAAATGGGCGAATTGCCCGCCGAAGTTACGGGCAAACTTTTATATTCATCTGAGATCGCAGAGCTTCCCAAAACCGGCGACTGGGTAATGGCTATTTTCTTTGAAGACGAAAAGAAAGCCATAATTCATTCAGTTCTCGAACGAAGAAATAAACTTTCGAGGAAAGTTGCCGATAGAAAAACCGAAGAACAGGTAATTGCTGCAAATGTTGATTACGTATTTATTGTTCAAAGTATAGATAACAATTTTAATATCAGGAGGCTGGAGAGATATATTGTAAGTACATTTGAAAGTAATATTCAACCCGTTATTGTCTTAAATAAGATTGATCTTACAAGTGAATCTTTATTAAGAAAAACAGAAATAATGGAAAGGTTTTCAAATGTACAGGTAATCTTAACAAATGCTCTTACCGGAACAGGAATCGATGAAATAAAAGATATTCTTAGTGAAGGCAAAACAGGAGTATTTACGGGATCATCCGGAGTTGGTAAATCTACAATAATAAATTATTTGATTGGCGAAGCAATTCTACAAACAAATGAAGTCAGTAGTTCTGTAAATAAAGGAAAGCACACTACAACAAGAAGAGAGTTGTTTATTATTCCAAATGGCGGAATTGTTATTGATACTCCCGGAATGCGCGAATTTCAATTGTGGAATGTCGATAAAGGGATGGAGCAGGTATTTGATACAATAGAATTACTCTCTTTAGAGTGCAAGTTTTCAAACTGTACACATACAAAAGAAACCGGGTGCGCTGTTCTCGAAGCCTTTGAGAAAGGAATTATTGACGAAGCCAAACTACAGAGTTATTACAAACTTCAGAAGGAGCTTAGGTACCTTGAAGAAAAACAGGATAAAAATGGTTTCCTGAAAAGAAAGGAAAGAGAAAAGAAGCTCCATAAAGAAATAAAGCTGTTTTATAAAACAGGAAGGGACAAACGAATGTAAAATCAATCTGTTTCCCCAACCTTTTTTCACAAATTAGGTCTAATTTTACGGAAGCATTATAAAAATAAAAATTGAGGTTTATATGAAGAATAAAATTATCGAACTGACATTCTCTCCTTTTACTCTTTGCACTTTTCGTACTCGTTTGCCGGCGAAAAGACACAAAGTTATGATTATAAAGACTTCCGAACAGTGAGTGTTGGTTATGGAATGAAAGTAGATATTTCTCAGTCGGATAATTACAGTATTGAAGTAAATGCCGACGAAAGAGATTTTGAATATCTGAGAGTCGAAAAGGATGGAGATGAGTTAAAGTTTTATATTGATAAGAACTTTTATCATAAAAAAGGAGACATAAACATAAAAATATCCATGCCCGCATTAACCGCGATTAACCTGAGCGGCGGCAGTATTGGAAGTATAGTTATGAGTGTTTCTTCAAAGGATTTTGATTGCGGTCTCTCCGGCGGTTCAATTTTGAAAGGTGAGCTACAATGTTCTAATATAGAAATGGGACTTTCCGGCGGAAGCCAGGCAACGCTTAAGGGAAATGGTAAAAATGTAGAAATGGATGGCTCAGGCGGAAGTATTTTTTATCTTAAAGATTTTAAAGTGAATAATGCCGATGTATCTCTTTCCGGTGGATCTCAGGTTTCCATTAATATGAATGGAACTTTGAATGCTGATCAAAGCGGCGGTTCACAGGTCACCTACTATGGCAAAGTAGACCTCGGTAATACTTCTTTTTCAGGTGGTTCAGGGATTAGAAAAGGGGATTAATTTTATTAACGTATTTTGAAGGGGCTTCACAGCTCCTTCATTTTTTAAAGTAAGATTATCTTTTTACCAACAAGCAATTGACACCCCAAATAATATTAATTAAGTTTCTCCTGTGAACCAGCTTACCTATTTGTGAAAAATTTTAAAGGAGATTTATAATGGTCCCCGTTCAAATTAATTTTGTTGCCGTGCTCGTTTCCGCTGCTTTGATTTTTGGATTAGGCGGGCTCTGGTACTCCCCGGTTCTTTTTGCAAAACAATGGATGTCTGTAATCGGCAAAACAGAAGAAGAGCTTAAGAAGGGTGCCAAACCGGCAAATTATGTTACTGCTTTTTTACAGGGACTTATCACGGCATATATTCTTGCAATATTTATTTCCTGGGCACAAGCAGCTACAGTTACAGGCGGCGCATGGATAGGTTTTATGTGCTGGTTTGGTTTTGCCGGACCGCCTGCATTAGTGCAAAACATTTTCGGAGGGAGACCATCTAAATTGTGGATAATTGATTCAGGGCATACACTTGTTTCTTTCCTTGTTTCAGGAATTATATTGGCTGTGTGGAGGTAAGTAGCTCGGGACCCGAAATTGAAAAAAACTGGGGGATGAAATAAAAAATTATTAAGAAAAACTGTTGAAACAGTTGCAAAAAATTACTTTTGTTTTCAGTAACCCACGGATTAATCCGTGGGTTACTTTGAAACGAAACAGCATAACTCAACCGTTTCAACGGTTTACCAGCCAATTCACACAGCGGGTAACTTTACAAATATCTTCCGAAACCCATTTACTTTTTCTTTTTCGCATAAGCTTCAAGTTTGCTTATGCACTTGCTTAAATCTATTCCTTTACCAAGAACATTTTTAAAAAGATCTCCGTTGCCTTCTATTCTTTTTAAAGTGTTCTTAATAGTAAAATCTTTTGGGTTCAACCCCTTCTTTACTTCTTCCCATTTAAGTGGAGTGGCAACTGTTGCGCCCGGCCGTGGTCTTATGCTGTATGGGGCCGCGAGAGTTTGTCCCGGTCTGTTTTGCAGATAATCTAAATAAACTTTTTTCTGTCTTTTGGATGGGCTTCTTTTAAGGCTTGTAAAGCCGGAAGTTTTTGCATGCACAAGTCTTGCAACAAGATGAGTAAATTCTCTTGCAACATCATAATTATAAACTGCACCAAGTGGAACGTAAATGTGTAAGCCTGTTGCACCCGATGTTTTGCAATAACTTTTTGCCCCGGCAATATCGAAGACTTCTTTTGCTGCAATGGCAGTCTCTATAACTTTTTCAAAAGAAATATCCTCCGGGTCAAGATCGAGCACAAGGTAATCCGGGTTATCGAGATTTTCAACACGGGAAAACCAGGGATTAATTTCTATACAACCAAGATTGGCAAGATAGACAAGAGTTGCCTCATCATTACAAACCAGGTAATTAATGTCTTTTTCATTGTGCTCGGAATAAATCATTTCGGTTTTTACCCAATCCGGCGGAAGATCTTTTATATCTTTTTGATAAAAACTTTCGCCATCAATTCCGTTCGGATGGCGGTTAAGCGATTCCGGTCTTCCTTTTAAATAAGGAAGAATATATTTTGCAACAGTCCTGTAATATTCAATCACATCGCCCTTCGTGTAATCTTCGTCTGGGAAGTAAACTTTTTTAAGATTTGTAAGCTTTAAATTATGTCTCCCTATTTTTATTTCTTTATCTAAATTATTCTTGCTCATTGTCTCCTCCTCATCCGTGCCTTCTTCAACCGAATCTTCCTTAATAATATCTTCTAAGTTTTTATCTTCTCTTATTCCTATAAAAGCAGGCTGACGCATTAACCCTTCATCCGTCCATTCAGAAAATTCAACATCACAAATGAACTTTGGTGTAACCCACGTAACAGGTGCATTTGTTTCGATTTTCTTTTAAACGGAGAGCGATTTGTAATTAATGGTTTTAACTTTGTATAAATATCTTTCAGATCATTATCGGTAAAACCCGTGCCCGCCTGACCGATATAAATAAGCTCGCCTTCATCATAAACCGCGAGAACAAGCGAACCGAATTTATTTCTGCTTCCTTTAGGTTCAGTAAAACCGCAGATAATTGCTTCCTGACTTTTCTTGGTTTTAAGCTTCAGCCAGTCTTTGCTTCTTTTGCCCGGAATGTATTTGCTTTCTGCTCGTTTTGCAAGAATACCTTCAAGCCCCCTTTGTTCGGCAATTTTAAAGAATGATTCTCCATCACCAATAATATGATCACTGTATTTTATGTTTGCCAAATTTTCCGGGATAATTTTTTTAAGAATTTCTTTTCTTTTTACTAATGGAAGATTTGTAAGATCGGATCCGTTCAAATAAAGAATGTCAAAAACATAATAAGCAAGCTTTCCTTTCCCGGTCTTCCCATAAGTTTGTAAAAGCTGAAAGCTGGATTTACCAAAATCATCTACAACAACAACCTCTCCGTCAAAAATCACGTCCATATCGAATTGTCTTAGCGATTCAACTATCGGGAAATATTTTTCATTAAAAGAAATGTTGTTGCGGGAATGAAGATTCACTTCTCCATCTTTTATTTTCGATACTGCGCGGTAGCCATCCCATTTAATCTCGAAAATCCAATCATCATCGGAAAAAACATTGCCGGATAATTCAGCGAGCATCGGTTTAATATTTTCAGGAAAGTTCCGGCGGGGTAACTTGGCGAGCTCTTTTTGTAGCGACTTATCAATCCGGACTTTTTTTTTACTTTCTCCTCAATTTCTTCAATTCCTTTTCCCGATAAAACCGATTTATCATTCAGCAAAATATCTTCTTCGGTTGCATACGCATCTTTCTTCTTTATAAGAAGCCAGGCATTCTGTTTCGGTCTTTTCATATTAACAAGAGCAAAACTTCCTTTTAGTTTTTTACCATGCAGAGTAATTTTCAAATCCCCTTTTTCCAATCCTTGTTTAAGAAGGGGAATACTTTTAGTCCTGTCATCAGTTTCCATTGAATGATAAGTGCCGTTATCCCAAACAACAACTTCACCCGCGCCGTAATTTCCTTTTGGAATAACACCTTCGAAATCTTTATAATCAAAAGGATGATCTTCCACCATAACCGCGAGTCTTTTTTCTTTTGGATTAAGAGAAGGACCTTTCGGGACAGCCCAGCTTTTTAAAACACCATCGAGCTCGAGCCTGAAATCATAATGAAGATTTGTTGCATCATGCTTTTGCACGACAAAAATAAGATCCTGCTTAACCTTTTTTGTTTTGCTTTTAGGTTCGGTGGTCTTCTTAAAATTTCTTTTCTCTTTATATTTTTTAAGACTCATCTCTTCTATAGTTTTAACATTGAAACATTACTTATAAAATATAATATATAAAGGGAACAATTGCCTTGTCATTCCTTCTTTATTATACTGATGGCTCCATTTGTTTCAAGATAAGCTTCTTTAATTTTTTTGATATCGGAAGTATTTTCTCTTAATCTTGCCGCTTCAAGAATATCCTCTTCTCTGAAATGTTGTTTGCGCATAATCTCATCATCTTGCTTTCCATTTTTTATTAATCGGTACCGGAATCCCTCTAATAGAGAAGCCATTCTTTCTGATTTTATTATTAAATAAGACAGAAACCAATGACAGGCAATCAATGCCGCAATACTTAGCATAGTGGAAAATAAATATGCAGAACCGTTTATCGCCCTGCTTGCAACCGAACCGATTATTACAGCAAGAATAATATCGAGTGCGGAATTTTTTCCGAGAAATTTTCTTTTTCCGAATCTCACAATCGTGACAGTAACCAAAAATACGATTACCCCCCTTATCCCCATCTGCCAAGAATTAAGAGTTTCTCCCCGTTCTGTAAAAACTTTTATTAGTTCTTCCATAATTTTTCTTTCCGGTTGCTTAGCCTTACTAAGGCTTTTGTTTTAGTTGTTGAATATTTACTGTTCCCTCTATATCTGGCAAAAGTGCCTTTATAAAAGCATTTTTGAGCACACTTCCGATAGTTGACCATATATTTGCATTAGGATCATCAAACCTCCCGCTTATTGGGATTTTTCAGCCAATTGGTCTTCTGATTTATTTTTCAGAAGGCCCGTAACAGCACCAACAATGGCTTCCCAGAATAATTGTAACGGGTTATCGGAATCATTTTTAAACTTAGAACCTTCATGTTTCTGAATATTGGTTTGGCATATCCTTCAAAGGCTCCGTTTGCGGCCGCAAACTTAAATAATTCAAAGGTACCCCTCTCAACATCAAAGTCTCCGTATGCCCTTATAAAGTTATTTAATTTTGTCAGTTCTACATTTTTTAATTCTGCATCCAAATCAAAGGTAGGTTGTTTTTCAAAGGGGTTTATGTTTACATGTACTTTAAAAGTTCCGGTACCCATTGCATTGCCGAAGCATTTATTGATGCCATTAATGTTTTTGATAAATCTTTACTATTAGTAAGATTTTCTGCAATCGCTTTCAGATTATCTATATGGATATCTACTTTGGGGTTGCTGTAAAAATTTCTAAAATGTATTTCCCCATTTTTAATTTCGAATCGGTTTATTCTTAATGGGAATAATTCTTTTACTTTGTCTGTCCAGGAATTATCTACACTGCTTTGTGATTCCTTTTCGCTTGGGCCCGAAACAAAATTAAGTTTGGGGCTTTCCAAAGCTATTTCTCCGACAACAGAACCATCAAATAAAGCACCCCATTGAATCGAAAAATATATTTTCTTTGCAGAAAAGAAAGGCACAGGAACATTTCCACCGGTTTTTACGAGAGAAACATCTTCAATTTCATAAGCCCCTCTCCATAAATTCATATCAATATCTTTTACAATACCATTGTATCCAGGTATTTCATCAAGTGTTTTATTTACATAATCTTTAACAATGTATGGTAGCGCAATCCTGATTGTGATAAGAAGTAAAAGTAGAGCAATAATTATTTGTCCACTCCTTGTAGAAATAATTTTTTTTGTTTTTTCTTTCATTTCAATATTAAAGTCTTATAGATAAACAGATAATAATTTTATGCCGTAAATTTCGCCCTAAATAGTTAAAGTTTTATAAAATGCTACGTATAAACTTGCAGTAATGCCGAAAAAACATCACGTTCACGGAAGAAAAAAAACGAGGAAGAACAAGTAAGCTCTATGCCGCTTGTTTTTCTTGGAGCTTTTATTTTATGGTTAAGATTCTTTGGTTTTAATGTTGGCTTTGCTATGAGTGCCTCAAAATCACTTGGTCTTGTCGTTAGTAATCGGCACTTGCCGGGGCAGCAGGAGCTTTGTCGGCTATGATTGGTGCAATTGCTAGCATACTAACAGTTGGTTCAATTGCTATGTGGTCACAATTTCATATTGATCATCCAACCGAATATTTAACTATGAATATTGTAGGAGGAATACTCGGATTAATTTCCGTTGGATTATTTGTTTCACCTCCTATTCTCTAATGCATCGACAACATATAGGATTATTTTACGGCGGTGGTATTGCACAATTATTAACAATTTGTTCTATTGTGGGTTTTGTTCTTCCTTGTGCTCTTGCTGCATCCTGGGCTTTGCGGTCGCTTGGATGGTTGCGTGTTACAACTGCAGAAGAAAAAAAGGGTGCTGACAAAGCGACTCATGGAGAAAAAGCTTACGAGAAAGGATCTCATTAATTAAAGATGAAGTTTACTTATATTTTATTTATACTTAAGGTAATATGAAAAACCATTTTACTCCAATTAAAAATTATTATGTTATCGGGGATTTAAGACCTGGCCTTGATATCAAACTTGGCTTCAATTGATTGGATGTGCGTTTCTAAATTCGATTCTACAAGCGTATTTGCCCGAATTCTCTATGTTAATGCCGGGCATTTTTCAGTTATTGCAAAAAACTACAAAGTCGAAAGTAAATATGTAACAAATACCGCCATAGTGAAATTCATTTTTAAGACTAAAGTGAATTCATTTGTATTAAAAGATTTTATGTCTCCAGCCGAAGACAATAAAAATGGGAACCAATTTTTAATAAGAAAATTCATTGGGACAAAAGGAGAAAATGTTATTGAATTCAATTTTTCCCCCAAAATTAATTATGGCAAAAAATTTCCCGAAGTTCTTGTCAAGAAAAACAAATTAGTATTTAATATTGATGATAAAAAAATAATTCTGCATCTGCCTGATAGCTCCCGGATCACTAATAATAAAAACAATTATAATATTAGATTTAGTCTAAAAAAGAAGGAAACTAAAACAGTTATACTTGAATTCTTTAATGAGAAAAAAAGATCAGGAATTAGTAAGCATAAAGAATTTGAAAAAGAAACTATAAAGTTTTGGAGGGATTGGATTGAAGCAGGCAAATATTTTCAATATAAACATGATTTGCTCGTTCGTTCTATGATTACTCTTAAACTACTTCATTATCATCCTGATGGTTCATTAGTAGCAGCTCCGACAACCTCTTTCCCTACACAAATAGGTGGTTCAAGAAATTGGGATTACCGATATACATGGATAAGAGATGCGACATTTACCCTTTTTGCGTTTCATATTCTTGATTGCGAAGAAGAGATATACAGATTTTTTAATTTCATTTATGATATTCTTGAAAAGAAACAGGACGGAAACCCAAAGTTCCATACTGCTATTCAATAGAAGGGGAAAAAATAAATAAAGAAAAAGAACTGAAATATTTAAGCGGCTATAAAAATTCAAAGCCAATAAGAATAGGGAATAATGCATCGGATCAGTTCCAGATGGATATTTATGGCGTTCTAATCGATGCTCATTATTTTATGCTGAAAGAAAATTATAATAGCAAAAGAATAAATATCGATGTTATTATAAACATAGCAGAAAAAATTTGTGAAAGGTGGAAGAAAAAAGATCACAGTATATGGGAAATAGGAAACCGGCAAAACATTACACATATAGTAAAGTGATGTCGGGTTGGACTTGACAGGATTTTAAGAATAAAAGACAAAATAAATCTTAGTGAAGAAAAAGTTAAAAAATTTGAAAATACAAGGGAAGAAATTAAAAAATGGATTTGGAAAATTGCTATGATAAAAAAGAGGAAAACTTTTGAACAATATCGGGTGCCCGTCATCAGGATGCAACGAATTATCTTTTGTTATCCTTCAGTTTTTAGATAAGAATGATCCTCTCACAAAAGAAATTCTGGAGAATACCGGTAAGGAATTATGCAAAGATGATATATGGGTCTATCGCTACAAAATTGATGATGGGTTAAAAGGAAAGGATAATCCCTTTTTGCTTTGTTCTTTTTGGATGATATCTGCCTGGGCAATCTTGGAAAAAACCGATAAGGCTGAATTTTTATTTAATAAATTTTTATCTAACATAGCGGGTAGCGGATTAATATCTGAACAGATGAAACCATCGACAGGGGAATATCTCGGTAATATTCCGCAGGCATATTCACACTTCGGTTTAACGATAGCTGCATACTATATTCATAAATATAAACGGAAAAAAAGGTAAATCGAAAATATTTTATAATTATATCTGTACTCGATTAGCTTGAAAAGTTTTCAACTTCAATTCTTCATTCATACTGGTTCATCAAGATTAATTTTTTTCCCTTTATTGCTAAAAACAGTATGGCTGAATTTCAGCACGGCTACAAAGAATACGCCTCCAATCATATTCCTAAAGTCGTCAGACCAAGGATATTTTAAATATTCTCCAAGAAAAAATTTCCTGAGAACAATCCGGCTAATACTTCAACGTTGCCTACTATGCAGTGGTGTAAATGAGCAATTCCAATGGAAGCAGTTATAAGCCAGATAATAAAAAGCTGACTTATAGTTTCTCTGGCAGCAGCTACAAGCCAGGCAAGAAGTCCCATTAACCATCCCTCAAGTATTGCGCTTAAAAGAGATGATGCCAGGAACTGTTGATTAAGTTTAAAGCTCATTCCACTGAGTGCCCAACCTTTTAATATGTCGTGGTGCTTGCCAGATATGCAAGGATAAATCCAAAAATAATTCCGCCGATTATATTACTTACATAAAACATAATTCCAGAGACTAAGTAACTTTATTATGTTTCATAGAAGTATGGATATTTTTATAAGTTGAATTAAAAGTCTTTCCACACCTTTAATAGTCTGGTATCTTTAGATATAGTCAGGGTTTTTTATTTAATTAACAAATTCACAGTCCCTCCTCAATATCTGGTAGTAGGCCTTAAATAAATGCATTCTTAAGCACACTGCCTATAGTCGACCAAATATTTACATCTGGATAATCAAACCTCCCACCGTAATATTTTTGCCGCTAATTGATCTTTAGACTTATTTTTCAAAAGACCTGTTCCAGCACCTACAATAAGTTCCCAAAATAATTGCAAAGGGTTATCAGAAATCAATTCTTTAAACTTAGAACCCTCATATTTCTAAATATCGGTTTAGCGTATCCTTCAAATGCACCATTCTCGGCTGCAAACTCAGTGAATAATTCGAAGGTGCCACTTTTGATATCAAAATCTCCGTATGCTTTTATGAAATTATTCAGTTTTGTCAGATCAACATTTTTCAATTCAGCGTTCAGATCAAATGTTGGTTGTTTTTTAAAGGGATTTATTTTTACATATAGTTTAAAAGTTCCGGTTCCCATTGCATTACCGGAAGCATTCATTGATGCCATTAGTGTTTTTGATAAATCTTTACTATTAGTAAGATTTTCTGCAACCGCTTTCAGGATATCAATATGAATATCTACTTTTGGAGAACTGTGAAAATTTCTGAAATGCACTTCTCCATCTTTAATTTCGAACCTATTTATTTTTAACGGGAATAATTCTTTTACTTTGTCTGTCCATGAATCGTCTATGCTGTTTTGAGATTCTTTTTCACTTGGACCAGCCACGAAATTTAGTTTGGGATTTATTAAGGCTATTTCTCCAACAACCGAACCATCAAATAAGGTTCCCAATTGTATTGAAAGATCTATTTCCTTTGCAGAAAAGAAAAGAACGGGAAACTTTCCATCGGAGCGAAACGCTTTTAATTTCATAAGCCCCTCTCCATAAATTAATATAAATATCTTTTACAATATCATTATAGCCGGGTATTTCATCAAGAGTTTTATTTACATAATCTTTAATAATATAAGGTAAAGCGATTCTGATTGTGACAAGAAGTAAAATTAGAGCAATAATTAATTGTCCGCTTCTCGTTGAAGTAATTTTCTTTATTTTTTCTTTCATTCCAATTATAAAATCTTATAGATAAAAATAATAATTTTATGCCGTATAGATTTTACATTAAATCGTGAAAATTTTATGGGGGGGTGCGTATAAACTTGCAGTAGTGCCGAAAAAACATCACATAATATAAAACACCTTCTTTAATCAGTCGAAAAAAAAGTATGCTAATCCCTAATTTTTTTGACAGTGACCATTTTTATTACTAGTGGCATAATAATAGCCTCTCCACTTTTAGGCAAAATCCTAAATGTAAAAATTACGAAAGGGCAAATATGTTGTGGACATTATTTGTGATTTTACTAATCCTTTGGCTTCTTGGAATGATTACATCTTATACTTTTGGAGGCTTTATTCATCTGCTTTTAATTATCGCTTTGGTAGTGATTGTAATCAGGATAATTCAGGGCCGAAGACCTGTTTAGATTTATGATAGGGGGATAGAGTAATAAGGGATGGACTTTAACTAAGTCTATGTGTGTCACTATAATAAAAAAGGAGAGTATTATGGATAGCAAGCAATTGAGTGATTTGTTCCTTGATGAATTAAAAGACATCTACTATGCCGAGAATAAACTGGTTACGGCTATTCCTCAAATGGCAGAAAAAGCATCTTCTGATGAATTAAGCAGTGCTTTTAATAATCATCTGGAGGAAACTAAAGAACATGTTAAAAGACTTGAAAAAGTTTTTGAAGAAGTTGGGAAAAAAGCGGAAGGAAAAAAATGTGAAGCAATGGAAGGTTTAATAAAAGAAGGAGAGAGAATTATGGATGATTTTAAAGATTCTCCTTCCTTTGATGCAGCATTAATTTCCGCGGCACAGAAAATTGAACATTATGAAATAGCTTCTTATGGTACTCTCAGAACATTTGCCGAACATCTTGGCTATTCTGACTCAGTTGACCTATTAAATGAAACTCTTGATGAAGAAAAAAATGCTGATAGCAAGCTGACGGAAATAGCCGAAACCGAAGGAGCAAACGAAGAAGCTACTTAAAACATAAACATTAAAGAAAAGAGCGAAGCCATAAGCTTCGCTTTTTTGTTTGTAGTAAGTCTTCTTTTACAAATTGAATAGATAGAAAATGAAAGGAAAAATTATGGCAAGGACAGCGTCAGATATTTTATTGGACACATTAATCAACTGGGGTGTAGATACTATTTTCGGACTACCCGGAGATGGAATAAACGGGATAATGGAGGCGTTAAGGCAACGACAGGATAAAATAAAATTTATTCATGTAAGACATTGAAGAAGCCGCAGCTTTTATGGCTTGCGGTTATGCAAAGTTCACAGGAAAGCTTGGAGTTTGTCTTGCTACTTCAGGACCAGGCGGAGTTCATTTACTAAATGGTTTGTACGATGCTAAACTCGATGGTCAGCCAGTTCTTGCAATTACAGGCAGCCAGTTTCATGATCTGACAAATACTTATGGGCAACAGGATGTAGAGCTTGACAAGCTTTATATGGATGTTGCTTTATATAATGAAAGAATAATGGGTCCGGAACATATCGAGAATGTTACTAACCTTGCCTGTAGAACAGCAATAGGTAGAAGAGGCGTTGCACATATAACTTTTCCTGTAGACTTTCAGGAAGTTGAAGGTGTTCTTGAAAGGTCAAAAAGAAATATTGCTCATCATTCTTCAAGCACTGTAACAACATATGCAGGCGAACCTTCCAAAGATGATTTACTAAGAGCCGCACAAATTTTAAACAATGGGAAAAAAATTGCGATACTTGCCGGGCGCGGCGCCCTTGATGCAACTGATGAGCTTGAACAGGTTGCTGAAATTCTTGCTGCTCCGATTATCAAACCTTTACTTGGAAAGGGGTGTGTGCCGGATGATAGTCCTTATACAACCGGCGGAATTGGTTTGCTGGGAACTAAACCTTCGCAGGAAGCAATAGAAGAATGCGATACTTTATTTATGATCGGGACATCATTTCCTTATATAGAATTTTATCCGCAGCCCGGACAGGCAAAAGCAGTGCAGATTGAGCTTGATTCTACAAGACTTGGGTTGAGATATCCGATTGAAGCAGGATTAACAGGGGATAGTAAAAATGTCTTAAAGAGTTTAATACCATTGCTGCTCCGAAAAGAAAACCGAAGCTTTTTAGAAAAAGCCCAGAAGGGTATGAAAGACTGGTGGGAATTAATGGAAGAACGGGGCACCCGGAAAGGTAAACCCATGAAGCCCCAGGTAGTTTCATGGGAGCTTGGAAAATTATTAAAGGATAATGCTATCATTGCATCGGATTCAGGAACGATTGCAACATGGTTTGCAAGGCAAATCAAAGCTAGAAGAGGACAAAAGTTTTCTCTCTCAGGAAATCTTGCAACAATGGCAAACGGATTTCCTTATGCAATCGGTGCACAGGTTGCTTATCCCGATAAACAATGTGTTGCATTTGTCGGAGACGGCGGCTTTTCGATGTTGATGGCTGAGTTTTCAACTTGTGTAAAATATAAACTGCCTGTTAAAGTAGTTGTAATTAAAAATAATACGCTCGGACAAATCAAATGGGAACAGATGGTATTTAACGGCAACCCTGAATTTGGTGTTGCATTAGAGCCGATTGATTTTGCAGGATTTGCAAGAGTCTGTGGGGGAAAAGGATTTACAATTGATAATCCTAAAAAATGCGGTTCTATTCTCGAAGAAGCATTAAATACAGAAGGACCTATTCTTATTGAAGCAGTAGTTGATCCTTACGAACCGCCAATGCCTCCTAAAGTAACATTTAAACAGGCAAAACAATTAACAAAATCTCTTGTTAAAGGCGAACCTCGTAGAGAGAAGATTGCTTTAACTATTGCCTCGGATAAAGTAAGAGAATTAATCTAATTATATAATTAAATATTCTGCTCAATTTCTTTAGGAAGAAAATTAGGGCTTTTTAAAGATGGATAATAAAAAAAATAAAGTTATTGTCATTACGGGCGGTTCTGCGGGAGTCGGTAGAGCCACGGCAAAAAAATTTGCAAAAGACGGATGCAAAATCGGATTGATAGCCAGGGGAATTGAGGGACTTGAAGGTGCAAGAAAAGATGTTGATGCACTCGGCGGCAAAGCATTAATTCTTCAGATAGATGTTGCAGATGCTGAAGCTATAGAAAATGCAGCATCTAAAGTTGAGGAAAAATTCGGACCGATCGATATCTGGATTAACGATGCAATGACTACGATCTTTTCTCCTTTCAATGAAATAAAGCCTGAAGAATTTAAAAGGGTAACCGAAGTAACATATCTTGGCTTCGTTTATGGGACAATGGCAGCTTTAAAAGAATGAGAAAAAGAAATCGCGGTGTAATTGTCCAGGTCGGTTCAGCGCTTGCTTACAGGGGAATTCCGCTTCAATCTGCTTACTGCGGCGCCAAGCATGCAATACAAGGTTTTACGGAATCAATAAGGAGCGAATTAATCCATGATAAAGTAAATGTTCATTTAACAATGGTGCAGATGCCTGCGCTTAACACGCCGCAATTCAATTGGTGTAAAACAAACTTTGACAAGAAGCCACAGCCTGTTCCACCGATTTATCAACCTGAAGTTGCAGCCGAAGCAATTTATTATGCAGCCTATCATAAAAGAAGAGAAATGTATGTGGGATTCAGAAACACTGTTTTAATGATTGGAAATAAATTCTTTCCCGGATTCGGCGATAGGTATCTTGCAAAGAATGGTTATGGTTCTCAAATGCTTGATGAAAAAGTTGATGCTGATCGTCCTGCAAATTTATGGGAGCCGGTTGATGTTGATAAAGACTTTGGCTCACATGGAGATTTTGACAAGCGAGCGATTAAGAAAAGCTGGCAGCTTGAGTTCGATACGCACGAACAAATTTATGTTCCGGCTGTGGCAGCAGTTTTAGTTTTAATACTTATAGCTTTGATAATAATTCTATAAAAATGGAAAAGAACGAGGGATATAAGATAGGAATAGTTGATCGGGGCGCAACACGACCCGAGATGGAAAATGGCAAAAATGGAATGAATGAAGAATACCGTTTAAAGATGTTAACCGAACATCATCTTAAAACTCAATGGATTTACTGGACAATTATTCTTCTCGGCATCTGGATGATTTTGAGTCCGTTAACTTTTGATTATGGAAGAGGATTAGTTTCTCCCACTGGTGGTAGAATTGTTTGGCTTGAAGTTTCAGCAAGATCAAATATCCTTATGTGGAGTGATATAATTTCAGGAATATTAATTGTACTGCTCGGCTTTCGTTCGTTAAAACCAAACCAGCCTGTTTCACTCTGGCTGATTTGTTTTATTGGAGCCTGGTTAAATGCAGCCCCATTAATTTTCTGGGCGCCTTCAAGTATGATTTATCTGAATGAAACTTTTATGGGAATTTTCTTAATCTCATTAACGATTCTTATTCCGGGTATGCCGAATATGATCCATTATATGAAAATGGGACCAGAAGTTCCTCCCGGCTGGTCATACAATCCTTCTTCATGGGCGCAGCGATCAATTCTTATTGCTCTGGGTTTCGCAGGATTCATAGTTTCAAGATATCTCGCTGCATACCAATTGGGATTTATAAATCATGTCTGGGATCCGTTTTTTGGCGATAGCAGCCGCATGGTTCTTCATTCAAAAATGTCTGAGTCGCTACCAATCTCCGATGCCGGACTTGGAACTTTTGCATACACTTTTGAATTTTTAATGGGATGGATGGGTTCTCCTTCAAGATGGAGAACTATGCCGTGGATGGTTACAATCTTTGGAATACTTGTAATACCTCTCGGTTCTGTTCACATTTTTCTTGTAATCTCTCAGCCGGTTGTTGTCGGTCATTGGTGCACGTTCTGTTTGCTTGCAGCTTTGATTATGCTTCCGATGATCCCGCTTGAAGTAGATGAAGTTGTTGCGATGATGCAGTTCATGAGAAAATCAAAAAGAGAAGGAAAATCTTTATGGAGAGTTTTCTGGAAAGGTGGAAACATCGATGGCGGAGATAAAGATGAACGCTCACCTCAATTAGAAAAATTTTATGAAGCACCGGGGGAAGTTTACAAAGCATCTTTGTGGGGAATGTCTTTTCCTGTTCATTTGATAACCGCTTCTCTTCTCGGTCTCTGGCTGATTTTTTCTCCCGAAATTTTCGGAAACACGCAGACTGCAGCAGATATCGAGCATTTAGCAGGCGCTTTGATTTTTACTTTTTCAGTTTTTGCTATGGGAGAAACGATAAGAACATTCAGATTTATAAATCTGCTTATCGCATTGCTAGTAATTATTTCGCCGTTTGTTTTTAGTCTATACACAACAGGCGGATTTATTAATGATATTATAATTGGAATACTCGTTATCACATTCACAATTCCTAAAGGAATTATTAAAGAAAATTACGGCACGTGGAATAAGATGATAAAATAGTGTTATGTCATTGCGAATCCCGATTTATCGGGATGAAACAATCTCTAAAGTAATTGACGCCAATAATATAAAAGATTGTTTTGCTCGTCCGAAGGACTCAGATGAGAAGACTCGCTCGCAATGACAGGAACAAGTGAAATAGTTATGGATAAAATTTTAATTAATAACATAAATGTTAATGCGTACAAAATCCCGACAGACTTTCCGGAATCTGACGGAACTCTTAACTGGGACTCGACAACAGTAATAATTGTTGAAGTAACTGCCGGAGA
Source organism: uncultured Ignavibacteria bacterium (assembly GCA_963792755.1). Taxonomy (GTDB): domain Bacteria; phylum Bacteroidota; class Ignavibacteria; order Ignavibacteriales; family Ignavibacteriaceae; genus RBG-16-34-14. The sequence goes on from CAWBXQ010000002.1 coordinate 331,890, forward strand.
TAAAACCGGGATCGGTTATACATATTCACATCAGGCTGCTGCAATTCTTATTAAAGAAAAATTAGCAGAGATAGTTAAAGGGAAAAATGCGTTAGATATTCCTGAATGCTGGCTTGATATGGTGAGATCGATCCGCAACCTGGGAAGACCGGGTATTTCATCAAATGCAATTGCAGCAGTTGATTCCGCTCTCTGGGATTTAAAGGCGAAACTCTTAAATCTTTCTTTAACTTCTTTGATAGGACAAGTGAGAGATGGAATTGAAATTTATGGAAGTGGAGGTTTCACTTCTTATTCAATAAAACAACTACATGAACAGCTTTGCGGATGGGTTAACGAAGGGATGACAAAAGTTAAAATGAAAATAGGAAGAGAGCCGGATAAAGATTTAAAAAGAGTGAAAGTTGCGAGAGAAGCCATAGGCAGAAAAACGAAATTGTTTGTTGATGCAAACGGAGCATATGATACGAAGCAAGCTTTGCACAAAGCAGAACAGTTTGCTAAATATAATGTTTCCTGGTTCGAAGAACCGGTTTCGTCCGATAATCTTGAAGGATTAAGAACTGTAAGAAGTTATTCTCCGTTATCAATAGACATAGCAGCAGGAGAATATGGCTACGATGATGTTTATTTCCAAAGAATGATTGATGAAAACGCAGTCGATGTGTTACAGGCAGATGCAACAAGATGTGCAGGCATAACAGGATTCATAAACGCAGCAAAAATTTGTAAAGCTAACAGCATCCCTTTATCTGCTCATACTGCTCCGACGATTCATCTGCATCCCTGCTGCTGTTTAGAACCAGTAAGACATATAGAATATTTTCATGATCATGTTAGAATCGAGAAAATGTTCTTCGATGGATTTCCTAAGCAAAAGAACGGAAAGCTTTATCCTGATTTATCGAGACCGGGTTTTGGAATTGAATTAAAAAAAAAGGATGCAGAAAAATATTTGATATAAGATTAGTAATAAAGATGATCTTTTAGAAAGGTACAAGTGATTAAAATGCGTGAATATTTTCCTGAAGTAAAAGAAATAATATATGAAGGACCAAACTCTAAAAATCCTTTGGCATTCAAGCATTACAATCCTGATGAGAAAATCTTCGGGAAGCGGATGGAAGATCATTTAAAATTTTGTATTGCATACTGGCATACATTTACATTTTTGGGATCGGATTTATTCGGGGGACCCGTTTTTGAAAGAAGCTACCTAAGAGGAGACGACCCGGTTAAATTAGCAGAACAAAGACTGGCAGCCGCTTTTGAATTCTTCCGGAAGTTGGGAGTAAAATTTTATACGTTTCATGACCGCGACCTTGTATCTGAAGGAGAAAATCAAAAAGAAACTAACAAAAGAATTGATAAACTAATTCCACAAGTGAAAAAATTTCAGGATGAAACGGGAATAAAATTATTATGGGGAACTGCAAATACATTTGAGAATAAAAGATATATGTCAGGAGCCAGCACATCACCTTACCCGGCATCTTTTGCTTACGCAGCAAGCCAGGTAAAAAAAGCATTGGAATATTCTATGGAACTTAATGCCGATGGATTTACTCTCTGGGGAGGTCGGGAAGGTTATGAAACATTATTGAACACCGATATGAAAAGAGAACTTGATCATATGGGAACCTTTTATAAAATGTTCGTTGATTATAAAAAGAAATTAGGATTTGGAGGTCAGCTTAATATAGAACCGAAGCCGAGAGAACCCACCAAAATTCAATATGACTTTGATGTAGAAAATAGTTTTGCCTTTTTACAAAAATACGGGCTTGAAAAAGAATTTAAATTCAATATAGAAGCAAATCACGCAACATTAGCAAACAAAACTTTTCAGCATGAACTTGAATATGCTATTAGCAATAATCTTTTAGGTTCGGTAGATGCAAACCGTGGAGATCTTCTTTTAGGTTGGGATACGGATCAATATCCAGTTGATATTTATAAAAATACCTTTGCTATGTATCTGATTTTAAAAAGCGGTGGCTTCACTTCGGGAGGATTTAAATTTTGATGCGAAACTACGAAGGCAGTCGATAGATCCGGTAGATTTATTTTACGGACATATCGGGGCGATGGATGCTTATGCAAGGGCATTGAAAATTGCTGCACAAATTATTGAAGATGGTACATTGGATAATTTTATTAAAAAAAGATATAGTCAGTGGGATACTGGGCTTGGCGCCGACATTGAAAATGGTAAAGTCGGGTTCGAGGAGCTTGAGCAGTTTGTTTATGAAAACGGCGAACCCGAATTAAAAAGTGAAAGAAAAGAATATCTTGAAAATATACTAAACGAATATATTCATTAGTTACTATGGTTTCGTGTAATGTAGAATAAGGACAAAAATGACAGACGCAAAATATTTAGTTACAGATCTAAAAAATTCAATTGAAGGTGAAGTAAGATTTGACGATGGAAGTAAAGCGCTTTATGCAACAGATGCTTCCAATTACAGGCAGATACCAATCGGTGTTGTTATCCCAAAATCAATTGACGATGTAGTTCAAACTGTAAAAATATGTTATCAGCATAAAGTACCTCTACTTTCACGGGGAGGCGGAACGAGCCTTGCCGGACAGTGCTGCAATACTGCGGTCCTAATGGATTTTTCGAAATATGTAAATAAAATTCTTGAAATAAATGCTGAAGAAAAATATGCAAGCGTTCAGCCCGGACTCGTACTTGATGTTTTAAGAAATGAAACTGAAAAATATAAACTAACTTACGGACCAGATCCCGCAACTCATAATCGTTGCACTTTAGGTGGAATGATGGGAAACAATTCGTGCGGCGTCCATTCCGTTTTTGCAGGTAAAACTGTTGATAACATTATCGAGCTCGAAGTTCTTACTTATGATGGTTTGAGAATGCGTGTTGGTGAAACTTCAGAAGAAGAGCTTCAAAAGGATTATTAATGAAGGCGGAAGGCAGGGGAGAAATTTATTTCGGGTTAAAAACGATACGAGATAATTATGCAAAACTTATCAAACAAAAATATCCTGATATTCCTCGCCGCGTTTCAGGTTATAATTTAGATGATCTTCTTCCTGAAAATAATTTCAATGTTGCTAAGGCACTTATCGGAACCGAATCTACATGTATTACAATTCTTGAAGCGAAAGTCCGGCTCCTTTATTCTTATCCTAGAAAGGACCTCTTGTTGTATTAGGCTATTCCGATGTTTTTTCAGCAGGTGATCATGTTCCGGATATTCTTGAATTATAAACCTATCGGACTTGAAGGCATTGATGATATGCTTATAGGTTATATGAAAAGAAAAGGTTTGAATGTTGAAGACATCAAACTCTTGCCTGAGGGAAAAGGATGGTTGCTCGTTGAATTTGGAGGCAGACACAAAAGAGGAAGCCGATGAAAAAGCAAATAAAATGATCCGTAAGCTTAAACAAAGTGATAATCCTCCTCAAATAAAATTTTATGATGATGCAGATGAAGAAAAAATGGTCTGGGATATTCGTGAGTCAGGTCTTGGGTGCGACTGCTCATGTTCCCGGCTTAAAAGAAATGCTGGCCCGGCTGGGAAGATTCCGCTGTACACTCCAGATAATGTTGGAAAATATTTACGGGATCTAAAAAAACTTTTCAAAAAATATGACTATGATGCTTCGGTTTATGGACATTTGGGACAGGGTTGTATTCACTGCAGAATTCCTTTTGATCTTCGGACTGCTGAAGGAATAGAAAATTATCAAATCGTTTCTCGATGAAGCTTCTGATCTTGTTGTAAGATATCACGGTAGTCTTTTCAGGCGAACATGGCGATGGACAAGCTCGCGGGGAGCTTCTTGAAAAAATGTACGGCAAAGAATTAGTTGAAGCTTTTAGTGAATTTAAATCTATTATGGGATCCCGATTGGAAAATGAATCCGGGAAAAGTAATCGATGCCATATAAAGTCGATGAAAATTTACGTCTTGGGAAAAGATTATAACCTCCGGTTCAGGTAGAAACACATTTTAAATATCCTGGAGACGATAAGGAGATTTTTCGCGAATCTGCTTTAAGATGTGTGGGCGTGGGAAAATGCAGAAGACAAGAAGACGGGACGATGTGTCCAAGCTATATGGTTACAAGAGAAGAAAAACATTCAACGCGCGGACGTGCAAGATTGCTTTTTGAAATGCTCCAGGGAAATCCTTTAACAAAATTATGGAAGAGTGAGCCTGTTAAGGAAGCTCTGGATTTGTGTCTCGCCTGTAAGGGATGCAAAAGCGATTGTCCTGTAAATGTAGATATGGCAACTTACAAAGCAGAATTTCTTATCTCACTATTATAAAGGAAAAATAAGACCTCCGTGCCGCTTATTCAATGGGTTTGATTTATTGGTGGGCAAGAATTGCTTCTATTTTTCCCGGCATTGTAAATTCTTTAATGAATGCAAAAGGCATCGGCAGAATTATTAAAATGTTAGGCGGAATTTCTCTTGAAAGGCAAATGCCGGAGTTTGCAAAAACAACTTTTAAAACATGGTTCGATTATAATCCACCAAAAACCAAAGGCAATAAAAAAATAATTCTCTGGCCCGATACATTTAATAATTATTTTCTTCCGGAGACTTTAGTATCCGCTGCTGAATTTTTAAGCGGGATTGGTTATGAAGTCATCATTCCTCAAAAGACTTTATGCTGCGGAAGACCTTTGTATGATTTCGGAATGCTCAGGACTGCAAAGAAACTGCTGAAAGAAATTCTATCAACTTTAAGAGAAGAAATTCGTGAAGGAATTCCAGTTGTCGGATTGGAGCCAAGCTGTGTCGCAACTTTCAGGGATGAACTGAAAAATCTTTTTCCTTTCGATGAAAATGCGAAACGTTTAAGCAAGCAGACTTACCTCTTAAGCGAGTTCCTTGTAAAAGAAGGATACAAACCTCCGAAGCTTAAAAGAAAAGCTGTTGTTCACGGGCATTGTCATCATAAATCAATTTTAAAATATGATGACGAAAAAGAAATAATAAACGATATGGGAATTGATGCGGACTTCCTGGATTCCGGCTGCTGCGGTATGGCTGGTTCGTTCGGATTCGAAAAAGAAAAATATGACCTCTCTGTGAAATGCGGAGAAAGAGTTCTTCTTCCCGCTGTAAGAAATACCGGTAAAGACACTTTAATTATTGCCAACGGATTTAGCTGCCGCGAACAGATAGAACAATTGACAAACCGTAAAGCGCTTCATCTTGCGGAGGTTCTTTATATGGCACAAAAAAATAAAAGCGATGAAACAAATAAAGAAGTTCTGGAAGATACTCACGATTTAATTTATGAAACGGAGTCAAAATGAAATCAAAATTAATTAATGATAACGGGCAGAAAACTTACGTGCTAATTTATGAAACCGGCGACGAAGTTCTTACTGAGTTAAAGAAATTTGCCGAGGAAAATGACCTTAAGGACAGCCACTTTACTGCGATCGGCGCATTTAGAAAAGTTGTGCTCGGATATTTCGATGTTGATAAAAAGGATTACCTGAAAAACGAAATCAATGAGCAAGTTGAAGTTGTTTCGCTGACTGGAAACATTTCAAAATTTAACGGCAAACCTAAAATTCATATTCACACTGTTGTGGGAAACCGAAATGGAAATGCTCTCGGCGGACATTTGCTTGAAGCAGAGGTAAGACCGACACTCGAAGTTGTTCTGAATGAATCTCCTTCATATTTGAAAAGAGAATTTGTTGAAGAATATAATATCCCGCTTATTAAGATTTAAGCTTTTCAATGACTTTGAATGATATAAATATTCTCCTCTTTGCAATCGGCGGAACGCTTCTTTTTTTAGAACTGACGTCGGGCTATTTAAAATTTCATCTCTACATTTCTGAACCTATCATTGCAACTTTTATCGGGATATTAATCGGTCCATATTTATTAAATGTTCTCGACATAAGGAACTTTGAATATACAAACATCTTCATCGAAGAAGCCGCAAGATTAACTTTAGCAATAACATTAATGGGAGTTGCATTTCGTCTTCCTCATAAATTTATTTTAGAAAACTGGAAAGACCTTCTGGTGCTAATCGGAATTATTCTTCCTCTAATGTTTATCATAAGCGGCTTATTAATTTATTTTATAATAGGGCTTCCGTTAATGTTATCTTTGTTAATCGGGGCAATTATTTCTCCAACCGATCCTGTCCTGGCAGGCGCAATCGTAACGAGTGAAACTGCGCAGAAACATATTCCCAAAAGTTTAAGAAATATTATCTCTTCTGAATCCGCTGTTAACGATGCACTTGCTTTGCCCATGGTTATGATACCTTTTCTCCTGATAAACTTTTCAACGGGAGAAGCTGTTAAACATTTGCTTCTTGATACTTTGCTTTTCGGAACTGTCGGTGCAGTCATCTGCGGAATTATTCTCGGCTATCTCACAGCCCGTCTTCTGATCTGGATTACAACGAAAGCGGAAATTGAAACTCCGCCTTTGTTATCGACAACTCTTGCTTTAGCACTTGCATCTCTCGGTGTTGTAAAGATAATCGGAAGCGAAGGTTTGCTTGCGGTTTTTGTTTCAGGGTTGGTTTTTAATATTGTTATCCGAAGGGAAACGGAAGAAAAGCAGGAGAAAATTCAGGAGGTAATTAAACGCTTTATCGATCTTCCCATTTTTATTTTTTTCGGAATGATACTTCCGTGGCAAAAGTGGGAAGAGCTTGGTTTGCCTGGAATAATTTTGCTCGCTGCTATTTTACTTTTAAGAAGGCTGCCTGCTGTCCTGGTTTTCTTCCCGCTCATAAAAAATATTAAAAGTTATAAGGATGCTCTTTTTGCCGGCTGGTTCGGGCCGGTTGGTGTTGCAGCGCTTTACTACTCGATTTTCACTTTTAGAAATATTAAGAATGAAAACATTTGGGTTATTGCCAGCCTGGTAATTTTTTCATCTATAATTGTTCACGGAATTACAGACAGCCCGTTTACAAAACTTTATGCAAGGCAGGTTAATTAAATTGAATTTTATGAAGGATAAATAAATGTTAACGGAAAAACGTAAATCATTTTCAGGATTAAAGATTGGAGCGGCGGCGCTCGGTGCAGTAGCAGTCGGAGCAACTGCTATTGGCGCGCTTGCCATCGGGACAGCGGCTGTTGGCAGCCTAAAAATTGGGAAATCACTTATGGGAAAATTAAAGATAGGAGAATTGTCTGTCGGCAGATTACGATTAGGAAAACCCGGGAAAAGAACATGGATAATTGCGGAAGGTTACATTCCTCCGGCAAGCACGGGATCGGAACCGCAAATGCTTAGTCACGAAACGGCGTGCATACTTAATCCCAATAAAGAAGAAGCTAATGTTGAAATAACAATTTTCTTTTCGGATAAAGGACCTGTCGGTCCTTATAAAATAAAAGTGCCGGGAGAAAGAACTAAGCATGTAAGATTTAATAATCTGAATGATCCGGAACCAATTCCTGTGGACACAGATTATGCAAGCCTAATCAAATCAGATGTGCCGATAGTTGTGCAGCATACAAGGTTGGATTCAAGGCAGGCAGAGAATGCATTGCTATCTACAATTGCTTATCCGGTTGATTAATTATGAATGATAATTCTTTTATAAAAAAAGTATTGATTGTTATTTCACTTTCAGCTTTTGTTATCTTATTGCTGTTACTGTTCGGTTATATAATAAATATAGTACTGTTGGTATTTGCAGGAATACTTCTCGCAATTTTTTTACGGGGACTTTCTCATCTCACTCAAAAATTTATTCATGTTTCCGAACACTTAGCTCTTTTCATTGTCGTTGTTTGTTTAATCCTTATCATCGCTGGACTTTGTATGATAATGGGTCCCAATCTGGTTCAAGGTGTAGAAAATTTAGCGGATAAAATTCCTTCTTCAATTGATAAACTGCAAAATTCAATAAAAGAATATTCCTGGGGAAAAGCTTTAATTAAAAATATAAATGATACAGCAAAAACCATTTCAAATAATTCACAGATCAAATCACATGCTATTGGAGTATTTTCATCTTCTTTAACCGGGTTACTTAACATAATTGTAATTTTAGTCGTCGGTCTTTATTCTGCATATGATCCTAAATTATATACAGAAAGTTTTCTCAAGCTAATAACGAAGAGAAAAAGAAAAAGAGTTTCTGAAATTATTACTCTTTTGCAGAACGCTTTAGCATGGTGGATGGTGGGAAGATTTTCAGCAATGATTATAGTTGGGATTTTAACAACGATAGGTTTGTGGGTTTTGGGAATGCCTCTTGTATTTACACTGGGTGTTATAGCAGGTTTACTTACGTTTATACCTTATCTTGGAGCAGTAGTATCAGCTATCCCAGCCGTGCTTCTTGCATTAGTAGAAAGTCCTACAGAAGCCGTTTATGTTATAATACTTTATACGTTAATACATACAATAGAAGGTTATTTTATTACGCCGGTGATCCAAAAAAGAGCTGTTTCGCTTCCGCCGGCATTATTAATAGTTGTACAGGTGATGATAGAATTTTTGCTTGGAATCTTCGGATTGCTCCTTGCCACTCCCATTATGGTAGCGGTGATTGTTTTAATTCAAACTTTATATGTGCAGGACATACTTGGCAACGACGTTGAAGTACTAGCAGAAAATAATAAAAATGTTTTGTCCGATTCTTAAATGATAGGCTTAAATATTTACGAGTAAGTTATCGAGAAAAGCTTTTTTGATTTTAACCGGCGGTGCAGGAGCCGCATTATTAAGCTCGGGATGCGAAAAACCCGTACAAAAATTAATTCAAACGTAAACCAGCCCGAATATCCAGAGCCGGGGGAGTGGGCTTTTTATGCAACATCATGTAGAGAATGTCCAGCCGGATGTGGAATGCATCTGTGGTACCGGGACGGTCGCGTTACAAAAGCCGAAGGGAATCCCGACAGTGTAATTAATAAAGGCGGTCTTTGTGCAAGAGGACAATCTTCTCTGCAAGGATTATATGATCCCGGACAGATTAAAAAACGTCTTAAAGAAAAAAGATAGAAGTAATTTTTATCAATCAGACTGGGAAACTGCCGTCAATGAAATAGGAAATAAACTAAAAGAGAAAAAAGGGAAAGTTTACATTGTATCTGATCTCCAAACTGGTGCACTTGCAGAAGTTATAAAGAGTTTTGAAGAAAGTTTTGATTCTCCTCCTCCACTTTTTATGAAGCTTTTAATTATGAACCTTTAAGAAAAGCAAATCAAAGAATTAATAATCAGGCTGCAATCCCTCATTATAAAATTGGTGAGAAGCGGAATTTCTGATAAGCTTCGGTGTAGATTTTCTGGAAACCTGGATTTCTCCTGTAGAATATGAGAACGACTTTAAAAGTATAGACATGAAATATAAAGATGGTAAAATGGAGCGAATGATTTACTTTGGTTCCCGTTTTTCTATGACTGCCGCAAATGCAGATCAGTTTTATCTTGTCCCACCGGGAATTGAAACATCAATTGCTTTTGCTTTATTAGAGAAAGTAAAAGGTTCTGTTCCAATACATGCTAAAATAGATGAAGATTATAAAAAATATATTTCCGAAGATGAATTAAACAGAGTAGCAAACTAATTTAAAAACAAAAATAGTCTTGCTCTTGGCGGTTCATCCGGAGTGAATGGAAAATGAAGAAACTAACGCAATTGCCTCGGCTTTTCTTAATGAATCCAACTGGAAATAAGTCCGTGGATATTTCTCATCCTCATGCTTGAAGCAACTCCGCAACCGAAGGTGAAATAAAAAATTTCATTGAAAATATTTCTCCCGATGATATTCTGATCGTTCACAATACAAATCCTGTTTTTACAAGAAATGATTTTAAGAAGGCGATTGATAAAGCAGGTTTAACAATTTATTTGGGAATAATGCCAGATGAAACAGCCGAACTTTGTGATTGGATTTCTTCCAACTGACTATCCTTTGGAAACGTGGGGAGATTATGAGCCTTATAAAGGACTTTATAAACTCGTTTAGCCAACTATGCAGAAGCTTTATGAGACTCATTCTGCGGGGAATATTTTTTTAGGACTTGCCGATGCAGCCGGGAAACCGATGAACAGAAATTCAATTGAGGCTGATGATTTTTTTCACTGGCTGCAGTTAAGATGGAAAGATATTCATTCATCTTCCGGTTCAACTAAAAGCTTTAATGATTTTTGGAATGAATCTTTATAAAAAGGAGAAGTTCTTGCTCAAAGAATTTCCTTCAATTAATCCTAAACAATTTGATTTAGATAATCCTGAATTTTCTCAGAACAATTCTTTAAAAGAAAATGAATTTTATTTAAATGCTTATCCATCTATCTTTTTATTTGACGGAAGATTTGCAAATCGCGGCTGGCTTCAGGAGGCACCCGATCCCGTTTCTACAATTGTCTGGAACAACTGGGTTGATATAAATTCTGAGAAAGCAAAAGAACTTGATATTGAGGACGGAGATGTAATTGAACTTGAATCTTCATCTAAAAAAATTATAGCGCCTGCAAGAGTAACTAAAGAAGTATCAAAAGAAACTGCAGCAAGAACATATAACTAATAACAATTTAATTTCGTCACTTAAAATTATAACACGAGAACGAAAATCGTAGTGCTAGAACTTCAATTTAATTAGAGGGTAGCGAGAATTGCTTTTTTTGTATTAACTGAATCGGTATTCTGTTAATTATTATTGGCATAAAAATCGCCTCCTAAATAAATGTTGTGTCATCACCTAAAGGAAAAACAGAAATTTCTAAGTAAAATTTTGTACGGGATAAGTATAAAAAGGAATTCATATGCCACGAGGAGACAAATCAAAATATACCGATAAGCAAAAAAGACAAGCAGAAAAAATTGCAAAGGGTTATGAAAAAAGAGGAGTAAGTAAAAAAGAAGCCAAAGAGGAAGCAGCATGGGCTACGGTTAATGATATGACCAAAGGGGGCAAGAAAAGCGGTTCAGGAAGAGGTAAAAAAGTAGATAAAAGTGCCGCAAAAAAGGGTGGGAAAAAAGGTGGTAAAGCAAAAAAGAAAAGTTAAAAGAATAATGCAGCAGATTAATCAATGAAAGCAATATGGTCCGGTTCCTTAAGTTTTGGACTGGTTACAATTCCGGTAAAACTTTACAGCGGTTCGCAGAACAATACCCTCGATCTTGATATGTTAAGGCGCGGAGATTTATGCCCCGTTAAATATGCGCGCGTATGCAGAGATGACGGCAAGGAAATTCCCTGGGAGGATATTGTTAAGGGATATGAATATAAAGAAGGTGATTATGTTGTTCTTGAGAAAGAAGATTTTGAAAAGGCAAATGTTAAAAAAACGAGCACAATCGATGTTCTTGATTTTGTTAAAGAATCTGAAATAGACAGCCTGCTATTTGATAAACCATATTATCTTAAACCGCAAAAAGCTGGAGTAAAACCGTATGCTCTTTTAAGAGAAGCATTAAAAAAATCGAAGAAAGTCGGGATTGGAAATGTTGTTATACGAAACCGCGAACACATTGGCGTTGTTAAACCGTACGGAAAACTCCTCGTATTTAATCAATTGAGATATAATGATGAGATAAGAGATTATGATGATCTTAATCTCCCTGATTCTAAAGGGATTAGGGATAAAGAATTAAAGATGGCAATAGCGCTTATAAATAAATCCACTGCAAAATTTACAAACCCAAACAATATAAAGACACTTACATTGAAAGATTTAAAAAAATAATTGAGTCAAAGGCAAAAGGTCATATAGTAAAAGCGAAAAAGAAAAAAACGAAGGAACCGAAAATAATTGATATGATGACTTTGTTAAAAAAAGAGTCTTGAAGAAAAAAAGAAAGAGAAAGCAGCTTAAGCAAAAATACTATTACCCCTCCTGCCAACATATAAGTAAAAATCACAAAGATCTTATTGTGATAAAAATAGTTTGAATTATTTCAGGAGAAGCTACAATGAGTAAGGAACCAGGCAAACCGAAAAGCTTTCCAAAGCAAACCCAGAAACAACCCGGCGATCAATATAAGATTAACCCCCTGCCAGAAATTATCAGAGCTAACTATAAAGGATGTGAACGACTTAAAGATATGGTTGCAGTAATTACAGGAGGTGACTCCGGAATCGGCAGATCTGTTTCTGTTCATTTTGCAAGAGAAGGTGCAGATGTTGTAATTATTTATCTGAATGAAAATAAAGACGCGCGGGGAAATAAAAAAGATGATCGAGAATGAAGGAAGAAAATGTCTTCTGATTAAGGGTGATATAAGAAAGAAAAGTTTTTGTAAAACTTCTATCGATAAAGTTTACGCCGAATTCGGGATGCTGAATATTTTGGTAAATAATGCAGCGGAAGAGCATTTGCACAATAGCATGAAAGAAATAGATCTTAACCTTGTTGAAAAAACATTTCAGACAAATATACTGTCGATGTTTTACTTGACTAAGGAAGCATTGAAATATATGAGCGAAGGAGATGTAATAATTAACAACATCGAGTGTTACAAGTTACAGAGGCAGTGAACACCTTATTGATTATTCTTCTACTAAAGGAGCTATTACAGCTTTTACCAGGTCGCTTGCACAAAATCTTGCTAGATAAAAAATAAGAGTAAATGCAGTAGCACCGGGGCCAATCTGGACTCCTTTAATTCCCGCATCCTTTAATGACGTAACCGATTTTGGAACTTCTACTTTATTGGGTAGAGCCGGACAACCAAGTGAAGTAGCTCCTGCGTATGTTTTCTTAGCTTCAAAAGATGCACTGATTTATTACCGGGCAGACGATACATGTAAATGGTGGCGGGTTTTCCCATTCTTAAAGAAAGATATATGATGAATAACACAAAAACCATTTTAATTGCCGAAATTGATTATGGAGTAATTTCTAAAATTAATCGGATCCTGGAATTGATGAATTTTAGAATTTATCCTATAGTTTCGAGAGGTCAAGATTTAATAATTACGACAGTTTCAATTTTGCCCTCTCTCATTATTACTAATACACACTTACTTGGTCAATTAGATGGGATTGAAGCTGTAGCCAGAATAAAAGATAAATACAAGATTCCATACATTTTTATAACTGATTCTGATGAAGACATTCATTTAATAAATTCTTACTATTTTAAATCCGCTTACCATTATAAAAAAACCGATTGCTGTTGATGAGCTTGTCAAAGGTATTCAAAGAATGACAAACACTTTTAGCTAAGTTTTATTAAAAATTTTTAAATAATGTGGATTACCTACGTTCATTTGTAGTAAAGAAAAGAGAAAGTTTCTTTGGCATTCAGTTTTTATAATCTCTTTAACTGAAATTGTTTACTTTCTTACCTTTCAGCCCTTCCTTAGAATGTTTTAATTTCAGTTTGCCAGTCGGAGGCTTCCTAAGTTTTTTAGGAATGTAATCGCCCGCCGGTCCCCTGCCAATAGATATTCCTCCTTGATCAACAAAATACAGAGCACCTGTTACAGAACTCGCTTTTTCTGAAGCTAGGAAAGCGAAGACATTTGCAAATTCTTCTGGATTTGAATGCTTCCCAAAGGAGTACCCTTTATAATATCTTTCTCCATTTCTTCAGTCATCGGTTACTTTTGTAATGCCATTGGGTATTAGCATGGACCAGGGCAAACGCAAGTAGCCCTCACTCCTTTTTTAGCCTGTTCAAGGGCAACGCCTGTTATAAAAGCAATTATCCAACCTTCAGATCCGCCATAAGGTCACAATCCGGCTGCCCAATGTGCCTGTTCGGAACCGGTTGCAACTATATTCCCCTTTGATTTTTGTAAATAAGGTAAAGCAAACTTTGTCATTAAAAAACAGGAACGAACATTCATTCTCGTCATGTAGTCAAAATTTCGATCGGAAAATTTTCAACAGGAGCAACTGTTTGAAATGTCCTGCATTGTTAACAAGAATATCCAATCTTCCAAATTTATCGAAAGCTTTTTTTATGCAGTTTTCAGCGATCTCAGTTTCTGAAATATTCCCCTTAAATCCTAAAGCAGTTCCGCCATTTTTATTTATTTCATTTACAACTTCATCAACAGGATCACCTGGCAAACCATTAACGAGAACTTTGCTCCTTCATCGGCAAACTTTTTTGAAATAACCTCGCCAATTCCTGTAGCGCCGCCAGTTATAACTGCAATTTTATCCTTGAGTCTGGTACTCATATAAACACCTCATAATTTTTCAATACAAAAACTTAGATTTAAGATTCATATCACATTATATTAATTTATTATATGAATGTATTGAAAATTAAATGACCTCCTAAATCTTCCCCTTGTGGCTTGAAAAAAAAAAGATTACACTAATATGGGAGTCGCGCCAAAATAATTACATAAAATAATTTTAAGCCAGAGGTTAACGAAAGGAAGAGTTATGAAAACTAAAAAATTTAATTTATTCATTTATTTTCGGTTTTGTATGTGCATTGTTTTTAATATCCTGTAATGAAAGGAATAATAATATGGAAGAGCAGGCTAATCAAACTCTCAATAATATAAAGCGAAATACCACACAATTTTGGGATAACACTAAAGATTATTCTTATAATCAAAAAGAAAATCTTAAGGAAGATGTAAAAAATGCCGAGGATAAGTTGGATAATAAAATTGATGAGCTACAGCAAGCTGCAGATAATACTTCCGGGAAGATAAAGGATAATTATAATAAGACTATTGAAAACCTTAAAGATAAAAGAGATAAAATCGACGTAAAGATGAAAGATTTTGGGGACACTACAGAGAAAAATTGGAATGACTTTAAATCCGGTATAAACACCGCCTGGAATGATGTTCAGGATGCATGGAATAATATGGATATCAAGGTACATGACAATAGTTATTAATTTTTTTATTGTTTTTAATTAAGTAAATAATTTTATCAACTAATCCAGGAGATAGTTATGAAAACGAAAGAATTGGCTTATGCAGTAAAGGATTATTCATACGATCAAAGAGGAAAATTTAAAAGGAATGTGGAAGATGCTGAAGAAAAGTTGAACAATAAAATAAATGAGCTTCAGCAAAAAGCTGAAAAGGTTTCAAACGAAGCACAAAAAAATTATAACAGGGCAATTGAAAACCTGAAGGAGAAAAGGAAAGAAGTAAATAAAAAGATGAATGATTTCAATGACATTGCGCAGGAAAATTGGGATACTTTCAAATCTGGGATGGACTCTGCTTGGAAAGAAGTGCAGAATACCTGGGATAATATCGACCTGGATGCCGGTCGGAACAATCATTAATAATTATTGCCCAACTTTTAATTTTAACCCCATAGTTATCAAATACTATGGGGGTTTTTTGTTAAATAGTTTTTCTTTTCTAAAAAGGCAGCTGTCAACCTTATAAGGATATCCTGCTAAACTTGCCCGAAGGGCGAAAAAAGATCACGGCATTAGGGAACATGCTCGATCGGTGAAAAAAAATAAGTGATCTTTTGATATTTATTATTAGCAAAAATTTTTTCCCCAGATGGCACAATAATCGTCTCTTTATTCGAAACCTGGCTGAATTATAAGTTGCTTCCATAAAGCAAAATTTTCTTGGATTATTAACCTATAGCGTGCAATGAAAATTACTTTTTTGAAAATATGGAACTTTATTGTAAATGTATTTGACCAATGGTCTGAAGATAAATGTCCTAAACTTGGTGCAGCATTATCTTTCTATACTATTTTCTCTCTTTCACCATTATTGGTAATTGTAATTTCTATAGCCGGGTTTATTTTTGGTGCCGATGCTGCTCGTGGTGAAATAGTTTATCAGATAAAAGATCTTGTGGGACAGGATGGTGCAGAGGTAGTACAGACAGCATTAAAAAATACGCAATACTCGAGTGAAGGACTTACGGCTATTATTATTAGTGCGATTACTTTGCTGGCAGGTTCTACTGTTGTATTCATTGAGCTTCAGGATTCATTAAATCTTATCTGGAAAGTTAAACCCAGATCCGGAAGAAGCGTTATTAAAATTATAAAAGGATTTTTTGTGGACAGATTTCAATCTTTTGCAATGGTTGTTGGTACAGGTTTCCTGCTGCTCGTATCATTACTTGTAAGTGCATTTCTTTCTGCTTTAAACAGTTATTTAAACCATACCTTTCTTAACCTACCACTTTATTTCTTTGATATTGCCGACATTACAATTTCGCTGGCTGTAATATTTATTTTGTTTATGATGATATTTCAAGTTCTTCCGGATGTTAATACGCAATGGAAGCATGTAATGGGTAGGTGCCTTGGTAACATCTGTGCTATTTGTTCTTGGTAAATATTTAATTGGGCTTTATCTCGGAAGCAGTTCGTTAAGTTCAACCTATGGGGCTGCCGGGTCGCTCGTTATATTATTGTTATGGATATATTATTCTTCACAGATATTATTCCTGGGTGCGGAATTTACAAGAGTTTATATTAAAATGAGAGGAGAAGATATTAAACCGACTGATAAATATGTTATGTATAAAAATGTCCGGTTTAATAAAGAAACGGACGAGTTCGAATAATGATTATACATAAAGGATGAAAAAGATAATAACTTAAGGTGAAACTCATTGATTATGAAAATATTGGAATGCGTTATTTGTAGAGTTTTTATTTTTGTTTTTGGAATCCTGTTTTGCTTAGCAGCGACAGCTATTATTTTTATAAATCCCTTGTTAAATGGAATTGTTAAGCCGGCGATAATTGATTCTCTAAATAAAGACAAGGCAAACACTTTTTCAATAGCCAATATTCATTTTATACCTTCCCTGAACACAATGTTCATAAGTAATTTAAGTTTTGCCCGGGGTGATTCTACAAACAATTTTGTTGTAAAAACTTCATGTATTTCAGTCGAGGGGATAAACTGGTTAAAGCTTATAGCAGGCTCGGGTTATAGTTTTACTGAACTTTTAATTGAAAAACCGGTAATAATTATTAAACACCAAAGGGGAAAAATAAATAATGAAACCAGTACTTCAAAAAGTAATGAGTCGTGGGGAAGACAGCTTTCCGGTCTTTTGCCCGAAGAATTGAAATCGTTAAAAGTTTCAAAAGTAATTATTCACTCGGGAAAATTTGTTCAGCAGAATAAAACCGAAGAAGAAAGCATTATTGATACAATTAATAATTTTTCATTTAATATTTCTGACTTTGCTCCTTCCGATTCTTCTAAAGAATTATCATCATTTGAAGATTTTAATTTAAAAATAGAAGGATTTCACAGAAGATGGGAAAAATCAGGGTATGATTTCCTAATGGGAGATATTGAAACATCGAGTGAAAAATCTTATTTAAAAATAGATTCGCTTTCTTTTTTACCGTTCATTTCTGATCAGGAATTTTTCAGCAGGAGAATATACAGGGGCGACAGATGGAAGATAAATTTTCCCGGATTAAATTTTACGGGAATAAATTTTCATAAAATTTTTACACGGAATATAATTGCAGTTAAGAATTTAATTGCAGAGAATTTCAGCATTGAAATCTATACCAATAAGAGACTTCCGCTTAACCCGAATTCAAATCCTAAAATGCCGAATGAACTTATATCATCTTTAAACTTTGGTCTTGAATTGGGAAAAATAGAGATCGGCAAAGGACTATTAATTATGCAATCTTTTGTTCCTAACGTTGAACGGAGAGCAGAATTAAAATTTACAAATATTAAAGGAGTCGTATCAAATATCAGCAGCAATCCGGAGATTCAAACCGAACAAAATCCATGTGTTATTAATTTATCAGGTAAATTACAGGATGCGGGTGATTTGAATGTTAGAATTAATTTACCCCTAATGGTTAAGCGGCTTTCATTTAATTATAGGGGATCCTTAAAGGAAATGAACGCGAAGGAATTAAATACACATCTTGAAGTTGAAAATCAGGTAAGAGTAAAGTCCGGCGAAATTACCGGAATAACTTTTAATTCGGAAGTAAACGATAATACAGCTATTGTAAATATTATACCCCTTTACAGCAATCTTGGAGTAGAATCTCTTGATAAAAAAGCGAAGGATAAAAATACTATAGAATCCCTCCTTACAAACGCTTTTATAAAGGGGTCCAATCCGAACAAAGAAGGAGAAATAAG
Source organism: uncultured Ignavibacteria bacterium (assembly GCA_963792755.1). Classification (GTDB taxonomy): domain Bacteria; phylum Bacteroidota; class Ignavibacteria; order Ignavibacteriales; family Ignavibacteriaceae; genus RBG-16-34-14. The sequence goes on from CAWBXQ010000002.1 coordinate 349,936, forward strand.
AAGTGGCAATATTAAATATGCGATAACGGGGAAAGATACTTTTCTCGATATTATCTGGCTTGCATTATTAAAAGGATTGGGGGAAGTGGTAGGTTTTTGATTTTTCAAATTTTATTGAAATAATCGGTTATAAAAAAAATAAGTCTGCAACTTAAATAATAGGAAAAATATTTACAGGTATATATCTTTAAAATAAAAACAGCAGGAAGCATATGGAGAAAAAATCAGGCAAAAGAATTAATAACTGGTTCGACAGCTTTGCTCATAAAGCAACTGTCTTTGCAGGCAGTTCAGCCGCATTTTCCATTGCATTTTTTATTATTGTAATCTGGATAGTTACAGGACCGGTATTTAAATATTCGGATACTTGGCAGCTTGTTATAAATACCGGCACTACAATAGTAACTTTTCTTATGGTTTTTTTAATACAAAGATCACAGAATAAAGAATCATTGGCAGTTCAGCTTAAGTTGAATGAACTTGTTGCATCTTCAAAAGAAGCCAGTAACAGATTAATAGTTGTTGAAGATTTGTCACAGGACGAATTAGAATTATTCCATAAGTATTATGTTAAACTTGCCCGCAGGGCGAAAAAAGATCACAGCCTCAGGGAGACTCATTCGATTGAAGAAGAAGAATCGTGATCTTCTCTGAATGTTATAAGTAAATTTTTCCTTTTGATTAATGGCATAATAATCGTTTGCTTCTAACTGTGTCAAACCAGTAAAATTTAGAAAGGGAAAAACTATGTTGTGGACAATTTTTGTTGTGCTCTTGATTTTATGGCTCCTGGGGATGATAACTTCATATACGCTTGGCGGCTTTATCCATATATTACTCGTTATTGCATTAGTAGTAATATTAATCAGAATAATTCAGGGCAGGAGACCGGTTTGAGGTTAAGCTTAAGGGGAATATATAATAGTGAGGCTCATTAAAGCGAGCCTCACACGATTTCAAATTCTTCTTATTACATTCCCTTTTTCTTATTAGGTTTCATATCCTTTGGAGGAGGAGGCATCAAGCCAAGCTGTTTCATCATTCCCCAGTCGTCTTCAACTCCCCAGTGCTCTACGGCCTTGCCGTCTTTAAAAACTACCATATCCGCACCCTCTATATTTATAGATTTATTAGTTGCGGGCATTCCCATCATCATCCCGGTATTTGTTCCGCTCATAGTAATGTAAGCAAGCAAAGTATCTCCCGAAGTTGCCATTGCCTTTACAGTAAGTTTTAGATCCGGGAAGGCTGTGCGGTAGGCGGCTATCATTTCTTTTAATCCCTCAGCGCCTTGTTTCTTTGTAATCATCGTATCCATTGCATGATCTATAGCATTCTCCGCAAGGTAATTGCCCAGCGAATCTGTATTACCTGTGCTGAAAGCCTCATAGATTTTCATCATAGTGGCTTTGTTTGCAGAAGAATTATCTGTTGTCATATTCTGCTGCTGACAGGAAGTTAAAAAAATGGAAAGCAAAAGAAGCGGAAGAGAAAGAGACAAAAACTTTTTCATAGCAAACTCCGTCTTTTTGTGATTGAAAAAAGTGTACTGAGAAATCTTAAGAAAAACTCTGTAGGGAAAAATTATAATTAAAATAATGGTTTGTCAATGTTATTAATTTTTTCTTCAAAAAAAGGGTACAAGAATTATATAAGTTATCCTAAAACAATTGTGACTTGAAACCTATGGAAGATGTTTGATTTTATTGTTAATAAATATCTTTTTCAGATTAACATTAACCAAAACAACACCAGTTGTAATTATTATTCCCGATAAAATCATAAGGAAGGTTATTCTCTCATTTAAGATTGTCCACGAGGCGATTACTGTTACAAAGGGTTCAAAATAAAGAAAAGCCCCAACTTTTGTAGATTCCATTTCTTTTAAAGCAGCTGCCCACATTACATAAGCCGCCCCGGAACAAAGTATCCCCAAAAATAAAATCGCCGTCCATCCCCGCATAGAAAGATGAAGAACAGAGTGAATTGATTCACTGTTTATTGTAAAAGGAGAAATTATTATTGCCATCATTAAAAAGAGAAAAAGTATTGTCATCATCGGCGGATATGTTAAAGAAATCTTTTTGTTCACGGCAGAATAAATACTCCACGTAAAAGCAGAAGCGAGTATTAAAAAATCTCCCTTGTTAGAAATAAGGCTAATTGAGGAAATATTCCCGTGACTTATTAAAAGCCACAGTCCTAAAAAAGCAATAACTGTTCCTGCAGTTTTTAAAAGTGTAAATTCTTCTTTGAAAAAAACTAATCCGACCAGAGCCATAAAAATAGGTGCAGTCCCGATTATCCATCCTGTATTTGCAGCACTGGTATATTTAAGTCCCGTTACCTGTATCCACAAATGAAGAACGGCAATAATGGCAAGAATTAAGATTCCGCTATGACTTTTGAGGTTAATTGAAAAGTCTCTTTTGGTGTAAACTGCAATTGCTGTTAAAAATATTACCGCAAGAATCAATCTTAATAAAATGAGAGTTAAAGGAACGAGTTCGTTGAGTGCAATCTTTGTTGCAATAAAAGAAATACCCCAGAATACAACTGCAGTTATTGGTTTCCAATATTTGAAGATTTGAGTTTTCAAATTTTGAAATGAAAAGTCCTTGTTACGCGGACTTCTTGTTTTTTTTCGCGGAAGAGTAATCCTCTAAGTTGTAATGAATTTTTTTGTCGGGTATGTCGAGCTTAACTAATTCTACACCAGCCTTTTGAAAGAAATCGGTTGCAAGTGTGTCGTGAAAATCTGAAAAGACTACAACGCGGGTTACCTTTGCGGCAATCAAGGCTTTTGCACAGGTTGTGCATGGCATGTTTGTAACGTAAGCAGTGGATCCGCTTATATTTACTCCATGAACCGCAGCTTGAACGAGAGCGTTAATCTCAGCGTGGTTTGTTCTCACACAATGGTTATCTACAACCTGGCAGCCAACATCTTCGCAGTGCGGCTGGCCCGGAAGGGAACCGTTGTACCCGGTTGCAAGTACGAACCTGTCTTTAACAAGTATACAGCCGCAATGCATTCTCGGACACGTTGCTCTTTCCGATGCAAGCATTGCAAGCTTTAAAAAATATTTATCCCACGATGGTCGTTTTGTTTTACTCATTTTTCTTTCCGATTCTGTCATGCCGGACTTGATCCGGCATCTCTTTATAAACTGATAGATTCCGCATCAAGTGCGGAATGACATTTTTATACCACTCCATTCACTTGCAAGTATGCTGTAATAAATCGTGTCCCGTCTTCTTCCATCGTGCATCAGTGTATGACTTCTTAAAATGCCCTCTTCTTTTGCTCCTATTTTTTGCAATGCTCTTCTTGAAGCTTTATTAAGAACATCAGTTTTAAATTCTACTCTTTCAAACTTAAGATGTTCAAACGCATATTGCAAAAGGAGGAATTTGCATTCTTTGTTTAAACCGGTTCCCATAAATTTTTTGCCAAGCCATGTCCAGCCGATTTCGACTCTTTTATCTTTTACAGAAATATTAGAATAACTTGTGCTTCCTGCAATTTCACCCGAAGCTTTTTGAATTATAGTGAATTGATAACGTAAGTTTCTTTTCCTGTCTTCAAGAGATGTGTTAATAAATTCTTTAAGTTCAGTTGAATTCATTATTCTAGCAACATTATATTTCCAGATGTCGGAATCGAAAGCAATTTGGCTAAAGCCCTCTTCATCTTCAAGAGATAATGGTCTGAGAAGAGCGAAATTATTTTCGAGAATTATGTTTTCGTTGAAATTCATAATTAGTAGTTGTAAAATAATGATAATTTTAAAGAACTTTTAAAACTGTTATCCTTCAGCTGATAAATTGAAACAGTTGTTATTATATCTTAGTTTGTTTCTATCCGGATAAATCCGGGTGTTAATGTTTTAAGGGAAAAGATTCACACCTAACTTTAGTTAGGTGGTATTAAAGAACATACAAAAATTCCAAACCGTTTTAACGGTTTCAAAACATATGGTAATGAATATGAAATTCAAAGCATTAATTGTAAAAGAAGTTAACGGAAAATTTGTCAGGGAAATTTCTAACAAATCTTTTGATGAACTTCCCGAAGGTGATGTTCTTATAAAAGTTATATACTCATCTTTAAATTATAAAGATGCTCTCTCTGCTACCGGCAAGAAAGGCATTACAAGAAAATATCCGCACACTCCCGGAATTGATGCAGCAGGAGTTGTTGAAGAATCTTCATCTAATCAATTTAAGAAAGAAGACAAAGTAATTGTAACAGGATACGATCTCGGGATGAATACTTCGGGTGGTTTTGCAGAATTTATAAGAGTTCCTGCAGAATGGATTATCAAACTTCCCGAAGGATTATCTCTCAAAGAAAGTATGATACTTGGTACCGCAGGGTTTACGGCAGGGCTTTCTGTTTACAAATTGGAAAAAGCCGGAATTGATAAATTGGGAGAGATCATAGTAACAGGAGCTACTGGAGGAGTTGGTTCTCTTGCTGTTATTTTATTATCAAAACTTGGTTATAATGTTGTGGCATCAACAAGAAAAAAAGATAACGAGGAATATTTAAAAAAACTCGGTGCAAAATTAATTATTGATAGTAATGAACTTGATGATAAATCAAGCAAGCCACTTTTAAGCCGAAGGTGGAAAGGAGCCGTTGATACTGTCGGCGGAAATATTCTCTCTACAGTTTTAAGAAGCCTTGATTATGGATGCTCAGTTGCTTCTTGTGGAAATGTACTTTCCCCGGAATTAAATATGACTCTTTATCCTTTTATACTCCGTGGCGTAAATCTGCTTGGAATTAATTCAGCAGAAACCAAAATGGATTTGAGAAAAATCATCTGGCAAAAACTTTCACAGGAATGGAAGATTGATCATCTAAATGAAATTACAACTGAATGTTCTCTTGAAGAATTGAATGAAAAAATTGATCTTATCTTAGAAGGAAAAATCACAGGGAGAATTTTAGTTGATCTTGATTCCTGATATTGAATGCCAAATACTTGATTTGTAGTTACAACAGAATGGCTATAAATGACTAATACTATGCGCTTTGCCCAACTTCCTAAATCGGTATAGAACTGTGATAAACAAGTTTCCATTCCGTACCTTCTTTTACATGCACACGCGTAAATTTAAACTTTAAGCTTTCGCTGTTCCCATCCTGAGTTATATAGGTAAAAGTTGTAATACAGGATAGTATTGCTGTATTGCCGAATATTTTAGTGATTACATTTTCATACGTTTCTTTTGCAGAGCTTGGGAAAGAAGCATTTTTCATTTCTTCTATTATCTGGGTTTTTGTTTTAACACTATTATCAATCCCGATAAAGACCGCATTGTCATCTGCATATTTCGTCCAGATAGAAGGATCTTTTTTCTGATATGCATCAAACTCGGTTTGCATTATTTTAATAAATGGAGTCGCGTTTTCTGTTTGAGAAAAGATACCCGATTGTATAGAAAAAAGGATTAATAATGTTAAGATATGTTTCATCCCGGACACCCGATGTTATTAGTTTAAACTAATATAATTATAATTTTTTTACTTCCTTATGTCTGAAGCAATCCAGAGTATGATCGTTTACCATTCCGGTTGCCTGCATATGCGCATAAACTATTGTAGAACCGACAAATTTAAATCCCCGTTTTTTCAAATCATCACTTATTTTATCGGAAAGTTTGGTTTTAGGCGGCACTTCTTTTAAGGATTTAAATTTATTTTGTATCGGCTTGCCATTAACAAAAGACCAGATGTATTTATCAAAAGTTCCGAATTCTTTTCTTGTTTCAATAAATGCTTTTGCATTTGTGATTGTAGCTTCTATTTTCAATTTGTTGCGGATAATGCCGGCATCCCTTAATAAAGAATTGATTTTTTTCTTGTCGTACTTTGCAACTTTATTAAAATCAAAATTATCGAAAGCTTCCCTGAAGTTTTCTCTCTTCTTTAATATAGTGAGCCAGCTTAGCCCAGCTTGGAATCCCTCAAGCACAAGAAACTCAAATAGTTTTCTGTCATTATGAAGCGGTAGTCCCCATTCTTTATCGTGATACTTTATAAGAATAGTTTCACTCGATGACCAGCCACATCTATTGTTATCTTTTGTAGGCATCAGGTAGGAAATAATCTATTAAAAATATTCTTCGGGGATTGGTTTTCTGCCGGAGTAACCGGAATCGATGTCGTGATAAAACTTAATTTCATCTTCATCGCTTTTCCAGCAGAGCATAACTTCCCTGTTATCAATAACTGCAGGAAAATCTACAAGACCAATTGTAAAGTTCCAGTCTTTATAAAAGCAACCTACCTCTTCAAGTTCAGATATAAAACCATCAATTTCATCAGCCATTTTTCTTAGTTGGGGATTATTATTAATATCTTTGATGCCGAAATCATCGGCAATTAATTTCATTTCCTTCGACGTATCAAGAATATCCCATACTATTTTTTTTACAAGAGGCAATGTACTACGCGCCTCAGCAGGAGTAAAATATTTAGTTGCGGTTGTCATTCGGAAGCTATGTAATCTTTCTAAAAATTAATATTTGCAAATTTAAGATTTAATTAATACAAAAAAAGTTATATGCGTAAATCTTACAGGTGTTTTAATCTCAATATCTTAATAGGCACAGGAAGATGTGCGTGCTTCCACAATAAATTATTAGAAAAATGCAAAAAAAAATGTTTTTTTAACCAAACATGTTGACTTTATCGTTGTTTTTTTTGACTTTCCCAGTTGAAGTTTTAAGTATAAGGCAAAAAACTATGATAAGAGGCAGAAACATAGGATAAATTTTACTCTACACAGATTAACTGATGACTTAGGGCATAACTCACCAAAAGATTTTTGGAAGTTAATATTTTATCAGGCAATTGGAAAAAATAAACTACTTATAGGAGAGAGATGAAAAAACTATTACTATACATTACATTTCGAAATACAATTCTTTTTATCATACCCAAACATAGAGTATGATGTTTCCAGTTTTTATTAAATCAAAACCTAAGGAGAGAAACACATGAATAAAATAGTTACCCTATTCCTATTCATCCTTTTGTTGCCTTCTATATTGTTAGCACAAGGAAGAATTAAAGGAACGGTTACAGATCTCCAATCGGGCGAACCATTAATAGGTGCAAATGTTCTTGTTGAAGGAACAACCTTTGGTGCTGCGACCGATGCCAATGGAGAATACGAAATTTCAAACTTAAATGCTGGCACATATACTGTGAGAGCTTCATATATAGGTTATCAAACTATTACCACTACTCAAGTAAGAGTTAGTAATGGTTTAGCTACAGAAATGAACTTTCAATTGCCTGCAGAAGGAATACAGGTTCAGGAAATTCAGGTTGTGGCTCAACGGCCCCTCGTTAATAAAAGTAATACTAACGCCATTCATGTAACTACAAACGAAGAGATTGATGCATTACCTATTCGTGGTATTGCCAACATTGCTGCGTTAACACCAGGGGTAATTCAACAGAACGGTAATCTTTATATTAGAGGTAGCCGTCAGGATGAGGTGGGTTATTACCTGGAAGGAACTAATGTAACAAATCCATTAAATAGTGATATTTATAGCGGACAGCAGTATACTGCTTCACAGGTTAACATTCCTCAGGATGCTGTGGAAGAAATACAGGTTCAGGCTGGTGGTTATACGGCTGAGTACGGGGGGTCTAATGCCGGTATAATTAGAACGCAATTGAAATCGGGTGGACCAGAATTAAAAGCAACCCTACAATATATTACCGATAACTGGACGTTCAAAAGTCGTGCGAACAGATATGATGGAGTTCAGCATCTTGGAACATATTCTTACGGCTTCAATGATATAACCGGTTCTATAAGCATGCCGGTAGTTGATCATATAAAGTTTTTTGGATTATTTGAAAACACGTCTATGGCTGATAGAGCACCATCTTTCTATTCTGGATTTAATTATGGTTCTGTTGTAGATAATGTAACACCCGGAGATTCTGTAGTTTTGAACTACCCAGGCGGTCCCCTTCAGGGAAATACACGTAATTTATGGAGCGGCGCGGGAACCGTAACATTTGACTATAACCCCACGATTGTAAGACTTCTTGGTACCTACAGTTTTAATAGGGATGGAATTTTACCATCCAATCCCACTCGGGTTATGTTTGATTTGAATCGTATTCCATTAAGAAGCAACTATAACGGAGATTTTGGATTGAAAGTGACTCAAATATTGAGTCCTGCTGCATATTTTGAAATAAGCGGCAGCTACATTTTCAACAAGGGTGAAACTTACGATCCACAGTTAGGTAGTAACTTCTGGGCTTATGGTGATAAAGAGGCAAACGCCGCAGCCGGTGTTCCGTGGGGTTATTCACCTTATCAGACGGCAACTGGTCGCTATGATGTTCCTCAACCCTACGTGCTTTTTTCCACATTTAATTTTTATGTTCCCAACGAACCGCTCATAGGGGCTGACCCGCAATACTCATATGCTCAATACAATAAGTTTGAAAATGATAATTTAGACTTAAATGGTGCACTATCTTATGATTTGAATAAGGAAAACTCGTTGAAGATTGGCGGAGAAATCCAGATTATGAAGATAAGGACTTATACACCAGATGCCGGAGGTGCAAATTTGGCTCAACTACTGGCAAACGCATCAGCCGGACAAACTAAAGCGGATATCCTTATTCAGAATGGTTTGAACAATTATGGTTATACCGCCCTTGGTGATGTATATAACGGTTCTAATAATTATTCTACGGGTTCTTTAGCTCCACACAAACCTATTTTTGCCGGAGCCTATATTCAGGATAAGCTCGAATATAAGAACCTGATAGTGAATGCCGGAATTAGATACGATTATATTAATACAGATAATTATGCATTTGCGGACCCACAGCATCCTAACCTGGCTTATGATCCTGTCACATTAAAAGTTACTGACGGCAGTCAATTTGTAAAAGTGCCTGCTTACAGTTCTATAAGTCCCCGTCTCGGGTTTTCATTTCCCATTACCGACAGGACTGTTTTCCATGCTCAATATGGAAAATTCGTACAGCAGCCCAGCTTGGCCGATCTTTATGCAAGTCCTTATTTGATAGCATATTTTTTAAGTCCTAGTAATTCATATTTTAATTCGACTCCATGGGGCTTGGATTTAAGACCTACTAGAACCACACAGTATGAAATCGGTTTCACACAACAAGTTGGCTCTTTTGCATCGATTGATATAACTGCATATTATAAAGATATAAGCAACCAGGTTGTTTTTGGTTCGCAGCCCGTAGATGCAACAACCGGGTGGCACCCATACCAGGTACTTACTAATGGAGACTATGCAACTACTTCTGGTTTTGAGATCGATTATAGGATGAGAAGGACACAGAGATTTTTAGTTAGCGGTTCGTTATCTCTTCAGAATGCAAGGGGTACGGGAGACAATCCATATACAAACAGCGGCGAATTTGGCGCCCCCATTCAGAATATTATATATACACCAAACTATATTATTCCTCTTTCTTTCAATCATGCCATCAATGGAAATCTTAATATTGATTACCGTTTTGAGAAAGATGATGGACCTTCTATACTTCAGCAATTTGGCGTTTCCCTGCTGCTTACTTTTTCAAGCGGGCATCCATATACTCTTGCTACGGACAAATCAGTTGGAACCAGCAATCCTATAACTGCTGCTGTTAGTGATACAAGAAACAGGTATGCTCTTGAGGCACTTAACACGTCAGTAACCCCGTCTAATTTTCAAATTGACATGCGTATTGATAAGACGGTCGAGTTTATGGACAATTTGTCTGCCAATATTTTTATTCAGGTTATTAATCTCACTAATGCGAAGAATGTTGTAGATGTATATAGCAATACCGGTTCGGCTGAGACCAACGGGTTTTTGACGAACCCAAATCTTAACGGATATAAACAAATAGACACGTATGGACAAACATATTCTAATGTTTATCAATCAATAGCTTATGGCTATAACGGTCTATTCTCAACTCCCCGCCAGATTAGACTTGGAATTCGTTTAGAATATTAATAAAAATTTGACGGGAATAAAAAATAAAATAGGAGATTAAAATGTTGGATAAAAAATTCAAATATATACTCATTTTAGGTTTAAACATTTTGTTCCTTTTTCCTGCTTTTATAAGTGCAAAGGACACTGGGCAGAAGAAAGGAAAATTGTTAAAGACTACAGATGGGACACAAAGAGCCATTGCTACTTTGGATATAAATAATCTTAATGCTTTGCAAAACAATACGGGTTATAGCGATTATAATCCCAATAGTAATTTGGAAGGAACAATATACCCCAAGGGTACGGGAAGGAATGCTATCTTTAAGACCGGATTCTTGTGGGGAGCATATGCGAATGGCGATACGAGCCAGGTATATGTGGGCGGTTCTGCTTATGGATCAGGTTTACAGCCGGGTCCAATCTTATCAGACGGACATGGTGCCGATCCCAGCGATCCCAGATGGTCTATTTACCGCGTCCGTCCGGATGTTTACCCCGGTGGACCGGACATCGATCTTAGTGGGGACGCTGCTGCTACATCGTACTGGAATCCCTCTCTTCCTGTTTCTGCTGACCAGGTTCGGCAGCAATACGAAGATGATTGGAATAATTGGCCTGCCGCAGGCACTGCAAACGATTTGGGAGCGCCATTTACTGATAAAAATAATGACGGAATCTATGAACCTGATGTTGATATTCCGGGTGTTCCCGGTGCCGATCAAACTATTTACTATGTGGCAAATGATGAAGATCCTAATCTCGGTGCCGGTTTGTATGGATCTCCCCCCCTGGGTATCGAAGTTCATGTAACCATCTGGGCTTATGCACAGCAAGGGGCTTTTGGTAACTCGTATTTTAAAAAGTATGATTTAATAAACAAAGGTTATCAAAAATATACCTTAGATAGTATGTTCGTTACATGGTGGTCGGATATTGATATGGGCTCTTCAAGCGATGATCTTGTTGGAAACGATACGACATTGAGTTTAACTTATGTTTATAATGGTCAATCCACCGATGCTGTTTATGCACCGCTTCCTCCGCCGGCTGTTGGTGCAGACTTTTTCCAGGGGCTACTTGTAAATGGTGTGGCGGGACAAGATCTAAATAAAAACGGTGTAGACGATGCACTCGACTATGGTATCTTCGGTGGAAAAGTGGTAGGACCTGGAAAAATAAATCTTCCTATGACTGCCGCTTATACTTTTACAAATCCGGGGAGTGGTTCTGATGCAAACTATAATGACCCAGACTTATACCAGTTGTCCGGATCAACTCAGTTTTATAATTTTATGAACGGCGAGAATAGAATAGGTGCGCAAATTATTAATCCAATTACCAATGAGCCCTCGCCATTTGTTTTTTCCGGTGATCCCGTAGCACGTACCGGGTGGTTAGACAACACTAATTTTCCCCCAAGAGATGTTAGATCCGGAATGGCTTGCGGACCGATTACTATGGCTCCGGGAGACACACAGGAAGTTGTGGTTGGAGAAATAGTTGCGGGCGCTGTACCAGGCGTAAGCTATTTAGATGCAATCAATCTACTTAAGGTTTATGACGTGACTGCACAAAACGCCTATGATGTTTTTTTCAATTTACCTTCTGCCCCGCCCGTACCTCGCGTTCAGGCAATTGCCGGGAATAATAAAGTAATCCTGGACTGGGGAGAGGATGCGACTGCTTGGAAAGCGACGGAACAGAAAGTTATACCCGATGAAATAGATGGGGGTAATTATAACTTTGAAGGCTACAATGTTTACCAGCTTCCCTCCAATGGAGCTTCAATAGACGAATCCAAGCTTATAGCTACTTTCGACGTTATAAATAACATTACGACAATTCCTTATACAGACCCCGTAACCCGGACAGTTGAGCCAAGCATTTCAATTCAACACGGTTCGGATGCGGGAGTTAAAAGATATTTCGTTGACTCAATAAATGTTTTCAACAATAACAAACCCCTCGCTAATGGGCTAAACTATTACTTTGCAGTAACTGCTTACAGCTATAATCCCCAGGGCATTCCACAATCGTTGGAGAATCCAATTTCAACGATAACAGTTACTCCACATAGTCCGGACCCAGGTATAACCGATGTGAACCTGGGTGATTTATCCGCCTCACAGGTTGAACATTCAGGGACTGCCAACGCGTCTGCAAATGTGAAAGTGGTTAATCCATCCCAGACAACCGGAGATCAGTATCAAATATCATTTCATAGCGAAACGTATTCACTCGGTCAAGACGGGCAATGGATTGATGTAACAGAAGCTGGCAAGAAATTAGCGAAGTCTAAGGATTTAACAGGATCGTCCCTGAGCTCTGTAGGGCAGTGGAGTGAACCAAGCGGCTCGATACAAATCCATTATTTGGTAGATGTGCAATCACCGAATTATGATTATTGTGATGGAATTAAGTTAGAATTACCTTTAGGCATGGTCATTGATACAGCTTACTCACCGGTAAGTAATAATGACGGGTCCGAAATACAAGTATCGATAGATCGGAATACGAATACAATATTTTATGGTGATCCTAGTCTTATTACAAGCGATACCACTACACGTGATGCAAACGGCTTATTTGCCGGAGGGGAGGACTTAGCGATCCTAGCCCATTCTGTCAGTCTTCCTATAGTAGCTAATTATACTATGTATGATGACAATTTTGGTGCAGTCTATGTCGATTCAGCAAATGGTTTTCCTTTTGGAAAACTCGTCGATATTATGGGGACTGATTCACTAATAACAGTAGCAAATAATATCGTTACCCAGAACCAGTGGAATGTTAAGGATGTGACTTCCGGGAATTTAGTAGTTAAGAACCAAACAGTTTATCAGGGCGTTGATATATACGCTCCTCAAGATTACTTTGCTGCCAACAATATAAATGGCACCGGATGGTTCTTCCGGTAGTCCAACCGGTAAGGTCGGAGCAGGGTGCAAATCCTACATTTGATGGAATCCGGGCTGAAGTAAACGGTAGTTTTGATGCTCCTATTAATTGGGATAAAGCAACTTTAATTAAAGGAAGCGGCTCTACAACTAAGCTTTCTACTGATGGCACCGCTGGCCAAGCAGGAACCATTAATATTTCAAATTATACTGATATTTGGTGGAACTGTTTCAAGTAAGGCTATCGATAACTTTGGAGTTGGATCAAATGAGATTGATCAATTACAGCAGGATTATGAACTAAGATTTACAGGTGTGATAGATAGTGAGACGGTAAATGGTAAGAAAGTTATTTATACTAAAAGTGGCGGATCGATGGCGACTGTATTTAGATCCCAATTTGCATTTACTGATCGACCCGATAACACCGCTGGTGTTGATGGACCATACTTAACACGAATTCCATTTGAAGTTTGGAATATATCTGACCCGAATAATCCACGACAAGTAAATTGTACTTTTAGAGATCGTCTTCAGACAGCGGATTCTGATCCATTTTATACATTTAATACTCAAAATAGAATCTATGCAATTATTGTAAATTCTGATTATGATCCGAATCAAGTTATCCAAGTGGACGACGGCCCGGATGATATTAACAAATTAGCAACGTGGGTTGTTGTTTTCTGGTCTACAAACTATACCAGTTTAGAAGACAAGGTACAATTAACTTATGCCAATCCTCTTCAGATTGGTAAAGATACATTTACTTTTACTATTCCCAAGGGAACATATTCAGACGCTTTGGCTAAGGAGGATGTTAGTAAAATAAATGTATTTCCTAACCCATATTACGGAATAAACTCCCAAGAGCTTAGTAAGTATAGTAAATATGTGACTTTCAATCATCTACCTGCCCAAACACCAGCAACTATTAGAATCTTTAATCTTGCCGGTTTTCAGGTGAAGAGCATAGAGCATGCATCTCAGTCACAATTTGAGCAATGGGATTTGAATAATGAATCAGGCTTACCGGTATCTAGCGGTATATATATAGCATATATTGATATGCCTAAATTAGGGCAAACAAAGATACTTAAGTTTGCAATTATTCAAGAACAACAAATTCCAGATCATTTTTAATGAAGTTTAAAACTCAAGGAGTGAAAATGAAAATAACAGCAAGAATTTTAGTTATAATAGCTATCTTCCTAATGGGGGTTGATAGCGTGTTTGCCGGCGGCGGTTCCAGAAATGGAACCGGCGGGGCTGTAGAGTTATTGATTCCGGTCGGAACCCCGGGTATAGCACTTGCAGGTTCAAATGTAGCAACAAGCACAGGTCTTGATGCATTATATTGGAATCCGGCTGGTGTTGCTCACATGAAGAACTCGGCGTCAGCTACATTTTCCCATATGAACTATATTGCAGATATCGGGGTTGAATATGGAGCAGTAGCTGCAAAATTTGAAGGTTTTGGTGTGATTTCTCTAGACGTTAAATCTCTTAATATAGGAGCTATTGATATCACAACAAACGAACAACCGGATGGAACTGGTCAAACATATACACCACAATATATAACTGCAGGAGCCTCGTACGCACTTGAGCTGACGGATCGCGTAGCCATAGGGGTAACTTTTAATTATCTTTCAGAAACTATCGCTCAGGTCAGCGCAACCGGTTTCGCGTTTAATGCCGGAATTCAATATAATAACCTTGGAGATATTGATGGTTTAGATTTCGGCTTAGTAGTCAAGAATATAGGTCCGTCTATGACTTTCACCGGTTCTGGGTTATTGGTTCAAGCTTCTCCCACTGGCTCTACCGCGGATCCAACTGGTTCATTTAATCGGGCACCATCTTTTTATTCTATCAATGCAGCTGCTGCAGACATGCCATCATCGTTTGATATCGGTTTTGGATATACCCCCGAGATTGATGATATGAACGCAGTTACGCTCTCTGGTGCGTACGAAAATAATAATTACTCCGGTGACCTATACGACCTTGGTGGGGAATACGGGTTTGAGAAAACTTTCTTTGTTAGAGTGGGTTATGCATATTCTCCCAAGAATCAGGATGCTAATTATATTTATGGGTTTACCGCCGGTGCAGGTATAAATTATAATTTAAGTGATATTAATTTAAAAATAGATTATGCTTATAGAAACGTTAAGTATTTCGATGCTAATCACGTATTTTCTGTATCATTAGGTTTTTAACCTAGAATAACAGATCCAAATTATTAAAATCCGTACTTGATAAATCAGTACGGATTTTATTTTAAATGATGAATTTACTGGCTATTCGTATAAATAATGTCCTCAGTAAAACGACGTACCTGAGGGGGAACTGCACTAATATTTAATATCTAATAAATACGGTACCTTTGGTCACAGCTTAGTTAAGTTTGACGGGAAGAATTGGATAGCTTACTTGCAAAAGGCATATATTTTTAATGAATCTACAATTAAAAACATAAAATAGTTATCACCAAGGAATTAGTTACCTCTGTATGTGGTATATGCTTCTTAGCAGAATGTAAACAAGACAACGCCTCTTATTCTGCAATTTTAAAAGTTGTAATAGAAATGGCACTATTACCCGATATTACATCCTTTATTTTAAATATGACCTTGTAATCTCCTAAGGCATAGGTTGAATCAAGATCGAATTGTGCTTCAAGAGGAACGTCCGTCATTTTCTCTTTATCAGTTTTGTCCTCCACCCTGCTTATTAAAGATTTAATTGTATCTCCTTTGGGAGTTACAAGATCAACATCAAAAGCTAATGTTGCACTAAATTTTTTCTCTTTTTCATTTTGGGCAAAACCTTTTACTCTTGTTGTTGCATCAACTTCCCATCCGTCTCCGATATCATAAGCAAAAGCTTCTGGGCTGAAGGTTTCAATCTTTACAGGTTTCTCTTTGCTACATGAATAAAATATGAGTGTCGTTAAAAATAGAATAATTAAATACTTTCATTTAACCTCAAATGTTTTTGTAGCATAGACCCGACTGCCGAAGGCAGGTTACTAATCTGTGCTACGATTGAAAATTGTTAGTCGTTCTTATTTTGAAAATCTTTCATAAAAGAAACAAGATCTTCAACGCCTTTTTTTGGGAAAGCATTATAAATTGATGCTCTCAATCCTCCAACCGACTGTGCCCTTTTAAGCCATCAAAGCGAGCCTCGGTAGCTTCAGAGATAAGTTTCTTTTCAAGTTCTTCAGTTGCCAGATTAAATGTAACATTCATTAAAGAACGGCTTTCTTTTTCTGCATGACCTTTGTAAAAGCCGGCACTGGCATCTATGAAGCTATAAAGAATTTCAGCTTTTTCTTTATTGATTTTATACATTGCATCAAGACCGCCAAGCTTTATAAGCCACTTTGCAACTAATCCGATTATATAAATGCCAAATGTATTCGGAGTATTGTATAGAGAATTATTTTCCACATGAGTTTTATAATTTAACATCGTATATAAAGAATCAGAACTTCTCTCAAGTAAATCTTTTCTGATAATGACCAGAGTAACTCCCGACGGTCCCATATTTTTTTGGGCGCCGGCATATATGAGAGCGTATTTTGTTACATCGATCTTTTTATGAAGAATATCTGACGAAGCATCGCATACAAGAGGAACATTTCCAACTTCCGGTTCTTTCTGCCACTCCGTTCCATAAATTGTATTGTTTGTAGTGAAGTGAACATAGGATGCATCGGGATCAAGTTTCAATTCTTCCTGTTTTGGAATTCTTTTAAAATTTTCACCTTCGGTTGATGCTACAATATTAACTGCCCCGACTCTCTTAGCTTCCTTTACCGCTTTCTTTGACCAGCTTCCCGTTACAATGTAATCAGCCTTATTCTTTGGAGGCATTAAGTTTAATGCGACCATAGAAAACTGCAAGCTTGCACCACCCTGCAGAAAGAGAAGCTCATAGTCATCGTTTACATTAAGAAGTGATTTTAAATCCTGCTTTGTCTCTGCAATTATTTTATCGAATGTTTTTGACCTGTGACTTATTTCAAGTATAGACATTCCCACACCGGGAAGAGCAAATAAATTTTCCTGTGCTTCTTTCAGCACATCTTCCGGCAGTATAGCCGGGCCCGCACTGAAATTATATTTCCTTTTTTCCATGATAACTATCCATATTTATTTAGTGATAAATTAAACACCGGAAAAACCCAGGTGTTAATATTTAAATTTTATATTAAATGAACTAAAAGACCATCCCTTAATTTAGGTTCAAACCATGTTGATTTTGGCGGCATAATTTCTCCTGCGTCTGAAATTTGCATAAGACTTTCAATAGAAACCGGGTAAAGCGAAAAAGCAACAGCGGCTTTGCCGGAATCAACTAACTTTTCAAGCTCTGCAGTTCCTCTTATTCCACCTATAAAATCTATTCTTTTACTTGTTCTTTGATCATCAATTCCAAGAACAGGGTTTAAAAGAAAATCCTGTAGTATGCTCAGATCCAAACCGGAACCAACAGAATCAGATAAAGACAAACTTGCAATAACCGAATCTCTTGCTTTTAAAGAGTACCATTGTTTGTTCAAATATATTCCGAAGCTTCTTCTTTGTGATGGTTCTTTTAAGGTAGTTTTTTGTACTTCGAACTTTTCGCTAACTGCGTTGAGAAATTTTTCTTCATTTAAACCATTAAGGTCAAAAACAATTCTGTTATAAGGAAGAATTTTAACCTGGTCGGCAGGGAAAATAACAGCTATAAAAAAATTATACTCTTCATCTCCATTGTGCGAGGAATTATTATTTGCTTTAATTTTTCTTGCACGACTCGCACTTGCAGCACGATGATGACCATCGGCTATATAAAGATTGTCTATCTTTTTTAATTCATCTATAACAATCTGGTTGTATTCATCAGGTAAAATCCAGACAGTGTGTTTAATTCCATCACTTGCAGTAAAATCATAAGTTGATTTAATTTTGCTTATTGTTTCTTTAACAATAGCATTTATTTTTTTTGTACCGTGGTACGTTAAAAAGACAGCTCCCGTTTGAGCTTCCGTAGTTATAATATGATTTGTCCTGTCGTCTTCTTTTTCTTTTCTTGTTTTTTCATGTTTCAGGATTACATTGTTATCGTAATCATCAACTGAAAAAGTAGCAGCGATTCCTGTTTGTTCTCTCCCGTTCATTATCAATCTATAAAGATAGAAATGCGGCTTCTCATCAACCCGTAAAGGAGATTCTCTTTTTAGTCTCTGCAGATTCTCTTTTGCTTTTTTATAAACTTCAGGAGAATAAGGATTAACATTTTTATCGAGCTCGATTTCAGATCTTGTTACTCTTAAGAAGCTTAAATTATTTCCTTCCGCAGCAGCACAGGCCTCTTCCTTGTTAACAACATCGTAAGGGACACTTGCAACAAATTTTGCAGATTCTTCCGATGGTCTTAGTGCATTGAAAGGTTTTATTACAGCCATAAACTTTCGGATTATAAATGAAAAAGTTACAATGTAAAAATCCGCAAAATATCAGTAAGATTCCATTTTGCAGTGTGAGAACCTTCGAGGTTGGTTGTTGATTTGCACGCTTTAACCTCGAAGGTTAGAACATAGTTTGCTTTCCCGCAAACAATTTCTATTTTTAAGGCACAATAGTTGAGTCATAAACCATAAAAAGATTCTTTTGTTTATAATACAAATAGAATGAAAAATCTTATAAAAATATCTTTTCTCCTTTCAACACTTTTTATTTATTCCTGTGCGCAAACAATACCCAATCTCTCCTCGGTAAAAGAAGAAATTATTTCTTATTATGAATCCGGCGGATACAGTAAGGAAACAGAGGACGTTATAGCCAATGCCATCAATAAGTTTAAATCAATAAAAGCAGGCGATTCTGCTGCTGTTGTTTTTGATATTGACGACACAGCACTTTCTTATTATGAACTTGATAAAAAAAATTCTTTTGGTTATGTCCCCAAACTCTGGGATAAATGGGTTGACGATAAAACAGTCCCTGCAATTCCGCAGGTTAAAAAATTTTATGATTTTCTTATTGCCCGCGGATTCAGGATAATTTTTCTTTCGGGAAGAAAAGATTATAATTATGCCGGCACTATCAGGAATCTTGACTCTGCCGGTTATACAAAGTTTGACACGTTGATTGTAAGAAATAAAGATGAATATGATCTTGATGCTTTGAATTTTAAAAGCAGTAAGAGAGAAAAATTAACTGCAAAAGGTTATAAAATTGTTGGAACCGTCGGTGACCAATGGAGCGACCTCCGGGGACCAGATCACGGAATACAGGTTAAGATTCCGAATTATATTTATTCCATAGATTAATCAGGTGTTTTACAATACCTCGTCCTAAAATTTCCTTATATTTACACCTCATAATTAAGTTAAAAAATAAAATGGGAAGAAATAGCCAAATTAGTTTTAGAGTATGGTGATTTGCTTTTCGAAAAAAACATCAGGGGATGGTTAAAATATAATAAAAAGAATCAGGAAATTTATGATTCATGCACTTCTAAGCAGTCTAACTTTTTTTGGTTTTTAAATAATGGGATTACAATAATTGGAGATAAAATATTTGCAGATGATGATAAAGCAACATGGAATATTACTAATCTTCAAATTATAAATGGACAACAAACAGCAAGAATGATTTCAGAAGCCCAGAGGAAGGAAAAACTAAAGAGTGATGTAAAGGTTATGTGTAGATTGTATCAAACCAATGAAACAGATTTTATTAGTAAAGTTACCAAGGCTACAAATTCACAGTCCTCGATAGGCTCGCGGGATCTGATGAGCAACGACCCTAAACAAATAGCCATTCAAAAAGCTTTTAAGACATATGGATATTTTTACGAAAGACAAAGAGGAGAGGTCAATAATGATAAAGCTTTAACCAAAGTAATATCTAGTAAAAAATTAGGCCAGGTATCACTAGCGATTTTATGTAAGAGGCCAAGCTTAGCAAGAAAGAATATTGAAGATAATTTTTTTAACACCAAAAAATTTTATTATAATATTTTTGACAGAGATCCGAAGCTTTTATTATTTGTATACTTACTATTTAATTATTGTGATAGTAAGAAGAGATTGAGTAATGGATTAAGTTATTTTGGGTCTCTTCATATCGCACGAATATTGTTTGAATTAAAAGAAAAGGAATTTAATGAGAACCCATTAGAATTGATTAAAAATTTAGAAAACGGTGTCGATTATTTTAGAACCGACTATTCAAAAAGTATAAAAATGTTAAGAAAATTCTTGCCTAAAAATATTGAAGAAGATTATCTTGGAAATTATTTAAGTAGAATTGAAGTAGACCAAATCATTTTTGATAAAATCTCAAGATTGAACAAACTAAAAGAAAAATAATGATTCAAATTTCAGATATTCCCAAAGCGTATAATCCCTTAGAAGTTGAAGATAAATGGTACAGCTACTGGCTTGCTAATGATCTGTTCAAATCTGAAGTAGATAAAAGTAAAAAGCCTTATACAATTGTAATCCCGCCGCCAAATGTAACTGGCAGCTTAACAATGGGACATATTCTTAACAACACAATCCAGGATATTCTTATTCGTACAAAAGAATGCAAGGTTATAATGCCTGCTGGGTTCCCGGGACAGATCACGCATCAATTGCTACCGAAACTAAAGTAGTTGCCTTTCTTAAAGAACAAGGAATTGATAAAAGAGATATTGGCAGGGAAGAATTCTTAAAACACTGTTGGGAATGGAAAGAAAAATATGGCGGAATAATAATTCAGCAGTTAAAAAAACTCGGGGTAAGCTGCGACTGGCACCGCGAACGTTTTACAATGGATGAAGATTATTATAAAAAAGTAATTGAAACTTTTGTCGCTTTATATAAAGAAGGGAAAATATACCGCGGCTACAGAATGGTGAATTGGGATCCGGCTTCACGTTCTGCAATTTCTGATGAAGAAGTTATATACAGAACTGTGAACGGCAAACTATGGTATCTCAAATATCCTGTAAAAGATTCGGAAGAATTTATAATTGTTGCCACAACACGACCCGAAACAATGCTTGGCGATACCGGCATTGCTGTTAATCCCGAAGACGATAGATATAAAAAGTTTATTGGCAAAAAAGTTATTCTTCCAATTGTTAATAGAGAGATTCCAATTTTTGCCGACGAATATGTTGATAAAAATTTTGGAACCGGCGCAGTTAAAGTTACTCCAGCTCATGATGTTAATGATTATGAAATGGGAAAGAGACATAACCTTGAGACAATTAATATCTTTAATGAAGACGCAACAACCAATGAAAATGTGCCTGAAGATTTAAAACATCAGGACAGGTTTACAGTTCGTAAAAAAGTTGTTGAAAAGTTTGAGAAGCTCGGCTTGCTTGAAAAAGCTAGAAGATTACCAAACAAGCATTGGTTACTCAGAGCGCGGCGGCGTTCCGATAGAACCTTATATTTCTGAGCAATGGTTTATGAAAATGTCCGCGGAAGGTGGATCCGCCTCGGGCGGAGACGAGTTAGCGAAACCGGCGCTTGATGTTGTAAACAATGGTAAGATAAAATTTTATCCTTCACATTGGGTTAAAACTTATGATCACTGGATGAACAATATTAAAGACTGGTGCATTTCGCGTCAGCTTTGGTGGGGACATCGTATTCCTGTCTGGTATTGTATAGGAGACGAAGCTTGTAAAATTGAATGCAAGCAACCGATTGTATCGGTTGATCCTCCTGAGAAATGTCCTCATTGCGGTTCTAAAAATTTAAGGCAGGATGAAGATGTTCTCGACACCTGGGCGTCGAGCTGGCTTTGGGCTTATGATGTATTTAAAACAGAAGAAGAACAAAATTATTATTACCCGACCAATACTCTTGTAACTGCACCTGATATAATTTTCTTCTGGGTTGCAAGAATGATAATGGCAGGACTTCATTTTAGAAAAGATATTCCTTTCAGTGATGTTTATTTTACAAGCGTTATAAGAGATATGCAGGGAAGAAAGATGAGCAAGTCTCTTGGCAATTCTCCCGATCCGCTTGATGTTATAAAAGATTATGGTGCCGATGCTTTGCGCTTTACTGTAATTTATCTTGCGCCGCTCGGACAGGATGTTCTTTTCTCAACTGATAAATGTGATATTGGAAGAAACTTTGCAAACAAAATCTGGAATGCGGGAAGATTTCTGTTAATGAATAGAGAAAATATTAAAACAGATGAAGACTTAGCGAATAAGCATATTGATTTTTCAGACGAATGGATTAGCTCAAGGTTTCATCAAACGCTTCGAGCAGCTTAATGATGCGATGGAAAAGTTTGAGATAAATAATGCCACAAAAATTATATATTCTTATGTATGGAATGACTTCTGCGACTGGTATATCGAATTAATGAAAAACAGGTTGTATTCCGGAAGCGATGAAGTTAAATCTGCAGTTCTTACAAGAGCATTAAATAATTTTGAAAATCTTTTGAAAATTGTTCATCCTTTTATGCCGTTTATAACAGAGGAACTCTGGCAATTAATAAAAGACAGAAAAGATGGGGAAAGCATTTCAACTTCAGAATATCCGGAGTTTGATTTATCAAAGGTTAATGCTTCTGCTGAAAAAGAAATGGAATTTGTTCAGGATATAATAACTGCTTTAAGAAATATTCGTGGCGAGATGAACATTCCTCCATCAAAACAGGTTAATGTTTTTATTAAATCATCTCAGGTTGGCGAACATCAAATAGATTATATAAAAAAGCTTGCAAAGGTAAACGAGTTGAAGATTGATATAAATCTTACCAAGCCTAAAGCAAGCGTATCTGCAGTTGTAAAAGAAACGGAAATTTATGTTCCCCTTGAAGGATTAATTGATCTTGATGTAGAAAGAAGCAGGCTGCAGAAAGAAATAACAAGGCTCGAAGGAACAATGGCAGGCATAGATAAAAAACTTTCTAATGAAAAGTTTGTTAATAACGCCGCACCGGAAGTCGTTGAGAAAGAAAGAACAAAGAAAAAAGATTGGGAAACAAATCTTAATAAGCTAAAGGAAATATTATCAAATCTTAATTGAAAGGGGAATTTAATGTATCACACAATAAATGAATTCTTAACCGATTGGAAGACGGAAAGTGAATCAACTATAAAAGTGTTTGCCAGTTTAACCGACGAATCCCTTGATTACAAAAACTCTGAGATCGGAAGAACAATCGGCAGATTAGCCTGGCACATTACAGCAACAATTGGTGAAATGCTCGGGAGAACCGGCTTAAAGTTAGAAGCATTGGAAGATGATAATAGCTATCCTAAAAATGCAAAAGAAATTTTGGATAAATATAAAGAAGCATCCGGTAAGCTTGTTGAACAATTATCTATAGAATGGAATGACGATTCTTTAAATGAAGAAGTAAATATGTATGGAGAACAATGGACAAAAGAAGCTGTTTTAACTTCTTTAGTAAAACATCAAATTCATCACCGCGCACAAATGACTGCACTTATGAGACAAGCAGGACTAAAAGTTCCCGGTATTTATGGTCCTTCTTATGAAGAATGGAAAGCAATAGGAATGGAGCCGATGGAATAATTCCGGGACAAAAACTTGCTTTTTTCTGTTCGTGTGCGTTCGCCATTGTGGCATAAAAAAATAAATTTATAACCAGTTTAAATTTTTATATTTTTAATCATCCATTAATTTTAATTGCGAATAAACTTTAATTTAACTTTAATATAAGAAAGGAGCCCATTTATGGCTATAAGAAAAGGAAGTGCGGAATGGAACGGTGATTTAAAAGGAGGAAAGGGCACATTAAGTTCCGAAAGCGGCGCTTTGAATAATGTAGCTTATAATTTTGTATCGAGATTTGAAGAGGGGAATGAAACCAATCCGGAAGAATTGCTGGGTGCCGCACATGCTGCATGTTTTTCCATGGCTTTTGCAAACAATTTATCCAAAGAAGGATTCAAGGTTAATTCAATAAAAACCGTGGATCATGTGCATCTCGAAAAGAAAGAAGCGGGCTTTACAATAACTAAAATCGTTGTCAACACCGAGGGAAAAGTTGAAGGAATTGATGAAGCTACATTTAAAAAGCTTGCGGAGGATACTAAAGCAAGTTGTCCGGTTTCAAGAGCATTGAAGGTCGAAATGAGCTTGAATGCTAAATTAGTTTAACATTTTAATATCCGTAGCACAGAATATCATTCTGTGCTACTTTAATCCAGCAAATTTTTATATTCATCATTTCTTGCAATAAAATAATCTGCATAAGAACAGGTGGGGATAACCTTTAAATTATTTTCTTTTGCATAATCAAGAGCAGTTTTAGCAAGCTTTCCTGCCAGTCCCTGGTTTCTTAAATCGGGATGGACATATACTTTAAGAATGTTTAATGTCTTTGAATCATCCATCATGTATTTAACATAACATTCTTTACCGCTTTCTGTGAAATAAAATTTCTGCAGATCTTTATCGTGTTTTATTTCCATTGAAAAATTCCTTACACATTAAACAAAAAGTGCATTACATCCCCATCCTGTACAATATAATCTTTACCTTCAACGCGCATAACTCCTGCAGTTTTACAGGCAACTTCAGAGCCATATTTAATATAATCGTTGTAGCTTATAACTTCTGCACGGATAAATCCTTTTTCAAAATCTGTATGAATTACTCCGGCAGCCTGCGGTGCTTTCCATCCTTTTTCTATTGTCCACGCTCTAACTTCTTTTGGTCCGGCGGTAAAATAGCTGATTAAACCTAAGGGTATGAAAACCCATCCGTATAACTTTTTCCAATCCACTTTCATTTACACCGTAAGAGGCAAGAAATTCTTTCCTTTCTTCATCATTTAAGCCGACAAGTTCTTCTTCAACTTTTGCCGAGATCTTTACCCAATCGGCTTTTCTTTCTTCAGCGAACTTTGCAACTCGTTTTACATAATCATTATTTTCACTTAATCCATTCTCATCAACATTAGCACAATAAATAGTTTGTTTAGAAGTCATTAATCTTAATTCAGCAAGGAGATGTTTTATTGTTTCCTTATCCTTTTCAGGAAATGCCGATGCCGGCTTTCCTTCATTCATAAATTTCATCAAAGTTTCCGCATCATCAAAAATTAGTTTTGCCGCTTTCTCCCCTTTAGCCAGTTTCTGTAAACGTTCAATCTTTTTCTCCAATACCTGAACATCTGCAAGAAGAAGCTCTGTTTCAATCACTTCAATATCTCTTAGTGGATCAACACTTCCATCTACATGAACAACATCAGGATTATCAAAGCATCTTACAACCTGGAGTATAGCTTCTGTTTCTCGTATGTTGCTTAAAAACTGGTTGCCGAGACCTTCGCCTTTACTTGCGCCTTTTACAAGTCCGGCTATATCAACAAAATCAACTGTTGAATAAATTACTTTTGCAGGTTTAACAAGTTCTGTGAGCTTATCAACTCTTGCATCGGGAACAGGAACAACAGCTTTGTTCGGCTCGATAGTACAGAAAGGATAATTTGCCGCTTCTGCATTTTGCGCTTTTGTAAGTGCATTAAATAAAGTCGATTTGCCTACATTTGGCAATCCAACTATTCCGATTCCTAAAGACAATTGATCTCCAATAATTTTATTGAAAACAATTTAAAATATACAAAGAAAAATATGAGAGGAGCACAAAAAGTATTGTAGGGACACACTATAGTGTGTCCCTACTGGAAATGACTAATTATTTACAGGCAAGAAAGAATGATTTTTCCGTAATCCATCATTTCTTTCGTAAAATCATCCGGGTATTCAATTTTAACATCTGTAATCTTATCACCATCATAAACAGGAACCAACTTTGGATTAATGAATCCCTTGTATGGCGCCGCATTGAGTTTTGAAAATCTTTCAAGAACTTCCTTATGCAGAGCAGTGTCAACTTTAACTCCGTAAGTTTCAATTAGATTTTTAGCTGCGTCAAAATCACCCTGAGAAGTTATTCGCTGAACTTCTCTTAAAAGCTGTCCGAATAAATCTCTTAACTTCTGGTAATCAGTAATTACAAAATAAGTTTTGCCATCCTTAATCTTCTTCTCAATGACGTTATCTTTCATTCCTTTTTCATAAACCCATTTGCAAATCATTTGCCTGTTTCTCATATGTGCTTCTTCAATATCATCTCCCGGCTGTATTCTTCTAAGCTGAAGCATTAAGCCGTTTCTTATGTAAGCATCGTATTCGGCTTTTCCAGTCTCTATGCTGGGCGTGACGCCTATTTCAACAAGCTTCGGATCAATTGCATAATATAAAGCAACAAGGTCGGCTCTTCCTTCTTCAATTGCGGAGGCATAGTTTTTAAGAGTTTGTTTTGGTGACTGAACACCCGGCTCGATTTGTCCAGAAGCGTGACCAATAACTTCGTGAAGATCAGTATGTAATATGTCTCCAAGCGGACCATACTTTTTTGCACGTTCGACTTCTTCCTTTGAATAGCAGAATTCTTCAAGAAGACCTTTGGTTCTTGCATTATTATAAGCTTCTATAATATTACCAAGCGAAACAGACTTTGAGCCATAATCTTTTCTTATCCAGGTTGAGTTGGGAAGATTAATTCCAATCGGAGTTGAAGGAGAAGAATTTCCAGTCTCGACAACAACTGTTATAACTTTAGCAGAAATTCCCACAACGTTTTTCTTTTTGTCCTGATCTAAGATTGGTGAGTGATCTTCAAACCATTGAGCCTGTTTGCTGATTGCATCTATTCTTTTTGTTGCAGCAAGATCTTTTATCGAAACTATTGACTCAAAGGAGCCTTTGTGACCTAGGGGATCATCATAAACTTCTACAAAACCATTTACAGCATCTACACGCGATAAAGTATCCTGGGTCCACAAGATATTATATTCATCCCATGTTTTCAGATCGCCAGTTTTGTAATATTCTATCAGTTTGTCAAGGGTTTTCTTCTGTAAATCATTTTCCGCTACTGAGCTTGCTTTACCAAGCCAGTAAATAATTTTTTCAATTGCAGGAGAATACATTCCCCCTTCTTTCCATACATCTTCTTTAAGCTTTCCATTTTCTTTTACCAGTTTTGAATTGAGTCCGTACCAGATCGGATGCGGATCATCTTTCTTTTCCATCTTTGAATAAAAATTTTCAACTTCTTTTTGTGTAAGTCCTTGTCCATAAAAATTAACCGCAGAAGTTTTTATAAGATCTTCTCCCGGGGTAAGGTTAACTTTCTTGCCGTCAATATTGGGATCAAAAATAATCGGTGTTAAGAATGAAACAAGCTGTTGTGTTGTTTCTCCTTCTAAAAGAGGGAATTTTGTTGAATCGGAATTATTAACAAGTTCTGCAAAATATTCTTTAGGAAAATCCGGAATGATCTTCATATTTGAATAGTGATGATGAATACCATTTGAGAACCAGACTCTCTTTGTATAAATCATAAACTTGCCGAAGTCATCAGCTTTCCTGTCGCCCTTATAACTGTCAACAATAGCTTCAAGAGTTTTTCTTACCATAAGATTGTATCTGTAATTCTGATCGTAAAAAATATCTCTTCCGCTAAGTGCTGCTTCATAAAGATAATAAACCAGTTGCTTTTGCTTAAGAGATAATTCTTCAAAGCCGGGTACCTTGTAACGAAGTATTCCAAGATCTGCAAATTGCTCCGTCTGGTATTTAAACTCTTCAGGTTTTTCCATTTGTTTTATACAGTTAAATGATATGAATGTGATGAGAACTAAGAGAGAGAACTTTAAGATTTTCATAAAACGCCCTTAAATTTTACAATAATTAAACATTAATTTAGCTATTCCTTAAACCCCGTTAAAGTAGAAAGGGGAGAAAAATATATCTCTTTTGCTGCGTTTATGAATAGAATAGTGAGGAATTGAAGAATCTAAAATAGTTATCTGTCAAATTATCTTTCTTGCTTTAAGCCCGTCAACAAGCTGCGCATAACTTTTAAATTGTATTGCATCCCAACCGAGTTTTTTTGCTCCCTCTGCATATTCATAAATATCGTCAATAAAAATATGTTCTTCCGAAGGAAGCTTTGTATAATCTTCAACTGCACGATAAATTTTTTCTTCAGGCTTAACAGCACCTACTTCGAGAGATAGAATTAGCTTATCAAAATTCTTAAGAAAACCGTATTCATTCCAGCCATATTTTTGATGAATAATATTTGTGTTGGAAAGTAAGACGAGCTTGTATTTCTTTTTAAGTTCCGGCAAGAGAGAAACAACATCTTCATTCACAGTAAAGATTTTTGAATAAATACTTATAAGAGTTTGCTTATCTACTTTATTATTTATGAATCCCGAGAGTTTGGTAAGAAACTCTTCTTCAGAAACTTCTCCACGTTCAAAGCTTCTGTGAAAATTATAATTCTCTTTATACTGATCGAGAAATCTTTGTCCTAATCCTTTTTCAATATTTTCAAGCCTGTTATAAGCTATATTGTAATCAAAAGGAATAAGGACATTCCCCAAATCTGAAACAATTACGGAGTACTTTCTTTTTCTCAATCCTGTAATCTTGTAATTTTGAAATCTTTTAATTTTATAGTTATTCTATCTCAAATTCCCTGTCCGTTAAACCAGTGTTCACGCTTATTGAATCAACAGTGAATTCCATAGTTTGCGCGCCTAAAGTTTGTTTAATTTTAAATGGATAAAGAATCCCATCAGATTCTTTATAATCACTGTAGATTATTTCCTGCTGGTATAATCCATTAGGAGAACTTATATACTTTAACTCTTTTACTTTTAATCCTGTTTTAGTATCATAATACTGTGTCCATCTTATCCCGGATGGAAGTGTCATAATAACTTTGTAAGCATTTTCACCAGCGACTTTTTCAATGCCGTCGAGTTTAGTTTTTATTCCGTAATGTTCCGGGTCAGCAAGAAGAGCAAGTGTTGCTTCGAACTTTAATTTTTCAAGTTCACTTCCTTTTATTTCCCTATCTTCGCCAGCCATTTTCATAATTCCTTTTTCTCCGTCAAAAATAATTTCTTGTTCATTACTCCCTGCTTTTATTAGCTGTTTTAGTTTGTCTGGTGCCTTTTGATAAGATGTAATAGTAACATCAACACCTTGTACAGAACCAGTCATTACGGAAGTGCGGTCAACAACATTGTAGATTTTTTCTGCACCGCCAATTGCAGATATATAATTTTCTATAACATCTTTCGCAGTTAATCCTTCCGGTATCTTGAGGCTAACGGTATCTTTTGATCTTTCTAACGAATCTTTTACTGAGAAAGTACTGCCCAAAGGAATTTTTGCGAAATCATTGGATGTAAAAAGCAGTAATATCAGGAAACAAATTTTTGTCATCACATTTTCCAATTATATTTTTATCGGTTAAAAATAATGATAATTACTTTTAATATTTAACACAAATGCCTTAGTTTAGTCGAAGCAAAAATGGAATTGTTCACATAATGAAGATTATACTTGCTTTAATTACGGCTCTCTCCATAAATATTCTTCCTCAAACTTTTTCAATAAGCGGAAAAATAACCGACAAAGAAACCGGCTCAACCCTGGCTTATGCTAATGTTAGAGTTTTAAATTCTTCTTTAGGCACTGCTTCAAATCTTGAAGGAGAATATGAAATTAAGCTTTCGGCTGGAAAGTATAAACTAATCACATCTTATATAGGCTATAAAACAGATACAATATCAATTGACCTGAAATCAGATATTAAAGAGGAAAACTTTAATCTTCTTCCAACAGATATTATACTTCCTGAAATTGTGGTTTTACCTGGAGAAAATCCGGCACTTAAAATTATCAGGAAAGCAATAGAGCGAAAGAAAGAACGGGAGAAAAAAATTACAAGCTATGAATTCGATGCGTATACTAAGGGAGTTATCAAGACAACTAACGAAATAACAACCGGAAGCCATAGTATAAATTTGAATCCCGGAGGTGGCGACACTTTGAAGATAGCAGGCATAGTTGAAAATGAAAGCAAAGGCTATTTTCAAAAACCGGACAACTACAAGGAAATAATAACCGCAAGGAAGCAAACAGCTAACTTTCCTTCCACGCTTAATGTTTTAACCGGTGGAAGAGTTATGCAGAATTTTTACAACGACGAAATTAGTTTTCTCGGCATTTATCTCCCTGGACCCTTAGCCGATAATTCGTTGAGCTATTACTATTTTTATATTGAAGGTACTTTTGCGATGGATGACAAAACTGTTTATAAAATTCACATGTCTCCCGATAATAAAAGTGATCCCGGTTTTACTGGAAGCATTTATATTCTCGATAAGACATTTGATCTTATAAAAGTTAATTTAACTCTAAATAAAGCCGCAAACCCCGGAGGAATTTTTGATACAGTAAATGTTTTCCAGCAATTTTCTTCTTATAGGGATTCTGTTTATATGCCCGTTGATTACAGAATTTTTGCGACCGCGAACTATCTCAACATTTTCCGTTTTGGCTTTGAGCTAAACACAATTCTTTACGATTACAATATTAATCCCGATATAGATGAAAATATTTTCAGCAAGGCAATTGTTACGGTAAAACCGGATGCAGATAAAAAAGATTCTCTTTACTGGATTTCTACACAAACAATTCCAAATACAAATGAAGAAACTAATGCTTATCACAGGATAGACAGCATTAAAAACATTCCGGTTACTTTCTGGGACGATTTTTCAATTCTCTCGTCGAGAATAAGGTTGTCGGACAATTTTGATGTTACCGGTCCATTAGGGCTCTATCATTTTAACAGAATCGAGGGACATTCACTTGATTTTGGTTTTTATTTAAATGATGCTTTCGACAGAAGATTTAAGTCATCATTAAAACTTTCTTACGGATTCTCAGATAAAAAATTCAAAACAGATTTTTATGGTTCGTATCTCTTCGGTGATTATAGAACTTATGAATTAGAACTTAATGCTTTTAAGAAAATTAATATTCTGTTTGGTGATTCGGGCGGGGATTCTTATTCGCAGCTTTTTGAATCATTGTCTGAGTTGTTTTTTAAAACTTCAATTAATGATTATTATTATTCCAATGGGTTTAATGTTAAGCTTACAGGCGAAGTCTTTCCTGTTTTAAAATTAAGTCTCGGCTATTTAAACCGGACGGATAATAATGCATATAACAACACCGATTTTTCTTTTTTCTCAAAGAATAAAAAGTATGATATTAATTCTCCCATATATGAAACAAAGATAAATGCAATTACGGCAGGATTCGGATTAGATTTCAGGGATTATATTGAAAATGGATATTCGAGGAGAAGAATTTCTTTTGGAGGTTCTTATATAATCTTTGGCGGTAATGTTACATATTCTAATTCAGATTTCTTAAAGAGCGATCTTGATTTTACCAAATATGATATGTGGAGTTTTGCTAACCTAAGGACTTTTAGAAATTGTGTTTTAAATCTCAAGACAGATTTTGTTTATAGCTATGGCAAAGTCCCATACCAGATGTTTTATCCCATAGCTGGAAATATCGATTACTTCTCCCGCGGTTATACATTCAGAACTCTTAATTATAATGAAGCGTTTGGAGACAGAGTTGCTGCAATCTATCTTGAACATTATTTTGGAAGCGAACTGTTCCGTTGGCTCTCGATATCCGGCTTAAAAGATTGGAACATTATTCTTGATTCTTTCTTTAATACAGTTTACTCTGATTTAAGTGGTGGAAGCAAATCAATTCTTGTGGTACCGCAAGAACTTTTTAAGAATCCTTTGTATGAAATCGGTTTTGGAATCGGCCATCAACTAATTCCCTTCGAGCTTGTATTTGCGTGGAGACTAAATCACCGCGGAGAGAATAATTTCAGAATAAGTTTAAATTCATTCTTTTATTAATTCTCTTTTAAAAAAAGCGCTCAAACGAGCGCTCGAAAGGATTGAGAAAAGAGGCGAAATATTTTATTATTTCTTTGGTTTTGCTTCACTCACAACAATGTTGCGCCCTTTTAATTCAGAACCATTAAGGGCCTGAATCGCATTATTAGCATCGGTTTCATTTTCCATTTCTACGAAACCGAATCCTCTTGATTTCCCGGTCTCACGATCGGTGATGACTTTTGCAGAAACGACTTTGCCATGCGCTTCAAAAGCTTCTTTCAAGGCGTCATCATTAACTGCCCAGGGGAGACTGCCGACGAACAATTTGGTACTCACTAACTTACCTCTAACGAATAATTACACAAAAAATAAAGCGGTTATTAAAACCGCCTAAATAAAATAGTATTATTATTGAAAAAAACAAACAGAAAAATTACCAATTTTAATGAGCAATACCCCTATTTAATCACATCATTAATTGCCTCAGTTAAGCTTTCAACCCCCATTATCTTCAGGGATGAATTAACTTTCAGATTTTTCATATTATTATGCGGAATTATGATTTTTTTGAAGCCCAGCTTCTGTGCTTCCTGTATTCGTTTTTCGATATGACTCACGCTTCTTACCTCTCCTCCTAATCCGACTTCACCAATTAAGACAGTTTTACCAGCAACAATTTTGTCAGTCAAACTAGACGCGATACTACAGCACACCGCTAGATCAACTGCGGGTTCGGATATTTTTACTCCGCCAGCCATGTTAAGAAAAACATTGTTTGCAGAAAGTCTGAGCCCGCTTCTTTTTTCAAGAACAGCAAGAAGAATAGAAAGTCTTCTGTAATCAAATCCTGTTGCGACTCTTTGAGGATTACCGAAGCTTGATGGGGTAACAAGTGCCTGTACTTCTAAAAGAATTGGTCTCGTTCCTTCGATGCTTGATGTTATAACTGAGCCGGAAATATCTTTATCTCGTTCACTTAAAAAAAGTTCACTTGGATTTCTTACTTCTGTAAGACCATCTTCGTGCATTTCAAAAATTCCAATTTCGTTTGTACTACCAAACCGGTTTTTTACCGCTCTTAATATTCTGAATGCATGATGAGCTTCGCCTTCAAATTGAATTACTGTATCAACCATGTGTTCAAGAACTTTTGGCCCAGCAATAAATCCTTCTTTGGTTACGTGCCCAACGATGAGAATTGAAATTTGACTCTTCTTTGCAACTTCCATTAGTTGAGAAGTGCATTCTCGGATTTGTGTTATTGTTCCGGGGGAATTGTCGAGCTCGCCTCTGTACATTGTTTGAATGGAATCGATAATTACTAATGAAGGAGCGAGGGAATTAATAGAAGCGATAATAATATTTATATCAGTTTCTGCAAGAACAAAAAAATCATCTGATTTTATTTTAAGTCTTGCCGCTCTTGATTTAATCTGTGCAGTCGATTCCTCCCCTGTAACATAAAGAATTTTATTGTTGATCTCTGAAGCTGCCTGCATTGCAAGAGTAGATTTTCCAATTCCGGGATCACCGCCGAGAAGAATGACTGAGCCGGGAATAAAACCACCACCTAAAACTCTGTCTAATTCTCCTATTCCTGTAGTGATCCTGTTTTTCTCGACACCTTCAATCTCATCTATTTTTTTTATGTTGAGAATTCCCTTGTACGCAGCAGGTTTTCTTTTGTTGGTTTCTACTATTTCTTCGGTGAAAGTATTCCAGCTATCACACTCCGGGCATTTGCCCAGCCACCGGAGTGATTCATATCCGCAATTTGAACAAATATATTTTATTCTGGTTTTACTCATTCTTTTTTAACCACTAAGGCACTTAGCTCACTGAGATTCACTAGTTTCTGAGTGTACTTAGTGTCTTAGTGGTATTCTTAACCCAAGTTAATTATCTATATCTTTTCTAAGATTACTGCAGTTCCGTAAGCGAGAACTTCTGTAACCCCCGACATAACTTCATTTGCATCATACCTGAAACCGATTATTCCATTTGCTCCGATTTGTTCTGCGTGAGCTATCATTAACTCGTAGGAATCTTTTCTCGTTTTTTCACATAACTCTGTGAACAGTGAAATATTACCTCCAACCAAGGTTTGAAACGAAGCTCCAATTGTTCCAAATACTGATCGGGACCTTACAATAATTCCTCTGATTACACCAAGGTTTTGTTTAATCCTGTAGCCGTCAATTGTAAATGCTGTTGTAACTAAATTATGATCCATTATTTTTCTCCTCTGAATTAAGTGTTTAGAAAGCTTCCAACAATTTCTTCAGTTTTATTTAATGCCGATTTGATTTTGGAAATATCTTTGCCGCCGGCAGTTGCAAGATGTGGTCTTCCGCCGCCGCCGCCGCCGACAATTTTTGCAAGTTCGCCAACAATCTTACCTGCGCTTAATTTCTTTTCTTTTATAAGATCATCGGAAACGACACAAACTATTGCCACTTTATTATCAATTACAGAAAATAAAACTCCCACAGAGCCTTTTATTTTTTCTCTAAGCTCATCGCCAAGAGATTTAAGCTCATCATTATTCTCTGCGATTATTTCTGCCTTATAAATTTTTATTCCTTTTACTTCTGTAGGGTTTTTAAGAACCGAAGATATTTCCCCTTTCTTCTCTTCAAGCTTAAGTTCCGAAAGTTGTTTCTCAAGCTTTTTCTTTTCATCAAGAAGTTCAGCAATCTTTTCATCAGAAGAACGTAAATGTTCAAATTGTGATTCTATGAATTTTTCAATACCTGAACCTGTTACTGCTTCAATTCTTCTTATTCCGCTTGCAGTTGAGGATTCACTAATAATTTTGAACAAGCCAATTTGAGAAGAGTTCTTTACATGAGTTCCGCCGCAGAATTCTTTGGTGAATTCTCCAAACTGAACCACATTAACTTTATCACCATACTTATCACCAAAGAACATTAGCGCACCCATTTTCTTTGCTTCATCAAAAGGGATATTTCGATGATGCTGAAGTTCATAATTTTTTCTTAGCTCTTCATTTACAAGAGATTTCAATGTCTTTAATCTGATTTTCTTCAACTTTAGAAAAGTGAGTAAAATCAAAACGAAGGTGGTCGGGTCCAACATAAGAACCAGCCTGGTGAACATGAGTCCCGAGTATATTTCTCAAAGCTGCATGAAGAAAATGTGTTGCAGTATGATTTCTCATTATATCCCAGCTTCTTTTTTCATCCACTTGCGCAAGAACTTTTTTGCCTGTAGTAATTAGTTTATCATTTTCATTTTCCAGAACGTGAACAGTTTTATTATCAATTTTAGTTACATCAGCAACATTTAATGGAGTTGTTTCAAGGATTAAATAACCGAGATCATCAATCTGTCCCCCAGCTTCAACATAAAAAGGAGTTTTATTCAGGATAACAAGATCGTTTCCATTTTCTCTTTTATGACCGATGATTTTTGCTTCGGATTTTAATTCATCGTAGCCTGTAAATTCTGTTTTCGCAGGATCAGAAATTTCAAATGAAGATAGGTCATTTAAAGTGATATTCACGGAAGCAAACTTATCTTTTGACGCTTCTCTTCCTTTTTGTCTTTGCTCATCCATCAATTTGTTAAAACCTTCTTCGTCAATTGTAAATCCTTTTTCAATAGCCATTACATTTGTAAGATCAACAGGGAAACCAAAAGTATCGTATAATCTGAATAACATCATCTCCTGGAATTTTATTTTTTCCTTTCTTCTTCAGATCTGTTGTTATCTCTTCAAACAGCTCGATTCCTCTATCAAGTGTGGCATTAAAACTTTCTTCTTCTGCTTTAATAACTTTTTCAACAAATTCCTGCTTCTCTTTTATCTCGGGAAAAACATCTCCCATAGTTTTTACAAGAACATCAACAAGCTTGTAAATAAAGGGTTTCTGAAGGTTAAGTTTTCTTCCATATCTTGCCGCTCTTCTTAAGATTCTTCTGAGAACATAACCGCGTCCTTCATTCCCGGGAACTGCACCATCTGCAATTGCAAATGTTAAGGCTCTTGCATGATCTGCAATTACTCTCATTGGAATTTTATCTTCCTCACTATCATACTTTATCTTTGAGAGTTTTACAATTTCATTAATTAAAGGAGTAAAAACATCAGTATCATAATTTGAATTTTTCTTTTGCAGGATTGCACAAACTCTTTCGAAGCCCATTCCTGTATCAACATGCTTTGCGGGAAGTTCGTGCAGTTTTCCGGTTTCATCACTGATTATATTGAATGAATACAAGATTCCAGATTTCCATACATTCGGGAACACCAGCATTTACGTATTTGGGGTTATCAAAATCATCGCTAAGATTTATATGAATTTCGGAACAGGGACCGCACGGACCGGTTTCTCCCATTTCCCAGAAATTATCTTTCTCATCGAAACGCAAAATATGTTTAGGGTTTATATCCGTTTTTGTTTTCCAGAATTCAAAAGCTTCATCGTCTGTTCTAAAACAGTTGCCCACAATCTTTCTTTTGGAAGCTTCCAGACTTTTGTTAAAAGTTCCCAGCCCCATTCAATTGCTTCTGCTTTATAATAATCTCCGAAAGACCAGTTGCCGAGCATCTCAAAAAAAGTATGGTGGTAAGTATCATGTCCAACTTCTTCAAGATCATTATGCTTGCCGCTTACACGGATACATTTTTGAGTATCCGCAGCACGTTTATATTCTCTTGAGCCTGTTCCCAGAAAAACATCCTTAAATTGGTTCATTCCTGCGTTTGTAAAAAGAAGTGTCGGATCATCGAATGGAACAACCGGAGAACTTGGAACTATCCTGTGGTTCTTACTTTTAAAAAAATCTAAAAATTGTTGCCTGATTTCTCTTGATGTCATAATATTTTGAGTTGAAATTTTGTTGATATCAAAGATAATAAATAATGATGTAAGCATAAACGGCGAGCACATATAATTAAATTGATTGCATTTTATTTTTGTTAATTTTACTTTTCAAAGTAAAGTAAACATTGGGTATTGTTTTGGAGTCAGTTTTCCCCGTTTCTGAATTGGAATTAATGCAGAAGATTTTTGAATCGGATGCACAGGCGATTGAAGCCTTATACGATAAGTACGTCCCACTTCTTTATACTTTTATTAAGAAAATTGTTAAAGATAAAAAGGCAGCCGAGGAAGCACTTGAGAGTGTCTTCCTTACTATTTGTAAAAAAATAAATTATTTTGATTTTGAAACAAAGAACAGTTACACCTGGATAATAACTCTTGCTAAAAATAAAGCTGTTTATGATTTAAGAGAAGGGAAAAGTGCTGGTTTAACTGAAGCGAATTCAGACGGATCGGAAAATGATTTTATTGTTCCAAGACTTTCCCATTTAAGTGAACCTCTCGACTTAGAAAAAGCATTAGAGAATAAGAATAAAATTGAAAAGGCACTTAACAGTCTAACCGATGCTCAACAGTATGTAATTTATCTTGCATTTTATGAAGGGACTTGCGCAGGATGAAATTGCAGATAGATTGAAGATCCCGCTGCAGACAGTTGAATCAAAAATAAAAATTTCTTTAATAAAATTAAATGAAAATTTTGCCGGAGGCTCGTACTCGTTTTCAGTAAAGAACCAGGTTATTGATTTGATATATCCTTTTGTTCTCGGCTGTCTTAAAGAGGATGAAATAATAAACGCTTACAATGATTTTAGATCTTCTGAAATATTTCCCTGGAAATTATTAGGCAAATATCAGAATCTTGTTTCGCTTCTACCGATCATACTTGATCTTGAAAACCCACCGGAAGAATTAAGAGAGAAAATTATTAGTCAATTAATAAAACCAAAAGAAGAAATAAATAATTCAACACTGCAAACAAATTCTATTATCGGTGAATCCCGGATGGAAGATATTGAACCACAGGATGAAACTACAGAACAGGGAGAAACTGAAACGATAGAAAATTCAGAGGACATTGTGTTGACGCTGCATCATAAAGAAGAAAATGATGAGGCTGAGCAGGCTGAAATGTTCAAAAGTATTGAAGAAAGCATTGAGGGAATAAAGCATATTGATCCTGAGTATATCAGGTTTGAGCGACACAAGAATTATACGGGTTTAATAACGTTTATTTTTGTCCTGATATTTATTGTTGCCACAACAATAGCATACTTGTTTTATAAAGACAGGTCGGATTATTATGAAAGCCAGATTAATTCTCTGAATGAAAGTTTACAAGAATTTGAGAAAGAAGATTTAAAACAAACCCGAAATACCCGGCATTGGTGAATTGAATAAGCCTCAAACAGTAGAGCTTAAAAATACCGGGATTGTTTCTTCCGCTGATGGAAAGATTATTTTTAGTTTCCAGGATAAAAAAGGATATCTTTATCTTCATCATCTTCCTTTATTGACTTTCGACAAGTCATATCAGCTTTGGGGAAATTTTAGTGGAGATTTTATTTCACTTGGATTGTTTAAGGTTTCAGCAAAACCGGATTATTATCCATTTACATTACCCGCAACTGTTGTTGAGGACCCTGTAGAGTTTTATTTAATTGAATCAACTGCATCAGGATCCAAAAGACCGGGTAACAAAATTTACCTCAAGGGAAAATTCGAATGACTACGGGTTCTTTTTATTCTCCCTGTGAAGAATAATTATTAACCCGATAGTAATAAGTGCCACAGGCCAATACTTCACTGTTATTTTTATAATTGTATTGAAAAAGAGGCCAACCGTCAAATTTCCAAGAAGGGCAGTGACGATTATCGCTGCAAAAATTAATGTAGCGGAAATAAGAAAAAAGTTTTTCTTTGAAGTATCATCGAAGAAAATCATTAAGAAACTAATTCCTGCAATAAAAAGTATTGAAGGGAAAATAATTTCTCTTTCATTCAAAAACTCAAAGTGATTTGTAAGAAAGAGAAGTAGCCCGATCAGGAATAAAGAAGTCCCGGTAAATAATATTCCCCGTTCTTTCTTGCCGAAAGAAATATAAACAAGATTAATACCGTAAAAAATCATAGCATAACCTAAAAGTTCTGTGCTTTGAACATCAATTACTCCCAATAATTTTAGTGCAGTTGCCAGTGCAAGGAAGATAAGCAGGTATAGTAAAATTGGCTGGTTATTCAATGGTTACTCTTTATAATTTCTATTCAAATTTATAAAATTTTTTGTCCCATACTTGATGAAATTAAATCGGCAGCGAATATCGCACTTTTATTTTTATCATCAAGAATAGGATTTACTTCTGTTATTTCAAGAGAAGACATGCAACTGCATTCGGCAATAGATTCCATTAAAAGATGTGCCTCTCTGTAGCCAAGTCCTCCCGCAACAGGAGTTCCAACACCCGGCACAATAGATGGATCTATCACATCAAGATCAAAACTTACATGAAGATGATCAACTTTTTTTCTGAACTGTTTTAATATTTTTTCGATTATTACATGAATTCCCTGCTTATCAATATCAGACATTGTATAGACAGGTAATTTTAATTTTTTAATATTTTGTTTCTCAAGCGTGTCAACACTTCTCACCCCAATTAAAGCACAGTTTTCAGCTTTTAATTTTGGAGCGAAGCCGTAAAAGTTTACGAGCTTTTCATTTCCTATTCCTAAAGATGCAGCGAGAGGCATTCCATGAATATTTCCGGAAGGAGAAGTTTCATCAGTGTTCATATCAGTGTGAGCATCTACCCAGATAACACCAAGCTTTAGTTTATGTTTTTTACAATATGAAGAAATTCCTGCAATAGAACCCAATGCCATCGAATGATCACCGCCGAGACAAAGAGGGAAATGTTTTTTTTCAAGAACGCGCTCGACTCTGCGAGCAAGAATTCTCGATGTCTTAAGAATTTCATTTAAATATTTAAGTTTTGGATTTGTAATTTTCTGCCGTTCCATTATCTGGATGAAAATATCGCCGCGGTCGATAACCTGGTACCCCAACTGTTCCAGCTTTTCTCTCAGGCCTGCAATTCTTAAAGCAGAGGGCCCCATATCAACCCCTCTCCTGTCGGCACCGAGGTCCATTGGAAAACCGATAATATTTACGATTTTAGAGGTTTCTTTTTTCATTAAGTGATAGTTATAAGAACCATAGCAAATTAAAAAGTTTCCCCTAATATCCCAAAAGTGTTACCCTTAAGGAATGTAAATTAAAATTGCTATTGCTTATATTCTTTTACGGGAATATTTTATTTATCAAAAGCTTTTATTATGTCATTCGATGAACCGGTAATAAGTGTAGGCATTTTGTCCGATCGCCAGATAAACTTTGAGCTTTATGGTGACTTTAACATCCATGGTTTTAAGCAGAAGTTTAGCGGAAGATTTTCTGCCGAGCTTGAAGGGGATCGTATAATTTGTAAAAGCGCTAAAGATAAAATTGAAGTATTGAACGAAATAATTTTTGAACCCGAAGTGATTTAGTGGTCGATTCTTTTCTCATCATAGATGTTCCAATCGGGAAAAAATTTCATTGGGAAAGAAAACAAACACAAAGGTTCAGCGGCTCTCTTAAGTTTCTTAAAGACGGGGACATTATTTGGGTGATTAATGTTGTTTCTATTTCACAATATCTCAAGAGTGTTATTTCCTCGGAGATGAGCGCCAAAAGTTCTTTACAGCTTTTGAAAGCCCATGCAATTGTTTCGAGAAGCTGGCTGTTAGCTCAGATCGATAAACTTAAATCCTCTGAAGGTAAAAATAAGGAGAGTCATTTATATCAAACTGAATCGGAAATAATAAAATGGCAGGATAGAGGTGAGCATCTTTTATTTGATGTATGCGCCGACGACCATTGCCAAAGATACCAGGGGATTTCAAAAATATCTACCGATAATACAAACAATGCAGTTGAGCAAACAAAAGGAATAGTCCTTATGTTCGGTGGTAAAATTTGCGATACACGTTATTCAAAATCGTGCGGAGGAATTTCGGAATCATTTGAAAATGTTTGGGAACCCGTAAAGCATGAATATCTTTCTTCCATAATCGACTACAAGTTTGAACCTGAGAATTACAATCTTGATTTTTCTTCCGAAGCGAATGCAAAAAAATGGATACTAAGTAATCCCGCCGCTTTCTGTAATACTAATGATGAAAGAATTTTATCACAAGTCTTAGTTGACTATGACCAGGAGACCATAGATTTTTATAGATGGAAAGTCGAATACTCTCAAAAGCAAATAGCCGAATTAATAAATAGAAAATCCGGGAATTGATTTTGGAGACATACTTGATCTTGTCCCAATCGAAAGAGGAGATTCTGCAAGAATAATTAAACTTAAAATCATCGGCACAAAAAAAGAAATGGTAATAGGCAAAGAGCTGGAAATAAGAAGAATTCTTTCTGCTACACATCTTTACAGCAGTGCTTTTGTTGTTAATAAGGAAGGTGATGAAAAAGGTATTCCACAAAAGTTTATTATCTATGGTGCAGGCTGGGGACACGGAGTAGGTCTTTGCCAGATTGGCGCCGCGGTAATGGCTTCACGCGGCTATCAATTCGATGAAATTTTGCTTCATTATTTTAAAGGGGCTAAACTGAAAAAGATTTATTAAGAGTGAAAAATATTTTATTTGAACATCCGGATTTAGATAAACTAATTTCTGTAAAAGATTATTCCGGCGCTGTAAAATTACTTCTTGAAGAACAAAAAAAAAGTTGGGCTGCTTTAGCTAAGAATTATGATTTGCTTGATTCTGCAAAAGTAAAATCATTTCAGTTTCCAGGCTTTGTTATTAAAGCTCAGAACAATCCCGGCAGAATTAAATCTACATCAGCCGAAGTTGATGAAAAATCTATAAGTGAAAGGGAATGTTTTCTATGTCCGGATAATCTTTATAAGGAACAGAAAGCAATTAAATATAATGAAGATTTTCTTATTCTTGTAAACCCTTTCCCGATTTTTCAAGAGCATTTTACCATTCCACATAAAGATCATATACCCCAGAGAATTAAAAATTCCTTCGGGAAAATGATTTCACTTTCTAAAGATCTTACTGAATATGTTGTTATTTATAATGGTCCCGAATGCGGAGCTTCAGCGCCGGACCATCTTCACTTTCAGGCAGGAAATAAAAATTTTCTTCCGATTTATGATGAATTTCATTCTCTCAAAAATGAATACGGTAAAGTGCTTTCAGAAACCGATGCTCTTAAAGTAACAGGAATAGATGATGGATTAAGAAAAGTTATATCAATCGAAACTTCGAAAGTTACTGCTGCAGAAAAAGTTTTTGATTTGTTTTATAACATCTATTCTAAAATTTCAGAAAATAAAACGGAACCTTTGTTAAACATTCTCTCTTTCTATGAAAAAGAATATGGTTGGAGAATTTTAATCTTTCTGAGAGAGAAACATAGACCATCATATTATTTTAAAGAAGGAAGAGATAAAATACTTCTTAGCCCAGCGGCAGTTGAT
Source organism: uncultured Ignavibacteria bacterium (assembly GCA_963792755.1). Classification (GTDB taxonomy): domain Bacteria; phylum Bacteroidota; class Ignavibacteria; order Ignavibacteriales; family Ignavibacteriaceae; genus RBG-16-34-14. The sequence goes on from CAWBXQ010000002.1 coordinate 392,070, forward strand.
CTTGGAGGAATCTGCATTCTTCCACTGGAAGAGGATTTTGAAAAAATCACAAAAGGAAATATTGAAGACAGCTTTAGAGAAGTAAGTCTCGGCAAAGAGCAATTTGAGTTTGTAAAAGCCGAATTAAAAAAATCTTTGAAATAATTTTATACTTTTAACTACTGCAAACCTGATGCAGTTTGCGGTGTAGATATAATATATTCAAATACCTTCCACCTTTTTTCAGGATTATCCTTTGTCCCCCCGTTTTTCTCAACATAATTTTTTACTATATCCTGACCGAGATTATAATTAATCACATAGCTCCTGTATTTCTCGATGAATTTTATTCTTTGTTCTGCTCTTTCTGGGGAGGCCAGGGAATATTTAACTAACCAGTTTTTTGCTTTTTCCTTATCCCATTTTCCATCGAGATAATTTCTTGCTGCCTCATTCCCTGCGTAATCGAGTTCACTAAGTAAAGAAAGTACGTGATAATATTCATCTGCTTTACTTGAGTCTAATCCGGCAAGAGGAAATAAAACTTCTTTTTCGAATTTAATCCTTTCTTCTCCCGGAAGGACAACATGAATTCCATAGTTAGCGCTTCCTTCTGCAATAAGTGATTCGGGACTATTTAAAGGGTAGACACAAAATTCAACCCAGCCGTTTTTCCTGTACATATTTTGTTCAAGCAGGGTGTTATAAACATGATGTCCCGGGTATCCTTCGTGTGCTGCAAGATCAACAGCGCGTTCGATATAAATCGGTAAATCGGTATTTACCTGGATAAGACTGAAGCTGTTTCCCTTGTACCAATTATAACCGGACCACGCTTTGTTCGTTACATATTCAACTTCAAAGTTTTCATTTGAAGGAAGCTTAATATGCTGCAGAGTTCTTTTTCTGCATTCGCTAATCGCCGCCTTAAAAACCGTGTCGAGTTTTTCTTTAGGAATTATAAATTGATTCTTATAATCATTTACTCGTTTTGAAAGCTCACCTTTGCCCGGCAATAGTTTGTCTAGCCCAGTAAGGATTTCTTTATAATGATCTTCGGAGTAGTGTGGAGAAACAGCATCATAAAGAGCTTTTGATTCTTCATCAAAACTTAGCTTGCCGCCGGAGATCATAAATATTTTTGCTTTTGCTGCAAGAATTTGTTTGTAAAGAAAACGGTGTCTCAGGGCTTCTAATTCAGTTGCTTTATAATTTGATAAACTTTCAAGTTCATCTAAAAGGCTATCGGCTTTCTGACCAAGCTGCTTAAGAATTAAAGTATCGTTTTCACTCTGAGTTAACGGAGCCGGTTTCCATTCATCGGGGCCATAATATGCATCTACATAATCGGCATCGTGCTGCCCGATCTTTAAGACAAGCTTAACGTAATCTTCTGCAATGTTGTTCATTTTTAATTCCAGTTCGCTTTTAGGCTGATTATCTTTTCTCTCAGAACAGGAGAGTAAAAGAATTCCGATAGTAAAAAATAAAAATAAATTTTTCATTTTGTAAATATGATTTTGTTAAAAGACATGAATTAATTTACCAAACCATTTGTAAGCTCTGCTTCTCTTTCCCCAATCTGCTGACGCCACATCGCATAATATAATCCTTTTAGTTCTACAAGATACTCATGTGAACCGGATTCAACTATTCTTCCTTTTTCAAGAACATAAATTCTATCTGCATGCATTACTGTTGAAAGTCTGTGAGCAATTAAAATTGTAATAAGATGCTGGCTTGCTGAAATTTCTTTTATTGTTTCAGTTATATCTTCTTCAGTTAAGGAATCGAGAGCAGAAGTTGCTTCATCAAAAACAAGAAGATTCGGTCTTCGTAATAATGCGCGTGCGATTGATAATCTTTGTTTTTCTCCGCCGGAAACTTTAACTCCGCCTTCTCCAATTAATGTATCGAGACTTTTATCTGCTCTTGCCATTAAACTTTGCGCTGCCGATTTATCAAGAACTTCAAAACATTCTTCATCTGTTGCATATGGATTTACAAACAAAAGATTTTCTCTTATAGTTCCCGAAAATAATTGTGTATCCTGTGTAACAAAACCGATTTGAGTTCGCAGTTCATCAAAATCTATTTGATCCGCTTCGATGCCGTTATAATAAATTATGCCTTCGTGTGGTTTATAAAGTCCTACAAGAAGTTTTACAAGAGTCGTTTTCCCTGAACCGGATGGACCGACAAAAGCAATAGTTTCACCTTTCATTGCTTCAAAAGAAATTTCCTGCAGAGCTCTTGTTCTCGATGACAAATGCTGAAAACTTACATTTTCAAATCTCAACGAATTAATATTACCGAGCGGAACAGGTTTTGCCGGCTTTGTTTCTTTAGGCAGCTTTAATATCTCATCAAAATTTTCAAGTGAGACTTCTGCTTCGCGGTAAATGTTTATTATGTCTCCCAAACTTTGCAGCGGACCAAAAATAAAAAATGAATAGAACATTAAAGTTATAAACTGCCCTATCTGAATATCTCCTGTATAGATTAAATAAAGCATTAAAAACAGAATACTTGTCCTTAGAAAGTTTACGGAAGTTCCCTGGAAGAAACTGAGCGTGCGGATGTAGCGTACTTTCTTTAATTCAAGATCAAGGATTTTATCAGTTGTAGAATTTAACCTGTTGATTTCCTGTTCTCCCAAGCCAAGACTTTTTACAAGCTCGATGTTTCTTAAAGATTCAGTTGTAGTTCCTGCGAGAGCAGTTGTTTCTTTAACAATTACTTTTTGAATTTTCTTGATCTTCCTGCTCAACACAGAACTGATGATTCCAAGTATCGGAACAGATGCACAAAAAACAGGGGCAATAAGCCAGTGAACATTTATCGAATAAACGAAAACGAAAATTACTCCGACAAAAGTTGTGAAGAGAGTATTAACAAAAGTGTTGATAAGTCTTTCTGTATCGGTTCTTACTTTTTGCAATACTCCAAGAGTTTCGCCGCTCCGCTGATCTTCAAACAAAGAATAGGGAAGATGAAGAGAGTGCATGATGCCATCGGAATAAATTTTTGCGCCGAGTCTTTGCGTTATAACATTTACATAATAATCCTGGAAATTTTTTGCAACACGCGAAACAAATGCAACTCCGACCATTGCCCCAAGAAGAAGTCCTATACCGCTTAAAAAGTCGCTCGAAGAATATTGATGAAATTTAGTCGCATACCTGTCAATAAGTTTTCCAAATATGTAAGGATCAAGCAGGGAAAATACCTGGTTAATCGACGCAAGCACAAGTGCAAGTATAACTAGCTTCCAGTAGTTTTTTAAGTATGAGTATAAAATTTTCATTTGGATAGCTGAAAATAAACATAGGTCGGTAAATAAAAAAGGACGGGGATATCTCCGTCCTTTGCGTAAAAAAACTCAGAAAAAGAAAGAATTAACTTGTATTACTTTAGAATAGCATCTTTTGCGTGTTTAGCTATTCTGAACTTCAAAGCCTTTCTTGCAGGAATTAAAATCTGTTCGCCGGTTGCGGGATTTCTTCCCATTCTTTCTTTACGGTTAACGACAACAAGTTTACCAATTCCAGGGAGCGTAAAAGATTTCTTTGCCTCCTTGTATGCAAGATTGCTCAACTCTTCAAGAAACTGGCTGGCAATTTTTTTTGTTGTGTCTGTCTTGTTAGCAAGATGTTCTACAATCTGTGCTTTGGTCATTGCTTTACTGTCTGCCATTATGTACCTCTCTTTTTAGTTTGTTATTAATTCCTTTGTCAAAATAAATATTATTTCAGTCAAACAAAATGTTTTTCTGCTTAATTATGAAAAATTTTTCTTCCGGCAATTTCATTTTATACTTGATTTTATTGTCTGAAATCGGTTCTGTTTTTGTAGCTTAAGCTTTAATTCTCTATTTTTCTTTTTGATTTTACAAGAACCTTCAAGGTTCTAACTGCGTTAAAGTTGCATTAACCTTGAAGGTTAAAGTATGTTTGATTTTTACTATTACAACAGATTTTTTGAATGAAATTTTTCTTACCGATATTTTTTTTTATTTCATTAAATCTTTTTGCACAGCAAACCGACATCACAACCATAGACTCAACTAAAATATTTTCAGATTCTCTCTCTACTGTTTCAACGGATTCGCTGGCAGCCGACACGACAAAATATGCCCCGGCAGATACGCTTTATCCATTATATCAAAAACCATTTTATAACGGAAGTTTTTTTATCAACAGGGAGACAATAAATAAACTCGATTACAGATATACGGGCGATTTGTTCTCTCCCGCGGGTTTCACTTTACTTAAAGATAAAGGTTTAATCGGGCAGCCGAATGAACTCACGATTTATGGAAATGGCTTTGGTACCACAGGATTTTTCTCAAACGGCATTCTTTATAACAACCGTTACACTAGTATCCTCAATCTGAATTTTATACAAAATGAAATAATAGATTCTATTGAAGTTCTTCCCTTGCCGAGAGGATTTTTATATGGTCCCGATAATTATATAGCCTCGGCTAATTTTATTGAAAGAGATTTTCTCTCACCCGTTCCATATTCAAGGATAAAATATTATGAAGGTCCAAACGGAGAGGCATTCTTTGATGGAATTTTTAATACATCTTTCTTTAAAAGGTTAAACCTTACACTCGATATTACAAACAGAAAATTCGACAGCACATATACCAACAGTAACTTCAGTATTTGGCAGGCTGAGTTTAGATTCAAGTATTTCCTTTCCAACGAAATTAATCTTATTGGTTCTTATTCTTTAGTGAGCTCCGATCTTGGTATTAATGGAGGAGTAGATGTTGACAGCGTTGCGAAAATAACAAATGATATTAATTCTGTTTTGTATGAACCATTATCTGCACCGGTTGTTTATTCTTCTTTAAAACAGCAAGTTAAGCTTGATAAATTTGGATTAAGGATGCTCGGCAAGTTTAATAATTTCAATACCGATTTAAATTTTTACTATCACTCAGCCAAAGAAAATTATTCGGGCATATCATCAAAAGATGAAATAAAAGATTTTAGCGGGGGAGCCGCTTTAAGAGAATCATATTCAAGGGAAAGTTTGCATTTTGAAATTAACAGTGTTTTTGAAAGAAGAGAATCACGTTATTATTATATTGATGCACTGGCAGGAGTTCATAATATAAAGAACAACTATAATGTTTTTTCTGTCTCGCCGGTAGTATCAATGTATTTTCTTGACAGCACAATTGTTCCTTCTGTTTTTTATAAAAGCATAAATTATTCTGACATTGGGAAAAGCTATAACGGTTTTGGAGGCGATGTAACAGTGAGATTATTAAATATGTTGAGAGTCTATGCCGGCATAAGTAGTTTTGATTTCTTTGGCTTAGAGACAGATGTTTATGAAATCGGAGCCAGAGTAAATTATGAAAGCCTCTTTGCAAACATTACAATGTACAATAAAAACAATTCAACTTCTGTTTATAAAGTTTTTTCAAATACACTAATGCCGTCATTTAATCTTTTAGAATCAACGGGAAATTTTACGGGCTTTGCTTTAAATCTCAATTATGATTTCTGGAAACTTAGACTTGAGGAAGGATTAAATTATAATTCTCATAAAGGAGATCAGAATGCTCTTGCATCAGAAATAAAAACGCACATAAATAGCGGTCTTTTTTATAAAGATACTTTATTCAATTCTGATCTTGATCTGAAAACAGGGTTCGTTCTTAATTATTATGATTTTGAATCAAGTGATTTTAAATCTGCATCTCAAATAGATTTTACACTTGCGGGAACAATAAGGAAAGTTGCGATAGTTTATTTTTCGTGGGAAAATCTTTTAAATGAAAAATATTTTATAGTTCCTTATTATCCAATGAGAGAAAGAGGAATTCGTTTTGGAATTGCATGGGAGTTGTTTAATTGAGGTTAGGTTAATAAGCAATTAGTTAATAAGTTATTTGGTTGTTAAGCTTTAGGTTAATAAGTTAAAGCTACTTGGTTATTATGCTATTATTGTTTAATCTCATCGACTCCTAATAACCCAGTAACTCAATAACAACAACTTAATAACTTAGTATCTCAATAACTAATACTTATAAACTTAGTCTATCTTTAAACTTAATAGCTTGTCTACGCGAAATTTCAATCTTATGTCCGCCTTTTAATTTAACAAGGAGACCACCATTCAACCAGGTTTCAATATTCTCGACCCATTTGAGATTAATTATATGCTTCCTGTTTGCCCGGAAGAATGATTTGCTGTCGAGTCTTTCATCGAGATAATTTAAAGTTCTGAGTATGAGCGGTTTGTTATCTTCAAAGAAAAGACGAACATAATTTCCTTCCGACTCAAATAGCCTTACAGTTTCTAATTTTACAAACCAGCATCGGTCACCATCTTTTACAAAAACCTGGTCTTTTTCCGTTAACGTTTGTGTATCGTTAGCTTCATAAGTTTCTTTCTTGCTCTGCTCAATAAGTTTTTTTACTGTCTCTTCTAATCTTTTTGGCTCAATAGGTTTCAGTAAATAATCCATTGCATTGTACTCAAAAGCTTTCAGTGCATATTCATCATAAGCAGTTGTAAAAACAACGGTGGGGACACTGTCCAATTCTTCAAGAAGATCAAAACCACTTTTACCCGGCATTTGGATATCGAGAAAAATAAGTTCGGGGTTTAGCTGAGTTATTTTTTCAAGGGCGTCTTCAACGTTTACAGCTTCGCCGACGACATTGATATCTTTAAAAGGTTGAAGGAGTCTTTTTAGTTCGACTCTTGCTAATCTTTCATCATCTACTATTAAAGCTTTCATTTTTTATTCCTCCGGTTGGGATTACGAGTTCTGCAAGAACTTCATTTTCATTTTGATTGGAAATTGTAAAGTGAGCTTTTTCTCCGTAAAGAAGGCTCAGTCTGTGTTTAGTATTATTTATTCCAAAGCCTGTCGAAACTTTTAATTCGTTGGAATTAATTTGTCCTGTGTTTTTAATTTTGATATGCAATTTGGAATCTTCAATACAGGATTCAATAGTTATTTCTCCTCCTTTAGTGCTGCGCGAAAGACCATGTTTGATTCCGTTTTCTACTAATGTCTGAACCATCATTGGTGGTATTTCAATTCGTTCTGATTCCGGATCGACTTTAATCAGGTATTTCAATCGTTCTTCGAAGCGAATTTTTTCTAATACCAGATAATCTGCAACTGCGCGCATTTCCTCTTCGAGCGGGACCATTTCCGTTCTCTCGATTTTCAATGAGTAGCGCAATATATTTGAAAGTTTTGTCACCGCAGTTTGAGCATTGAGCGGCTCATCATTTATAAGAGCCCTTATACTGTTAAGTGCGTTAAACATAAAGTGAGGATTAAGCTGGGCGCGCAATGTTCTGAGTTCAAATTCTTTTACTGCATTTTCCCAGATAAGGGATTCAATCTCTGCCTTTTTATAGTTTTCAAAATAATTGAATGAAAGATAAATCAAAGACCACAGAAGCATTACGCTGCTGTAATTAAAAATTCCTATTAGCACCGAAGCAAGTTTAAATATTGAAGGTTCATAAATTCCGAATATTAAATTAGAAGCAAGAAGAAATAAAAATAAAATTATACCTATAAAAATGCTTGCAATAAATATTTTTGGTGCTAATTTTTTTAATGGAAGTTCAACCCAGTTCTTGCTTTTAATATGATTATGATAAAGATTAGTTAACCATAAACCAATTCCGCAAAGAACAATTGCAAGTAGTGATTTTTCCCAGTTGAAACTGTCGAAGGCAGTAATAACAACTATATTTATAATTGCATAGAATGACCACCCGGATATCTGGCATATCCAGTACAATCTGTTTCTGTCTATTCTTTGCTTTTTATTTATCACTTCGCTAAATGAAGGATTGTCTAAACTGAAATAGTCTCCCGCATTCCACTCTTTCGAAACATATAACATTGTTAATATAAACTTATCGTTGCTAAAAAAAAATAATATTTATATACATTAGACCCGGAACTAACGCTTCGGGATGATAAAATTAGCGCAAATAAAGGGAAAGAATAATTACTTTTTTATTAAAGGAGCTATTCGGGGATGGAAGGATAAAAATTATAAGGTTAGTATATCATTATAAATTATAAATGCCATTAGGAGAAGAAGAATAACAAAGCCTGTATTCTGAATTGCGACTTTTACTTTTATGGGGATTTCTTTTCTGAAAATTCCTTCGATAATGATTATTAATAAATGTCCGCCATCAAGAACAGGGAAAGGGAAAATATTAATGATTGCAAGGCTAAGACTTAACAAAGCCAGAAAATAAAGGAAGCTTAGAAGACCAGTATCTGCTGAACGCGCTGCATACTGTGCTATTTTAATCGGTCCGCCAAAAGCTTTACTGAATTGTACTTGTCCATTTATAACTTTACCAAACATGCTGAAAGTCAAATCTGTCATCTTCGTGATATCGAGCCAGCCGTAGTAAAATGATTCGAAGAAGCCGCGCGATTCGTATTCTACAGGCCCGTTAAAATTATGTCCTATAGATACCCCGATTATTCCATCGGTGCCTGGGGTAACAGCTAAGCTAAGAGTATCTTTATCTCTTGCTAAAAGAATCGGTATACTTTTTTCTTTATTGCTTTTAATAATTGTAGTTGCCTGGTAGCTTGTGTAAACCGGAACGTTATCAATTTTTAAGAAAACATCCCCTGCAGTAATTCCTGCTTTTGATGCTGGTGAATTTTTCAAAACAGAGCCTATGGTTGGCCTGCTTAACCCTTCAGGTAAAAGAAATCTTTCAGAAGATTCTTCTGAGACTAATGAACGTGGAACAAAGAGAGAAACAATTTTTCCATCCCGTTTAATTTTAACATTAAGATCCTGTCCTAGTGTGTTTATGAAAAGTTCAGCATTAAGCTCTTCCCAGTTATTTACTTTTTTGCCATTGATAGAAATAACTTTATCATCGGTTTTAAATCCCGCAGAATCAGCTGCACTTTGTGGAAGCACATAACCGATAGTAGTTGTTTTGGTTATCTGTTTGCTCTGGAAGAAATTTACTCCCCAGAAAATTACCAACGAGAGAATAAGATTCATGAATACGCCGGCAGTAATTACGATAGCTTTTTTCCATGCAGGTTTAGCCCTGAACTCATAAGGCTGCGGTTCCTTATCTGCAAAATCAACATCCATGCTCTCATCAATCATGCCTGCTATTTTAACATAACCACCCAAAGGTAAAAGGCACAACCTGTAATCAGTATTTCCCTGTCCGTCGAAATCCTTCGGCAGCTCACCAAATGTAAACCTGTTTATCTTGTTCCATCCAAAGAGACGTTTTCCAAATCCAATTGCAAAAACATCTGCACGCATTCCCAACAGCTTAGCTGCAGCAAAATGTCCAAACTCATGAACAAAAACTAAAATTCCTATAGTTATAGCAAAGTATATTACATATTCCATTTAAAGGATACTCCGTCGATCAGGGTTATAAAATTCTACAAGTCAAAATAAATACTGATTCCACTCAATAAAGATAAGCAAACTAAATGAGTTCTTCAGCAAATTTCCGGGTAATTTTATCGCACTCGATTATCGTTTCGAGATTTGGGGAGGAGTGATTTTCTATCTTTTCAAGAGCTTTATCAATTATTACAGGAATTTTGGAAAAAGATATATCCCCTTTTAAAAATCCTTTTACAGCAACTTCATTTGCAGCATTAAGGATGCAGGGAGCTGTGCCTTCGGCTGTCAGGGCATCATAAGCAAGCTTAAGACACCGAAACTTCTCCATATCCGGTTCAAAAAAAGTAAGCTCTTTGATAACTGTAAAATCAATTTTTGGGAAATCATTTTCCAATCTTTTAGGAAAAGATAAAGCATATTGAATTGGAAGCCTCATATCCGGAACACCAAGCTGTGCTTTAACTGAGCCGTCAATAAATTCAACCATAGAATGAATTATTGATTGAGGATGAACCACGACACTTATTTTTTCTTTCGGTAATCCGAAAAGCCAGCGGGCTTCAATAACTTCAAGTCCTTTATTCATCAACGAAGCCGAATCAATTGTAACTTTATCTCCCATCTTCCAGTTGGGATGAGCCAGCGCTTCCTTAACAGTAACTTTGTTAAGTTCATTTTTTTGTTTTTTAAAGAAGGGACCGCCGGATGCTGTTAAAATTAGTTTTTTAACCTCTTCAGCTTTTTCACCAACAAGACATTGGTAAATTGCGCTATGTTCGGAATCAACTGGAATTATTTCTGAGTTATGCTCTTTGCTAAGTTTGGTTATTAATTCGCCTGCTACTACTAAAGTTTCTTTATTTGCCAGAGCAATTCTTTTCCCTCTTTTGAGTGCTTCTATTGTTGGGAGGAGACCGGCAAATCCAACCATAGCTCCGAGAAGAATATCGTATTCACAATTTGCTGCAGCATAAACAAGTCCGTCTACTCCGGATAAAATTTCACAATTAATATTTGTGTTGCCGCGTAATTTTTCTGCAGCCGATTCGTTTGTAACGACTACGAGTTCGGGTTTAAATTCTTTTATTTGTGGGATTAGAAGATCAATACGCGTATTAATTGTTAGAGCGGAGACTGAAAATTTATCGGGGTGTTGCCTAATTACATCGAGTGTATTTATGCCTATCGAACCCGTAGAACCAAGGATTAAAATTTTTTTCATTATTTATAGAATATGAATCTATTAAAGCTATAAAAGAATGAATTCTTTATCAATATAAAATACCACTTAAATATGGGATGTTTATATATTTAAGGAAAATATAGTTTGTCACTTTAATTTTATATTAATCACTATTTATAATCATTTGTTGCAGGATGATTTTTTAATATTTAACTTAAATAAAACTCCGAGGGCAATATGAGGATCAAAATATTTCTACTATTACTAGTCATTCTTTGTGTATCTGAAGGGAACGCATTGCCGAGATTCAGCTTAAAAGGCAGTGGGTTTCGACTGCTCAGGCTGTCATATTAATCCAACAGGCGGCGATATGCGCACAAGCAGAGGATGGAGATTTGGCAAAGATGTTCTTCCTATGAATACTACTGATAAAGATTTTGAAATGAGCAACAAGATAGGAGAGAATATTCAATTTGGACTCGACCTCCGCGGACAGGCGTTGCTAATGATGACAACTCACAATAAGAGAATAGATTTCCAGAAAATGACTGGCTCGCTTTATACAAACATTGATCTTTCTGAAAAGATAAATGTATTTACAAGATATGATTTTATACAGCAGATTTGGGAAGCCTACGGTGTCGCAAGAATTCTACCTAACGATGGCTATATAAAAGCCGGTTCTTTTCAACCTAATTATGGAATAAGATTAGATGACCATACTGCATATACGAGAGCGGGAGATCTCGGACTTCTCTTTTCTTCAAATGTTAAAAGGGGTTTAATTTATGACCCGCGTTATATTGAGGGAGGTGCTGAGCTTGGGATTTATATCAGCGACTTTGCCTTTCTAACAGCAAGTGTTGGTGAGGCTCGTTCGACTCCATTTCTGAGCGATCCCACTTATACTGCAAATCTTAAATTTCAACCGACCATTGGAGAGAATACAGCTTTATTCTTCGGAGGTTCTTTTGCGGCGTTCAAAGGTTCGCAGCCACCGGCGTTTTTACCTGTTTATCCTGCTGTAAAAATGTATGGAGGATATGTTGGTTTTGGCGCAGGGGACTTTACAATAATGGGAGAATATGATATTGCAAATGACTTTCTTCAAAAAGATTCAGCATCAACAGCACTCATGGTTGAAGTAGCATACAATATAATTAAAGGATGGGAAGCAGTCGTAAGATTAGACAGGTTTGATCCTAACTCTAAAGCAAATAAAGACGAACTGACAAGGGTAGTACTCGGGTTTGAGATATTTCCATACAGCTTTATTGAAATTCGTCCGCAATACAGGATACAAATAGAAAATCCAAGCGTAGATAATGATTCTGCGCTACTTCAGTTTCATATCTTTTATTAAAACTATTTATAAAGACTCACCTTTTAAGGTGAGTCTCACTTATATGTTAGCTATTAATAAATCTCACATATTTTCCACCTTGAAACCCCAGCTTAAAAATTGCTAAGTTTGATTATGGTAAAAAGACTTCTTTTAATTTTGGTGCTCTTAAGCCTGCCGGTTTATTCGCAGCAGGATGCGAATAATCGCTATTTGTTGGGAGTGAACTTTGAACAATCAGGTGAATATGAAAAAGCAAAACAAATATTCGAAGAACTCTATAATGGAAATCCAGAAAACTACCAATATTTCGATGCGCTGAATAGAGTTTATCTTCAATTAAAAGATTACGACAATTCAATCAGTATAATTGAAGAAAGGATAAAGGCGAATGAAAATGATATTAATCTTTATGGAATGCTCGGCAAAACTTATTACATAAAAGGTGAAGAGAATAAGGCTTTTGATACGTGGGACCAGGCTCTTCAAAAGTTTCCACGGAACGAGAACAGCTACCGCGTAATGGCAAATTATGCTATTGAACTAAGAACTTTTGACAAGGCAATAGAGTATCTGAATAGAGGGAAAAGTGTTTCAAATAATCCACAATTATTTTCTTATGATCTCGCCAGCATTTATTCTTTAACGATGAGATTTAAAGATGCCGCAAAAGAATATTGTGAAATCATTTCTTCAACTCCGAACCAGTACGAGGTTATTGAATCAAGAATCCTTTCCTATATAAATAAGCCCAATGCTCTTTCACAGACAATCGATGTTGTAAAGGAATTTGAAGCGAATGATAAAATAGTTATTGATTACCTGCTTGCAAGGCTTTATATGGAAGATGATAAATTCGATAAAGCATTTGATTTATATCTTGATATAGACGACAAGCAAAATAAACAGGGCCAGGATTTATACAGCTTTGCTAATTTTGCTTACTCCGAAAAACAATTTGATCTTGCGGCAAAAACATATAATGAATTAGTTAAACGACACCCAAACTCACCATTTGTTTCTTCAGCTAAACTTGGATATGCTAAAACTCTTGAAGAAGCTTTAAATAACGAATCTTCTTTTAGTGAAAATTCATGGAAACCGTTTTATAAAGTAAAATCAGTTGATAATGATAAAGTTGAGAAAGTTATAACTGCTTATAATGAATTAATAAATCTATATCCTCATTCAGAAGTTGCAGGCGAGGCTTTACTAAGGATAGGAAGAATTCTTTTGTATAAGCAGAATGATATTTCTTCTGCACAAAAATATTTTGATAGAATTATTAAAGAATATCCGGCTTCCAAATTTATTCCCGATGCTTATCTTGAACTTGCTAACATTAATGTCCTTGAAAACAAATTTGATGATGCACAAAATAATCTCACAAAAGTAATTGATAATAAAGGAGCCGGAGAAGAAAAAATAAACCTTGCAAGGTATAATCTTGCAAAAGTAAATTTTTATAGGGGGGATTTTCCTATCTGCGAAAAGTATTCTTGGAGAAATCCTGAAAAATTTAAAAGATAATATTGCTAATGATGCAATTGAACTTTCTCTTTTACTGAACACAACTTTGAATGATTCGTCTAACCTGTTGCTGTATGCAAAAGGAGAATTATTAATCACCCAGGGAAATTATAAAGAAGCGTCTTCCTTATTTGATCAGATTGCATCATCTAAACAAAGTTTTATGCTGGCGAATAGAGCCAGTTTAAAAGAAGCTGAAGCAGAATTGCACTTGGATAATTATGAAAAATCTATCTCTATTTTGCAGGAAATTTCAGGCCAGGATAAACAAAATATATATGCAGACAAAGCACTTTATTTACTTGGTAAAATATATCAATATGGTATGAAAGATGATACAAAGGCACTTGAGATGTATGAGAGCCTGCTTGCAAAATTCCCCAACTCCTTATATCTTGATGTGGCAAGAGAGGAAATAATTAAAATAAGAAACAAAGTTAGTTAAGGTATTTAATGGCTAAAAAACAAAATCAAAGAATTGTAAAATGTTCCTTTTGCGGCAGGGACGGAAGCGAAGTCGGAAGCATGATCGCTGGTCCTGATGTTTATATATGTGATATTTGCATCGGAAGCAGTGTTGATATTCTGAGGAATAATCTTGCTGCATTTAATAACACAAAACCAAAAGGCTTTCAGCATCATACACCTGCTACGATTAAGAAAAATCTTGATGAATATGTAATCGGTCAGGATAGAGCAAAAAAAGTTTTATCGGTAGCAGTTTATAATCATTATAAGAGAATCAATTCCAAATCTTCTTTCTTTGAGCTCGATGAAGTTGAAATTGAAAAGAGCAATATACTTCTAATTGGTCCTACAGGTGTGGGCAAAACATTGCTTGCGCAAACACTCGCAAAAATTTTAGATGTCCCTTTTGCAATTGCAGATGCTACAACATTAACCGAAGCTGGCTATGTTGGTGATGATGTTGAGACGGTGCTTGTTCATCTTTTGCAGGCTGCAGATTATAATCTTGAGCGCGCTCAAAGAGGTATAGTTTATATTGATGAGATTGATAAGATTGCAAGGAAGAGTGAAAGCGCATCTATAACAAGAGATGTTTCCGGCGAAGGTGTTCAGCAGGCGTTGTTAAAAATTCTGGAAGGCACAGTTGCTGGTGTTCCACCCAAAGGAGGAAGGAAACATCCAGAGCAAAGTTTGATCAATGTTAATACAAAAAATATTCTTTTTATTGTCGGTGGTGCTTTTGAGGGAATTGAAAAAATTATTGCAGCCCGAATCAACAAAAACAAAATGGGTTTTATTTCTGACATTGGCGAAAAGAACAGGGACGAAGACATGCTTAAATATGTCTTACCTGAAGATCTTCTTCGCTTTGGTTTGATTCCTGAATTAATCGGAAGACTGCCTGTTACGGCTCCGTTGCATGCCTTATCTAAGGAAGCTTTTAAAAGTATTCTCGTTGAACCTAAGAATGCAATTCTTAAACAGTATAAAAAACTTTTTATGATGGAAAACATAGAACTTGAGTTTGACCCATTTGCAATTGAAGCTATTGTAGAGAAAGCTATGGAAAGAAAAACAGGTGCAAGAGCACTTCGCTCTATTGTTGAAGATTTTATGCTCGACATAATGTTTGATCTCCCGAATAAAGATAAAGTGGAGAAGTGCATTATTACTAAAGATGTAATCTCTAAAAACGCAGAACCGATTTATCTTGAAAGTGATAGAAAGTCTGCTTAGGTAATTTTTATTCCCGCTAATGGTCTAAAAATTTGGATTGTTAGCGGGTTTATTTTTTTAAAGATTAGTTTAATTTGTTAACAGATTTGAGATTGAATTTTGAAATGATCCGAAGAACTTTTTTTATTTTACTGCTAACCTGCTTTTCCTCTTTTGCCCAATCAAAAATCCTGATATACATGGATTTAAAACAGACAGACCATCTTAAAGCTTATGGTATTACTTACCACGCACTTGCAAATGGAATAAAAGCGGACTGGCTGCTGAACTACAGAGGTGGTTCATTTATGCTTGATTATTCAGATAAAGTTGCAGTTGAATGCAGAATTGAACGGAGTGGCTTTCGACGCTATTTCTACTTCAGAGGCAGTCGCTATTTATGCTGAAGTGCAGGATGAAAATAATAATATGGATGTTGTAAGACTTGAGAAAGCTCCGAAGATTGCAGTATATGTCCCGCCGGGTTTTCAACCGTGGGATGATGCAGTTACACTCGTTCTTGAGTATGCAAAAATTCCATATGATAAAATCTGGAATGACGAAATACTCCGTGGAGATCTTAAAAATTATGATTGGCTTCATCTTCACCATGAGGATTTTACAGGTCAATATGGAAAATTTTATGCAAGCTTTTCAAATGCACAATGGTATATCGATCAGCAGATGGAATATGAAAATGATGCTAAGAAAAATGGATTTAAAAAAGTTTCAAATATGATGAAGACGGTTGCTCAAACTATAAAGAATTACATAGGGGATGGCGGATTTCTATTCGCTATGTGTTCGGCAACAGATTCTTACGATATTGCTCTCGCTGCACAAAATGTTGATATATGTGCTTCAATGTTTGATGGAGATGCTGCAGATCCAAATGCACAGGAGAAACTCGATTTTTCAAATACTCTTGCTTTTGAAAACTTTAAGCTTGAAATGAATCCATACGTTTATGAATACAGCAACATTGATATTCAGCCTTCAGAAATCGGCAACTTTGATAATGATTATTTTACACTCTTCGAGTTTTCCGCTAAGTATGATCCTGTTCCCACTATGCTTACTCAGGATCATGCAAATGTTATTCGCGGGTTTATGGGACAAACAACAATGTTCAGAAAAGAATTGATTAAAAAGTCAGTTATAATTTTGGGGGAAAGAGAGGGGACCGATCAGGTTAAATATATTCACGGAAATTTTGGAAGAGGAACTTTTACTTTTTATGGCGGACACGATCCGGAAGATTATCAGCATGCAGTAGGGGACCCACCAACAGATCTCAGTCTTTATAAAAACTCACCGGGTTACAGATTAATTCTTAATAATATTCTTTTCCCTGCAGCTAAAAAGAAAAAACAAAAAACTTAAGTGAAAACCTTCAAGGTTAGCGCTGTGTTTGCAATCCTTTCCCTTGAAGGTTAAAGCAATAGTTTCCTTTGTATGGAGTTGTTACTAATTTGTATTTCATAAATCAATCAATTATTTAGAGCTATTCAAATTGAAAAAAATAAAAATACAAAGTAGCAGCAAAGAATTTATAGTTAGGAAAATAGTTTGTGTTGGAAGAAACTATGCAGAACACGCAAAAGAATTAGGAAACGACGTTCCAGATAAACCGGTTATATTTTTGAAACCTCCTTCGGCAATAATTTATTCCGGTGATAAGGTTGTTCATCCTGATTTCTCAAATGAAATGCATCATGAGGTCGAGCTTGTTCTTCTAATAGGAAGGAACGTAAGTAAAGCAAGTTTAAAGGAAGCCGAAAATGCAATAACTGGTTACGGTGTCGGACTCGATATGACTTTGCGTGACCTTCAGAACGATGCAAGAAAAAAAGGAGACCCCTGGACAGTTTCAAAGTGCTTCGATACTTCTGCTGTTATTTCCGATTTTATATTAAAAGAAAATTATAAGCTTACATTAAATGAAGAAATTTCTCTTTCCGTTAACGGAGTTATTAAACAAAAAGATCAATTAAATAAAATGATTTTTAATCCAGCCCAGATTGTTGAATATATTTCTTCTTTAATTATGCTTGAAGAAGGAGATCTTATTTTTACAGGAACTCCTAAAGGTGTTAGCAAAGTGAACAGGGGAGATAAACTTGAAGCTGAGTTAATGGGAATTGCAAAGCTGGAGTGTAGTATAATCTAAAAAAATTATTTGTTAAAGTTTCCCAAAGCTTTTTTAATTAATTCTTCGAGAGAAATATCTTTTGCCGAGCTTAGAACTTCCCGTACTGCATTTTCTGCCTGCTTATAATTATAGCCCAGTGTTGTAAGTGCAGAAACAGCTTCACTTTTAATACTGTAAGAAACTCCTTTGGATTCTGTCTCAGATATTTTATCAACTTTACTTCTTAATTCAAGAACGACTCTTTCGGCAGTTTTTCTTCCAACTCCAGGGATTGCAATAATCCTGGAAATATCACCAGCTTCAATTGCTTTTTTAAGATCATCAACCTGGATACCTGAAAGCACACTCAAAGCAAGCTTGGGTCCGATTCCACTAACACTTATAAGAAGTTCGAACATCTCTTTTTCTGTTTCAGAATAAAAACCAAAGAGGGTAATCGAATCTTCTTTTACACTTGTGTAAATGTGGAGTGAAATATCTTTCTTGTCTGAAATATTTTCAAAAGTATTGATTGAAATATTAACTAAATAGCCAACACCATTTACATCTAATAAGAGTTTAGTGGGTTTTATTGAAAGAATGTTACCGTGTAAAAATCCGATCATAACAAAGATTGAAAAATTAGATTTATATTAAATCAACAACTTAATGACTATAAATGACCTAGAGCTATTGACCAATGACCCGATCCGGGAACCGTTCAACGAAAGCTTTCCAATCGTTGCCGCGTTTTTTATGATTACCCATTCTGAACGCATGGCACAACGCAACAGCAAGAGCATCCGACTCATCATATTTCATTTTTATTTCTTTAGCTGCAAGCAATGTTTTTATCATAAAAGAAACCTGTTCCTTTGACGCCGCCCCTTTTCCAACGACAGATTTTTTTATTTCTCTTGGAGAATATTCACTCATTGGAATTTTGCAATGTGCGGCTGCCAATATTGCCGCGCCGCGCGCATAACCAATTTTCATAGCTAGATTGAACATTTTTCCCATAGAAAGCAGTTTCAATTGCAAACTCATCTGGTTTATAAAAATGGAGTAAATCTATTATCTCATCGTAAATAATAACAAGTTTTTCAGAGAGAGATTTTTTGGAATGGAGTTTTATCAATCCGTTTTTGACAAGAATAAAATTATTTCCTGTTTGTTTAATAATTCCGAATCCTGTGAGATTCGTCCCCGGATCTACGCCAAAAATAATCATTAATATTTAAGCAGATTTATTTATTGTTTCCTCATCAATATCGGCATTGGAATAAACATTTTGAACATCGTCGCTTTCTTCGAGAGCCTCGATAAGCTTTATAACTTTTTCTGCATCTTCTCCCGATACAGCGACAAAGTTTTGTGCAATCCATTGAAGCGAAGCATTTTCGATATTAATATTTTTTTCTACGAGCGCTTTTCTTACGGTTTCAAAAGATTCGATAGAAGTTTGTATTTCGTAAAAATCTTCTTCTGTCTGAAGGTCATCTGCGCCTGCCTCTAAAATAATTTCCAATATTTCGTCTTCAGTTTTCTCTTGTTTAGGTAAAGTGATAACTCCTTTTCTGTTGAACATCCAAGCTACTGAACCGGTTTCTGCAAGCGTCCCACCTCCTTTAGAAAAAAGATGTCGTACTTCTGCAACGGTTCTGTTTTTATTATCGGTCGCTACTTCTACAAGCAAGGCGACACCGCCGGTTGCATAACCTTCATAAGTAAACTCGTGGAATGTAACTCCCTCCAATTCACCGGTAGCTTTTTTTATCGCTCTTTCAATATTATCCTGCGGCATATTGGCAGATTTTGCATTATCAATTGCAAGTCTTAACCTCGGATTACCTGCAGGATCGCCGCCACCTTCCCTTGCGGCAATTGTAATTTCTTTAATAAGCTTGGTAAACATCTTGCCGCGCTTAGCATCGATTACCGCTTTTTTTCTTTTAGTTGTTGCCCACTTTGAATGACCGGACATTTAAACTAACTCCTCTGATTTGATTTTTATATCTTTTAGTTTGAATTGCGGAAAAACTCTTCCGTCTTTTGATGTTTTATCAATTGTATAAACTATATCTATCTGGGAATTGTCTTTAGTAAGAGAACCACAGCGATCTCCCATGTTAAATCCGATGGCGTCAAAAACTTTTTCACAACCTTCCTGCTTAAATGCAAGAATAAGATGATTGGTTCCAACAATCCTCGGAGAACCTACAATGCTTACATTTTCACTAAGAAAGACAGGTCTCATATTTCCCGGGCCAAAAGGTGAAAACTGGCCTAGTATTTTTAGAAACTTCGGAGTTATTTCAGAAAGTTTTAATTTTGAATCAATATGAATTTCAGGCAAAAGATTTTCTTCATGAAGAGTTTCTTTAACAATCTGGTTAAAACGGCTTTTGAATTCATCAAGTTTATCTATTTCTACCGCTAATCCCGCTGCTGCCTGATGCCCACCGAAATGAAGAAGAAGATCATCACACCTTTGAAGTGCTTCATAAATATTAAAATTTGATATACTCCTTGCCGATCCTTTTGCAACGCCATCTACAGTTGTAAGCATAATGGCTGGTCTGTAATATTTTTCCACCAGTCTTGAAGCGACAATACCGATTACTCCCGGATGCCACTCGCTGTTGTGTAAAATAATTGCAAGTTCATTATGAAGATCAAGTGAATTCTCAACAAGCTCGAGTGCAGTATCAAAAGTATCAACATCAATTTTTCTTCGCTCATAATTTTCTGATTCAAGAACCTGTGCAAGCTGTAATGCTTCCTGTTTATTATTCGTTATTAAAAGTTCAACCGCCCTGTGTGCATCTCCCAAACGACCGACTGCATTTATTCTCGGTGCAATTGTAAAAACAATTTGTCCGGTTGTCAGATCACCTGGGGATAATCCGGAGCTTTCAATTAAAGCTTCGACACCGGGACGCGGCATATCATTAATAAGATTCAAACCTTCTCTAACAAGAATTCTGTTTTCATCAGTGAGCGGAACTATATCCGCGGCTCCAGCCATGGCAACTAGGTCAAGATATTTTAAGGGAAGAATTCTTTTTCCAATTCTGTCGGCTATTCCAACTGCAAGTTTAAATGCAATTCCCGCACCGGATAAATATTTAAAAGGATATTGACAGAAAGGTTTTAAGGGATCGAGTATGGCAACAGCATTTGGTAAAATTTCTTTTGGCTGATGATGATCGCAGATAATTACATCGATACCAAGACTATTTGCATAATCAGTTTCTTCAACTGCTGTTATACCGCAATCAACAGAAATTAATAAAGATGTTCCGATACCTTTTGCATAATCAATTCCAGCTGTTGATAATCCATAACCTTCCGTTAATCGTTTGGGAATATAAAATTCAACATTGGCATCAAGTTCTTTTAAAAAAAGGTAAAGAATTGCGGTAGAACATGTTCCATCAACATCGTAATCGCCATAGATACAGATTTTTTGGTTTTCTGTAAGAGCATTAATTACCCGCATTGTTGCAGTATCCATTCCATCCATTAGAAGAGGATCATGGAGGGAATCAATGGAAGGACGGAAAAAAGTTTTTGCCTCTATAAAATTTTTTATATCCCTGATAACAAGGAGGCGGGCTAAAACTTCAGAGATATTAAGAGCATCCGCTAAAGATTTTACAGTGAAATCATCCTGAATCTCATGTAATTTCCAACGGCATTTCAACATAGTTTTTAAAAGATTAAAAGAACAAAAGTATAGCTCAATTCTATAAGCCGAATTCTGTATCCCGCATAGCGGGACGGCAATTATTTATCTGGTCTCTGTATTACTACAGAGCTTAAGCGGTCTACCCGGAAATCATTCAAAGCAGAACTACTTTGTCTTCTCTTTTAAGAGAAAAGGATTTCCTTATTTGACCTTGCTTCGGGTGGGGTTTGCCCTGCCAATAATGTTACCATTATTGCGGTAGGCTCTTACCCTGCCTTTTCAACCTTACCCCGCCAAGGCGAGGCGGTAATTTTCTGTGGCACTTTCCGTCGCATAAAAGATTACTCCTTTAACGCCCGGGTGTTACCCGGCACCCTGTTCTGTGAAGTTCGGACTTTCCTCCGCATACTTAATTTTTATTTTAAGTTTGCAGCAATTGCCCGAATTGGACTATACCTTTATTCAAAAAAGTTTTAGATTATACGAAAATATTGAGTAATGTATAAATCTTGATATTAATTAAATTAATTTTAACAAATAACTAATTATACTTTAATTAATATAATAAATAGAGCTGACTAAAGCATTAAAAAATTGAGAGTAGACAGGATAAGTTCTATTAAAAAATCAGATAATTTATTACAAAAGAAATACGATTATTACTTAAGCTTCTGTATTTTCAGCGATTTCTGGTGAAACAAGAATTCTTCCGCAGTATTCGCAAAAGAAAAGTTTGTTGTTTCTTCTTATTTCCAATTGTCTTTGTGAAGGCACAATATTATGGCAGCCTGAACAAGCTGATCGTTTGATGGTTGCAACCGCTATACCTTTTTTCGCTTTTCTTATTCTCATGTAAGCAGAATAATCGGGCTTCTTTGTTTTCTCAACCATTTCTTTTCTTTGGGCTTTCAGCTTTGCTTCTTCTTTTTCATTTGCTTTGATGATTTCTTTAAGCTCTGCCTCTTTTTCTTTGAGCCCGACTTTTAATTCATCAAGCTGAGGTTTTACTTCATCAATTTCATCGGTAAGCCTTTTGCTTAAATCGGCAAGTTGATCGTTTTCCGCATCAAGCTTTTTAACATGGTCTTCTGCATGATCAATTTCTTTTGTTAAAGCATCATACTCTTTATTATTTCTAACCTGGTAAAGCTGAGCCTTGAATTTTTTTTGATTTGCCTGAAGTTTTTCAATCTCTTCTTCATTTTCTTTTCTTTTATTAAGAGATTCTTTTTTCTCGGTTTCTTTTTTAGATATGCTGTCCTTTATTTCATTGATTTTGTTTTCAAGTGATTCAACAGCATGTGGCAGGTCGCCGCGTAGTTCTTCAAGCTCGTCAAGCTGATCATCTACCAATTGCAGTTCGTACAGAGTTCTTAATCTGCTTATCAATTTAATTTTGCTCCTAATTTATTATAAAAAATCACTGGGTTTGTACTACCGTTATATTTAAAAACTTTGTTTTTTTTCTTTTTGATTAACTCAGTCAGGCGATTGTTCACTTCATTAAGAGAAAAGATTTCTGTTTCATAATGTCCTGCATCAATGAGAAGTATTTTTTCTTCATTATCGAAGAAGGTATGATACTTTATATCTGCTGTTATAAGTGCATCGGCACCCTTTTTAATAGCTGCAGGAATAACTTCAGAACCGGAGCCTCCGCATACTGCAACAATCTTAATCTTGTTTGCTTTTCCGGTTGTATATCTGAAATTATTAATGTTTAAACTTTTTGAAACATGATTGAGAAATTCTTTTTGACTTAATGGATTATGTAATTCCCCAATTGCACCAATACCATAATTAATGTTTTCGTTACTGAGCGGATAAACATCGTACGCTATTTCTTCATAAGGATGAACACTTCTGATTGCAGATAATATTTTATTTAGTTTCCAGGAATCGATCAGGACTTCTAATTTTATTTCATCTACTTTTTCATAGTTAAGCTTTTTTCCAACGGAAGGAGATGTTTTTCCGGAACCTTTAAATGATCCTTTCCCTTTTGTTCTGAAACTGCAGTTTGAATATTCGCCAATTATTCCTCCGCCATTTTCGAAGATAGCAGAAGCAACTTTTTCAATATGACTTTCGGAAACGAACACAATTAATTTGTATTGTGTTGATTTGATGTTGCTGAGAAAACGAATGTTCTTAAGTTTTAGAGTTTTTGCCAAGTTCAAAACTAACACCATCTTTTGTAAAGTCGAGATTTGTATGAGCAGAGAAGAGTGTAATATCGTGTTTGATTAATTTCTCAACCAGTAGAGAAGTATTATCGCGGTCAGTATCAATTTTTCTTAAAGGATTAAAAAGCAGCGGGTGATGTGTGATTATAAGATTGCAATCTTTTTTAACTGCTTCGGTAATAACTTTCATGTTCAGATCTAAAGCCAGTAGTATGTTCTTAACCTTTCTTTCAGCGGAACCAACCTGCAAACCAACATTATCTTTGCTCCAGGCTATTTCTTCAGGCGCCCAGCTTTGTAAGTATTTAAATATTTCTCCGCAAGTCATATAAAAAAAATGCACTTCTTATTTCGAAGTGCATTTTTTGTTTTGTTAATATTTTGGTCTATCAGAGTTTCGAAAATATATACTTTTTATAAACCTTAATTTCACTCTATTTTCTATTATCATATTAAGCAAGTAAATTTAGATTATTCTCCTCTAATATTCAATAAATAATTGGCTATTAGTGAATTTATAATTATTGAACCGAAATCTTCGTTTCTATCCATTTCCCATCTTCTTTTATTAATTGAATCAGGGCATTTACCGCGTCTTCGGAAGGAATATTCCTTTTTACTACGTTTTTTTCACGATATAGAGTGATTTTGCCAACTCCCGATCCAACATAACCGTAATCCGCATCCGCCATTTCTCCGGGACCATTAACGATACAGCCCATGATAGCTATCTTTACTCCCTTCAAATGTTCAGTCCTTTTTCTTATCATTTCGGTTGTTTCCTGTAAATCGAAAAGAGTTCTTCCGCAGGACGGACAGGCAATGTATTCTGTTTTTGAAATTCTTACTCTTGCTGCCTGGAGAATTCCGAAGAGAGTTCTGTTAATGATTTTTTCTTTGGATTCTTCCTTTATGAATTTTCTTGTGTATTTGCCGCTTGTTTCATCCGAAGAAAAGTTACCTTCAGAACTTCAGCCCAAACTCCATCTCCGTATCCATCAATCAATAGAGAACCGAGATCGGTTGAGGAAAATAATCTGAACTGGTCTGCAGTTAAATTATCATAAGAGCGTTTTATTATTACAGGATTAGAAATTTCATTATTTATTAATTCAAAGAAGGCTCTTCTTTGTTCAGCCATTCCATGTTCATTTTCTGTTGTAAGAATTAAGACAAGATTATTGTCATCGTTTATTTTGTTTAGAAAATCAGTTGTTAGAGAATTTAAATCAATAGAGACAAACCTTAGAATATTTTTACCAATTTCTGAATTAAGAAATTCCTGTGTGGATAAAAGCGGACTACAGGAGTTTTTATCTTCCAAAGTTAACCAATAGCTGTAATCATAAATTGCACGGAGACCATTTGGAATATCAAAAGGCAAACTTTGTTTTCCAAGATAAATTAAATCGGGAGCCATATCGCCCATATTCCATTTATCTGTTACAGGATCATAGAAGTATCCGATATCTGAAAGATCTTTATAACCTTTAATTTCTCTTTTGCTGTAATCTGCAACTACTCTTGCAACATTAGCACTTCCGATCCCAGCAGTTTCAAACGAATGTCTTTTTTCATATTCATAGGGATTGAACGGAGGCTCTTCTATTGATTTAATTTCAGCATGATTTTCTCTTTGTTTATATCGGTCAACCAACAATATTGCAACAGGGGACTCAAACTCAGGATCTTCTGTTAGAGAAACTCTTACCGTATCTCCCAAACCATCTTCCAGTAAAGTTCCTATTCCAACAGAAGATTTTATTCTTCCATCTTCGCCGCCCCCAGCTTCAGTAACGCCAAGATGAAGAGGATAATTCATTCCTTCTTCTTTCATTTTTTCAACAAGAAGTCTGTAAGCCTGCACCATAACCTGTGGATTGCTCGACTTCATTGAAAGAACAATATCATAATAATCGAAGTCTTCACATATCCTTACAAACTCTAAAGCAGATTCAACCATTCCCAGAGGGCTGTCGCCGTAACGATTCATAATTCTATCTGAGAGAGAACCATGGTTAGTTCCGATTCTCATAGCGGTTCCGTATTCTTTACAAATTTTTACTAATGGTGAGAATTTATTTTTCAACCTTTCAAGTTCTGCTTCATACTGATCATCAGTGTATTCAAAAACTTCAAACTTTTTTCTGTCTGCATAATTGCCGGGATTTACTCTTACTTTTTCTACAATTCTCGCTGCAATTTCTGCTGCATTTGGAGTGAAATGGATATCGGCAATTAAAGGGACATCATATCCGCGGGCCCTCAATTCTTTTTTTATGTTTTCAAGATTTTGTGCTTCGAGCTTGCTCGGCGCAGTAATCCTAACATAATCACAGCCGGATTCTACCATACGAATTGTCTGCTCAACAGTTGCTTTTGTATCCATCGTATCGGTGATGGTCATAGATTGGATTCGTATCGGGTTGTCCCCTCCAAGCGGAACATTTCCTACGCGGACTTCTCTTGTTTTATAGCGGGAAAACCTGGTTAGACTGTTACAATATTCTTTGAACTTTGAAATGGTTTCTATCATAAATCAAATACAAATTTTCTGGTAAGTTAACAACAAACAACTTGTTTTCATTCACTTTGAGAAAGGAAATATAATAAATGCGTATTCGTATTAAAAGTTATTTCTAAAGCTTAATAGTCTAATAATTAGAAATTTCGTCAGCGCTTACGGCACCAATTCTGAATAATGAATCTTGTAATTCTTCTGCATCAAGTTTGCGTTTGGTCAACTCGTATGATAGCTCTTTGTATTGTTTGTTAAACCAATAAGAAGCAGATTTTGATTTAAGGAATTCAATATTTGTTATTCCATACTCGATCATAGCACCTTTGCACATTTCGCATGGTTCATAAGTAGTTATTATTTTCATTGAGTCACGGCTAAGGTGATTAAATGTTTCCAGGCCAACATTCTTAATTGCATCGGTTATTGCATTAATTATTGCGTGTCCTCCCGCATCTGAATCTCTTACAACTGTGTTATGTCCACGTCCAATAATGTTAAAATTGTAAATAAGAATTGCAGAGATTGGCAGGTCCTTGCTCTTAAGTGATTTTTGAGCGATGCCATCGAGTTCTAATCGGTACTCTTTAATTAATTCCTTTTTTGAGGAGACCTTATAAAATTGCGTTCTAAAAAAGAATACAACTATTATTATAAGCAAGAATAAGGAAGTAAATATTGCGAACTTTTTTAATTTCAATTTAAATTTCCTTTTTAATATTCCCAATAATATTCTGTTTTTAATTAAATGACCGGTTTTCATCCGGTTTAATTCTGACAGAATTTTATTAACTTTCCACTCACCCGCTTACGGACCATTTGGCAGGCGGATTCATATATTGAGCAAAAACTATGCGAATACCAGAAAGTAAAATAGAGGAAATTCGCTCCGTAGCGAGCATTGTGGATGTAATTTCAGGATACGTTCAACTTAGGAAAAGAGGAAGAAATTACATTGGGCTATGTCCCTTTCACTCAGAAAAGACCCCTTCTTTCACAGTTAGCGAAGACAAACAAATATTCCATTGCTTTGGCTGCCACGCCGGCGGAAACGTTTTTAAGTTCTTAATGGATTACGAGAAAATATCATTTATAGAGTCGGTTCAGGAACTTGCAGGACAATTAGGAATTGATATTGAATATGAATCTACTCCGGGCGATGAAAAGCAAAGCGAACAGGAAGTCTTTTACGATATAAATACAGAAGCCGCAAAATACTTTTACAATAACCTGCACAATTCAGATGAAGGAGAAATTGCGAGGAAATATCTCCAGGAAAGAAAAATAAAATCTCAAACAATAAAAACTTTTGGTTTAGGTTATGCCTTAAGAGGCTGGGAAAACTTTCTGAACTTTGCGCGTGAAAAGAAACTTGATATAGACAAAATAGTTGAACTCGGGATTCTGATTAAAAGTGATGATAGAAGATATCACGATAGATTTGCAGGCAGATTAATCTTCCCAATCTTTTCACCAAACGGAAGAGTAGTTGCTTTTGCCGGAAGAGTATTCGAAGAGAGTGAAAAAGCTGCCAAGTATTTAAACTCGCCGGAATCTTCAATTTATATAAAAGGAAGAATCTTATATGGACTTTCTTTTGCAAAAGATGAAATAAGAAAACTAGATAAAGCAATTCTTGTTGAAGGATATATGGATCTTATTTCTCTCTTCCAGGCAGGAATAAAAAATGTCGTTGCAGTTTCCGGTACCGCTTTAACAGAAGAACAGGTTCAGCTCCTTTCACGTTATACTAAAAATGTAGTTTTATTATTTGATGCAGACACCGCAGGAATCAAAGCCTCTATGAGAAGTATAGAACTATTATTGAAAAAAGATATAGAAGTTAAAATAGCTGCACTTCCAGGTGGAGAAGATCCCGATTCTTTTATTAATAATTATGGAAAAGAAAAGTTTGAAGAGACTATTTCCTATGCCCAGAATTTTCTTGAATATCAATCGGAATATTTTGAAAAACAGGGATTGTTTAATGATCCTGCTAAAATGGCCGAAGCAATAAGAGAACTTGTAAAATCTGCGGCATTAATTATTGATGATTTGAAAAGAAATCTTTTAATAAAAACTATTGCAAAGAAATTTGGCTTACGGGAAATATTAATTGAAAATGAATTAGAAAAAGTCTTGAAGAAAGAAAGAACTATTGCAAAAACTTCCAAACCTACAACTAACGAAAATGTAGCAAAAGAAATTCTTAATGTTCCTTCCGATATAAAAATTACTGATTCGGAATTCAGCACAGAAAAAGAAATTGTAAAACTTCTCTTTGAGGGGAATAAAGATATTGTCGAGTTAGTAATTCATTACGTTGACCCGGATAGTTTTAGTGTACCATATAACAGAGAACTATTTACACTGGCAGCAAATACCTATGATGAAGGTGAAGATGTTGTTGCAGGAGCTTTACTCGATAAGCTTGGTGATGAAAAAGCAAAATCTTATTTAAGGGAAATAACTTTTGAAAAATATGGTATTAGTAAAATCTGGGATGATATTTATCCCGGCGCTGATGAAAAACTGGTTCTAATGAAATATGCAAAAGATACATTGAGAAAATTTAAGCTTCAGGCAATAGATAGGGAGATAAATGAAAATCATAAGAAGCTTGAAGAGACGAATGAAGAAAATGAAAAGCTTGTAATTATGAAAAGGAAGGTAGAACTGGAAAGAGATAAACTTGCGGTTATAAAAGAATTAAGCAGCGAAGAAGTTATATAGTTATAACTCCTGTCGCTGCCAATTTAATTTATTTTTACTTTGAAGCAGGTATATCGTGTTTTATTTTTGCCCACATCTCATCGAATTTAAATCCTTTATAAAACGGGCTTTCTTCATTGTGGCATTTCTTGCAAAATTCTTCTACATTATCATAGACCAGTAGTCCATTTGCAATTGCTTCCTTTTTGTCTTTCATAACCTTCATTGACTTTATATTCAGAACCCGGTCCATGACAGGTCTCGCATTGAACTCCATCTTCCACAGAAAATTTTGCTCCTTTCATAGAAGCATCGACATTATAACCGGTCACATGGCATTTTAGACAAGCTTCTGTTTCAACAGCTTTAGTTTTAAATCCTTTTTCAGCAGCAACTTTGTTTGCTTCATCTGTTAATAATGTTTTATAAGCCTGAGCGTGTGCACTCTTTTGCCATATTCCCAATTGATCCCCTTGCTTTTCGCTTTTATGGCACATACCGCATGTGCTTGCGCCAACGTAACTCGGGCTTTTATCTGCTGTCTTTGTACCGGATGAAAAACCGAACTGAAGAACTATTAGAAACGAGAAAACGAATGATATAATTAATTTGGTCATAGTAACCCCTTCATTAAAGTGAATATAAATTTGATTTTTCTTTTCAAGTCGAAACTCTTTAAATCAATCTATAGTAAAACTACGAGAAATATAAATTTAAAAAAAGTTATTTCTTTAAGACGTTGTTATTTTATCAAATAAAGGGAGAAAGAATATATTTCAAAATAAAGAGGTCTTTCGTTAACTTCGGGATGCATCTATTTTTATCATTATAAATCTAAGCGATATGAATTACAGGATAGCGAAAACAGGGAAACTCATGATTGAGATACTTCCGGATAAGTGTGATTTCTGCGGATGCTGTGTCGGAATCTGTCCTGAAGATGCAATTGAAATGAAAGAAGCCGAAATATTTATTATTGATCCGAGATGCACAAATTGTGCAAAGTGCGTCTGGAGTTGCCCGATTGAAGTTATTAAGTTTAATAAAGAAGGAGTCGTTGTTCAATAGGCGATGAACAATAAGCAGTTGGCAAGACTTTAAAATAAAATTAACTAACAAATGAGGGTTAAAAAATGAATATATCTTTTAGGGATTTAACAGTTTATAAAAAGGCGTTTTCATTAGCAATGCAGATATTCGAAATTGGCAAGAAGTTTCCTTCAGAAGAAAAATTTGGGCTTACATCCCAGATAAGAAATTCTTCCCGATCAGTATGTTCAGGAATTGCTGAGTCATATCGGAAAAGGAAATATCAGGCATACTTTATTTCGAAAGTATCAGATAGCGACATGGAGAATAGCGAAACTCAGGTTTGGTTGGATTTTGCTTTAAAATGTAAATATATAGATTCAGAATTGTATAGGAATTTGTTAGCAAAATCAGAAGAAGTAGGAAGACTTTTAAATCATATGATTGAATACCCGGAAAAATATTTGAGGAAAGCAGATAAAACTTAATTGCATATTGCTTACTGTTTTTTTGCTTATTCTGTAAAGATAGAATGTTCAATTGATAGAGAATGTAAGTTAAGATGAGAAAAGAATACGACATAATAGTAGTTGGCGCGGGACCTGCAGGTAGCATGGCTGCGCGCTTTGCTGCTGAACAAGGTGTTTCTGTTTTAATGCTTGAGAAAGGATAGAGATGTTGGTTATCCTGTTCGATGTGGAGAAGCAATAAGTAAAGTAGGAGTTGAAGAATTTATCGAACCTGATCCTAAATGGATTGCTGCGACAATTAGCAAATTTTCTTTTAATGCTCCTGATGGTACAGAAGTTATTTTAGATTTTGGTGAAGCAGGATACGTTCTTGAAAGAAGAATTTTCGATTATGAACTTGCAAGAACTGCAGCGGATGTCGGTGCTGAAATTTTAACAAGAGCTTATGTAAATGGATTGCTATTCGATGATGGGAAAGTTTCGGGAGTTAAATATGAATTCCAGGGAGAGCAGAAGGAATTAAAATCAAAAGTTGTTATTGCTGCTGATGGCGTTGAATCAAGAGTTGGAAGATGGGCAGGATTAAAAACACATTTAGACTTCCGCGATATGGAAAGCGCTGTTCAAATTACCGCTGCTAACATTCCTGTTAATCAAAATACTTTGTACTTTTACTTTGGTCAGGACTATGCACCGCAGGGTTATTTCTGGATTTTCCCTAAAGGAAGTAATAAAGCAAATATTGGTCTTGGTGTAAGTGGATTAATCGGAAAGAAAAAATCCGCACTCTCTTTTTTAAATGATTTTATGGAAAGATATTATCCGGCAGCTCCGGTTCTTACAACAATTGCTGGGGGTGTTCCTTGCAGTATTACGTTAGATAAAATTTCTGCACCAGGTATAATGCTTGTTGGCGATGCAGCGCGACAGGTTAATCCTTTAAGCGGCGGTGGAATTGCAAGTGGGATGATAGGCGGAAGTATTGCCGGTAAAATTGCTGCAGAAGCTGTTAAGAAAAACAAACCCGATCATGTTTTAACTTATGATAAAGTCTGGGCAAACAGACTTGGTAAACGTCACGAGATTTTTGACAGAATTAAAAACGGGATTTACAATTTTTCAGATGAAAAGTTTAACAACATTGCACATGCAGTTAACAAAGTCCCTTATGAAAAAAGAACTCTTGGAAAAGTATTTACCACTGCACTTATAAACCAGCCTTCTTTATTATTTGATGTTGCAAAAGTTTTTATAGTTTAACTCCGGAAATTAAATTTATTTTTGTTTCCCTTATCTTTTTTGATATTTTTCATTATTAGTATTAATCTTATTTAATGGGAAAACATCAGCAAAATACTTCCGACCACAATTATTCTCTCGATAAACTGATGAGCAATTTTATCAGTGCCTTTAAAGATGAATTTTTCTGGTTCACCGACAATTCTGGAAAAACATACTTTTCTGAAAATCTTTTTGATTTTACAGGTTACTCGACTGATGAAATAAATTCCTTACAGGAAATTATTTATAAGGAAGATCTTATAGAATATAAGAGAACCTTGAGTGCTCTTGAAAATAATTTATCAAAAGAAGAAGACCATCTTGAATCCAGGATATTAAAGAAGAGCGAAGAGAAAATCTGTGTCGATATAAGCTTTAGAACTTTCCGTGATGAGAACGGAAAAATTAATAGATGTATAGGAAGAGTAATAGACATATCACAAAAGAAAATAAAAGAAGCAGAACTTGAAGATGAAAATGAAAATCTAAAGAAACAAAATTTTGCTAAGAACAAGTTTCTAAATCTTCTTTCACACGATCTTAAATCTCCTTTTACAAGTATTCTTGGCTTTACCGAAATATTGATGAAAGAAGATTCTCTTTCAGAAAGTGAAAGGAATGAATATTTATCATACATATATGATTCTTCCGAAAAGCTTTTAAAATTAATAAACTATCTTCTTGATTGGTCAAAGCTTCAGAGCGGAAAACTTCAAATAGAAGCCGATCGAATTAGCGTACAGGGATTAGTTTACAATTCAGTATCTTCTTTGACAGGAACTGCTGTTAGAAAAGATATTGATATTAAAGTTGATATAGATAATTCGCTTAACGTGAGAGGGGACGAGAGATTGCTTGGTATTGTAATGACAAACCTTCTCAGCAATGCAATTAAGTACTCGCAAAGTAAATCAAACATTTATGTAAATGTAGTTCCTTTTAATGAAAATTTTATTGAATTCACTGTGAAGGATGATGGTGTTGGAATTCCCGATAATTATAAAATTAAGATGTTTAAAATAGAAAGTATGTTTTCAACAGAAGGAACTAAAGGCGAAAGAGGAACCGGATTCGGATTAACATTTTCTAAGGAAATAATTGAGAAACATGGTGGTGAATTGTGGTTTTATTCCGAGGAAGGAAATGGAAGTGAATTTCATTTTACTGTCCCATCTTCTGCGGAAAGTATTCTGATAGTTGAATTAGAGCCGGGTTTAAGAGATTCTATTATCAAGATTCTAAAAAAGGAATATCCCGAAAAGACTATTATAACACAAACGGCGAACGAAGTAATCGATAATGCAGAAAGTGTGTCTCCTTCGGTTATCATATTATCTCATGAAAATCCTTTAATAAATGGAGCGCAACTGATAGGAACAATATTTAAAAACGGGCAACATGCTGGCTTAAAAATTATTGTAATAGCTGAAGAAGTAACTGGAGAACTTGAGAATATTTATAAGGAATTTGGGGAAGCTTTTCTCATTAAGAAATCTAATGCAAAGAAGCTACTTACCGAAATTTTTCAGCAGGTTATTTCTTAGATAACATCGTTTTCTTAGGATTCCAAATTTCTTAGGCAATGCTTATATTTAGAATAAAAATAGGAGGAGATTTTGAATATTGCTGTTGTTGGAACCGGTTATGTTGGATTAGTTACCGGAACTTGTTTTGCCGAGACTGGTAATAATGTAATTTGTGTTGACGTAGATGAAAAGAAAGTTGAAAAACTTAAAAATGGAATAATACCTATCTTTGAACCTGGGCTTGATCTTATTTTTGAAAGAAACATCAGGGAGAAGAGGCTTACCTTTACCACTGATCTTCATGAAGCAGTAAGAAAAGCTGAAGTTGTTTGTCTTTGTCTTCCTACTCCGCAAGGCGGTGATGGCAAAGCAGATTTAAGCTATATTCTTAAAGTTGCTGATGATTTAGGAAAGTTCTTTCAAAAAGAACCAAATATTGGTTATAAAATTCTTATTGATAAAAGTACAGTTCCAATAGGGACAAGTGATAAAGTTAAAGAGGCTGTAAAAAAACATGCACCTAATTTTGATTTTGATGTCGCTTCTAATCCTGAGTTTTTGAGAGAAGGAATGGCAGTCGAAGATTTTATGAAGCCTGAACGTGTTGTTATCGGGACAAGTAATTCTAAAACAAAGAAGGTAATGGAACTTCTCTATGAACCTTTCGTCAGGTCCGGAAACCCGATTTACTTTATGGATGAACGTTCTGCCGAGATGACAAAATATGCCGCAAATTCTTTTCTTGCTGCTAAGATTTCTTTTATGAATGAGATTGCAAATCTCTGCGAGCTAACCGGAGCCGACGTTGATAAAGTAAGAATAGGGATGGGCTCGGATTCGAGAATCGGGAAAAGATTTTTATTCCCTGGTGTTGGATATGGCGGTTCGTGTTTTCCTAAAGATGTAATGGCTTTGTGGAATACATCAAACGAATATAAGTACGATTTTAAAATACTCGAATCGGTTATAAGTGTTAATAAGAAACAAGTTGAATTATTTTATGATAAAATAAAAAACCACTACAAGGATAACATCAAAGGCAAACATTTTGCAGTTTGGGGACTCGCCTTTAAACCAAATACAGACGATATAAGAGAAGCTCCTTCACATGCACTAATTAAAAAGTTGCTAAAAGACGGTGCAACTGTTACAGCTTATGATCCGGAAGCAATCGAGACTACCAAAGCAATCCTGGGAGATAAAATAAAATACTCCACACATTCTTATGATGCTCTTCAAAATGCAGATTCACTAATCATTGTTACTGAATGGAATGAATTCAGAACTCCGAACTTTACAAAAATAAAAGAGTTACTTAAAAATCCTGTTATTTTTGATGGCAGGAATCTTTACGATCTTGATAAGATGAAAAGCATGAAGTTTAATTACTATTCTGTCGGCAGGGAGACAATTAAAAATTAGCCTGTGCAAAACATTGAAAATGAAAAAGTAAATAATTTGAATGGGATTACGAACGGAAACAAATCCTGGTTCGCTTTATATACTAAATCGAGAAGCGAGTTTAAAGCCGCTGAACAAATTCATTCAGTAGGTGTTGAATATTATCTTCCTGTTATTACCAAGTTAAAACAGTGGAGCGATAGGAAGAAGAAAATAAGTGAACCATTGCTTCGCGGCTATATTTTTATTTTTGCCGACGAGAAAGAAAGGTTGCTTTCTCTTGAACAGTATTCAGTTGTAAGGTGTGTTTCGGAAAGAGGTAGACCTGCGAGAATTCCAAATTGGCAGATTGACAACCTGAAAAAAATGTTAAACACTCAGTCAGAGGTTCTTGTTAAAGAAGGTCTTGTCCCGGGGGTAAAAATAAAAATCAAAGAGGGACCTTTTGAAGGCGTTATAGGAACTCTACAGGAGATTGATAATCAAAAAACTTTGCTGTAAGTATCGATCTTCTTAACAGGTCTGTTATCGCGTATCTTGTCTAAAGAAAGTATCATAGAAATAATTAAAGATTAATTATGCTTAATCAAAAAGAGTTGTCATCTCTTTCAAAGGGAGATATTGTTGATCATTTTTTGTTGATAAAAAAATTCGAGATTCGTTTAACAAGGCAGAACAAACAATATCTTAACATTGAGCTGGGCGATAAATCAGGAAACGCTTAATGCAAATATTTTTGATAATTTCGATGATATCTATAATTCCTTTAAAAATGGCGAGATAGTAAAAGTAAAAGGAATGATAGATGAATATCAGGGAACGAAACAGATAAGAATAAGTTATCTTGATCCGGTTACTCCTGTCGATGATGTTTTAATAAGTGATTTTCTTCCAAAGTCTTTGAGAGATCCTTCCGAAATGAAAGAGGAATTCCTTAAAAGAATAGATTCTCTTTCAGATTATTATTTAAAAACTTTAATGAAGACAATTTTTACGGAAGAAAGATTTGAAAAATTTTTAACGGCTCCTGCTGGAAAATCATGGCACCATGGATATATTCATGGATTAATTGAACATACACTTGAGATAATAAAAATTTGCGATTTGATGTGCGATATTCATCCAGAGTTAAACAGGGATTTGTTAATTGCCGGCGCAATGATGCATGACTTTGGCAAAACGGAAGAATTAAAATATGATGGTGCATTTGAGTATACTGACAAGGGAAAGTTAATCGGGCATATTGTAATATCTGCTATGATAATTAATGAAGAAACTAAAAAGATACCTGGTTTTCCAGATGATTTAAAAAATTGTTTACTTCATATTATTCTTAGTCACCAGGGAAAACTTGAGTACGCCTCCCCGGTTGTTCCCAAAACATTGGAAGCAATTACTCTTTACCAGGCTGATGAATTAAGTGCAAAAGTTAATGCTTATAAGAACGCACTTTCAACTCAAACAAAAGCAGACAGCAAATGGACAAATTTTATAAGTCTTGCCTCAACAGATTTGTATAAGCACGGTATTACTCCCGAAATGGAAGAACAGATTAATAAAACATTGTTCGATTAGTTACAAAGAATCAAAGTCATACCGAGCATCTCAAAGTCAGTCTTCGACAAGCTCAGACTGTCCTAAATCACTTAACTCTTTAGTCCGACTTTTTTGGACAAGCGTTGAAGTTCGTTATGCTCTTCGTCGCTTAAGCTGCTCATTTCATCTGTTGCAGCCTTGAGAAATTTTGGAAATATTTTATCCATCATTTTCTTTCCGGCTTTTGTAAGATGAATAGTAAAATATCTTCTATCCTCTTCGCCGCGAACTCTTTTAACATATTCTTGTTTTTCAAGATTATCTATAACAAGAGTAATATTCCCGCCACTTCTGAAAACTTTTTCGCCGATACTTTTTTGAGTTAACGGACCGGAATGATAGAGAGTATCCAGGACATAATACTGGCTTTCAGTAATTCCGGTTGTACCTATTGCAGATATAACGCGGCTTCTTACTGAATCTGCAGCTCTCGTTATCTTTATTAAAGAGTTTAAAGCATTAACTTCTTTTTTTGTCCCTTTATATTTTGTGCCCATGTTGAATCAAAGTTTTTGTTATTGATAGTTAACTTTTTTTTCTTGGTGTTAGTAAATTGAGAACACCTGTAAATAAAACTGCACCTATGATAGCCCATAAAACCGGGAACGATACGCCGCCAATTTCTATGACAAATATTTTATCTAATCCAATTTTATGTGCTAACCACGTGCCTAATAAAGCTCCGATAAATCCAACTATAATGGAAATAAAACAACCTCCTTTTGAATATCCTGTAAGAGACCGGCCAATTGAACCGGAAATGCCCGCAATTAAAAGAAGCAGAAAAAATTCGATGACTGACATATTCCCTCGAGGAAGCTTAGAATATATTTCTGTTTTCTTTCTGTTACTTACAGAAATTATCCTTTCAATATTATAAGCTTTAATATTAAGCTAATCTCAATTTAACCATAAAAATGTATTTGTAAAGGGCATAAATAGTGGAGGGTTTTTATATTGTACTTTTCAAAGCAAAAATAAAAAATGGGTTGACCAATTTTTGCAAAAATCAATCAACCCGTGAAGAAAATAAGTTTATCCTCTAAATAGAATTACATTCCTTTCATTTTTTTCGACATTGATGCTATCATATTTGGTGGAACAGGATCGGGGACTTTGTTATGAATTGCAGGAAGTGAATGCAAATAAGCAAATATTGATTTCAAATCCTGATCGGTCAGCTGCCTAAAGTCAGGCCAAGGCATAGGCGGAAGTATAGGTCTGCCAACACCCATATGTTTACCACTCCGTATAGCCTTTATGAAAAGTTCAGGTGTCCAGTTCCCAAGCCCTGTTTCTTCATCAGGGGTTAAGTTTGCTGTGTATGAGATACCCCATAGTCCAACCCAAGCTGTTTCTGTAGCGCTCACCAATACCCATTTACCAGGTTTAATCATAGAAGTGTCTATTGGTGCAAGGATCTCATCGGAAGGATGACCGGAAAGAAGTCTTGTTGTATCCGGTACGGGTCCCATTTCCGTAAAAACTTTTGGTGAATGACAATCATTACAGCCCCCTAAGTTTACAAGGTATTTACCCCTTGCAACCATTTCTTCATGAGTCATTTCTTTTTCTTTTGGACCACAATTTATCTGGATGAGTATAAGAAAAAGAAAGAAAGAGAGAAAAGATAAAGAGAACAGAACTCGCTTCATCATGAAACCTCCTTAAATGATTTGTTGAGAGACCTTACTCTATTGAATTATTTTTCTTAAACGGAATTAACCTGCTGGGTGGAAAATCATATATGTTAAAATTAAAGTCAATCTTTTTTTGATATTTTTATGATACTTTTAATTTGTATCTGCATCTTTTGATACCATAAACCCTCAGCAGTTTATTAACAAGTGAGTTTAATTTTATAAATTCTCGTTTATTCGTGAGTACTTTATTAGTAAATTGATTATTTATTAATACCCTTTTAAGTTTCAATCGTTAATAATCAGGAGGAGTGATCCCGGTTTTTTTACTGTTCTAAAAAATTACTGAATAAAAGGGATCAAATGTTTTTTCTTATTTTTCTTCTTTTGGCTTTTAGTTCCACCGCTCTTCCACAATCTGACCAGGGAATAATTACTGGAAAAGTTGTCAATGCAGCAGATAAAACTTCTCTGGCAAATTGCAACATCTCTGTGAAAGAAAACAATTCTACAGAAAAGAAGTTCTCAACAGGAACAGTAACTGATTCATCAGGGAAATTTAAAATTAATCTTCCCTTTGGAAGTTATATCTTAACTGCAAGTTATGTTGGATATGAAACACACGAAGAATTATTTGTTTTATCTAAAGCTAATAATTCGAAAAATATTTTAATAGAGCTCAAGCAAACAGCGGTTTTAGGTAAAGAAGTGACGGTAACCGGGGAGAAAAATGAATCATCTACTATCATTCAAAAAATAGAACCAAAAGATCTTCATAAAATGCCCACGATTTATAACGATATTTTACGTGCTGTGCAGATTCTTCCCGGGGTAACAACAAACAGTGAATTAAGCAGCGGTTATAATGTGCGCGGCGGCAGCTTTGATGACAACCTTATTTATCTTAATGGCTTTGAAATCTATAGACCTTTCTTGCTGCGTCTTGGTGTTGAGGAAAACAAAACATTACCAAACCCAGACCTTGTCGATGAATTCAGATTTTACAACGGGTCTTTTCCTGCTTCATATGGAGATAAAATGGCTTCTGCGCTTGAAGTGAATTATAATGTGAGCAAAGTCGATTCATTCAGTGGTTCTGCTAATGCCGATTTTCTTAGTGCGGGTTTAACTTTAAAAGAACAAAACCGGTGATTTAAAATTTGAAGGCGCTGTACGTTATGCTTATCCCGGTTTATTTTTAAATGAGCTTCAGACAAACGGCGATTACAAACCGGCATATAGCGATATTCAGTTCGTTACTGAATATCCTTTAAGTTCAAAAGATAAACTGGAAATACTTTTACTTTATGCTGATAATAAATTTGATCTCACTCCGACAGATTGGGAGGGAAACTTCGGTGGATTTACCCGTGGTGATTACAGAGGACTCGATATCTTATATAATGGAGAAAGAAAATATTCTTTTAAAACAGGATTAGCAGGAATTAAGTATTCTTCCATAATAAATGATGACGCGGAGCTAAAGTTTTCAGCTGCCCGTTACAGCACCGTTGAAGATGAATATTCAAATGTCTATTCTGAATATTACTACATTCCGGATGCACATGATAATTCGGTAAAAGAATTTGTAAAATCTTCAAATGAAAATGTTAACAACAAACTTGATTTGGTTAATTATGAATTTATTCCTGAAATCAAATTAAAGAAAGATGATCATCTTTTTACTGCAGGATTGAACATCCATCTTGCTGATTTGAAAAATAAAGTCGATGAATCATTTTCCGAAAGCAGTGATTCTGTTTTATATGATTTGCCTTCGGACAGGTATATAAATGAAAAGTTCAAACTGAATTCTTATTCAGCTTTTCTTCAGGACGACTTTAAGCTTTTAGATAATTTATTTATTAACGCTGGTGTCAGAACAAATTATTATGAATACAACAAGGAATTTCTTGTTAGTCCGCGAGCAACATTAAGCTATATAATCTCTCCGATTCACAATATAACTTTTAGCTGGGGATATTATTATCAGCCGCCATATTATCCTGAGTTAAGAAACAAAGAAGTAAACAGTGCCGCTAAATTGAAAGCACAGAGATCAATTCATTACTCGGCGGGTTGGGAATACCGGTTTAAGGAAAAACTAAAATTCAATCTTGAAGCTTACTATAATAATCTCGGTAGATTAATTCCGTATTACATTGATCGTGAAAAAACAGAATACCTTGATACAAATAGCGACGAAGGGTTTGCTTACGGTTTTAATTTGACAGTGCAGGGAGAAATTGTCGAAGGATTGAATAGCTGGATTGGATACGGATATCTTAATACACAGGAAAGAACTAAACTCCCGGATGGAACATACACAGCATATCGCCCAAGACTTACAGATCAGACACATACTCTTCAGCTTTTTTTGCAAGACAGAATTAAGAAGCATCCAAACTGGCAGTCACATTTTCGTTTATTATTTGGAAGCGGGTATTTATATAATAGCAGAGAAATTGTAACCGATCCCGCAACAGGGAAAAAATATTTAAAAGTATCTGTAGATAAACTGAATCAAATTCCTTTTTATTTTCGTGTCGATATGGGATTGTCAGCAAACTTCGATGTTGGGGGTTCTAAAAACCTTATTGTTGTTGCCGAAGTCCTGAACATTTTTGATCACAGAAATTTTGGTGGTTATCATTTTGTACAGGTGTCTGCAGAAATACCAAATATTTTTGCAATACCCCAGGTTTTAAGCAGCCGATTTTTCAATCTTGGTTTGGAATTTAAGTTTTGAAATACCCCAAATCCCTCAATGATTTTATTGATAACTCTCGACGGCCTCTTTAAGACTACCGAATATTTGAAATATTTTGTCCATTCTTGTAAGGTGTAACATTGAATACTCGCCCTGTTCCGGCCAGACAATTCTTAAATCACCACCGATGGTTGTAACTTTTTTTAAGGCGTTTACCAGTGCACCCAGAATACTTGAATCGATGAATTCACATTTAGTTAGATTGATAATCAGTTTGGCTTTATTTGAATTTATTAAGTCTAAAAGAAATTTACTTAGAGGGCGTGCTTCTTCCATTGTGGCTCTCGTTAAATGTATATTTACTATATATGTATCGTTGTACACACGACATTCAAAGCAACTGTCATTAAATGAATTAGAAGATGCTGAGGTTATGAATTTGCTTTTTGATAATATCTTATCATCCTCATTTGAGATATCAGTTTCTGAAACATCTTCGTTTTTATCCGATGGAACAACGTCGTTTTTCTCTAAATTTATATTTTCATTTACTATAGTAATTTCATTTACAACTAAATCAGATTCGGGAGCTTGATTTTCTATTTTATAGCCTTTGGGTTCTTCATTCGGTGATTTTTTAAGTTGTTCAAGTTCACTACTTAAATCGGATATTTGTTTATCTTTAACTTTAATTTCGTCCTGATAAGATTTTTTTGCTACGGTCAAAATCTTAATTATTTCAGAGTTCGTTGATTGTAGTTTTTCCAGGTCTTCCCTTAATTGTTCAATTATCTTTTCCTTCTCAAGGATATTATTCCTGACTTCTTCTGCTTCATATCTCGAGTTATCTGAATCTTCCTTAAGTTTTCGTAAATCATCGTTACTTTTATTTTCATTCTCTTCGATATGTTGTTCCAGTTTTTTTATTTTTTCTAAAAGGGTGCTTTTCTCATCTTTTAACTCGGAATTTTCTTTTTCTTTTTGCGAAAGTTGAACAGATGCTGAATTTAAATCGTATTCAAGTGACTTTTCAAGATTATTAATCTGATCATTTTTGTTTTGTAAAGTAGTTCCTGCATTACTCAGTTCTTCCTGTAATTTTGCAACCAGCTCGTTGAGCTCTGCAATTTCTTTTGTTTTAATTTGTTCTAGAGTTTTTATTTTTTCTAAAAGAGTATTCTTTTCATTATTTAATTCAAAACTTTCATTTTTCTTTTGTGAAAGCTGACTTGTTACTAAATCCAAATCTTCTTTTATATTTAGAAATTCGGATTGGGCGATCGAATTATTTTTTAATTGTGCAA
Organism: uncultured Ignavibacteria bacterium; assembly: GCA_963792755.1. GTDB lineage: Bacteria > Bacteroidota > Ignavibacteria > Ignavibacteriales > Ignavibacteriaceae > RBG-16-34-14. The sequence continues at coordinate 433,395 of CAWBXQ010000002.1, forward strand.
CTTCGTTCTCAAGATTATCAATCTGCTCGTTCTTGCTCTGTAGAGTTGTATTTAACTCATTTAGCTCTTCCTGAAATCTTGTAACCCTTGAATTAAGTTCTGTGTTTCCTTTTTCAATATTTTTTATCTTTTCTAAGAGATCGGCTTTTTCATTATTTAATTCAAAGTTTTCTTTATCCTTTTGTGAAAGCTGACTTGTTACTGAATCCAAATTCTCTTTTAAGTTTTGAAATTCGGAATGGGCGATCGAATTATTTTTTGATTGTGCAACTTCATTCTCAAGATTATTAATCTGATCGTTCCTGCCTTGTAGAGTTGTATTTAACTCTCTTATCTCTTCTTGAAATCTTGTAAGTTTGGAATTAAATTCTGTGTTTTCTTTTTTCTTAACTTCAATTTCGGAAGTTTTGTTTTTTGCATCTTCTGATATTAATGCCAATTCGTTTTTAGTTTGATTAAGCTGCGATTGAAGATCGGATATTTTTTCTTTTGAATTATTTTCATTATTTAAAAGGTTTTCAGACGATTTCCTTAATTCTGCTATATCTTTGTTTAATTTGTTTATTGTGTCTGCTTGCGTATTAATTTCATTTTGTTTATGCCATACACCTTTAGCAAACTCACCGATGTCTTCAATAAACTTGTTTGTGATAACTTCCTGTCTATTAATTTCATTTTGATCATGCCATACATCTCTGGCAAACTCACCAATGTCTCCAATAAACTTGTCTATTATAACTTCCTGTCTATTAATTTCATTTTGATCATGCCATACATCTCTGGCAAATTCACCAATGTCTTCAATAAACTTGTCTATGATTTCTTCTTTCCGGATTGATTCTTTTTCTGAATTCTTTAATGTCTCTTCATATTCTGCTATTTTATGAGACTGGTTTAAGATAAATTCGTCTTTAGTTTTTTCTTTTTCTTTTTGACCGTTGAGCTGGTTTTCCAACCCTTTTAACTTGGATGATATACTCCCTATCTCCTCGTCCTTTTTATTAAGGGAAAGACGATGTTCATCGGTTTCGACCTTAAGTTTATTTAAAACATCATTTTGTTCAGAAATGATGTTATTTTTATTTGATATATCTTCAATAAGTTCATTTAAATTAATTTCTTTTTCAGCCAACTCACTTGTTAGTGCTTCAATCTTTCCAGTTGTACTTTTAAGATTTTCTTCGTGTGCTTTGATTAATTGATCTTGATTTTTGTCCTCTTGCAAAAGCTTTGAATAGATTTCATCAAGATTTGAGATTGTCTTTTTATTTTCTTCAAGAGTACTTTCAAGTTCAGTTATAGCACTATTCTTCTTTTGTAATTCAGATTCCAGCCTTTGGGTATTAACCCTGTTTTTGGCTTCCTGTCTTGCTAGGGAGTCAATCTTTCCTTTATACTCTGAGTTAAATTCTTTTAACTTGTCTACTTCTTTTTCCAATTCAATAATTTTATAACTTTGCCAACCTAAAATTTCATTCTTCTCCTTGTCCAGATTAACATACTTGCTCTCTTGTTTTCTATGTTTCTCTATTTCATCTAACAATCTCTTGTTATCAGTTCCATAAGCTGATAGAGCCGACTGTATTTTATTTTTTTCTTTCTCTAATAAAGCTAAGTCTTCATTTAATTTTGAAATGATTTCAATAATTCCTGATTCGATTTCTTTGGAATCAATTTTATTATAATCTGGCGTTGGAGACGCAATAATGTCAGGTTTATCTTTTGGGGTAGATAAAGGTTTTTTGTTATTATTAGTTTTTAATTCCATAGGTAGAATAGAATTTTTTTTTTCAGGTCTATCAGTTAATTCATCTATAACATTTTCAAATTTATTTATGCTCACCATGTCGAGAGCAAGCATTGAATTTTTAATATTATTTAAAACAGAATTTTGCTGTGAAAGAATCATTTCAATATTTTCTTTCGACAACTCTGCCACGAGCGAATCCTTAAGCGCAATTGCAATTGAATTTCTGTTAGTTTTGAGGAAGTATTCTTCGTGACCTAAAAAAGTATTTTTCGATAGAATGGTTTGAGTCTTTCCAAAGCTTTGCTTTTTTATCAGGTGGATTTCTCCTTCAATAACCATGTAAATTGAGTTTGCAGGGTCTTCCTGACGAAAAAGAATTTCACCACTTTCCAAGTCAATCAGTTTGAATTCCAGCTTATCAAAATCTAGATCGGAGATACCCGAATTCCCAAACAACTCATTGTTCCTGAGTTTATCCTTATTTGATAATATGTTAGAAGCGTTTTGATTCTTTACCATTCTACCAGACTCCGAAGTTTTTTGATAGTTTCGCAAATAAAATGCCAGTGTTTTTTATACCCATATCATTTTAAAAGGGAATACTTACTCCTTTTTAAGTAAAAAATACAAGTATCTTAATCCAAATAGTTGTAAATAAATGCATTTGTTCAATATTAAAATTAGTTGGACTCTGGACAGGAATATGCGAATTTGTCGGGAAGGAGATCTAATTCTTAGAAGAATTAAGAACTTCGTAGAAGCCCAACGTCTCAACAGAACGTGACCACTATTAATAATTATATTTGGCGTGTCATTTTATACAAATAATATTACCGAAGAATGCTTGTCAGGTATTTCCAGCTAAATAAATTTTCCGAATACAATTCTCCTCTCCTTCGCCGCAATATATTAATGCATACAATAGACGGCTCTATTTTCTTATTTGCTACGAGTTTTATTTCTGTAAGCACGGTGCTTCCTGTTTTCATTCAAAGAATTGGTGGAAATGCAGTTGCAATCGGTTCTGTATCTGTCCTCTGGTACCTGGGATTAAATATGCCGCAGCTTATTTTTATAAGATTTTTTCATAACAGGAAAAAAATAAAACCTGCTGTTTTAGGCACAGGATTATTGTACCGTTTCCAGTTTCTTATTCTAAGCGCAGTATGTTTTTTATTCCTGGGAAATCTCGAAGTCTCAGTTTCTGTTCCACTAATGCTTCTTCTTATTTTTACTACAACAATAGCCGGAAGCACTTCTGGTCCCACATGGTTTCACTTCTTTTCCAAAACAACCCCGGTTAAATTAAGAGGCAGGCTTCTCGCGCTCAGATGGATGCTTGGCTCAGCACTCGGTTTAATGGGAGGTTATCTTGTGTCGGTCATATTATCATCTGTTTTATATCCCGATAATTTTGCTTTGCTCTTCCTGCTCTGCTTTATTTTTACGATGGTATCATTTTATTTTTTAAACAGTGTCGAGGAATCTTCTGAAACACCTGCCGATAGTAAGCAGGTTTCATTCAAAGAAGTAATATCGCAATCGAAAGAAATTTTAAGAAGAAATAAAGATTTCAAAAATTATCTTCTTGCAGATGCATTAGTGTTAATGTCTCTTACCGCATCTTCATTTTATGCAGTGTATGCAGTAACAAAATTTAATCTGCCCACAGCATACGCCGGAGCTTTTACAATTATACTTATGGCGGGACAACTTTTGGGAAATTTCATCTTCGGTTATTTAGCCGATTACTTTGGACATAAAATTAATATACTTATACTTGCTGCTGCATCTGCGGCTGCAAGTCTTAGTGCGGTTTTTGCAAATAACATTCTCGCCTTCGGAGTTGTTTTTTTCTTTACCGGATGTTCACTCGCTTTGCAGGGAATATCGAGATTAGCATTAGTAGTTGAAATGTGCAGCGAACGGGAGAGACCGATTTATGTGAGCCTTCTTAACACTGTTACTGCACCCACAATATTGTTCGGCATTTTGGGAGGATTCCTGATAACAATTATCGGTTATGTACCCGTTTTTTTAATTTATACTTTAATTTCTTTAGCCGCAATTTACTGGCTTCATAAGAAAGTAAATGAGCCGAGAAAATTAAAAATTGGGGAAGGTTAAGCTCTTTGCCAATCAAACCCCCATTTTATCCTTATTTCAATTGTATTTTTGCCTTATATTTACTTTATTAAATTAAACTTAGTTATGAGAATAAACGGAGTATAAAATGAAAAACCCATTGATTGAACTTGAAAAATTCGGACAGAGCGTATGGCTTGATAATATCAGCCGCGATATGCTTATAAAGGGAGAATTGAAAAAACTGCGCGATGAAGACGGTTTAAAAGGTGTTACTTCAAACCCATCGATCTTTCAAAAAGCTATGGCGAAGGGACACGCTTATGATGAAGAGATAAAACAAATCCTTTCCGGTAATCCTGATATAAGTGCTGGTGATCTTTTTGAAACTCTCGCTGTAAAAGATATTCAGGATGCAACTGATGTATTAAGAATTGTTTATGATAAAACAAACAGTTACGATGGTTTTGTAAGTATAGAAGTCTCGCCAGATCTTGCTTATGATACGGACGCAACAATAGCAGAAGCAACGAGACTGCATGCCAAAGTCAACAGACCGAACGTAATGATAAAAATTCCAGCAACACAGGAAGGTCTTCCCGCAATTCGTAAAATGATTTCCAAAGGAGTTTGCATAAATGTAACTCTTATTTTTTCTCCAACAGTTTATGAGCAGGTCGTGGACGCTTACATTAGCGGACTCGAAGATAGAGTTAAAAATGGAGAATCAATTAAAAATATTGCTTCGGTTGCAAGCTTCTTTATTAGCCGGATTGACACTGCTGTTGACAAGCAGCTTCAGGCAAAAGGCAATAAAGATCTGGAAGGTAAAATTGCAATTGCAAATGCAAAACTTGTATATCAAACTGCTAAAGAATTATTCAGTTCGGAAAGATTTAAAAAACTTGAAAATGCCGGAGCCAAGAAGCAAAGACTTCTCTGGGCAAGTACAAGCACGAAAAATCCTGAGTATTCAGATGTTCTTTATGTTGAAGAATTAATTGGTAATGATACAGTGAACACGCTTCCCCCCGCAACACTTGATGCATACAGAGATCACGGTAATCCTGCTTACAGAATTGAAACTAATCTCAGTACTGCGAAAGATCAAATGAAAAAAGTTGCTAATCTCGGAATCGATTTTGAGGCAGTTACAAGAAAACTTACCGATGATGGTGTTGTTCTTTTTGCCGATGCTTTCAAAGCATTAATCGGTGCAATAGAAAAGAAAAAGGGAGAAGTACTTCAGACAGTATAAAATGAATTTGTCATTCCCACGAAAGTGGGAATCTATTTAAATTATTAGATTCCCGTTTTCACGGGAATGACATTAGTTGTGTTATCCAATTTATTGGCTCTATAATTACATTCGATCGATTAATATTTACCCCCTGAGGATTAAAATTAGAAGAAGAAATTTTATAAAGAGAAGCTTAGCTGTCCTTGTTAGCACTATTTTGCTTCCTCCTTTCTTCTTTAATCGTGTTCAGTCATTTGGGAAAACCAAACCTGTTGAAGCCAAAACAAAACCGGCTCCGGAATTATGGAAAGATACTGAGATCAACATAGCATGGATCGGGCATTCAACAATGTTAATTAATTTTTTTGGCACGATCATTCTTACTGATCCTGTTCTGTTTGAAAGGATTGGTGTATACTTTTTGGGTCTTGTCTTTGGACCGAACCGATACTCTCTTCCCGCTCTTGAATTTGATGAAATTCCCAAACCTGATCTAGTATTGCTTTCTCATGCACATATGGATCATATGGATTATAAAACTCTTCTTAATCTTACAGACAAATTTCCAGGAATGATTGATTGCATTACAGCTTACAACACAAGTGATGTGGTTGCGGATCTTGGATGGAAATCTTTAAATGAACTCGATTGGGGGGAAGAGAAAGAATTATTAGGAATAAGATTTAAAGCTCTTGAAGTAAAACATTTCGGGTGGAGATTTCCCTGGGAAAAAGATCGTTCAAGGGGATATATGGTCGAGGGAAGAAGCTACAATGCCTACTTGCTTGAAAAGAACGGTAAGAGAATTCTTTTCGGTGGAGATATGGCTCTCTCTAAAAAACTGGAAAAAGTTTTGTCAAAGCCTGTCGATATTGCAATGATGCCAATTGGAGCCTATAACCCGTGGAGAGCCAACCATTGTAATCCTGAGGAAGCATTAATAATGGCTTCGGAACAAATTAGTGCTGAATATTTTATTCCTATGCATTGCAATACTTTTAAACAAGGAGTTGAGCCAATCGATGAGCCTCTTACCTGGCTTATGAATTCCTATGAAAAATATAATATTAAAGTAGGATTAAATAATATCGGTTCTACATTTACATTTTCCTGAGATATGACAACAAAAGATTTAATAGATAGTTTTCTGGGTGTTACAGTAAAAGTTTATGAGCAAACCAAAGAATTCTTAAAACTCTCTCCTGACCAGCTTAACTGGAGACCTTCCGATAAGCAATGGAGTGTAGGTGAGTGTTTCGAACATTTGATGAGAACAAACAGCGAGTATATTCCTCATTATCAAAAATTTGTTTTAAAGGGAATCAAAAATAAACCTGTAAAGTATACGCATAGTTTAATGGGAAAGATTGTTATGAAATCTATGAAGCCGGAAAATAAAAGGAAAACCAAAACTCCCGGCTTATTTAATCCGATCGGAAGCGTTGTTAAAGAAAGTATTGTTAAAGATTTTCTCTATCAGAATAATGAACTAATAGATCTGGTATCCAGGATGGACATGTCAAAGCTAAAAGAAAAAATCACTTCACCATTTGCAAAGTATGTTAAATATAATATCGGGGACAGCCTGATGATCATTGCCTATCATAATTTAAGACATCTGCAGCAGGCAAAAAATGTAACCCAAAGTAGCGGATTTCCATTATCCTGAGCATTATCATTATTTAACCCGCGACCGTTTATCAATAACTAATTGACATGCATACCTATTTAAAGTAATTTTTGTTTGTATGATCAGAAGACTGAAAATATTGTTGGTTTCTATGCCGTTGGAAGGATATATCTGGGTAATGGCACTTATATTTTTAGCTTTCATCAATGCAGATTCTACCCATTTTACCTTTTGCCCGTTTCATAACCTTGGGATAGATTTTTGTCCGGGCTGCGGACTTGGGAGATCGATACATTATCTTTTAAATTTTGAATTCACAAAATCTTTTCATGCACATCCTCTCGGAGGATTTGCACTTATTATTATTCTTCACAGGATATTTACGCTTATAAAAAACAGCATAAAATATTCCGAAGAAAATCTTTCTTATTAAAAGGAGCTTATTATGCCAAACCTTCTTCAACTTTTGCCAAACGTAGAGAACGAAGAATTAATTTATATACAGGGATTAGTTAAAAACATGAGCGACGAACAAGTACGGCAGTTTGCAGTAATTTATAGTTCGAGAAGAAAAGATCCCCAGATGATTCTTTTACTTACGCTCGTTGGTTTTCTCGGAGTTGCCGGTATCCAGAGGTTTATTGTCGATCAAATCGGTATGGGATTACTTTATGTTTTTACCGGCGGTTTATGTTTAATAGGAACTATAGTTGATCTTGTTAATTACAAAAACCTTACGTTCGAATTCAATCAGAAGGTTGCGCGACAGGTTGCAGGAATGGTGACAGGTTGCAGGAATGGTGACTGCAGCATAAAAGTTTTTAATTTTAACCCTTCAGAAGATTTTTTCCTATAGTTTAATGCTGGGGGGATAAATATATTTTTCGCAAAAGTTATAAAATCGTGATAACTTCCTTTCTTTTTTTTAATATCCTGTATTAAAAAATCAGCCAAAAATAATGTCAGGAGTATTGTGCGATTTTCTTTGTTAAATACAACATTTATTTTCTTTATACTTTCTTTTTCTCTTCTGGCGCAGGAAAAAATAAACTTTTCTGTTACTACAGTAGATAATAAACAAGTAGAACTTTCCGAGCTTTATAATAAAGGTCCGCTCCTTGTAAGTTTTTGGGCTTTATGGTGTGAGCCTTGCAAAGTTGAAATGAGAGTGTTAAAAGATGTTTACAAAAAATATAAAAATAAAGGTTTCACGATTCTCAGCATTAACCAGGACTCTCCCAAAAGTGTTTCAAAAGTAAGAGCATACATTTCATCACAGAGAATAAATTTTCCGGTTGCACTCGATCCCAACAGCCAGCTCCTTCAAAAGTTAAACGGTCAGTCGATTCCCTATTCTTTATTATTTAATAAAGAGGGGGAAATCGTGTACAAAAGTGTTGGTTATCTTCCCGGTGATGAAATAAACTTAGAGAAAGAAATTCAGAAACTGCTCCCGGGGCAAAGTGATTAAAAACAAAATATTTTTTTGCATAATGATGCTGCTTATTAATAAAAATATAATTGCTCAGAGTGTTGTTCCTTCTGTTTCCAATTTTTTAAGATATGGAGATGGAGAGAGAACTTTGGGAAGCATTAACACTAAACAAAAATATTTTGAAAATTTAACTGATGTAAGAATCGCCTTACCGGAATCATTTACGGTAGGTTTTCGTTTGCTTTATGATGATCCACCTGAAATAGGAGAACCATTCCAGGGCATTAGCAGAAGATTTATTGAATACAACAAAGATGATATTTATCTGCGCGCAGGTAATTCTTCAGCTTTGTTCGGAAGAGGTCTTGCATTAAATCTTTTTGAGAATCGTGGACTTGCTTACGATACCTGGATGGACGGAGTGCAAATGAAGTACAGTCCCAAACTTTTTAGTGTCACTCTGCTTGGGGGAACAATAGACTTCAGAGATTCAGTTAATATTGTAAGACATGAGATATATAAAATAAGAGGTGGAAACATCGAGCTGAAGCCGCTAGATGATATGTTGTTTGGATTTTCTTATATCTATGCAGAAGGTGATCTTCCGCAGGGAGCCGAAAATTCCGGAGTTCCCCCAAAAAATATTAAAGCAGAAATACCTGAATTATATTTTTCATTAAATCTCGATAAGATTTCGACATACTTAGATTGGTCGCAAAAAAGAACAGACGTAGTTGAGGATAAAACCAATTCCACAGGCTGGGGGTTGTATGGAGCGATTTCTTATTTGGGTGATGGCTATGGATTGACGTTGGACTATAAAAATTATAGCTACGATATTCTTGACCCTTATGGAAGAGATGATCTCACACGCCCGACAAGAATGCTTCCTTTCCAGAATCCGCCGATTGTTCAAAAAGAATATTCTTACACTTTGCTTACCAGACAGCTTCATCAGGTAAATTTTAATGATGAGGTCGGTTTACAACTCGATGCGTTTTTTTCACTGGATGAAAATACTACTCTGAATTTTAATACAAGTTTAGCCAGCATTCATGACAGCTACCAGTTAAATAATGATGGATTTACTTTTAAGCGCGTAAAAAGAAGCGGAAACTTTCTCCCCTCTTTTAATAAAGAATTTTTTCCTTATTATGAATTGTTCATGGAAGGTGAACATTATTATGATGTTTCTTCTGCTGTAAGACTTGCCTTTGCTTTCCGCCAATATACTTTTTTCAATGAGTTTTCATCAGATAAAAGCAGTACTGTAACGCGTTCAATAATAGTCCCATTTCAGGTTCAACACTCTTTTTCACAAAATTATTCTTTAACATTTCAATCTGAACATGAATGGGTAAGTGAAAAGTATAATGTAACAGAAGATAAATTTTTTAATCACCTAATAACTTTTATTAATTCTTTTTATTCCAGTTTAACAGCAAGCATTCGGATAGAATATACAACAACAAGGAAAGACGTTTCGGGAAGAAGTAATTGGGTATCTGGTGAACTCGGATACCGTTTAATGCAATCGCATGTTATTACAATTTCTTATGGAAGAGAAAGAGGAGGGACTATTTGCTCAAATGGTGTATGCAGATATATTCAGCCTTTTGAGGGGCTCAGACTTTCAATACTTAGCCAGATATAAATAATATGGAGAGTAAAATGCAAATGTTTATAAAAACCCTGTGTTTCGTTTTTTTGTTTTCTACATTAATATTTTCACAGGAACAAAGATTTGTTTTGGTGGAGCTTTTTACGAATTCTGATTGTCCGACATTGTCCGCCTGCACATAGTACTTTGGATTCTTATAACCAAAACAGTTCTAACGCTGACAAAATAAACTATATATTTTATCATATGCTTTATCCATCTCCAGGTGATCAGCTTTATCTGTATAATAGATCTGATTCTGATGGAAGAGATGTCTACTATAATAAGCCTGGCTCAACCCCCACAGTCTTTTTCGATGGGATAAAGCAGCCGAACAGTTATAACTCATGGGCTTCAACGCTTGATGGATTGGTTACCGAAGAAAGTCCTTTAAAATTACACTTACCGGTTCCGTAACTAATAGTGCTAATATGCAAATTAATGCTGAGATTTTAAAAAGCGGCGGTGTTGCAGATAATGATCTCGTAATTAATTTTATCCTGGTAGAGAATACTAATTACCAGGGAGGAAACGGGGTATTGAATAATAGGAATGTAATGAGAAAAATGGTTACTTCTCCGGCAGGAGAATCTTTTACAATAAATATGGGGGAGACAAAAAATGTTGCAAAAGATATTACAATTGGAAACGGTATTATTCCTGAGAATACAAGTGTAGTGGTTTTTATTCAAAGCTCATCTGCTAAAACTGTTTACCAGTCGGCGCATATTAATTATAATGATCTTACATCAGTAACAAATGTTAAACCTGTTAGTGAAACTCCATCTGAATATTCTCTTGCACAGAATTATCCTAATCCGTTCAATCCTTCGACTAAAATAAAATATTACCTCCCTGAAGTAGCGTTTGTAAAACTAAAAGTTTATAACATACTTGGTAAAGAAGTATCTTCTCTTGTTAATAAGAATCAACAAGCTGGTTCTTATGAGTATACTTTTAATGCAGATGACCTTCCTTCGGGTGTATACTTTTACAGATTAACAGGAGTTAATATGGCAGGTAAGGAAACTATTCAAACAAAAAAGATGACTTTATTAAAATAGAGGATCGATTTATCCTTCATCTTGTTCATTATCGCAGATTAATAATTAAGCCCCACCAATTTACACAAGCTTGATTTCTAATTTAAGCTTGCTTAAATTCATTCCGCAAATTCACTTAAAATATGCAAAACATATCAAAAGAAGACTATTTAAGCACTATTTATAAATACCGTGATACAGACGGTACTATAAAAGCAAACCTTATTGCAGAAAAGCTTTCTATCTCAAATGCTGCAGTGACAGACATGTCAAAAAAACTGGCTAAGGACGGCTACATCTATTATGAAAAGTATAAAGGAGTAAATTTAACCGATAATGGTGAGGAATATGCAAAGAACATGGTAAGAAGACACAGGATATGGGAATTGTTTTTACATCAGATAATCGGAATGCCATGGGATAAAGTTCATGACGAGGCGAACCGTCTTGAGCATTCTGCTTCAGATGAATTGATAAGTAAAATGGAAGAGATGCTCGACTTTCCGGAATTCGATCCGCATGGAGATCCGATTCCCGCGAAAGATGGCTCTATACCGAAACAAAAAAAATCAATTCCATTAATAAAACTTCAAAAAGATAAAACCGGGTATTGTAACAAGAGTAAATGATTTTGATAGTGATTTCCTGAAATATATTTCCAAGATAGGAATTGACCTGAATAAAAAAATATTAGTAAAAGATATTTTCGATTTCGACAAATCAATGTTAATTAAGATTGATGATAAAGAAATAATTATAAGCAGCACAATAGCATCAAACATTTTTGTTGAAGAAAAATAATTTGTTAAGGAATTATGAAAAGCATTGAAAAAGAGTTGAAAGACAATCCTCCGGGTTTGTAAAAGGAGAGTTAAGGATCTACCGAGGGCAATCACCTTTCTTTGGAAGGAGTCCACGGTACTGTTAAAGTTCCTCATCATACTGCAGGATTTTGGAAACATTGGAAAGCATTTGTTGGTCCGGCATTACTTGTGAGCGTTGGATACATGGACCCAGGTAACTGGGGAACAGATCTTATGGGCGGTGCTCAATATAAATACGAATTACTTTGGGTCGTTGCTATGGCAAGATTATGGCAATCTTTATGCAGGTAATTGCAGCCCGGCTTGGTGTTGTTACTGGTAAAGATCTTGCACAATGCTGCCGCGACTGGTATCCTAAATGGACACGATATCCAAATTGGTTTTCACTGAAATAGCAATTGCCGCATGTGATTTAGCGGAGGTCTCGGAAGTGCTGTTGCACTTAACTTGCTATTTCATATTCCGATTTTGTGGGCAGTAATCATAACCGGTCGCCCGAGCCGTAATCGATATTGACGAAATAGGACCAGTCGCCGAACAATTTGCCCTGAAGGCCGATCTGGGCACGGCGGAAATTGCCGCCGCTGGAAGAGTCGGGACCCCAGCGGGAGGGTGCGCGCCCGGGCGCCTTGCATGTAGTAACCCAGGTCATATTGCGCCGTCAGGCGCAGCGCGCGCTGAAGAAGCGGCCGTCGGCGGAAGCGATCTGGAGCCGGCCATTGCTGACGCTCGGCCAGGGGCGCCTCCTGGACGGCCAAGCGGCGCGCATCCTGTTCGGCGGCGAATTTCGCCACCACATCGTCGATCTTCTGGTCCTGTTGCTGCAGCCACGTCTCCACCACTGGCGGCGGTGCCACGGGCGCTGCGGGAACGGGGGCCGCAACCGGCTCGGGCGCCGCGATGCTCTTGCGGCCCAGCGCGCGATTGAGGCCGTTGATTTCCTTTTTCTGCAATTCGATCTGCTTCTGCTGCGCCTCGATCATCTTCTGCATCTGATCGAGCCGCTTCATTACGGCGCCGTCATCTGCGGCAAAGGCGGAAGGCGCGGCAGCTGCCATCATGGCGGCGCTCAGCAGAAAAATCGGTTTCATATCGTCCCCTCAAGTCCGGCCCTGAAATCCGAAATGCGTCTTAGTTTCCAATCGCCGGTCAGGCAACCGGGATTGCAAAATGGCCCGATATTGCCGGCCGAATGTGTTTTCGCGGCACTCGGTAGAAGGGTGTCTTTTTGGCCAGAAAGGTAAATCCGTCCTTCTCGAAAATCGCGCGCGCCCCCGGCGACGCCAGATAGGCCAGGAATGTCCGCGCTTCCGGCTTTGCATCCTTGACCAGCGCGGCCGGATACCGGATCGGCTGATGGCTGTTTTCCGGAAACACGCCCACCACTTTCACGTTCTTGTACCTCAGCATGAGTCTCGATAGACGATGCCGAGCGGCGCTTCCCCACGCGAGACATAGGCCAACGCCACACGCACATTCTCGGCATTCACCACGCGATTGACCACACCGGTCCAGACGCCCAGCGAAATCAACGCGGTGCGGCCATATCTGCCCGCCGGAACCGGATCCGGATCGGCCATGGCAAGACGCCCGCCCTTGAGCGCCCCCGCCAGATCGAAATGCGGTGCGATCGCGATGTCGGTGCCGACATCCTTGCCTGCCACCAGCACCAGCCTGTTGCCCAAAAGATTTTCGCGCGTGTCGTGCTGGATCAGGCCCTTGTCGTCGAGATAGTCCATCCAGTCCAGGTCGGCCGAGATGAAGACGTCCGCGCCGCCCGACGCCTCGATCTGGCGCGCCAGGACCGAAGACGCGGCCAGCGATACCGCCACCTGCTTGCCGCTCTGTTTTTCGTAGAGCGCGGCAACGTCCTTCAAGGCATCGGAAAGCGAGGCCGCGCCGAACACCGTGACATCGGCGGCAAAGGCCGGCAGCGGCGCCAGCGCCAGCAGCAAGGAAGCGGCCAGGGCGCGCAGAAATTTCGTCATCGGGACCCTCTGTCTATCGTGATAGCCAGATCGAATATCACAATTCCGGACAAGTGCAAAACCCTTGCCCGTGCCGTGCTCCTCCGCGTCAGGATGCGCCGCATGGCGGGGCTTTTTCTCAGACTACCGATTGGCGATGCCGGCAATCTCGGGCCGGGGAAGGCGCGTCTGCTGGAATTGATCGAGGAGACGGGTGCGATCCGTGCCGCCGCGTCCAAGATGAAGCTCAGCTATCGCCGTGCCCTGGTTGCTGCTGCAGGATATGCAAAAGATTTTCGGCGGCGCTGTGCTGGAACGGCGCACCGGCGGCAAGGCGGGCGGCGGCGCCGCGCTCACCAATCGTGGCCGCGACATCGTCCGGCATTTCCGCAATGCCGAGCGCCGCGCGGCCCGGGCCATCAAGGCGGACCTCGACGCACTGGCGAAACTGAAGAATTAAGCCGGCGTCACACCTTCCGGCTGACCATCACCAGGCCAAGGCCCGCGATCACCGAAATCACGCCCGCGGCCGTGGGAATCCACACCGTATGATCCTCGTCGTGATTGATCTCGATCGGGCCGGCTTTCACCAGCGGCTTGGTCTCGGTCCAGCTGATGCCGCGTTGAAGAAAAGCCCGGCGATGCCGCCGATGATCAATACGATGCCCAGAATGGCCATGGGTTTCATGAAATGCCTCCCGCTATCGGGAAGAGAACGGCGGGGAGGAACTTCATTCCCGCGTGGATCGTCAGCAGGGCGGACCGCCGCCCTGCAAAATTCCCACCGCATATTGGCCCTGCTCGATGACGCGGCCCCGGGCGTCGAACTTCGCGCCCAACCCATCCAGCGCGCCTGCCTTCGAGCAGCGCGCCCTTGATCAGGGTGCAGGCGATCCTAGGGGCCCGCATGGCCCCGGAGAACTTGGCCCGCCCAATGGGTGGTGCGGAAATTCTGCACGCCGGACAATTCGATGTTCACCCGGCGGCGCACATCGCGCGGATCGACATAGACGCCATAGCGGCCGGTACCGCCGTCCTTGTCGCGCTCGACGCCAAATCCGGATGCGCACCCCATCCCGGTATTCGCCTTCATAGGCGTCATATTCGCCGATGCGGTAATCGCCGCCCAACCCGTTGCGATTGCCGTTGCGATATTCGCCGATGAAACCGGTCCGGGGTGTTTGTTCGACGACCAAGCCTTCCGGCCGGCCGCCCCGAAACGCGCCTTCCAGCCTGCGGACATCGCAGACCATCACGCCCGTGCCGGTGGCGCGCCTGCGCGCGACTTCACCGCTATAGCGACAGCGCCGGCCATCGAATGAAAGGCTCAGCGTCCCATAGCCGCGCTGCCCCGCCTCGGTCTTGCGGGCCGCTTCGCGCCCGCGATCCGCGACACGCTGCGCCGCCGCGATAACCCGCTCCGCATCCGCGGCCTTGCGCTTGCCTTGCGCCGCATCGCCAAGGGCGTTTTGCACTGCCTGGCGCGTGCCCGGCGAAAGTCTTCCGGTCTGAAGCGGTGGAGACGGCAGCGGTTCATATGGCGAACAAGGCAGCATGAAGGGCGCCGCCGGCATTTGACCGAAAGCCATCTGGCCGAAAGCTGTAGCTGGCGCGAGGCACGATCCGCAGATCAGCCCGGCGATCAGAAATTGTCGAAGCCTGGACGGTAGTTCATTCCCCCGCCATGTCAGGATCGCACGCGGTCGTGCCGGTATCTTCCTCTCTCGGCCGCGATCTTCTCGGGCGGCAAATGCTGCGCCACCGCTTTTTGCGATGATCCTTGACGGGCGAGCCGCCGGATGATCCCCGCTTCCTCGATCACCGAACGCAGCGACTGCGCCACGCTGCGCTGGAAGATATGGCCCGCCGCCTTGCCCAACCGTCCATGCGAGGCATCGACCATCGCGGGGGCACGGCCACGCCGGCATGCATCAAGGTGCTGGTGTCGCGATAGCAATTCTGGATGCAGGCGGTGCAGCGGTCGCGCCGGTCCGCGATGGTGTCCAGATCGAACACCGAACCCAGCGGTTCGTGCCAGGGCTTCGCAGCGCCAGATATTCCCAGGTTCGAGTCCAGATAGAAATATTTGTGGCCGCCGACACAGCCGATCAGCTGTTCTTCGCCGCGGGCAGACCTCCTTGACGTCTTCCAGGGTCGCCGACGGGTTCATCACCGGGAATTTCGATTTCATCGCCTTGATCAATTCCATCGCCGCGATCAGCTGCTCCGGCGTGTAATCGACCAGGTCGCAATCGTCGCTATAGACCAGCGACGAGGACCCCGAACGGCTCCTTGCGCGGATAGGAAAAACTTCACCACGTTCGAATTCCAGATCCTTCAAGAGGTCGGGCAGCTTCTCGAAATTCACCAGATGATTGACCGTGACGACCGATATGGCGGTCACGCCATTGTCGCGGGCGATCTTCACGCCCTTTGCGGATGCGCTCGCACACGCCCTTCAGGCCGCGATTTTCTTCGTGCTTGGCGACGAAATCGCTGTCCAGCGACACCAGAAGCGTGCCCAGCCCCGCCTTGACGACGCGCTCGAGTTTTTCCGGCAGCAGCCAGCCATTGGTGATGGTACCGGGCTGAAGCCCGGCCGGCCGCGCATTGAGCACCAGCAAGTCGATCTTGGGATGCAGCAGGGGCTCGCCGCCCTGGTAATTGATGTAGCGCACGCCCCCGCCGATGCAGGATGGCCATCGCGTCCTTGAGCCTGTCGCGGTCGATCCAGCGTTTGTCCTTCACGATGCCCTTGTCATGGGCATAGGAGCAGAAATTGCAGGTCGCATTGCACAGATTGGTGACGGAGACATCGCAAACGGCCGGCACCAGATTGTGCGCCATCCGGCCGATGGCCGAAGGCTTTTCCTTGATCGCAAGCGTCTCGGTCACGGCGGCTCCACAAATCAGAGTATTTTGATCAACATTAAGCATACGCAATATAGCCCCGACAGGCAACCAAAACGGCCCTGGGACCACAATCTCTGCCCCGATATGCGGTTGTAATGGCAGCATTATCCGGAATATCACCGATGCGCGGCGAACGGACAGCGCGGGGCAACGCCATGACATCCACGAAAACAGCAATACTGATCGCCGCATGTCTTGCCGACCCTGTGTGTCGACGCCCAGCCGTGCGGCGGACAACGAAGTCAAAGCGGTTGTCGATGCGGCAGTCCGGCCGATGATGGAAAAGTATAACATCCCCGGCATGGCGGTCGGCGTGACGACCGGCGGAAACACCTATGTCTTCGACTACGGCGTGGCGTCCAAGGACAGAAGCAAGCCGGTCACTCCGGCCACGATGTTCGAGCTGGGATCGATCAGCAAGACATTCCTGGTGACCCTGACAAGCTGGGCGGCGGTGGACGGCCAGCTCGCGCTGTCGGACAAGGCCGATAAATATCTGCCGTCGTTGCAAGGCACGCCATTCGGCGATGTCGCGCTGATCAACCTGGGCACCCACACCGCCGGCGGCGTTGCGCTGCAAATTCCGGACGACGTCAAGACCGACGCCCGGATGATGGCCTATTTTGAAAATTGGAAGCCGCTCTACAAGGCCGGCACGGCCCGCACCTACGCCAATCCCAGCATCGGCATGCTGGGCGTCATCACGGCGCGGGCGATGCACAAGGATTATGCGGCTTTGATGGAAGGCCGGGTTTTCCCCGCCCTGGGACTGACCGGCACATTCATCCATGTGCCCGCCGCGCGGATGGCGGACTATGCGCAAGGCTATACCAGGGCGGATGTTCCCGGCGCGGATGAGCGAAGCCATCCTCTCCGCCGAGGCCTATGGCGTCAAATCCACCGCTACCGACATGATCCGCGTCGTGCGGGCCAACATGAACATGATCAAGCTGGACGCAAAGCTGCAGCAGGCAATCGCCGCCACCCACACCGGTTATTTCAAGGTGGGCGCGATGACCCAGGATCTGATCTGGGAGCAATATGCCTGGCCCGCCGGTCTGGAGACGCTGCTGAAAGGCAATTCCAACGACATGATCAAGCAGCAGCCGGTGGTGCAACTGACCCCGCCGCAAAAGCCGCGCGCCGATGCCTGGATCAACAAGACCGGCTCGACCAACGGCTTCGGCGCCTATGTCGCCTT